>CP020563.1:3811578-4413894 GCA_002082585.1 Kitasatospora albolonga
GATGAACGGGTCGAGGTGCTGGTAGTTGATGCCCGCGAACGCGCGGCGGACGGGGAAGCCCTCGCCCTCGAATCCGCTCGGCGCCGTGGTGACGGCGAGTACGGGGCGGGCCACGGCGTCACCCGAAGCGGCCACCTTGGGCAGGGTCAGCGGGTTGTCGACGGTCACTGCGGGCATGGGAGCCACCTCCGGGCGAGTCTGCTGGAACGAATTTAGTTGAATGGTGAACATCCTGCAAGGCGTGCGGCATTCCCGGCCCGCCGCCGACAGCACGAGGGCCCGCGCCGCCCCCGGCGCGGGCCCTCGCCCGAAAGAAGGAAACCGCAGGTCAACACCCCACGGCCGGTGAACGCCTACCCATACATCCGGCGCATCGCGAAGTCGACCATCTGCTCGACCGCCTTGGCGTCGAAGACCATCCGGTGGTCGCCCTCCATGTCGAGGACGAAGCCGTACCCCGTGGGGAGCAGGTCGATCACCTCGGCGCCGGTGATCACGAAGTACTTGGACTCCTTGCCCGCGTACAGCCGCAGTTCCTTGAGCGTGGTGAACATCGGGATCACGGGCTGCTGCGTGTTGTGCAGCGCCAGGAAACCGGGGTTGTCGCCGCGCGGGCAGTAGACCTTCGACGTGGCGAAGATCTGCTGGAAGTCCTCGGCGGAGAGGGAGCCGGTGGTGAAGGCCCGTACCGCGTCGGCCAGGGAGGGCGGGGAGGGCTCGGGGTACAGCGGCTGCTCGCCGTAGCCGCCGCCCATCTGGCCCATCTGACCCATCTGCTGCTGAGCACCAGGGTTCTGGTCGTAGCCGTACATGCTGCAAAGAGTAATCGGACACATCTACGGCTTGAGGGGTTGCGCCTTATTACTGACGGGTAGCATCATCGTAGAGGTCAGCTGATACACCCACGTCTGGCCTGTACCGAACCGCCTGCCTGTCGCCCGACCCGCATCACTCCCCGGGGCGCTGCGCGCCACTGCTATTGATTACGGAGCCTTCCCATGGGGCACTACAAGTCGAATCTCCGCGACATCGAGTTCAACCTCTTCGAGGTGCTCGGGCGCGACAAGCTGTACGGCACCGGTCCGTTCGCGGAGATGGACGTCGACACCGCGAAGAGCATCCTGGAGGAGATCGCCCGCCTCGCGGAGAACGAGCTCGCCGACTCCTTCGCCGACGCCGACCGCAACCCGCCGGTCTTCGACCCGGAGACCAACACCGCGCCGGTCCCGGAGAGCTTCAAGAAGTCGTACCAGTCCTTCATGGACTCGGAGTACTGGCGCCTGGGCCTGCCCGAGGAGATCGGCGGCACCACCTCCCCCCGCTCCCTGATCTGGGGCTACGCGGAGCTGCTGCTCGGCTCGAACCCGGCCGTGTGGATGTACTCCTCGGGTCCGGCCTTCGCGGGCATCCTCTTCGAGGAGGGCACGGAGGAGCAGAAGAAGGTCGCGGAGATCGCCGTCGAGAAGCAGTGGGGCTCGACGATGGTGCTGACCGAGCCGGACGCGGGCTCCGACGTCGGCGCCGGGCGGACGAAGGCCGTGCAGCAGGAGGACGGCTCCTGGCACATCGAGGGTGTGAAGCGCTTCATCACCTCGGGCGAGCACGACATGTCCGAGAACATCCTCCACTACGTGCTGGCCCGCCCCGAGGGCGCCGGCCCCGGCACCAAGGGCCTCTCGCTCTTCCTGGTCCCGAAGTACCACTTCGACTGGACCACCGGTGAGCTGGGCGAACGCAACGGTGTGTACGCGACGAACGTCGAGCACAAGATGGGCCTCAAGGCGTCCAACACCTGCGAGATGACCTTCGGCGACCGCCACCCCGCCAAGGGCTGGCTGATCGGCGACAAGCACGACGGCATCCGCCAGATGTTCCGCATCATCGAGTTCGCCCGGATGATGGTCGGCACGAAGGCCATCGCCACGCTCTCCACGGGCTACCTGAACGCGCTGGAGTACGCCAAGGAGCGCGTCCAGGGCACCGACCTGTCGCAGTTCATGGACAAGACCGCGCCCAAGGTCACCATCACGCACCACCCCGACGTGCGCCGCTCGCTCATGACGCAGAAGGCGTACGCCGAGGGCATGCGCTCCCTCGTGCTGTACACGGCCTCCGTCCAGGACGCGATCCAGGAGAAGGAGGCCGCGGGCGAGGACGCGAAGGCGCTGAACGGCCTCAACGACCTGCTGCTGCCGATCGTGAAGGGGTACGGCTCCGAGAAGTCCTACGAGCAGCTGGCGCAGTCGCTCCAGACGTTCGGCGGCTCCGGCTACCTCCAGGAGTACCCGGTCGAGCAGTACATCCGGGACGCCAAGATCGACACCCTCTATGAGGGCACCACGGCGATCCAGGGCCAGGACTTCTTCTTCCGGAAGATCGTCCGCGACCAGGGCGTCTCGCTCAACACGCTCTCCGAGGAGATCAAGAAGTTCCTCGCGGGCGCCCAGGGCAACGAGGAGCTGGCCCCCGCGCTGGACTCGCTCGCCAAGGCGGCCGTGGACCTGGAGGCGATCGTCGGAACGATGATCACCGACCTCACCGCGACCGGCGAGGACGTCAAGAACATCTACAAGGTGGGCCTCAACACCACCCGCCTCCTGATGGCCTCCGGCGACGTCGTCGTCGGCTACCTGCTCCTCAAGGGCGCGGCCGTGGCCGCCGAGAAGCTGCCGACCGCCTCCGCCAAGGACGTGGCCTTCTACCGGGGCAAGATCGCCGCCGCGAAGTTCTTCGCCGCGAACATCCTCCCGGGCGTCTCGACCGAGCGCGCGCTCGCCGAGAGCGTCGACAACTCGCTGATGGAGCTGGACGAAGCCGCGTTCTGAGGAATCGCTCGCCTGTTTCGTCAACACGCGCCGCCATCCGGAATTCGTTCGGGTGGCGGCGCTGTCGTATCAGCTGGGTACGCTGAGTGCACGGACCAGAATCCCTTCCATGGGAGGAACCATGACCGCCGAGGCACAGTCCGAAGCGTCGCAGCTGCGGCGCGCCAACCCTCGGTGGCCGGTCCCGCCACCGGACGGCTACACCGTGGACGATTTCTTCACGCTTGACGACCTCCCGCCGCACACAGAGCTGATCGACGGCAGCCTGGTTTTCGTGAGTCCGCAGCGAGAGTTCCACACGCTGGCCATGTATCTGCTGGAGCAGGGGCTGCGCCAGCACGTCCCGAACGGCCTGCGGGTGCGTCGTGAGATGGCAGTCGTGCTCAGCAAGCGCAACGTTCCGGAGCCCGACCTCCTCGTGGTGACCGCCTCCGCCGACGGCAACCAGCGCACCACCCGCTACGAGGCCGCCGACGTCCTGCTCGCCGTGGAGGTCGTCTCCCCCGACTCCGAGGACCGCGACCGGGACACCAAGCCGCACAAGTACGCGGCGGCCGGAATCAAGCACTTCTGGCTCGTCGAGATGACCGGTGAGAACGACCGCCCCATGGTCATCACCTATGAGCTCGATCCGGTCAACAAGACGTACGTCTCCACCGGCGTCCACCACGACCGCCTCAAGCTCTCCGCCCCGTACGACATCGACATCGACCTGACCGCGATCGACGAGCTGTAGGGCTCCCCCTTCTCCGGCGCCCCGCCGGTCACCGGATTCCGGATTCGGGTCCCTCGATACAGTGAAGACCATGAGTTCTCGCCACCGGTTCGACCGTGCGCACACCGATGATCTGATGTCCTTCCTGGCGGCGAGCCCGTCCCCGTACCACGCTGTGGCCAACGCGGCCGCCCGGCTGGAGGTGGCCGGATTCCGCCAGGTCGAGGAGACCGCCGCCTGGGACGGGAGCACCGGCGGGAAGTACGTGCTCCGCGGCGGGGCGATCATCGCGTGGTACGTGCCGGAGGGCGCGGCGGCGCACACCCCGTTCCGGATCGTCGGCGCGCACACCGACTCCCCGAACCTGCGGGTGAAGCCGCTGCCCGACTCCGGTTCCCACGGCTGGCGCCAGATCGCGGTGGAGGTCTACGGCGGCACCCTGCTGAACACCTGGCTCGACCGGGACCTGGGCCTGGCCGGCCGGATCTCGCTGCGGGACGGCACCGACCGGCTGGTCAACATCGACCGGGCCCTGCTGCGCGTGCCCCAGCTGGCCGTGCATCTGGACCGGTCCGCCAACACCGACGGACTCAAGCTCGACCGGCAGCGCCACATGCAGCCGATCTGGGGGCTCGGCGAGGTGGCGGAGGGCGACCTGATCCGCTTCGTCGCCGAGGAGGCGGGCGTCGACGCGGAGGACGTCACCGGCTGGGACCTCATGCCGCACGCCATCGAGCCGCCGTCCTACCTGGGCCGGGACCGCGAGCTGCTCGCCGGGCCGCGCATGGACAACCTCCTCTCCGTGCACGCCGCGACCGCCGCCCTGGCCGCCGTCGCCGGACAGCCGGACGAGGAGCTCCCGTACATCCCCGTACTGGCCGCCTTCGACCACGAGGAGAACGGCTCGCAGTCCGACACCGGGGCCGACGGGCCGCTCCTGGGCTCGGTCCTGGAGCGCTCGGTCTTCGCCCGGGGCGGTACGTACGAGGACCGCGCCCGCGCCTTCGCCGGAACGGTCTGCCTCTCCTCCGACACCGGCCACGCCGTGCACCCCAACTACGCCGAGCGGCACGACCCGACGCACCACCCGGTCGCCAACGGCGGGCCGATCCTCAAGGTCAACGTCAACATGCGGTACGCCACCGACGGCAGTGGGCGCGCGGTGTTCGCCGCCGCCTGCGAGAAGGCGGGCGTCCCGTGGCAGACGTTCGTCTCCAACAACGCGATGCCCTGCGGCACGACGATCGGCCCGATCACCGCCGCCCGGCACGGCATCCAGACCGTGGACATCGGGGTGGCGATCCTCTCCATGCACAGCGCCCGTGAACTGTGCGGGGCGGACGACCCGTATCTGCTGGCCAACGCGCTCACGGCGTTCCTGACGGGCTGACACCGACGCCCAACCGCCGCCCCGGACATGGTTGTTGCCGGGCCGGGTACGCGACCCGTACACCGGTCCGGATACACCGGGCCGTCGAGGAGGCGGGAATCATGGGACTCGGAGGATGCATTCTCCTGATCGGCGGTGGCGCGATCCTGGCGTTCGCGACCGACTGGAAGGCCGAGGGGATCAATCTCGATCTGGTCGGCTGGATCATGATGCTCGTCGGCCTCATCGGGGTCTTCGTCTACATGAGCATCGCGCGCAGGCGGCGCATGGTCGTGCCGCCCACCACCACGGTCGTCCAGGACGACGACCACCGCTACCACTGACGCCCGTCCCCGCCGAGGCCCCTTCCCCGGCGGGCGGCGGTCGCCTCAGCCCTGCTCGTCCATCCCGGCCAGCACCAGCGGCAGCCGGGCCGCGCCGTCGGGGGTCACCCGCACCGGTACGCCCCAGTCCTGCTGGTGGACATGGCAGGCCGGGTACTCGTTGGCCGGGTCGTCGTCGCAGGAGGCGGCCATCGCGGAGACATGCAGGACGCCCTCGGTGACCCCGTCCGCGAGGACCAGGTCACGCCCGAGGTCCGTGCCCTGGCCGGAGCCGTCCGCCAGCAGCTCGGGCGGGGTCGAGGAGACCAGGAGCCGGGTGGAGGGCCCGTAGCGGGTGTCCAGCTTCTGCCCGGCCGGCGCCTGGAAGACCACGTCGAGCCGGAGCGTGCCCGGGGCGATCTCGGTGGCGGCGCGCTGGGTGCGGTGGGCCTGCTCGGGGACGCGTACGGCCTCCTCGGGCAGCCGGAGGCGGGTGAGCCGGTGGCGGGCGGACTCGACGACGACCAGATCACCGTCGACCAGTACCGCGTCGCTGGGCTCGCGGACATCGGTGGCGAGCGTGGTGACCTCGTCGGACGCGGGGTCGTAGCGGCGCAGCGCGTGGTTGTACGTGTCCGAGACCGCCACCGACCCGTCGGGCAGCGCGGTGACGCCGATCGGGTGCTGGAAGAGCGCCTGGGAAGCCGCCCCGTCGCGGTGGCCGAAGTCGAAGAGGCCGGTGCCGACGGCGGTGTGCACATGCTCGTCCCGGTCGACCCAGCGCAGGGCGGAGGTCTCGGAGTCGGCGACCCAGAGCCGCTCGCCGTCGGCGGAGACCGCGAGCCCGGACGGCTGCGCGAACCACGCCTCCGCGGCGGGCCCGTCGACCAGCCCCTCGTTGGTGGTCCCGGCGGCGACCCGTACGGTCCCGTCCTCGGGGTCGTACGTCCACAGCTGGTGCACGCCCGCCATGGCGATCCACAGCCGGTCACCGAACCAGGCGAGGTCCCACGGCGAGGAGAGGTCCACCTCGCGCGCCGGACCGCCGGTCGGGTTCCCCTGCCACCACTGGCGGCCGGTCCCGGCGAGGGTGGTGACCGCCCCGGTCGTGAGGTCCAGGGCGCGGATCGCGTGGTTGACGGTGTCCGCGACGGCGATGCGGCCGTCGGGGAGCACGGCGAGCCCCTGCGGTTCGCTGAACCGGGCCTCGTCCGCACCGCCGTCGCTCAGGCCGCGCTCGCCGGTGCCGAAGTGACGCCGTACGGTCTCGCCGTCCGCGTCCAGCTCGACCAGGCGGTGGCGGGTGGTGTCGGAGACCAGGAAGCCCCCGTCGGGCAGGAGCAGCGCCTTGCCCGGGAAGCGCAGATGCGTGGCGACGGGCTCGGGCGCCACATACGGACCGTCGCCCCGGCGGAGCGTGCCCTTGGCCCCGTGCTCGGCCTCCAGCTCCTCGACCAGCTTCTCGATGGCGTGGGCGTGGCCCTCGCCCGCGTGCTGGGCGACGACATAGCCCTCGGGGTCGATGACGACGAGCGTCGGCCAGGCCCGTACGGCGTACTGCTTCCAGGTGGCCAGCTCGGGGTCGTCCAGCACCGGGTGGTGGACCTCGTACCGCTCGACGGCGTCGACGACGGCCTGGTGGTCGGCCTCGTGGACGAACTTCGGCGAGTGGACCCCGATGATCACCACGGTGTCGCGGTGCTTCTCCTCCAGCTCCCGCAGCTCATCCAGGACATGCAGGCAGTTCACACAGCAGAAGGTCCAGAAATCGAGGATGACGATGCGTCCTCGCAGTTCGGAGAGGGTGTACTGCCGGTCGCCTGTATTGAGCCAGCCGCCCTTGCCGATGAGTTCGGGGGCGCGGACGCGTGCACGTGTTGCCATGCCACCAGTCAACACCGCCGCCTCCTGCACGCATTCCGCCGGGGGCCGGGGGAATCTGTGTCGCATGAGACTTCAAGTGCGTGAACGCCTCTTCGCCATCGGGGACGACTACTGGATCGAGGACACCGAGGGCCGCAAGGTCTTCCTGGTGGACGGCAAGGCCATGCGGCTGCGTGACACCTTCGAGCTGAAGGACGCCGACGGCCGGGTCCTTGTCGAGCTGCGGCAGAAGCTGGTCAGCCTGCGCGACACGATGCTCATCGAGCGCGGCGGCGAGGAGCTCGCCAAGGTCAAGCGCAAGCGGCTCTCGCTGCTCCGCAACCACTACCGGGTGACCCTGGCGGACGGTACGGAGCTTGACGTCAGCGGCAAGATCCTGGACCGCGAGTTCGCCATCGAGTACGACGGTGAGCTGCTGGCCCAGATCTCGCGGCGCTGGCTGACGCTCCGGGACACGTACGGCATCGACGTGGTCCGGGAGGACGCGGACATCTCGCTGCTCATCGCCGTGTCGATGTGCGTGATCGTGCTGGCGGACAAGGAGAACGGGGGCTGACCGCCTTACCGGGTACAGGAGTTCGCTGTTTCACGTGAAACAGGGCGTTTCACGTGAAACATGGAGGCGCGCCCGGCCTCGTCCCCCTGGCCCGCCCGGGCTCTGACCCTCGTCAGCTAGATGCGCCGATCGCGCCGCGCCTGCTCGATGTCCCGCAGGTGCTGCCGCTCCTGCCGCTCGGCACGGCGCCGCACGCGCACCATGACCGGCTGGATCGCCATATAGGTGACCGAGAACATCAGACAGCGGGGCAGCAGCTCCGAGCTCCAGGATCTGTCGGTGACAAGGGTCGTCGCCGCACCCGCCGCGATGCCCAGCACGACCGGAACACCCACCCATCTCCACCAGCGCTTCATGAAAGGCGGGTGCCCCGGGATTCACGGCTCACCCCAGGGCGGCGGGGGCGGGAGAACGGGGTCTCAGCGCGGCGGCGCGATCCCCAGGCGGCGGTCCTTCAGCGCCGGGAAGTGTTCCCGGGTCTCGCCCGCCTTCGCCGGGTCGAACTCCACCGTCAGGACCTCCTCGCCCACACCGGCCTCGGCGAGCACCTCGCCCAAGGGGTCGACAACGATGCTGTGCCCGGCCTGCGGAACGTCCGCGTGGCTGCCCGCCGTGCTGAGGGCGAGGACGTACGCCTGGTTCTCGACAGCCCGGGCCCGGGCGAGGAGCGTCCAGTGGGCACGGCGGCGCTCCGGCCAGCCGGCCGCCACGACGAACGTCTCGGCGCCCGCGTCGACGAGCCCCCGGAACTGCTCGGGAAAGCGCAGGTCGTAGCAGGTGGCCAGGCCCAGCGTGGTCTGCGGGAGGGTGACGGTCACCAGCTCCTCACCGGCGCCCATCATCACCGCCTCGCCCCTGTCGAAACCGAAGCGGTGGATCTTGCGGTACACCGCCGAGCGCTCGCCGTCCGGCGAGAAGACCAGCGCGGTGTTGTAGAGGGTGCCGTCCGGCGCGCGCTCCACGAAGGAGCCCGCGTGCAGCCAGACGCCCGCCTCGGCCGCCGCCTTGGCCATGGCCTCGTGGGTGGGGCCCTGGAGCGGCTCGGCCTCCTGCTCGAAGAGGGGGTACGAGAACGCCCCGACCGGCCAGAGCTCGGGCAGGACCACGAGGTCGGAGCCGCGCTGACCGACCACCAGGGAGGCCGCGCGCTCGCGGCGGTCCTCGACGGATTCGTCCGGGTCTACTGCGATCTGGATGAGGGAGGCGCGCACACTACCACCGTCCTGGCATTCAAGCCGTCAACACGGGCCTACGATCGTCACACGAAAGCACTGCCGGGGTGCCTGCTCGCAGCGTAACTTAGGCGACTGAACCTCCACGTAGCCCGCAGCCCGCAGCCCACGACAGCGTCGTCCGTGCCGGCCCGCCCGTCGGCACACCCTGCTCTCCAGCCCATGCACCGAAGAACCGCCGAGGGGTCCCGTGACCGTCCATCCCAGCCTCCAGCCCTACGCCGACGCCGCGACCCACTCCATCGAAGCGATAGCCGAGCTGGTGAAGCCGCTCGCCGAGGGGGAGTGGAACCGCCGTACGCCGTGCCCCTGGTGGTCGGTACGGGACATCGTGTCGCACGTCATCGGCATGGAGTGCGAGATGCTCGGCGACCCGCGGCCCATCCATACGCTGCCGCGCGACCTCTACCACGTACAGAGTGACTTCGCGCGCTATATGGAGATGCAGGTCGACGTCCGGCGTCACCACACCGCCCCGGAGATGACGTCCGAGCTGGAGTACGTCCTCATCCGCCGCGCCCGGCACCTCCGCAACGAGTCGCGCGCCCCCGAGACGATGGTCCGCGCGCCCCTGGGCGCCGAGCAGTCCCTCGAAGTGGCCTACACCATGCGGGCCTTCGATCTCTGGGTGCATGAGCAGGACCTGCGGACGACGCTCGGGCAGCCGGGCAACCTGGACTCCCCCGGCGCGCACATCACCCGGGACGTGCTGCTCTCCGCGCTGCCGAAGGTGGTCGCCAAGGACGCGGGCGCACCGGCCAACTCGGCGGTGGTGCTGGATGTGCACGGCCCGGTGGAGTTCCTGCGGACGGTACGGGTCGACGGCGAGGGCCGGGGTTCGATAGACGGTTCCCCCTCGCTGGGCCCGGCCGTGACGCTGTCGATGGACTGGGAGACGTACGTACGCCTGGCCTGCGGACGGGTCCGCCCCGCCGCCGTGGCCGACCGGATCAAGGCCGAGGGCGACCAGGAGCTGGCCACGGCGATCCTGGACCACTTCGCCGTCACCCCGTAGCACCGCTTTCTCGGCGGCGCCCGCCCCGGAGTCCACGGGGAGGGCGGGCGCGCCGCCGAGCGCACTCCCGCCGGTCACGCGGGTACGTGCACGGCCTCCACCCTGCTCACCACATGGTGGTCGCGTTCCCGCACCGCCGCCCGGCGGCGCAGCCGCAGGATCTGGGCGACGCCGAGCGCCTCCAGGACGAAGACCGAGGCGAAGGCGATCCGGTAGTTGCCGCCGGTGGTGTCCAGCAGCACTCCCACGGCGAGCAGCGTGGTCATGGAGGCGATGAACCCGCCCATGTTGACGATGCCCGACGCGGTCCCCTGACGCTCCGGCGGATTCGCGGGCCGGGCGAAGTCGAAGCCGACCATCGAGGCGGGGCCGCAGGCGCCCAGCACCACGCACAGGACCGTCAGCAGCCACATCGGCGTGTGATCGGCGGGGTAGAGGATCGCGCAGGCCCAGAGGAGGGCGGTCGCCGCGACCGTGCCCAGCGCGATGGGGGTCCGCGCCTCGTGGTGACGGGCGATGATCTGCCCGTAGACGAGCCCCACCACCATGTTGGAGAGCACCACCAGGGTGAGCAGTGTGCCCGCCGTCCCCCGGCTCAGCCCCTGTGCCTCCACGAGGAACGGCATCCCCCAGAGCAGCAGGAACACCATCGCCGGGAACTGGGTGGTGAAGTGCACCCACATCCCGAGCCGGGTCCCCGGTTCCCGCCAGGCGGCAGCGATCTGCCTGCGGACGTACGCGGCTCCCGTGTGCTCGGCGGGCGGCGGCTCGTGCCCGGCGGGGTGGTCCTTCAGGAACAGCAGCAGCGGGATCAGCACCACGACGCCCGCCGCCGCACTGCCGACGAAGGTGGTGGTCCAGCCGAAGCTGTGCAGCGCCCGCGCGATGAAGAGGGTCGAGACGAGGTTGCCCGCCATCCCGAACAGCGCGGCGACCTGGGCGATCAGCGGCCCGCGCCGGGCGGGGAACCAGCGGCTGCCGAGCCGCAGCACGCTGATGAACGTCATCGCGTCACCGCAGCCGAGCAGGACGCGGGCGGCCAGCGCCATCCCGTACGAGGGGGAGAGCGCGAACCCGAGCTGACCGACCGTGAACAGGACGGCCCCGATGGTGAGGACCCGCTTGGTGCCGAGCCGGTCGACCATCAGCCCCACGGGTATCTGCATGCCCGCGTAGACGAGGAGCTGGAGGATGGAGAACGTCGACAGGGCGGAGGCGTTGACGTCGAACCGGTCGGCGGCGTCGAGACCGGCCACGCCCAGGCTCGTACGGAAGATGATGGCGACGAAGTAGACGGCGACGCCGATGCCCCAGACCCAGGCGGCCCGCCGGCCCCCGGGCGGATCACCGGGCAGGGAAAGCGTGGGGGCGGCCGCTGAACTCACCGGTCCTCACCCCTCACCAGCACCCGTACGCGCCCGACATGGCGCCGCACGACCTGCGCGGCCTCGTCCGCGTCCCCGCCCCGGATCGCGTCCAGCAGCTCACCGTGCTCGGTGATGTTGGCCTCGATCCGTCCGGGGTGGGCCTCCATCACCGCGACGCCCATCCGCAGCTGACGGTCGCGCAGCTGGTCGTAGAGGCGCGAGAGGATCTCGTTCCCGGCGTGCTTGACGATCTCCGCGTGGAAACACCGGTCCTTGACGGCCACCGCCGCCAGATCCCCGGCCTCCGCCAACTGCCGCTGCTCCTCCAGGAGCTGTTCGAGCCGCGCGATCAGCTGAGGTGACGCGGGAACGGCTTTGCGCGCCGCGAACTCCTCCACCAGCAGCCGCGTCTCCACCACGTCCTTGATCTCCTGCGCGGAGACGGCGAGCACGAGGGCGCCCTTCTTCGGGTAGAGCTTGATCAGCCCCTCGACCTCCAGCCGCAGCAACGCCTCCCGTACGGGCGTACGCGACACCCCTACGGCGTCCGCGAGCCCCCCTTCGGTGAGCAGTGTCCCGCCCTCGTAGCGACGGTCCAGGACCGCTTCCTTGATGTGCGCGTAGACGCGCTCGGCGGCGGGGGGCTGCTTGAGGGAGGCGGTCGGCGGCTGTACGGGGGCGGCGGGGGGTGCGGCAGGCATGCGCACAGCATAGATACAACATGCACGCATGGCGGAGGGGCGTCCGGATTCTGGACCCGTCCGGCGGGCCACGAGAGTCCCATAGTTCACGCTTTCCTGAATTCAGGATCATCTGTACTGTCAGACGCATGCTGACCGTCGCTCCCGACATCGAGGTGCTCGCGCGGTTCGGCCGCGCGCTCGCCGACCCGATCCGCTGCCGCCTGCTGCTCGCACTCCACCAGGCCCCGGCGTACCCCTCCGATCTCGCCGACGCCCTGGGCATCTCGCGCACCCGGCTCTCCAACCACCTGGCCTGCCTGCGCGACTGCGGCCTGGTCGTCACCGTGCCGGACGGTCGCCGGACGCGCTACGAACTGGCCGACGAACGCCTCGGCGACGCCCTGGAGGCCCTGCGCACCGCCGTGGTGGCCGTGGAGACGGACCGCACCTGCCCGGACGCGGAAACGGAAGGGTGCTGCTGACCGATGACCGCGATATCCCTGGGCCCCTCCCCGGCCCGCCGTGACGCCCTCGCCCGCCGGATACGGCTACTGGTCGCGGCGACCATCGCCTACAACGTCGTCGAGGCGGTCGTCGCCCTCACCGCCGGAACGATCGCCTCCTCCAGCGCGCTGGTCGGCTTCGGCCTCGACTCCGTCATCGAGGTCTCCTCCGCCACCGCCGTCGCCTGGCAGTTCTCCGCCCGCGACCACGCGGTGCGCGAGGCCCGGGAGAAGGCCGCCCTGCGGATCATCGCCCTCTCGTTCTTCGCGCTCGCGGCGTACGTCTCCGTCGACGCGGCACGGGCCCTGGCGGGCGGCGGCGAGGCCGAACGCTCCCTCACCGGCATCGTGATCGCGGCGCTCTCCCTGGCGATCATGCCGTTCCTCTCCACCGCCCAGCGCCGGGCGGGCCGCGAACTCGGCTCCGCCTCGGCCGTCGCGGACTCGAAGCAGACCCTGCTGTGCACGTACCTCTCCGCCGTCCTCCTCGTCGGCCTGCTCCTCAACGCCCTCCTCGGCTGGTCCTGGGCCGACCCGGTCGCCGCCCTCGTCATCGCCGTCATCGCGGTCAAGGAGGGCCGCGACGCGTGGCAGGGCAGGGGCTGTTGCGCACCGCCCTCGCCCATGGCGGCCCCCGCCAGCCCTGCGGGAACAGCGACGGACGCGTGCGGCTGTCAACCCGGCTGCGCGTGCTGCACCCCGTCGAGGGTGGGCAAACCCTGACCACGGGTCAGGCCGACAGCCGCGCGAAAAGGATCAGGGTCGAGCCCGTGCAAATTCACCCGTTCGAGAGCGCATCCATTCGCCCGCTCCGGCAGTCTCACTCACCGAGCGGCACCCATATGTGGCCGCATTTCAGGGGCATTTGGAGCGTTCAGTTGAAAATCGGGATCAAACGCATCAATCGCGTCACCGTAGCGAGCACGGTGGCGCTCACCGCGGGTGCGGTGCTCGCGAGCGGCGCCTTCGCCTCGGCGGCGCACGCCGCCACCCCGCCACCGGCTCCGAAGATCGTCGCCAAGGGCGGCTTCGTGATGAACAACGGCACCGGTAAGGCCCTCTTCAGCAAGTCCGCGGACACCCGCCGCTCCACCGGCTCCACCACGAAGATCATGACCGCCCTCGTGGTGCTCCAGCAGAAGAACGTGAACCTGAAGTCCAAGGTCACGATCCAGAAGGCGTACAGCGACTACATCGTCTCCAAGAACGCCTCGTCCGCCCGGCTCATCGTCGGCGACAAGGTGACGGTCAACCAGCTGCTCTACGGCCTGATGCTGCCGTCCGGCTGCGACGCGGCGTACGCCCTGGCCGACAAGTTCGGCACCGGCAAGACCCGTGCGGCCCGCGTGAAGTCGTTCATCGGCAAGATGAACGCCACGGCGAAGAGCCTGAAGCTGAAGAACACCCACTTCGACTCGTTCGACGGTATAAGCAGCGGGAAGAACTACTCGACCCCCCGCGACCTGACGAAGATCGCCAGCCAGGCGATGAAGAACTCCACGTTCCGCACCATCGTCAAGACGAAGTCCACGAAGCAGTCGGTCACCATGAAGAACGGTGGCAAGCGCACCATGTCGTGGACCAACACCAACAAGATGCTGAGCAGCTACAGCGGAGCGATCGGCGTGAAGACGGGCTCCGGCCCGACCGCCAAGTACTGCCTGGTCTTCGCGGCGACCCGCAAGGGCAAGACCGTCATCGGTACGGTGCTCACGTCGTCCTCCGAGGCGAACCGCACCGCCGACGCGAAGAAGCTCATGGACTACGGGTTCAAGAAGTAACCGACCCGCGCGTACGAGCAAGGGGCCCGGCCCGCACGGTGTGTGCGGGCCGGGCCCCTTCGCGGTTCACGTGACGGCGTACGGGCCTACGGCTGCTGCGGCCGACGCAGGTCGGCCGTGAAGGCGTCCCACGCGGCGGGCGCGACGGTGACGACCGGGCCGCCGGGGCGCGTTGAGTCGCGGACGGCGATGGTGGTGGGGATGTTGCGGGCGACCTCGACGCACTCACCGTCGCCGCTACTGTGACTGGATTTCTCGAAGCGGAAGCCGCTCACGCGCACCGACCTTCCTCCGGCGCTCTCCGCCATATCTACATATCCCCCAGCAACGTCGCCTGGAAAGCGCCCCAGGCGACGGCGGAAACGGTGAGTACAGGCCCACTTGGGTCCTTGGAGTCACGGACGGCGACGATGCGTGGAACGTTGCGGGCCACTTCAACGCACTCGCCGGTCGGCTCGCTGTAGCTGGACTTCTTGAAGCGGAACTTGCTCATTCGTTCCTCCTCTTGAGAATGCTTGCCCGTGAACGGTCAGAACTGCCGACGCAGATCGGCCGTGAAGGCGCCCCACGCGGCAGGCGCGACGGTGACGACAGGGCCACCAGGGCGCTTGGAGTCGCGGACGGCGACGGTACGGGGGATGTTGCGGGCCACTTCGACGCACTCCTGCTCTGCGTTGCCGCCGCTGTAACTCGACTTGACGAACTTGTACGCGGGCACGGGCCTTACAACTCCTTGAGAATGCCGTCGATCGTTCTGACCGAGTTGCGCTGCGCGAGCCCCAAACGGCTGATGCGGTCGAAGAGCTGGGCGTGGCGCTCCGCATCAGTATCGCTCTCCAGCCAGAGCGCGGTCGAGGTGGTGTCCATGCGGACCACATCCAGCGCTCCCGGTTCGGCGAACGACACGATGGTGAAGGCACTCGTCATGCCCGGATGGGCACCCGCGAGGTAGGGCGTGACCTGAAGCTTCACGTTCGGCTGCCGGGCCATGTCCAAGAGGTGGCCCAGCTGCTCCTTCATCACCTCACGCCCGCCGACGAGTTGGCGCAGCGCCGCCTCGTGGACCACTGCCCACAGCTCAAGCGGATTCTCCCCGGCCAGTCGCGCCTGTCGGGTCATCCGGGCTTCGACGAAAGGCTCGACCTCATCGGGGTCCTCCCACGATCCGTTGCCCACGGCAAGCGCCCTGGCGTAGTCGGCCGTCTGCAACAGCCCAGGAACGATGGCGAGCTGCCAGGTACGGACGCTGGTCGCGATGTCCTCCAGAGCCGCGTACTCGACCATGGACCGAAGTCCCGGGTACTGGTTCCACCAGCCGCTCGCCTTGCGGCGCTCGCGGTCCGCCTTCGCCAGGGCCAGCAGCCTGTCGATGGCATCGGCGTCGGCCATGCCGTACAGGTGGCACAGGGCGCGGATGTCGGGGTCCCGTATCGGTACGAGGCCCCGCTCGATCTTGGCGACCTTGGCCACCGACGCCGTCAGCGCGTCCGCCGCGTGCGACTGCCGCAGGTCGCATGCCTCCCGCATCCGCAGCAACTCACCGCCGAGACGGCGTCCCAGCACGGTGGAGACCGTCCGGCCTCGATCCGGATTACTGCCTGCCACGTCGCATCCCCTCAGTCGAGTGGACCAAGTCTGGGACTCGCAGCCTTCGAACACCAACTAGGGCAGAGAATTTTCTGCTCGAACTTGTTTCTGCGCGAGCAACTACACCACTACCGTCGGTGTTCCACCGCTCGCACAGCGGAACCAACCCGGCGGAAGCGCACCGTCCTGCCCACACGCAGACGCGACAGAGCCACCGCCCACCCCACCCCGGAGGCACGCGACCATGACCGCAGCCCAGGAGATCTCCGCCCCCGCCCCCGAGCCCGTTCTCCGCAAGGACCGGGTCGACTACGCGCCCACCGCTCGCAGCGTCGCTCTCAGCCGGCACCGGACCGCTCGGCTCGTCCTTCAGCGGGGGCTGCCCGGAATGGCCGGGGACGCGGCCGTGATCGTCAGCGAGTTGGCCACCAACGCCCTGCTGCACGGGGCTGTCAGGGGGCGGCTCATCCGGGTCGACCTCACCCTCACCGCCGCCGCCCTCCGCGTCGCCGTCAGTGATCCGCGCGGTGAGCGGCTGCCCCGCCTCCGGCAGCCCGGCGCCGACTGCTACGGGCTCGGGCTCCTGATCGTCACTCGGCTCGCCGACCGATGGGGCGTCGAGCCCCGTACCGTCGGCAAGTCCGTCTTCGCCGAGCTCTCCGTACGGTGAACGGCGGCGGCAGACACGACGGTGGGCCCGTACGCCTCGAAGACGTACGGGCCCACCGGCAAGAACGCTACGCCCAGGTGATCAGGCGCTTCGGCTGTTCCAGGATCGCCGCCACATCGGCCAGCACCTTGGAGCCCAGCTCGCCGTCGACCAGGCGGTGGTCGAACGACAGGGCCAGCGTGGTGACCTGACGCGGCTTCACCTTGCCCTTGTGGACCCACGGCTGGAGCTTGATCGCGCCGACCGCCAGGATCGCGGACTCGCCCGGGTTGAGGATCGGGGTGCCCGTGTCGACGCCGAAGACGCCGACGTTGGTGATCGTCACCGTGCCGCCCGCCATCGCCGCCGGGGACGTCTTGCCGTCCCTCGCCGTGGCGACCAGCTCGCCCAGGGCCGCCGCGAGCTGCGGCAGCGTCTTGTCGTGCGCGTCCTTGATGTTCGGCACGATCAGACCGCGCGGGGTGGCCGCCGCGATGCCCAGGTTGACGTAGTGCTTCTGCACGATCTCCTGGTTGGCCTCGTCCCAGGCCGCGTTGACCTCGGGGTTCCGCTTGATCGCGACCAGGAGGGCCTTGGCGATGATCAGGAGCGGGTTGACCCGCACCCCCGCCATCTCCTTGTCCTCCTTGAGCTCCGCCACCAGCTTCATCGTGCGCGTCACGTCGACCGTCACGAACTCGGTCACGTGCGGCGCGGTGAAGGCACTGCCCACCATCGCCTGCGCGATCGCCTTGCGGACTCCCTTGATGGGGATGCGGGTCTCGCGGGCCGAGGCCGTGACGGCCGGTGCCTCGGTGGCGGACACCGCGACCGGTTCGGCAACCGAAGGCGCCTCGGCCGGAGAAGCCGCAGAAGCCGGAGCCGGAGAAGCCGCCGCGTGCACGTCCTCGCGGGTGATGATGCCGTCCTTGCCGGTCGGCACCACCGTCGCCAGGTCGATACCCAGGTCCTTGGCCAGCTTCCGTACCGGCGGCTTCGCCAGCGGGCGGGCCACCGGAGAGGCATCAGCCGCAGGAGCAGGAGCAGCCGCAGGAGAACCGTGGCCGTTCAGCTCCGCCTGGACCGCCGCCGCGACCGCGGCCGCCTCAGGAGCGGCGGCCCCCTTGCGCGGGCGGCGCTTGGTGGAGGACTCCGCGACTCCGTAGCCGACGAGGACCGGCGTACGGGCCTTCGGTTCGTCAGCCGGAGCGGCAGGGGCGGCGGGAGCGGCAGGAGCCGCCGAAGCAGCGGGGGCCGGAGGGGCTTCCTCCGTACTGCCCGGCGCCACGTCCACCGTGATGATCACCTGGCCGACATCGACCGTCGTACCCTCGCCGAACCGCAGCTCGTGCACCACGCCGTCGAACGGGATCGGCAGCTCCACGGCCGCCTTCGCCGTCTCGACCTCGCACACGACCTGGCCGTCGGTGACCGTGTCACCGGGCTGGACGAACCACTTGAGGATCTCGGCCTCGGTGAGCCCCTCGCCCACGTCGGGCATCTTGAACTCGCGGAAGCGAGCGGACGTCTGTGTCATCGTCGTCACGACCCCAATCCCTCAGTACGCAAGCGAGCGGTCGACGGCGTCGAGCACCCGGTCCAGGCCCGGCAGGTACTCCTCCTCCAGCCGGGCCGGCGGGTAGGGCACGTGGTAGCCGCCGACCCGCAGGACGGGGGCCTCCAGGTGGTAGAAGCTGCGCTCGGTGATCCGGGCGGCGATCTCCGCGCCGGAGCCGTAGAAGACGGGCGCCTCGTGGACGACGACGAGCCGGCCGGTCTTCTCGACCGACGTCTGGATGGCGTCGAAGTCGATCGGGGACATCGAGCGCAGGTCCAGGACCTCGACCGACTTGCCCTCCTCCTGGGCGGCGGCGGCCGCCTCCAGGCAGACCTTCACCATCGGGCCGTACGCGACGAGCGTCAGGTCGCTGCCCTCGCGGACGGTGACGGCCTTGTGCAGCGGGCCGGGGATGGACTCGGTGTCGACCTCGCCCTTGTCCCAGTAACGCCGCTTGGGCTCGAAGAAGATGACCGGGTCGTCGCTCTGGACGGCCTGCTGCATCATCCAGTAGGCGTCGCTCGCGTTGGCGGGAGAGACCACCTTCAGGCCCGCCACATGCGCGAAGAGCGCCTCGGGGGACTCGCTGTGGTGCTCGACCGCGCCGATGCCGCCGCCGTACGGGATACGGACGACGACCGGGAGCTTGATCTTGCCGAGCGCGCGGGCGTGCATCTTCGCGAGCTGCGTGACGATCTGGTCGTACGCGGGGAAGACGAAGCCGTCGAACTGGATCTCGACGATCGGGCGGTAGCCGCGCAGGGCCAGGCCGATCGCGGTGCCGACGATGCCGGACTCGGCGAGCGGGGTGTCGATGACCCGCTCCTCGCCGAAGTCCTTCTGGAGGCCGTCGGTGATCCGGAAGACCCCGCCGAGCTTTCCGACGTCCTCGCCCATGATGAGGACCTTGGGGTCGGTGTCGAGGGCCAGGCGCAGCGACTCGTTGAGCGCTTTCGCGATGGACATCTTTTCCACGGCCATGGCTACTTGCCCTCCTCGGCGGAGTCTGCGAACGATGCCTGGTAGGCGGCGAACTGGGCCCGCTCCTCGTCGACGAGGGAGTTGCCGTCGGCGTAGGCGTGCTCGAACAGGGACAGCGGCTCCGGGTCGGGCATCGCCCGCACCACCTCGCGTACGCGCTTGCCGAGGGTCTCGCTCTCCGTCTCCAGCTCGGCGAAGAACGCCTCGTCGGCGTGGCCGGAGTTCTCCAGGTATGTGCGCAGCCGCAGGATCGGGTCCTTGGCCTCCCACGCGGCCCGCTCGTCGTCGGCCCGGTACTTCGTCGGGTCGTCGGAGGTGGTGTGGGCGCCCATGCGGTACGTGAACGCCTCGACCAGGGTCGGGCCCTCACCGCGCCGGGCCCGCTCCAGCGCGGAACGGGTCACGGCCAGACACGCCAGTACGTCGTTGCCGTCGACCCGGACGCCGGGGAAGCCGTACCCCTGCGCGCGCTGGTAGAGCGGCACGCGGGTCTGGCGCTCGGTGGGCTCGGAGATGGCCCACTGGTTGTTCTGGCAGAAGAAGACGACCGGGGCGTTGTAGACGGCGGAGAAGGTGAACGACTCCGCGACATCGCCCTGGCTGGAGGCGCCGTCACCGAAGTACGCGATCACGGCCGAGTCCGCGCCGTCCTTGGCGACGCCCATGGCGTAGCCGGTGGCGTGCAGGGTCTGCGAGCCGATGACGATCGTGTACAGGTGGAAGTTGTTGGTGGTCGGGTCCCAGCCGCCGTGGTTCACCCCGCGGAACATGCCCAGCAGGTTGGTGGGGTCGACCCCGCGGCACCAGGCCACGCCGTGCTCGCGGTAGGTCGGGAAGACGTAGTCGTCGTCGCGCAGCGCCCGGCCGCTGCCGATCTGCGCGGCCTCCTGGCCCAGCAGCGAGGCCCACAGGCCCAGCTCCCCCTGCCTCTGGAGGGCGGTCGCCTCGGCGTCGAAGCGGCGGGTGAGGACCATGTCCCGGTACAGGCCGCGCAGCTCGTCAGCGCTCAGGTCGATGCTGTAGTCCGGGTGCTCGACGCGTTCGCCCTCGGGCGTCAGCAGCTGCACGAGCTGGGGCTCGGAACTCTGCGGCTTCTTCGCGGCGCTGGTCCGCTTACTGGCGCGTCGCGGTTTACGCGCGGCGGCAGTGCTCTCCACGGTCACGTGCGTGCTCCTCCGTCGGTCCGGCCCCCGGGGTCTGCCGGGAACCAGTGCGGCTCGCCTGTGTCCGGACCCGTGCACGGGGTGGGTGCTTCTCGGCCGGGATACAGGCGTGACAGGTGCCCCGGCGAGCGCCCTGTCATAGGCACGTTACCCAGTGCATCGCATAACTGCGAAACCCTATCTGACCTGCGTTTTTGCTTGGATTTCCAAGTAAATCGAAAAAATCACGAAGCTCTGCTGGTCACAGCACTGGGAACAGCCTTGCAGGCCGCCGGAACAACGGCACGTTATCCCGCGGATCAGCGGCTGGGAAGAGCGGAGGAGAGGCGAGTATGTGAGACTGCGACCGTGCGCGAAGATGGAAAAATCACGGTATTTCTGCTCGACGATCATGAGGTCGTCCGGCGTGGCGTCCATGAGCTGCTCGCCTCCGAACCGGACATCGAGGTGGTCGGCGAGGCCGGAACGGCCGCCGACGCCCTGGTCAGAATCCCGGCGACCCGCCCCGATGTGGCGGTGCTCGACGTCCGGCTGCCCGACGGCAGCGGGGTCGAGGTGTGCCGGGAGGTCCGTTCGCTGGATGAGAACATCAAATGCCTGATGCTCACCTCGTACGCCGATGACGAGGCCCTTTTCGACGCGATCATGGCCGGGGCGTCGGGATATGTGCTCAAGGCGATCCGCGGGAATGAGCTGCTCAATGCCGTACGGGATGTCGCCGCCGGGAAATCCCTGCTGGACCCCGTGGCGACCGCCCGGGTGCTGGAGCGGCTGCGCGACGGCGGCACCGCCAAGGGCGACGACCGGCTCGCCAACCTCACCGAGCAGGAGCGCAAGATCCTGGACCTGATCGGGGAGGGGCTGACCAACCGGGTCATCGGGGAGCGGCTGCACCTCGCCGAGAAGACCATCAAGAACTACGTCTCCAGCCTGCTGTCCAAGCTGGGCATGGAGCGCCGCTCGCAGGCCGCCGCGTACGTCGCCCGGCTCCAGGCCGAGCGCCGCTGAGCCGGCAACCGGCCGCCCCGGCAGGCCCCGAGGGACTTTGGTCCCGGTCCACCCGGGGCCGGGGACTCTTACCCGGCCCCTACGCGTACCGGACAGTGGACCGTATGCCCACCGACGAAACCCCCGCGCCCACGGCGCTGGAGCTGCTCCGCCGGGTCCCCTACGGCCGCCTGGCCACCAGCATGCGCGCCCTGCCGTTCCTGGCGGTGGCCCGGCACGTGGTGTGCGACGGCCGCATCCTGCTGCGGATGCACAGCGGCTTCGGTTACCACGAGGCGTGCGACGGGAGCGTCGTCGCCTACGGGGCGGACAACTACAACGCGGCCGCGCCGGACCACGGCGACGGCGGCAGCGGCAGCGGGGACCTGTGGTCGGTGCAGTTCACCGGGCCCGCCGAGATCGTCCACCCCTGCCCCGAGCAGGCGGAACTCTTCGGCGCCGCCCCCCTGCGCGCCAACGGCGAACCCTTCGCCCCGGCCTACCTCCGGATCGATCCGCACTTCGCCACAGAGCACACTCTGGACTTCGACGCAAGTCAGCTTGTCCGCCACGCAGCGTGATCTACCATTTGGTAAGTGCCGCGCTCATATGTAACCCGCCCACCAGTTCCTCCGGTCGGCGAGGTGCTGCGCCGCTACCCGGAGGTGGGTGAACCGCTCGCCTGCGAGCCGATCACCAAGGGCCTCCTGAACCACGGATACCGCGTGTCCACCACCCGCGGCTCCTACTTCCTCAAGCACCACCTGGACAAGAAGCACATCGACGACGCCACCGGGGAACGCGCCACGATCGTGCGCCAGCACCGGGCCACCCAGCGGCTGGCCTCCCTCGGGGTGCCCGTCGTCCCGCCGTTGACCGACGCGGACGGCACCACGGTCACGGTGATCGGTGAGAGCTGCTACGCCCTGCACCCCTGGGTCGACGGACTGCACCGGGTCGGGTCCCAGCTCACCCCCCACCAGTCCCGGCGTCTCGGGACGCTCCTCGGAGTCGTACACACCGCTCTTGAGCAGGTCATGCCGACGGACGGTGAACCCGGGCCGTCCGACGGGCCGTTACCCGCCGGGTACGGCAGCCCGCACGCCGCCGACACCTTCGCGCTGATCGACGAGCTGCTGGCCGTGGCGCGGGGGCAGCGGCCCCGGGACACCCCGCGCGACGCCTTCGACGAGCTCGCCGTGCACCGGCTCGTGGAGCGCCGCGCCCTGCTGGAGCTCCACGCCCACCGCCGGCCGCCGACCCCGGACGGGCCCGCCACCGGGTGGGTGCACGGGGACTTCCACCCGCTCAACCTCCTCTACCGGGGCGCCGATCCGGTCGCCATCGTCGACTGGGACCGGCTGGGCGTGCAGCCGCGCGCCGAGGAGGCGGTCCGGGCGGCGGCGATCTTCTTCGTGCAGCCGGGCGGGGAGCTGGACCTGCCGAAGGTACGGGCGTACGCCCGCGCGTACCGGCGTGCGGCGGGCGCGGACCCGGCCGAACTGGCCGCCGCCGTGCACCGGGTGTGGTGGGAGCGGCTCAACGACTTCTGGATACTCCGCTGGCGCTACCGCCTGGACGACCGAAGGGCCGACCCGCAGTTCCCCGCGGTGTCGGCCCTGGCGGTGTGGTGGACCCGTGAGTACGAGGCGGTGTGCGCGGCCTTCACGGAGTGAGGGCCGGGGTGCCTCGTGCGCTGATGAAGGTGACGCGGGTCTGCTCCGTCCCTAAGGGGTGGTGCCCCCTGCCGACGGGCCGGCCGTGTCCCCCGTACCGGCGTTGGCGCCCGCGTTCGCGCCCTCGGAGCCGCCGGGCTCGCCGCCGTTGCCGCCGCCCGGTGTGCCCGGGTCGGTCGTCGGGTCGACGGGGTCGCCGGTCGGTTCGCCCGTGGTGCCCTCGTTGGTGTTGCCGTCCGTCGTCCCGGGGTCCGGTTCGGACGGGGTCGGGGTCGGGGTGAACGAGGGCTGGCTCTGGGTCGGCGGCGGGGTGTACGGCGGCGGGTTGGGCTGGGTCCAGCCGCCTCCGGAGTTGCTCGGCGGCTCCGGCTCCTCGCTCTTCTCCTCGTCGGAGGGGGTCGGCGAGGGCTTCTCCGGGGAAGGCGTTGCCGAGGTGGACGGCGCCACCGGCTTCTTCTCGTTGTCGTCGCCCTTCGACGCGCTGATCGCGAAGGCGACTCCGGCACCGATCGCGATCAGGGCGAGCGCCACGAACAGCCACATCCGGCCACGTCGCCCCCCGGACCGCTGACCGCCGTCGTAGCCGCCGTCGTCCGGGTTGTACGGGGGCAGGATCGGGCCCTGCGAGGTGTCCCCGTGCACGGGGTGGCCCATCGCGCGGGTGGAACCCGTCAATCCGTGCGGCGGGGTCTGGCCGCCCTCGTGGTGCGCGACCGGACCGGTGTTCCACGTCCCCGTGTGGCCGCCCTGCACCTGGAGCATCTGGAGGCTGTACTGGATCAGCCCCCGCATCTCCTCGGCGCTCTGGAACCGGTCGTCCGGGTCCTTCGCCAGCGAGCGCATCACCAGCCCGTCCAGCTCCGGCGGGACCACGTCCGAGACCTCGGACGGCGGCACCGGCATGTCCTGGACATGCTGGTAGACCACCGAGAGGGGGGTCTCACCGGTGAACGGGGGCCGCAGCGCGAGCAGTTCGTAGAGCAGGCAGCCGGTGGCGTACAGGTCGGAGCGGTGGTCGACGGCCTTGCCGAGCGCCTGCTCGGGGGAGAGGTACTGCGGCGTGCCCATGACCATGCCGGTCTGGGTCATCGTCGACTGGGCGCCGTGCAGCGCCCGGGCGATGCCGAAGTCCATCACCTTGACCGCGCCCGAGTCCGTGATGATGACGTTGGCCGGCTTGATGTCCCGGTGCACGATGCCGTGCTGGTGCGAGTAGGCCAGCGCCTCCAGCACCCCCGAGACGATGATCAGCGCCTGCTCGGGCGGGGGCGCCTCGGCGGTCAGGAGGAGGTCGCGGATGGTGCGGCCCTCGACCAGCTCCATCACGATGTACGGGACGGTCTGGCCGCCCACGGTGTCCTCGCCGGAGTCGTACACGGCGACGATCGCATGGTGGTTGAGCCCGGCGACCGACTGCGCCTCGCGCGTGAAGCGGGCCTTGGAGTTCGGGTCCTCGGCCAGGTCGGAGCGGAGGAGCTTCACCGCGACCGTGCGTCCGAGCCGGACGTCCTCCGCCGCGTAGACCTCCGCCATGCCGCCCCGGCCGAGCCGGTAGGTCATCCGGTAACGCCCGTCGCCGACGACGCCGCCGACACCCCAGGCGTCGGAGCCATCCGAGACTCCGCCGCCGTTTGCTTCGGAATCGGGTGCCATCAGTCCTCGCCGTCGTATCTGTCCGCGCGTCCGCGGGTTCTCACGGTGCCTTGCTGCATTGCCACGTCACGCTACAGCCTTCACCGGACACCCAGGTTCCGCACCGGACCGATCATCCGACCGCCCGGCGCGCCTCACATCCCCCGAGCACGTTTTTCCTGTAACGCTTCCGAGACGCTTCTTGTGCGGAG
This sequence comes from Kitasatospora albolonga, assembly GCA_002082585.1. Taxonomy (NCBI): domain Bacteria; kingdom Bacillati; phylum Actinomycetota; class Actinomycetes; order Kitasatosporales; family Streptomycetaceae; genus Kitasatospora; species Kitasatospora albolonga. Next base: position 3,836,277 of record CP020563.1, read on the forward strand.
GGTCACGGAACGGGCACCCGGCTTGACGTGTCGGACCCCTCGGGCAGACTTGGCGCGTAATCGCGTCAAACGGAACCGCGTCGCGCGCGACCACGTCCTACAGAAACATCGCGTGCGCAGAGCGCGCCGCCGAGGGGGATGCAAGTCATGAGCCAGGACGGCGCACAGGGCCGCTACGCGGGCGGCGCGGTGGCAGGCGGCCGCTACCAGCTGCGCGACCTGCTCGGCGAGGGCGGGATGGCCTCCGTCTACCTGGCCTACGACTCCGCCCTGGACCGCCAGGTCGCGATCAAGACCCTCCACACCGAGCTGGGGCGCGAGCAGTCGTTCCGCGAGCGGTTCCGGCGCGAGGCGCAGGCCGTCGCCAAGCTCCAGCACACCAACATCGTCTCGGTCTTCGACACGGGCGAGGACGAGCTCGGCGGCGCGCTGATGCCGTACATCGTCATGGAGTACGTGGAGGGGCAGCCGCTCGGCTCGGTGCTGGCCTCCGACATCCGGCAGTACGGGGCGATGCCCGCCGACAAGGCCCTCAAGGTGACGGCGGACGTGCTCGCCGCGCTGGAGACCAGCCACGAGATGGGCCTGGTCCACCGCGACATCAAGCCCGGCAACGTGATGATGACCAAGCGCGGCGTCGTGAAGGTCATGGACTTCGGCATCGCCCGCGCCATGCAGTCCGGCGTCACCTCGATGACCCAGACCGGCATGGTCGTCGGCACCCCGCAGTACCTCTCCCCCGAGCAGGCCCTCGGCCGCGGTGTCGATGCCCGCTCCGACCTGTACTCGGTCGGGATCATGCTCTTCCAGCTGCTCACCGGCCGCCTCCCGTTCGACGCCGACTCCCCGCTCGCCATCGCGTACGCGCATGTGCAGGAGGAGCCGGTCGCGCCGTCCAGCATCAACCGGTCGGTCACCCCGGCGGTGGACGCGCTGGTGGCCCGCGCCCTCAAGAAGAACCCGAACGAGCGCTTCCCCAGCGCCGCCGCGATGCGGGACGAGATCGCGCGGGTGCTGAACGCCTCGGGCGGCCAGACCGGCGCCCCGGTGATCGTGGCGGGCGGCGGACCGGCCAACAGCGGTGCGGGCGTCGGCTCGGCGGTCTTCCCACCCGTGGACCAGGCCACCCCCGCGCCGCAGGGCGTCCAGACCCCGTACCAGCCGCATCCGCAGCACCAGCAGTCACACCAGCACCCGCAGCCGCACCAGCCGCACCAGCCGGGGCCGTACAGCCAGCCGACGCCCGCGCAGGGCTACGGCTACCCGCAGGCAGGCCCGAGCTACCCGACGCCGGGTCCGCTCGCCCACCAGACCCCGCCGCCGTACACGATCAACCCGCAGCACCAGACGGCCGTCGGCCCCGCGGGCGGCTCCTCCGGCAAGCGGAACATGCCGGTCGTCGTCGGTGCGATCGTCGTCGCGCTCCTGGCCGTCGGCGGCCTGATCACCGCGCTCTCCCTCCAGGACAAGGGCAAGGACGACGAGGCGGGCAAGGGCGGCGACCCGGGCACCAGCGAGAACACCACGGACGAGGACTACCGGCCGCCGGAGCGCAACCGGACGATGAAGACCACGGCCTGCACGGACGCCACGGAGGACTCCAACGACCCGAAGAAGGTCCAGGCGCCGAACTTCGTCTACAAGGACATCCTCTCCGCCAAGGAGTGCGCGGCCGCCGCCGGCTGGACGATCAAGGAGATCGAGGAGCCGGGCAACACCTACGCGGAGGGCCAGGTCGTCGGGCAGTTCCCGTCCTCGGGCACGGCGGTCTCCGAGCGCGGCGCCCACTTCGAGCTGAAGATCTCCACGGGGCGGGCTTCCTGACTGAAGGTCTCGATGGGGCGGGCTTCCCGACCCGACCGCCACGAGGCGATCCTTTCTGATCGTTACGGTCGTTACGGGACCGCCGATCACCGCTTGTTCGCCGTTCCGGACCGCCCGGCGGCTCCGGATGTCCGGATTTCTCCTCCTCGCCCGTCCGGGATGCCGGATGGAGGAGCACATGTGACGCTGATCTCATGGCTCCAGGACTTCCGGCCGTGTGGTCGTCGAGGTGCGCGGTCTGTCTGCTGGTGGCGGTCGGCGCGGTGCTGGGGCCGTCGGGGCCGCTGAGCGGGACCGCGCACGGTTCGTCGGCGGTGGCCGACAGCCCGTCCGTCACCGCGGTGCCCCCCGGGGCGTCGAGCTCCGCCACCCCGCCGCCCCCCTCGGACGCGGCACCCCCCGCCACGCCTTCCTCCTCTTCCTCCTCTTCCTCCTCGGCCGTTCCGTCCGACGCACCGCTGCCCCTGCCGTCCGGCGTCCTCGGCTCGACGGCCCTGGAGCCCGGCGGCACCCCCTCCGACGTTCCGGAGTACGTGGACGGCGCACCGGCGCCCGAGGACTCGCCCTCCCCCACCCCGACCCATTCCGGTTCGGTCGAGGTCTCGGGGTCCACCGCACCCCTGGCCGGGCGCGAGGCCGGGGCCGGGAAGGCACGCCCCGGGCGTTCGCTGCCCCCGCTGGAGCCCGCGCGGGCCGAGCCGCCGGAACCGCCGGAACCGTCGGGCGAGCCGGAGGAAGTCGCCGTCGACCTGCCGGTTTCCGCCCCGCCGTCCGAGGCGTTCAGCGAGCCCGGAACCCCGGCCGCACGCGCCATGGACGCGGCAGCCGTACGCCAGGTCCAGCAGGTCTCGCTGGGTGCGGGCATCGCCCTGGTGGGCATCGGCCTCAGCTTCCTCGCACTCCGCTTGCGCCGCTCGGACTGAGCGCTCCACCCGTCGCCCCGGAGGTTCCGCGCCCCGTCCCCGTACCGCCGCAGTGACTTGCCAGGACCAACATACTCGGTATACATACTCAGTATGTCGATTCGTCACGGGCTGCTGGCCCTCCTGGAGCGGGGCCCTCGGTACGGCTCTCAGCTCCGCACCGAGTTCGAGTCCCGCACCGGCTCCACCTGGCCCCTGAACGTCGGCCAGGTCTATACGACGCTCAGCCGCCTGGAGCGCGACGGCATGGTCGTGCAGGAGGGGGCCGACGACGCCGGGCACGACCTCTACGCGATCACCGACGACGGCCGGGCCGAGCTGCAGAGCTGGTTCGGGACCCCCGTGGACCGCACCAGCCCGCCCCGCGACGAGCTGGCCATCAAGCTCGCCATGGCCGTGGGAGCCCCGGGGGTCGACATCCGCGAGGTCATCCAGTCCCAGCGCCACCACACCCTCAAGGCCATGCAGGACTACACCCGGCTCAAGGCCCAGGCCCTGACCGACGTCCCGGCCAACCGGGACGAGGTGGCCTGGCTCCTCGTGGTGGAGCAGCTGATCTTCCAGGCGGAAGCCGAGGCGCGCTGGCTCGACCACTGCGAAGCACGGCTCGTCCGCCTCGCCGAGGCCGCCGCCACCGAGCCCTCGTGCGACCCCGGCCCCGCGCCCACGCGCGGACCGGCCCGCTCCCTGACCGGGCGGACGAAGGCCAGGCGCTGAGCCGCGCCTTCCTCTCGTCCCGCTCCGCGGAACAACGGGGCCCGGGCCTTCCTGTCCTGTTCGCACTTCCCTGTCCTGTTCGCACTTCCTGATCAGCGCGTCTTCCTAGGGGGAACCACCCACCATGTCCTCGCCCGTCACGACATCACCGCCACCGCCCTCCGGGACGCCCGTCGGCGCCCCCGTGCTCGAACTGCGGGCGCTGACCCGTACCCACGGCTCCGGCATCGCCGAGGTCCACGCGCTGCGCGGGATCAGCCTCGCCGTGTACCCGGGCGAGCTGGTCGCCGTCATGGGGCCCTCCGGCTCCGGCAAGTCCACCCTGCTGACCCTGGCCGGCGGGCTCGACACCGCCACCAGCGGCCAGGTGGTCATCGAGGGCCAGGACATCGCCTCCCTCGGCCGCAAGGGCATCGCCGCCCTGCGCCGCCGCAGCGTCGGGTACGTCTTCCAGGACTACAACCTCATCCCCGCCCTGACCGCCGCCGAGAACATCGCGCTGCCCCGCGAACTCGACGGCGTCTCCGTGCGCAAGGCCCGCAAGGAGGCCCTCGCCGCGCTGGCCGAGCTGAAGCTGACCGAGATAGCCGACCGCTTCCCCGACGAGATGTCCGGCGGCCAGCAGCAGCGCGTCGCCATCGCCCGCGCGCTCGTCGGCGACCGGCGCCTCGTGCTCGCCGACGAGCCGACCGGCGCCCTCGACTCCGAGACCGGCGAGACCGTCCTCGCCCTCCTGCGCACCCGCTGCGACCAGGGCGCGGCCGGGGTGATGGTGACCCATGAGCCCCGGTACGCGGCCTGGGCCGACCGGGTCGTCTTCCTCCGGGACGGCTCGATCGTCGACCAGACGGTGTCCACCGGGGCCGAATCGCTGCTCGCGGGCGTCAGCGAGGCCACCGGAACGAACGGAACCGGCGGGACCGGCGGGACCGGCGCAGCGAACGGGAACAGCGGGACCGCAGGAGCTTCCGAGGCCGCCCAGTGAGCCTCTTCTCCGGATGGCGTGCCGCCTTCCGCATAGCCAGGCGTGATGCCCTACGGGCCAAGGGCCGCAGCGCTCTGGTCGTCGCGATGATCGCCCTGCCGGTCCTCGGTGTGACCGCCGCCGACCTGACGTACCGCAGCGCCGTGCCCACCGTGGCGGAGGAGCTGACGGCGGATCTGGGGGCGGCCGACGCCCGGTTCACCGATCAGGGGATGGGCCCGGTCCGGCTGGAGCAGATGCCCGACGGCATCCTGTGGGGGCTCCCCGAGGACGCCCCGGAGACGCTCCCCGAGGACGAACGGAAGTCCGTCGACGTACCGGCGACCTTCCCCAAGGGCTCGCGGTACCTCACCGAGCAGTCCGTGCCCGCGTCCGTGACGACCCGCCACGGCATCACCGACACGCGGATCACCGAGCTGGACATCGCGGACCCGCTGCTGCGCGGCCGGGTCGAACTGACCGACGGCGCCTACCCGAAGGCCAGGAACGAGATGGCGGCGACCCGGGCCTTCATCAAGGCGTCCGGGCTCTCCGTCGGCGACCGCGTCACCGTGCGCGGCCCCGGGCAGACCTACACCCTCACCGGTGCGGTGGAGCTCCCCGCCGAGCTGGCCGAGGAGTCCCTGTTCGCCCTCCCCGGCGCGGTCATCGCCCCGTGGCAGAGGGCCGCGGACAAGGACGAGGACAAGGAGATCCTGCCGCCCCAGACCCACGTGGTGGAGTGGCTGGTCCAGGGCCCGCCCGGGGCAGGTGTGAGCTGGCCGGACGTGCTCGCCGCCAATGAGAAGGGCGTGGTGGTACGGGCCCGTCAGGTCGTCCTGGACCCGCCGCCCGACTCCGAGGTCCCCATGGCCGCGACGATGTGGGGCGGGGAGAGCCGCAGCGCGGAACTGACCGCGGCGGCCGCCACCGTGGCGGCCATGGCCATGCTGGAGATCGTGCTGCTGGCCGGTCCGGCGTTCGCCGTGGGCGCCCGCCGCTCGCGCAGGCAGCTGGGCCTGGTCGGCTCCTGCGGCGGCACCCGCAGCCAGGTCCGGGCCGTGGTGCTCGCGGGCGGCGCGGTGCTCGGCGGGGTCGGTGCCGTCGTCGGCGTCGGCGCCGGATTCGCCCTCACCGCCCTGTTCCGCCCGATGATCGAGGACTTCGCAGGCAGCCGCTTCGGCGAACTGACCGTACGGCCCTGGGAGATCCTCGGCATCGCCGTACTCGGCCTGGTCACCGGTGTCCTCGCCGCACTCGCCCCGGCGATCGTGGCGGGCCGTCAGTCCGTCCTCGAATCGCTCACCGGGCACCGCGGGGTCCGCCGCGGCTCCCGGGTGCTGCCGGTCGTCGGCTCCGTCGTGCTCGCGAGCGGCGTGGCCGTCGCGGTGTACGGGGGCGTCAGCGGCAACACGACGCTGGTCGCGGGCGGTTCCGTCCTCGCCGAACTGGGGCTCCTCTGCTGTATCCCGGTGATCGTCGGCTTCCTCGGGCGGCTCGGCCGCAGGCTGCCGCTGACGCCCCGGATCGCCCTGCGCGACGCGGCCCGCAACCGGGGCCGTACCGCCCCCGCCGTCGCCGCCGTCATGGCGGCCGTCGCGGGCAGCGTCGCCATCGCCACGTACACCAGCAGCAGCACCGCCGAGAAGGAGTACGACCACCAGCCCAACCTCACCGCGGGCACCGCCGCCCTGCTCACCGCCGACCCCGCCCAGAAGGCCGAACTGCCCCACGCGCGGACCGCCGTCGAGCAGAACCTCCCCGTCAGCGGGGCACCCGCGCGGCTCGGACGGGTCTGGGCAGGCAGCGACTGCTCCGTGTACTACGAGGAGGAGGACGGCTGCGGAAGCCTCGAACTCGTCAAACCCACCGGGAAGGCCCACTCCTGCCCCCTGAAGGGCAAGGGCGCCAAGGAACTCGCCCTGCGCATCTCGGCCGACGAGCACAAGCGGCTGATGAACTCGCCCGCCTGCATGGACGAGAACCACACCATGATCTCCCTGGGCAGCGACAGCAACAAGATCGTCGTCGGGGACGCCGCCCTGCTCACCTCGTACGTGAAGCTCGACGACCCGGCGGCGGCGAAGGCCCTGGCGGCAGGGGTCCCGGTGCTGCTCAACCCGGCGTACGCGAAGGACGGCGAGGTCACCCTCAAGGCCGTCCACCGCTACAGCGAGCGCGACAAGAACCACGCCTCGCACCCCGGCACGGCACGCACCACCACGGAGCGGCTGAAGGTGTACGTGGCGCCGGACCGCTTCGCGGCCACCCCGAGCATCCGGATGATCATGCCGCAGCAGACGGCCGACCGGCTCGGCCTGCGCTCCGAGGAGCTCGGCAGCATCTACACGCTCACCCGTGAACCCACGGACGCCGAACAGCAGTCGGTCGACGCGGCGTTGGAGCAGGCCGGAAAGAACGCGTACGTGATGACCGCGAACTCCGCAGAGCGGAAGGACGACGAGGTGATCCTGCTGATCCTCGCCCTCTTCGCCGGGGTGGTGACCCTGGGCGCGGCGGCCATCACGACGGGCCTGTCCAAGGCCGACGCGGAGGCCGACCTCACCACGCTCAGCGCGGTGGGCGCGCCCCCGGGCGTACGGCGCTCGCTCTCCGGGTTCCAGTGCCTGGTCGTCGCGTTGACCGGGGTGCTGCTGGGGACGGCGGCGGGGCTCGTGCCCGCGATCGCCCTGCGGCTGACCGACCTGCGCGAGGCCCTCGCGGACATGCGGGTCGATCCGATGCAGTCGGCGTACACCCCGATCGTGATGCCGTGGGGGACCATCGCGCTGCTGGCCCTGGTCGTCCCGGTGCTGGCCGGACTGCTGGCCGCCGCCCTCACCAGCTCCCGGCTGAAGCTGGCCCGGCGGGCGGGGTAGCAACGGCGGGGTAGCGCGGCGGGCGGGGTAGCGCGCCTGTCCGGTGCGGCCAGGACACTCCGGTGCCCCCGGAAACGGTGGATCATCCGTTTCCGGGGGCACCAACGTGGTGTACGGCATGTGTGCGAGACAATGGCGGCATGGAAATGCCGAGGAATGACCGGTCGCAGGAGCATCCGCAGGTCCTTGTCGTGGGCCAGGACGGAATGGCTGTCGGCGGCGGTGCCAGTGACGACGAGTCGCGCGAGGTCCCGGTGACGGAAATGGTCGAACAGCCCGCGAAAGTCATGCGCATCGGCAGCATGATCAAGCAGCTTCTGGAAGAGGTCAGGGCGGCTCCCCTCGACGAGGCGAGCCGGGTCCGGCTCAAGGAGATCCACGCCAGCTCCGTCAAGGAGCTGGAGGACGGCCTCGCACCGGAGCTGGTGGAGGAGCTGGAGCGGCTCTCCCTGCCGTTCACGGACGACTCGGTGCCCTCCGAGGCCGAGCTCCGGATCGCGCAGGCCCAGCTGGTGGGCTGGCTGGAGGGCCTCTTCCACGGCATCCAGACCGCGCTGTTCGCCCAGCAGATGGCGGCCCGCGCCCAGTTGGAGCAGATGCGCCGTGCGCTGCCGCCCGGGATGGCCCACGAGGACGAGGAGGGCGGCGGGGACCCGCACGGCCCGATCCGCTCGGGCCCGTACCTGTAGTCCTGTCCGCAGCCGACCGGTGGGGCCCGGCACACACCGAGGCGGTGTGTGCCGGGCCCCACCGCGTTTCTGCGCGTCCGGTCCTGCTACGCCTCCGACGTGAGCAGCAGCACCTTGCCGATGTGGGCGCTGGACTCGAGCACCCGGTGCGCCTCGGCGGCGTCCCGCATCGGAACCGTACGGTCCACGACGGGCCGGACCACCCCGTCGGCGATCAGCGGCCACACGTGCTCGCGTACGGCGGCGACGATCGCGGCCTTCTCGCCGAGCGGGCGGCCCCGCAGGGAGGTCGCGGTGACGGCGGCCCGCTTGTTCAGCAGGGCGGCGAGGTTCAGCTCGCCCTTCACCCCGCCCTGGAGCCCGATGATCGCGAGACGCCCGTTGACGGCGAGCGCCTTCACGTTCCGCTCCAGATACTTGGCGCCGACGATGTCCAGGATGACGTCCGCCCCGGCCCCGTCGGTCGCCTTCGCCAGCTCCTCGACGAAGTCCTGCTCGCGGTAGTCGATGAGGATGTCCGCGCCGAGCTCCGCGCACGCGGCGAGCTTCTGCGGGCTGCCCGCCGTGACGGCCACCCGGGCGCCGACCGCCTTCGCCAGCTGGATCGCCATGGTGCCGATCCCGCTGGAACCGCCGTGGACGAGCAGGGTCTCGCCGGGGCGGAGGTGGGCGATCATGAAGACGTTGGACCAGACGGTGGCGGCCACCTCGGGCAGCGCCGCCGCCGTCGCCAGATCCACACCGTCCGGTACGGGGAGGAGCTGGCCCACCGGTACGGCGACCTTCTCCGCGTACCCGCCGCCCGACAGCAGCGCGCACACCGCGTCGCCGACCGCCCAGCCGGTCACCCCCGGGCCGAGCGCCGCGATCCGGCCCGCGCACTCCAGACCGGGGTAGGGGGAGGCACCGGGCGGCGGGTTGTAGAAGCCCTGCCGCTGGAGCACATCGGCACGGTTGACGGCACCGGAGACGACCTCGACGAGCACCTCGCCCTCGCCGGGTACGGGATCGGGCACCTCGGCCCAGACGAGCGCCTCGGGGCCACCGGGTTCGGGGATCGTGATCGCATACATGGCCGCGAGGCTACTCCCGCCGCCCCGGTCTGCGGTGCCACCCGCCGGTCAGGAGCGGTGCGGCGGCATCGGCAGGTGGGGCAGGGACGGGCCGGAGGGTCCGGACGGTCCCGAGGGGCCGGAGCCGGGCGGCGGGGTGGCGCGCACGATGGTGATGACCCGGTCCGTCAGCTGCAACGGGCTGGCCGCCGGGTCGTCGTAACCGAGCAGCCGGTGCCCGCGCAGCACGCTGACGACCAGGTCCTCGGTCTCCCGGACGCTCTTGCCCACCTCGGCCTTTATCACCGGCCGTTCGACAAGGTCGAGGCCGCTGCCCTGCTGGATCAGGTCCTCCATCACCGTGCCCGCGCTCGGGCTGAGGACGGAGAGCCCGAGGAGCCGTCCGGCGGCGCTGGCGCTGGTGATCACCGCGTCGGCACCGGACTGGCGCAGCAGCGGCGCGTTCTCCTCCTCGCGGACCGCCGCCACGATCTTGGCCCCACGGTTCAGCTGACGCGCGGTCAGCGCCACAAGCACGGCGGTGTCGTCGCGCTGGGTGGCGATGATGATCTGACGCGCCTTCTGGAGCTCGGCCCGCAGGAGCACATCGCTGCGGGTGGCATCGCCGAGCACGCCGGTGAAGCCCTCGGCGTTGGCGGCCTCGATCACCTTGGAGGCCGGATCGACAATGACGATCTGCTCCTTCCGCAGGCCGGTGGCGCAGAGGGTCTGGATCGCCGAACGGCCCTTGGTCCCGAAGCCGACGACGACGGTGTGGTCACGCAAGTTGGATCTCCAACGCTTCAGCCGGAAGTCCTCGCGGGTCCGTTCCGTGAGGACTTCGAGAGTGGTCCCGACCAGGATGATCAGGAACATCACGCGCAGCGGTGTCACGAGCACCACGTTGATCAGCCGGGCGCCGTCGCTGTACGGGGTGATGTCGCCGTACCCGGTGGTGGAGAGGGTGACCGTCGCGTAGTAGACCGCGTCCAGCAGATCGACCTCGCCGTCGGCGTTGTCGTTGTAGCCCGCGCGGTCGAGCCAGACGATCAGCACCGTCGTGGCCAGCACGAGCAGCGCCATCAGCAGCCGCTTGCCGACCTGCCGCGCGGGGCCGTCGACGACCCGCCGGGGAAGCATCACCCGGGTCGGTACGACATGTTCGTCGGCCCGCCTGGCCATCGCGTCCTGGCCGGGAAGTTTCACGTGAAACACCCTTCCGTCCACGGCGCCGCCGGGGCCCATGGGAGATCGAGGATCTCCACCTCGGTGCCGGACCGTACCCCGCCGGCCGGGACGACGGCCAGCCCGTCCGCCGCCGCGATCCCGCGCAGCATGGCGGGGCCGTTGTAGCGCAGGGGCGCCACATGGTCCCGGCCGCCCGCCCGGCCCGCGCGGTGGACCACGGGGACGAGGCGGGTGTCATGCGGATGTCCGGGCACATCGGCGTGGACGAGGGCCCGGTACGCGTCCTGGGCCGGACGGCCCGCGAGCCCCGCGAGAAGCGGTTCGGCGAGGGTCAGGAGCCCGGACACGGCCGCGAGCGGATTGCCGGGGAGGCCGACGATGTGCGGCCCCTCGGGGGAGAGGCGCGCCAGCAGCATGGGGTGGCCGGGGCGTACGGCGACGCCGTCCACCAGCAGTTCCGCGCCGAGGTCTGCCAGAACCGGGTGGACATGGTCGACCGGGCCGGACGCGGTGCCTCCGGTGGTGATGATCACATCGGCGTCGGAGGCGGTGAGGGCCTCGCGCAGGGCCCCGGCGTCGTCCCCGAGGCGGCGGGGGGCCGAGACCTCGGCGCCCAGGGCCCGCAGCCAGGGGCCGAGCATCGGGCCGAGGGCGTCGCGGATGAGGCCGTCGTGCGGGAGGCCCGAGGCGAGGAGTTCGTCACCGAGGACGAGGACGTCGACGCGGGGGCGGGGGACGGCGGGCAGGGCGTCGTACCCGGCCGCCGCCGCGAGCCCGAGCACCGCCGGAGTGACGACCGCTCCCGCCGGTACGAGGTGGTCGCCCGCGCGGCACTCCTGGCCCCGGGGCCGGATGTCCTGCCCGGTGACGACGGGGCGCCGGGCGGAGAGCAGCCCCCTGGCCGGGTCGACGCGGGCGTGTTCGCTGCGGACGACCGCCGTGGTGTCGGCGGGGGTACGGGCTCCGGTGGCGATGCGTACGGCGGTGCCGTCGGGGAGCGCGTCGGTGGCGGGCCCGTTCCCCGCGAGCAGCCCCGCGCCCTCGTCGAAGCTCCAGGGGCCGGGCCCGGCGACGGCCCAGCCGTCCATGGCCGAGGTGTCGAAGGGCGGCAGATCGGTGAGCGCGCCCAGCGGCTCGGCGAGGACATGGCCCAGCGCGCGGTCGAGCGGCAGCCGGATCGCGGCCGTCGGCCCGCCCCGCCCGGCCCGCGCGGCAACGTCCCGCGCCCGGTCCCAGGGGAGGTCGTGCGCGGGGGACCTCGGGGCGGATGCGGGTGCGGGAGCGGGTTCGTGGGTGGGCGTGGAGCGGGGAGCGGCGGCCGGTGCGGGGCCGTCGGGTGCGGACTCGGTGTACGGGGAGGGGACCGCGTACGGGGACGGGCCCGGCTCGTCCGCCGCACCCGGGGCCCCGATGGGTGCCTGGCCGCGCGGCGCCCGGCCGTTCATCCGCTCGCCGGGGCGGCCGGGAGTGTGGCCGACGGCCCGGGTGCGGTCGTGTCCGGGGGCCTGGACGTGGTCATGTCCGGCGGGTCGGGTGCGGTCGTTTCCAGGGGCCCGGGTGCGGTCGTGTGCGGGGGCCTGGGTGCGGCTGCCCACCAGCGCCAGGGCCTGCTCGACGGCCAGCTCTTCGGCTTCGGCTTCGGCCGCCGCCGCACGCGCCGCAGCGCTGTCGGGGGCGGTGGTTCCGGCCGGCCCCGTCGGGCCGGTCCGGCCGGTCGCGCTGTTCCCACCGGGCACGCCGCCGCCGGACAGGTCGTCACCGAACAGGTCACCGTCGGACAGGTCGACGCCGGACGGATCGTCACCGCCGCCGAACACGTAGCTGCCGGAAAGCCCGTTCCCCGAGTCGCTGCCGGAAAGGCCGTCCCCGGTCATGGCGTCCCGGCCCCTTCGCCGCCCGGTTCCGCCCGGGGTCCCTTCTCCGCCGCCTCGGCCTCCCAGCGCAGGGCGAGCGCGGTGGCCTTGCGCGCGGCCTCGGCGACCGCCGCCGCGGCTTCCTCCGGCCCGGCACCGGCGCTCGCCCCGGCCGCCGCGTACCCGACCAGGAAGGTCGTGAGCGGGGCGGCGGGCCGGGCGACCCCGTGCGCGGCGTCGCGGGCGAGGTCGAGCAGGACATCGGTGTCGACGTCGAGTTCGATTCCCAGTTCGTTCTTGACCGAGGTGATCCATTCGTCCAGCACGGCCCCATGCTCCCTGATCCGGGCCCGGGCGGCGGCGATGTCCTCCCAAGTGTCGCAGTCGAACGCGGCGTGGGGCCCGGCGTCGACCCGGGCGAGATCCAGCTCCCCGGTCAGCAGCCGGAGCGGCAGCCCGGCGAGGGAGCCGTGCTCGGTGGCGAGCAGGGCCAGCTCGCGGCGGAGCGGCTCCGCGCGGTAGACGGCGACGAGCGGCTGGTCGCGGCCGTCGGGGTCGGTGCAGAGCGCGCCGTCCCGGCCGTCCTCATCTGCGGCGGCGAGGAGCGCGCCGACCGTGGCCGGGCCCAGGAACGGAAGGTCGGCGGAGAGGACGAGAACGCGCTCCGCCGCCGTCAGCCGCACCCCCGCTCCGAGGGCCGCCAACGGGCCGCCGCCCTCCGGTACTTCGCGCGTCCAGACGACCGGCCGGGAGGTGGGCCTGCGACCGCCCACCACGACGGTGGTGCCCGCGCCGGGGCAGGCCGCGAGGACCCGGTCGAGCAGCGTACGGCCGCCGACGCGCACGGCCGGCTTGTCGGCGCCGCCGAGCCGCTTGGCGGCTCCGCCGGCCAGAACGATCACGTCATGGGCGGTCATGCGTCGAGTATGGGCGGCGCCCCGGACCGACGCCCCCTCCGGGGTCGGCTCAAGAGGCTGGTCCGAAGGGGAGCGCCCGCTCCGGAGTGGGCCCGAGGGGCTGGTCCGGAGCGAGCGCCCCTCCGGATGGGCTCAAGGGCCGGGTCCGGATGGGAGCGTCCGCGCGGTGACGGGTCACCGGGCGGCGCGACGGCGGGCTCCCGGGTGAGCGGCGGGAGCCCGGGCCGCTTACAGGGTGCGCAGCAGCACCGCGGGCTGCTCGACGCAGTCGGCCACGTACCGGAGGAATCCCCCGGCCGTTCCGCCGTCGCACACCCGGTGGTCGAAGGTGAGCGAGAGCTGGACGACCTGACGTACGGCCAGCTCACCGTTGTGCACCCAGGGCTTGGGCATGATCCGGCCGACGCCGAGCATGGCCGCTTCGGGGTGGTTGATGATCGGCGTCGAGCCGTCGACCCCGAACACCCCGTAGTTGTTCAGCGTGAACGTGCCGCCGGTCAGCTGGGCCGGGCTGAGCTTCCCGGTCCGCGCCAGCTCGGTCAGCCGGGCGATCTCGGCCCCGATCGACTCGGCGTTGCGGGTGTGCGCGTCCCGGACGACCGGGACGACGAGGCCCCGCTCCGTCTGCGCCGCGAACCCGAGGTGCACGCCGGGCAGGCGCACGATCTCCCGCGCGGCCGTATCCACGGTGGAGTTGAGCTCCGGATACCGGGCCAGCGCCGCCGTGCAGATCCTCGCCAGCAGGGCCAGGACCGACACCTTGGGCCCGCCGGAGGGGCCCGAAGCGGCGTTCATCGCGGCCCTGGCGGCCATCAGCTCGGTGGCGTCCGCGTCGACCCAGCAGGTGGCGTCCGGGATCTCGGTCCGGCTGCGCGACAGCTTGTCGGCGACCGCCCCGCGCACCCCGCGCAACGGAATCCGCTCGGCGTCCTGAGCCGCCGCGCCCGCCCGGACCGCCGTCGCCTCCGCCGCGACGGACGCGGCAGCCGTACGGGGCTCCGCCTCAACGGCCTCGCCCGCCCGCCGGATCGCGGAATCGACGTCGGAGCGCAGGATCAGCCCGTCGGGCCCGGACCCCGTCAGCCGCCGCAGATCGATCTCGTGCTGCCGGGCCAGTCGGCGTACGAGCGGGGAGATCACGGCCACGGGCCCCGGCCGGCCGTTCGCCTCACCGTTCACCTCACCGGCTGCTTCACCGGCCCCGACCGGCGCGGAACCGGACACGAAGACCGAGGCCGCGGCGGGCGCGGGGGCCTGGGCAGCCGCAGGAACGGCGGGTGCGGGAGCGGCGGTGGCACCGACCCGCTCGGGCCGGATGCGCCGACGCCGGGCGGCCGGCGCGCCGGTCCCGTACCCCACGAGCACGTTCCCGGAACCGGCGGAAGGCTCGTCCACGGCGGACGACGCCCCGTCCTCCCCGGAGGAGGCGGGAGAGGAAGAGGCAGGGGCCTCCGTCGCGCCCACCGCGACCGTCAGCAGCGGTGCCCCGACCGGGAGTTCCGTCCCCTCCTCGCCGAAGCGCGCGGTCACCACGCCCCCGTAGGGGCAGGGGACCTCCACCATCGCCTTGGCCGTCTCGACCTCCACGACGGGCTGGTCGATGGCGACGACATCGCCGACCTCCACCAGCCAGCGCACGATCTCGGCCTCGGTCAGCCCCTCACCGAGGTCCGGCAGCTTGAATTCGAGCACCTGGGCCATCAGCTGTCCGCCTCCCACTGCAACCGCGCCACCGCGTCGAGCACCCGGTCCACTCCCGGCAGATGGTGCCGCTCCAGCATGGGCGGCGGATACGGGATGTCGAAGCCCGCCACCCGCAGCACCGGGGCCTCCAGGTGGTGGAAGCACCGCTCGGTGATCCGGGCCGCGATCTCGCCGCCGGGGCCCCCGAAGCCGGGGGACTCGTGGACGACGACCGCGCGTCCGGTGCGCCGCACCGAGGCGGCCACCGTCTCGTCGTCGAACGGCACCAGCGAGCGCAGGTCCACGACCTCGAGGTCCCAGCCCTCCGCGACGGCCGCCTCGGCGGCCTCCATACAGACCGGCAGGGAGGGCCCGTACGTGATCAGCGTGGCGCTGCGCCCGGTGCGGCGGACCACGGCCCGGCCGATCGGCTCAACCGCCGCCGGGGCCTCGGGGGACCAGTCGGCCTTGGACCAGTAGAGCCGCTTGGGCTCCAGGAAGACCACCGGGTCGTCCGAGGCGATGGAGGCCCGCAGCAGGCCGTACGCGTCGTCCACCGTGGCCGGGGTGACGACGTGCAGGCCCGGGGTGGCCATGTAGTACGCCTCGGAGGAGTCGCTGTGGTGCTCGACACCGCCGATCCCGCCGCCGTACGGAACGCGCACGGTGATGGGGAGCGGCATGGCTCCCCCGGTGCGGTTGCGCATCTTGGCGACATGGCTCATCAGCTGCTCGAACGCCGGGTAGGCGAACGCGTCGAACTGCATCTCCACCACGGGCCGCAGCCCGTACATCGCCATGCCGACCGCAGCCCCGAGGATGCCCGCCTCGGCCAGCGGGGTGTCGGTGCACCGGTCGTCACCGAACTCCTTGGCCAGCCCGTCGGTGATCCGGAAGACCCCGCCCAGGGTGCCGACGTCCTCGCCGAGCACATGCACGGTGGGGTCCTCGGCCATCGAGTCGCGCAGGGCGCGCCCGAGGGCCTGCGCCATGGTGGCCGGTTTCGCCTTCGCCGTACGGCTGCCGGCCTTCGTCGCCGCCGTGGTCATCGGCCCGCCTCCGCGCTGTGCTCGTGGTCCTGCTCGGCGTCCAGCTCGGCACGCAGGGCGGCGGCCTGCTCACGGAGCTGGCTGGTCTGCTCCGCGTACACATGGGTGAAGAGGTCCATCGGGGTCAGCTCCGGATCGGCGTTCATCCGGTCGCGGAGGGCGGCGGCCATGCGCTCGGCGGCCTCCTTCGCCTGCTCGATGCCCTCGTCGTCGAGGAGCCCGCGCCCGGTCAGCTCGCGCTCCAGGAGCTGGACCGGGTCGTGCGCCCGCCAGGTCTCGACCTCGCTGTCGACCCGGTAGCGGGTGGCGTCGTCGGCGTTGGTGTGGGCGTCCATGCGGTAGGTGACGGCCTCGATCAGCGTCGGGCCCCCGCCGCGCCGGGCCCGGGCCACGGCCTCGCTCAGCACCTGGTGCACGGCGGCGGCGTCGTTGCCGTCGACCAGGCGGCCGGGCATCCCGTACCCCACGGCCTTGTGGGCGAGGGAGGGCGCGGCGGTCTGCTTGGCCAGCGGTACGGAGATGGCGAAGCCGTTGTTCTGGACGAGGAAGACCACGGGGGCCTTCCAGACGGCCGCGAAGTTCAGCGCCTCGTGGAAGTCGCCCTCACTGGTGCCGCCGTCGCCGACCATGGCGAGCGCCACCACGTCGTCGCCCTTGAGCCGGGCCGCGTGCGCCAGGCCCACCGCATGCGGCAGCTGGGTGGCGAGCGGGGTGCAGAGCGGGGCGATGCGGTGCTCACGCGGGTCATAGCCGGTGTGCCGGTCGCCGCGCAGCAGGGTGAGCGCCTCGACCGGGTCGAGCCCGCGCGCCACGGCCGCCAGGGTGTCCCGGTAGCTGGGGAAGAGCCAGTCCCGCTCCTCCAGCACCAGCGCCGCGGCGATCTCGCACGCCTCCTGCCCGGTGCTCGACGGGTAGACCGCCAGGCGGCCCTGCTTGGTCAGGGCCGTGGCCTGCGTGTTGTACCGGCGGCCGCGCACCAGCTCCGCGTGGAGCCGGAGCAGCAGCTCGGGGTCCATGTCGGCGACCGCGTCCGTACCGAGCACCCGGTAGGGCTCCGGGTCCGGGAGCAGCGGGGCGGGGTCGGTGATCGGCTTCCAGGCCGGGGGCGGCGTGGGCCGGTAGGCGGCCGCGCCGGGCAGCTCTTGGACCGTCATGGAAAGCACCTCCAGGCATCGGTGGAGATCGAGAGATCGAGGGTGTCGATATGGGTGGTGATGGCAAGAGATGTCGCGAGGGTGTCGCGGGGCGTGCGAGGCACCGGTGTGGTGTGCCTCACCTACCGATTGTTCGGTCGCGGGCGCAATTTGGCTACAGGCACCTTCAGCCTGTGGACAAACGGTTCTCCACAGCCTGGGATAGAGGCAGGTCGTCCACAACAGGGAGGCGCGGGCAGATGGCAGCTGAACAAATGGCCGACCGGGGCGAGGCTCCCGGCCAGACCGCACCCCAGACCGCTCCCCAGGCCTCGCCCCCGGCACCGGCATCGCCGCCCGCGTCAGCGGGCCCGGAGTCCGCCGCGCTCCCGCCCGCGCGCCCCCTGGACTCCATCGACCGCGACATCCTGCGCATCCTCCAGACGGACGGCCGCGCCTCGATACGGTCGGTGGCCGAGCGGGTCCATGTCTCGCGCGCCAACGCGTACGCCCGGATCAACCGGCTCGTGGAGGACGGTGTGATCCGCGGCTTCGGCGCGCGGGTGGACCACGAGCGGGCCGGGCAGGGGGCGTCGGCGTACATCACGCTCAAGATCGTGCAGAACTCCTGGCGCACCGTGCGCGAGCAGCTCCAGGCGCTGCCCGGTGCCACGCACATCGCGCTGGTCAGCGGTGACTTCGACGTCCTGCTGCTGGTGCACACGCCGGACAACCGGGCGCTGCGCGAGCTGGTCCTCACCCGTATCCAGTCGATCCCCGAGGTGCTGTCGACGCGCACCCTGCTGGTGTTCGAGGAGACGGACCTCGGCCCCCGCCCGGACCGCCCGGCGGAGCTGGCCTGACCTGACCGGGGCGAACGGGACGGCGGGGCTCAGCGGCCCCCGGTCGCCCGCATCCCCTCGAAGGCGAGCTGGACGACCGTGTCGGCGAGCTGCTCCTCGCCCGGGAAGCCGCCCGGCTGCGGCCGGTACCACTCGACCAGCGAGTTCACCATGCCGAAGAGCAGCCGGGTGGCCAGGCGTATGTCCACATCGGCCCGCAGGTCCCCGTCGGCGACCGCGGCCTTCAGCAGCTCCGACACCCGCTGGTCGAACTCGCGCCGCCGCTCCAGCGCCCATCGCTCGGTCTTCGTGTTGCCGCGTACGCGCAGCAGCAGCGTGACGTAGGGAACCTCCGCCATCAGCACCTCGACGGTCCGGCGCGTGACGTACTCGACCCGCTCGATCGCGCGCCCGCGCACCGCCCCCGGCTCGTCGAGGATCGCGAAGAGGCCGTCGAGCGCCCGGCTCACGGCCCGGCGCAGCAGCTCCTCCTTGCCCGCCACATGGTGGTAGATGGAGGACTTCGAGATGCCTGCCGCCCTGGAGAGATGCTCCATGGAGGTGCCGTCGTAGCCGCGCTCGTTGAAGACACGAACAGCGACGGTGAGCAGAGTCTCCGGGGTGTACGTGTCCCGCTTGGCCGTGGTCATGTCCGCGATCCTCCCCCATGAGGCACGGTCCCCGCACAGGCGGGGACCACCGAAGTTGTCCACAGGTTCCCCGGGGCCCCTTGTCCCGACCGATCGTTCGGTTACGCTGACTCCGTCCGTACGTCCCCGCCCGGCTCGATGAGGAGTTGGTCCGCCATGGCCGCCGCGCTCACCCCCCAGCAGCTGTCCGAGACCCACCGGCCCACGCTCGACCAGGCCCTCGACGCGATCAGTACGCGCGCGTACTGGTCGCCGCACCCCGAGCACCCGAAGGCGTACGGCGAGGGCGGCGCCCCGGGCAGCCTGGGGGCGGCCGAGGGCAGGGCAGCGTTCGACGCGGTGCTGAACGCCCGGTTCGACCTGGACCAGCCGGGCACCGACGGCTGGACGGGCGGGGAGGTCTCGCCGTACGGGCCGGAGCTCGGCGTCGAGTATCCGCACGCCGACATCGACGTCCTGCTCCCGGCGATGCGGGCCGGTACGGGCGCCTGGCGGGCGGCGGGCCCCGAGACCCGGGCCCTGGTCTGTCTGGAGATCCTGTCGCGGATCAGCGCCCGCACCCACGAGCTGGCGCACGCCGTCATGCACACCAGCGGCCAAGCCTTCATGATGGCGTTCCAGGCGGGCGGCCCGCACGCGCAGGACCGTGGTCTGGAAGCCGTCGCGTACGCCTACCAGGAGCAGACCCGTACGCCGGGGACGGCCGACTGGTCCAAGCCGCAGGGCAAGCGCGATCCGCTGAAGCTGACCAAGTCGTTCACCACGTCCGGGCGCGGGATCGCGCTGGTCATCGGCTGCAACACCTTCCCCACGTGGAACGGCTACCCGGGCCTGTTCGCCTCGCTCGCCACCGGCAACCCGGTGCTGGTGAAGCCGCACCCCAGGGCCGTGCTGCCGCTCGCGCTCACCGTGCGCATCGCCCGTGAGGTGCTCGCCGAGGCGGGCTTCGACCCCAACCTGGTCGCGCTCGCCGCCGAGCGGCCCGGCGAGGGCATCGCCAAGACCCTCGCGGTCCGCCCCGAGATCCGGATCATCGACTACACGGGCTCCACCGCCTTCGGCGACTGGCTGGAGGCCAACGCACGCCAGGCGCAGGTCTACACGGAGAAGGCCGGGGTCAACACAATCGTCGTCGACTCCACCGACGACTACCGGGGCATGCTCGCCAACGTGGCGTTCTCCCTCTCGCTCTACAGCGGCCAGATGTGCACCACCCCGCAGAACCTGCTGATCCCCCGGGACGGCATCACCACGGAGGACGGCGCCAAGTCGTACGACGAGGTGGTCACCGACATCGCGGCGGCCGTCACCGGCCTCCTCGGCGACGACGCCCGCGCGGCGGCCCTGCTCGGCGCCCTGGTCAACCCGGACGTCAGGGCCCGTGTCGAGGCGGCCGGTGAGCTGGGCGAGGTGGCCCTCCCCTCCCGTACGGTCGCCAACGCCGAGTTCCCCGACGCGGTCGTCCGTACGCCGGTCGTCGTCAAGCTCGACGGGACGAAGACCGACGAGGACGCGGCGTACCTCTCGGAGTGCTTCGGCCCGGTCTCCTTCGCCGTGGCGGTCGAGTCGACGGACGCGGCTCTGGAGCTGCTGCGCCGCACGATCCGCGAGAAGGGCGCGATGACGGTCGGCGCCTACACCACCTCCCCCGAGGTGGAGAGGGCGATCGAGGACGTCTGCCTGGATGAGTCGGCCCAGCTCTCGCTGAACCTGACCGGCGGGGTCTACGTCAACCAGACGGCCGCCTTCTCCGACTTCCACGGCTCCGGCGGCAACCCGGCGGCCAACGCGGCCCTGTGCGACGCGGCCTTCGTCGCCAACCGCTTCCGGGTGGTGGAGGTGCGCCGCCAGGCGTAGCTAGTGGGCGTCCCGGGGGTCGGGGACATCGGCGTAGCGCTGCACCCACGCGTGCATCGCGATCGCCGCGGCGGCCCCCGCGTTGATGGACCGGGTCGAGCCGAACTGGGCGATCGAGCACACCATCGAGGCATACTCGCGCGCCTCCTCGGTGAGGCCCGGCCCCTCCTGGCCGAACAGCAGCACACAGCGGCGCGGCAGCTCGGTCCGCTCCAGGGGTACGGCGCCGGGGAGGTTGTCGATCCCGATGATCGGCAGCCCCTCGGCCGCCGCCCAGGCGGTCAGGTCCGCCGTGTCGGGGTGGTGGCGCACATGCTGGTAGCGGTCGGTGACCATGGCGCCGCGCCGGTTCCAGCGCCGTCGGCCCACGATGTGGATCTCCTTCGCCAGGAAGGCGTTGGCGGTCCGCACGACCGAGCCGATGTTGAAGTCGTGGCCCCAGTTCTCCACGGCCACATGGAAGTCGTGCCGCCGCAGGTCGAGGTCGGCGACGATCGCCTCCCGCGTCCAGTAGCGGTAGGCGTCCCCGACGTTGCGCCGGTCGCCATGGGCCAGCAGCTCGGGGTCGTAGCGCTCGTCCTCGGGCCACGGCAGCGGGTGCGGCCCGACGCCGATCCCCTGGCCGTAGCCGTCGTCGTACTGGAGGGGCTCTGGGGTGCCGCCGGTGCTGCCGGTCTCGCTGCTCACCCGACGAGCGTATGGCCCCCGCCACCGCCGTGCGGCGGGGCCTCCCCCGTACCGCCGCGTCCCTCCGGCACCGGGCGCGCGGTGGGCACCTCCGGCGGGCCGCCGCCCCCGGTGGGGCGCCACCGCCGCGGCAGCCGCCCCAGCAGCCGCTGCCGACCCAGCGCGGCCCGGCCGCCCAGCCAGACCAGGAAGGCCGTCGGCAGGAACACCGCGTCCGCCGCGATCATCGCCATCGAGAAGAACGGCAGCCCGAGCAGCAGGGCGATCCCGGCGTGCTCACCGATCATGATGACCAGCAGGACGTTCTTGATCCGCCGGTTGAACAGGGTGAACGGGAACGCGACCTGGACGATGACGGTCGCGTACGTCAGCACCATCACCATCAGCCCGCTGGAGGCGAGCACGTCCGACAGGGCGGGCCACGGGGTGAAGTAGTCGAGCTTGAGCGGGTAGTAGAGCGCGGTGCCGTCCTGCCAGCGCGAGCCCTGGATCTTGTACCAGCCGGCGGTCGCGTAGATCAGGCAGACCTCGACCATGATCACGACGAGCGTGGCGTTGTGCAGGAGGTTGGCCAGCACATCGAGCAGGGCGCGCGGCTGCCCGTACGGCGCGTGGCGGTTCACGGCCCACCAGGCGGCGGCGGAGAGCCAGAGCAGCCAGAGCAGCACCGGGAGCCACCAGGTCCCGCCGAGGCCGTCCATCAGGGTGGCCCCCAGCAGGACCGGGCCGAGGACAGCCCAGAGCACCGGGCCCGCGATGTCCCGCCGGGGCGGCAGGCCGAGCGCGCCGCGCTCCGCGTCCCGGGCCGCGCGCCGGGCGTCCAGCGACCAGACCTGGGCGCAGCGCGTCAGCACGAGGTAGATCGCCATCAGGTGGATGACGTTGTCGCCGCCGTCGCCCATGAAGACGCTGCGGTTCTGTACGGAGAGCACGCCGACCATGAAGAGGACCGACATGGTCCGGGTGCGCCACCCCAGGAGCAGGGCGGCGGCGGAGAGCAGGGTGAGCGCGTACACCGTCTCGAACCAGAGCGCGCTGTCCGACCAGAGGAGCACGGAGAACGCGTCGTTGCCCGCCGTGAGCTGCCGGGCCAGGTCCCAGTGCCACGGGCTGTCGGGGCCGTACAGCTCATGGCGGTGCGGCAGCTCGCGCAGCAGGAAGAAGAGGTAGGTGGCGGAGAAGCCGATCCGGATGACGGCGCTCTGGTACGGGCCGAGGGCGGACGCGGTGATGCGCTGGAGGCCGCGGGCCAGGGCCGTCCCGGCGTCGGCGATCCGGTCGGGGCGCGGGGCGGCGGTCACTGGGTCCCCTCCTCGCCGCGCGCCGTGTCACGCGGGGCGGGCAGATCGTCGGGGGTCACGTCCCACCAGGGGAGTACCCGGTAGTCGGTCCGGGGCTTGGCCTTCTCGGTGGACCACGAGGGCGGGGGGATGAGGCTGGTGGCCGACCTCATCTGGATGCGCTCGACCGTGCCGCCGAGGTCGCGCTCGCTCAGCCGGAGCATCGCGATGCGCCGGACGTAGCGTTCGGAGAGGTCGCCGCGCAGGCCGTTGGGGCGGTTGTCGCTGTCGTGCGAGTTCACGTAGAAGTCCCAGCCCCGGCGGAGCTCGTTC
This sequence comes from Kitasatospora albolonga, assembly GCA_002082585.1. Taxonomy (NCBI): domain Bacteria; kingdom Bacillati; phylum Actinomycetota; class Actinomycetes; order Kitasatosporales; family Streptomycetaceae; genus Kitasatospora; species Kitasatospora albolonga. Next base: position 3,858,797 of record CP020563.1, read on the forward strand.
TGGTTCACATGGCTGGGCAGGAGGCTGCCGCGTATCGCGTCGCCGTCCTGGCGGGAGAGGCTCATCCAGCCGGTGGTGCGGCGCCCGTCGGGCCCGGCCACCTCGGCACGGACATGGACGGCGATGTTCTGCTGGAGCGGGTTGGGGGCGAAGAGCTTCCAGTTCTGCTCGAACTCCGGGTAGATCCAGTCGTCGACCGTCTTGCCGTGCTGCTTGGTCAGCGTGTTGGAGGGGGCCACGTGCAGGAAGACCATCGCCACCTGCGCGCAGGCCAGCAGCCCGATGAGGGAGAGGGCGAGGGCGGCGACGACCTGGTAGCCGAACGAGAGCCCGGCTATGCCCGGACCGGCGGGGCGCCCGCTGCCGGGGAGGGGCCCGCCGCCGGGGAGTACGTCGCCGGGGTGCCCGGCTCCCGGGGCCCTGCCGGTGTCCGTGCCGCCGGAATGCCCGGTGCCGGAAGCCCCGCCGGCCAAGCTCCCGTCGTGGTCCGAATCCATCCCGCCCCGTTCACCGTCGAGCACCACTCAGTTATCCACAGGGTTGACACCCTACGGGCCGTCGACCGACCATTGAAGTCAGTGAACCGAACGATCGGTCGGTAGGGAGCCCGGGATGGCGGCAGTGACTGCGGAGCAGAAGACGCAGAGCACCTCAGGCACGGCGAAGGGGACGGGAACGGCGGCGGGCGCGGCCGCGGACCCGGCGGACGCGGCACGCCTCGCCGCCTTCGACGCGGCCGTGGCGGCCGACGACCGCATCGAGCCGCGCGACTGGATGCCCGAGGCGTATCGGGCCACGCTGGTCCGCCAGATGGCCCAGCACGCCCACTCGGAAATCATCGGCATGCAGCCCGAGGCCAACTGGATCACCCGCGCGCCCTCGCTGCGCCGCAAGGCGATCCTGATGGCCAAGGTGCAGGACGAGGCCGGACACGGTCTGTATCTGTACAGCGCGGCCGAGACGCTCGGCACCAGCCGCGAGGAGCTGCTCGACAAGCTCCACGCCGGCCGCCAGCGCTATTCGTCGATCTTCAACTACCCCACCCTGACCTGGGCCGACGTCGGCGCGATCGGCTGGCTGGTGGACGGCGCGGCGATCACCAACCAGGTGCCGCTCTGCCGCTGCTCCTACGGCCCCTACGCCCGTGCGATGGTCCGTATCTGCAAGGAGGAGTCCTTCCACCAGCGCCAGGGGTACGAGCTGCTGCTCGCCCTGAGCCGGGGCACCGAGGCCCAGCACGCGATGGCCCAGGACGCGGTGGACCGCTGGTGGTGGCCGTCGCTGATGATGTTCGGCCCGCCCGACGACGCGTCGTCGCACTCCGAGCAGTCGATGGCCTGGAAGATCAAGCGGCACTCCAACGACGAGCTGCGGCAGCGCTTCGTGGACATCTGCGTGCCCCAGGCCGAGGCACTGGGCCTCACCCTGCCGGACCCCGACATCCGGTGGAACGAGGAGCGCGGACAGCACGACTTCGGCGCGATCGACTGGACGGAGTTCCAGCAGGTCCTCAAGGGCAACGGCCCGTGCAACGAGCAGCGGATCACGCAGCGGCGCAGGGCCCACGAAGAAGGCGCCTGGGTCCGGGACGCGGCCGCCGCGTACGCCGCCAAGCACACCGCCCCGTCCGCCCGGCAAACACCGGGCGCACCTCAGGCACCGCAGGCACCGCAGGCACCGCAGATGGAGGAGACGGTATGACCAGCTCGACCGACTGGCCGCTGTGGGAGGTGTTCGTGCGCTCGCGGCGCGGGCTGTCCCACACCCACGCGGGCAGCCTCCACGCCCCCGACGCCGAGATGGCCCTGCGCAACGCGCGCGACCTCTACACCCGCCGCTCGGAGGGCGTCTCGATCTGGGTGGTGCCCTCCACCGAGATCACCGCCTCCTCCCCCGACGAGAAGGACTCGTTCTTCGAGCCGGCCGCGGACAAGCCCTACCGCCACCCGACCTTCTACGAGATCCCGGACGGGGTGAAGCACCTGTGAGCGCCGCACTCGCCCTCGGCGACGACGCGCTGGTGCTCTCGCACCGGCTGGGGGAGTGGGCGGGCCACGCCCCCGTCCTGGAGGAGGAGGTGGCGCTCGCCAACATCGCCCTGGACCTGCTGGGCCAGGCGCGGGTGCTGCTCTCGCTCGTCGGTGACGAGGACGAGCTGGCCTACCTCCGCGAGGAGCGGGCCTTCCGCAACCTCCAGCTGGTCGAGCAGCCCAACGGGGACTTCGCCCACACCATCGCCCGCCAGCTCTACTTCTCCGTCCACCAGCACCTGCTGTACGAGCGGCTGGCGGCCGGGGGCGGCGAGTTCGCGGACCTGGCGGCGAAGGCCGTGAAGGAGGTCGCCTACCACCGGGACCACGCCGAGCAGTGGGTTCTGCGGCTCGGCGACGGCACCGCCGAGAGCCATGAGCGGATGCAGGCGGGGCTGGAGGCGCTCTGGCGCTTCACCGGCGAGATGTTCCAGCCGGTCGAAGGGCTGGACGCCGGGTCCGGTGTCGACTGGGAGGAGCTGGGGGCCGCCTGGCTCTCCGCCGTCACCGCCACCGTGGAGCGGGCCACGCTGACGCTCCCCACCGGCCCCCGCACCGGGGCCTGGGCGGCGGGCGCGGGCAGGCAGGGGCTGCACACCGAGCCGTTCGGGCGGATGCTCGCCGAGATGCAGCATCTGCACCGGAGCCACCCGGGGGCGTCATGGTGACCGACACCCCGCTGGAGGCGGAGCTGCGCACCCTCGCCGGGTCCGTCCCGGACCCCGAGCTCCCGGTGCTGACCCTGGCCGAGCTGGGCGTGCTGCGGGGCGTGGACGTGGAGGGCCCGGGCCGGGTGACGGTCCGGCTCACCCCGACGTACACCGGCTGCCCGGCGATCGAGGCCATGTCCGCCGACATCGAGCGCGTGCTCCACGAGAACGGGGTGCCCGAGGTCTCCGTGGTCACGGTGCTCGCACCGGCCTGGTCGACCGACGACATCAGCGCGGAGGGACGCCGGAAGCTGGCCGAGTTCGGCATAGCGCCCCCGCGCGCCCACAGCGCCGACGGCGGCCCCGTGCCGCTGACGCTCTCGGTGCGCTGCCCGCACTGCGGCTCCACGGAGACGGAGCTGCTCAGCCGGTTCTCCTCCACGGCGTGCAAGGCCCTGCGCCGCTGCGTCGCCTGCCGCGAACCGTTCGACCACTTCAAGGAGTTGTAGATGTTCCATCCGCTCCGGGTCAGCGCGATCGAACGGATCACGGACGACGCGGTGGCCGTCACCTTCGCCGTGCCCGCCGAACTGCGCGAGACCTTCCGCCACAAGCCGGGCCAGCATCTGAACGTGCGCTTCACCGTGGACGGCAAGGAGATCCGCCGTTCGTACTCGATCTGCGCACCGGCCACCGAGCAGCCCGCCGAGCCGGTGGTGCGGGTCGGCATCCGGGGGGTGGAGGGCGGGGCGTTCTCCACCTACGCCCTGAAGGAGCTGGCCGTCGGGGACCGGGTGGAGGCCATGCCTCCGATGGGCCGCTTCGTGCTGGAGCCGCGTCCGGGGCTGTTCGCGGCGGTGGTCGGCGGCAGCGGGATCACGCCCGTGCTGTCGATGGCGGCCACGCTCCTGGCGCGGGAGGAGAAGGCGCGGTTCTGCCTGATCCGCAGCGACCGCACGGCGGCCTCCACGATGTTCCTGGACGAGGTGGCCGACCTCAAGGACCGCCATCCGGACCGCTTCCAGCTGATCACCGCGCTCTCCCGGGAGGAGCAGTCGGCCGGGCTCCCCTCCGGCCGCCTGGACACCGAGCGGCTCACCGCCCTGCTGCCGGCGGTGCTTCCGGTGGCGGAGGTGGACGGCTGGTTCCTGTGCGGGCCGCTCGGTCTCGTACGGGGCACGGAGAAGGCCCTGCGCACGCTCGGCGTCGACCGGTCCCGGGTCCACCAGGAGATCTTCCACGTCGACGACGGCCCGTCCGACGTCACGGTGGTCAAGGTCGCCGCGCCCTCCGACGCCACGCTGACGGCCACCCTGCACGGCCGCTCGGGCAGCTGGCCCGTGAAGGACGCGGAATCGCTGCTGGAGACGGTGCTGCGGAGCCGCTCGGACGCCCCGTACGCCTGCAAGGGCGGGGTGTGCGGGACCTGCCGGGCATTCCTCGTCTCGGGAGAGGTCCGGATGGAGCGGAACTTCGCGCTGGAGCCGGAGGAGACGGACGCCGGTTTCGTGCTGGCCTGCCAGGCACATCCGCTCACCCCGGAGGTGGAGCTGGACTTCGACCGCTGACGCGGTTCCCGCCTCTTCCCTTCTCCTGGAACCTGTTCTACCTTGACGGCCCGTCAGGGGCGGGGCAGGACAGGTTTCGGGGCGCCAACGGGAGGCCGGGACAGTGGACTTCACCTTCACCGAGGAACAGCGGGCAGCCGTGGAGGCGGCCCGGGCCGTCTTCTCCGGCACCGCGCCCGACGGTGTGCCCAGCCCCGCCCTGACCCCGGGGGCCGTGGCCGAGGACATCGACCGGAGGCTCTGGGGCGAGCTGGCCGCCTCGGACCTGCTCGGCCTCACGCTCTCCGAGGAGTACGGGGGCGCGGGACTCGACCCGGTCGCGCTCTGCCTGGTCCTGCGCGAGTCGGCCAAGGTCCTGGCCAGGGTCCCGCTGCTGGAGAGCTGCGCGGTCGCGATGGCGGTCGAGCGGTACGGGGAGAGCGGCCTCGCGGCGGAGCTGCTGCCCCGGGCCGCCAGGGGCGAGCTGGTCCTGACCGCCGGGGCCAACGGGCGCACCGGCCACGATCCGGCCGAACTCGCCGTCACCGTACGGCCGGAGGGGGAGGGTGACGGACCCGCCGCACGGCCGGGGAAAGAGACGGACAGCCCCGGCGACAGCCCCGCCGCGCCTTCGGGCTGGGTGCTCGACGGTGTGCAGTCCGCCGTGCCCTGGGCCCAGGCGGCCGATCTGATCGCCGTGCCCGCCCGTACCGGTGACGGCCGGTCCGTCCTGGCCCTCGTGGACCGCACCCGCGAGGGCGTCACCCTCGCCGACCAGGTCTCCACCAGCGGCGAACGCCTGGCGGAGGTCCGGCTCGACGCCGTACGCATCGACGCCCGCGAGCTGATCGACGCGGCCGGGGCCTGGGAGTGGCTGCGGTCCCTGCTCACCACGGGGACCTGCGCGCTGGCCCTCGGCGTGGGTGAGCGGGTGCTCGCGATGACCGCCGAATACACCGGAAAGCGCGAGCAGTTCGGGTTCCCCGTCGCCACGTTCCAGGCAGTGGCGGTGCAGGCGGCCGACCGGTACATCGACCTGCGGGCGATGGAGGTGACGCTCTGGCAGGCCGCCTGGCGGATCTCCAGCGGCGCGGACGGCCCGCTGCCCCCGGCGGGCGATATCGCCGTGGCAAAGATCTGGGCCTCCGAGGGGGTCCGCCGCATCGTGCAGACCGCCCAGCACCTGCACGGCGGCTTCGGCGCGGACACCGACTACCCGCTGCACCGCTTCCACGCCTGGGCGAAGCAGATCGAACTCTCCCTGGGCCCGGCGGCGGCCCATGAGGAGGCGCTGGGCGACCTGCTGGCCGCCCACCCGCTGTCCTGACGCCCCCGAAGACCGGGGCCGACGTCAGAGGACGAAGGCCGAGGCCCCGTTGTCCGTGACCATCGGGCGCCCGGCACCGTCCCAGGCGAGCATGCCGCCGTCGATGTTCACGGCGTCGATCCCCTGCTGCACCAGGTACTGCGTGACCTGGGCGGACCGGCCGCCGACCCGGCACATCACATGGACGCGACGGCCGTCCTCGGCGGCCTCGGTCAGCTCACCGAACCGGGCCACGAAGTCGCTCATCGGAATGTGCAGCGCGCCCTCGACATGACCGGCCGCCCACTCGTCGTTCTCGCGCACGTCCAGGACGAAGCCGTCCGACGGCACCTCCGCGACGTCCACCGAGGGCAGCGGGGCGAAATTCATGGGTCATGCCTTCTCTCGTACGTACGCGGCCACGTCACCGGGAACGCTACTGCACCAGCTCCGCGAGCTCGGCCTCCCGCCGGGACACCTCGCCCAGCAGCTGGTCCCCGATGTCCTCCAGGAGCTGGTCCGGGTCGTCCGGAGCCATCCGGAGCATCGAGCCGATCGCGCTGTCCTCCAGCTCCTTGGCGAGCACCGTGAGCAGCTCCTTGCGCCTGCTGAGCCACTCCAGACGGGCGTAGAGCTCCTCGCTCTCGCTCAGCGCGGCCCGCTGCTGGACCGGGCCCGCCGCCCACTCCGCCGCCAGCTCCTTGAGCAGCTCGACATCACCGCGTCCGTAGGCGCCGTTCACCCGGGTGATGAACTCGTCCCGGCGCTCCCGCTCCGGCTCGTCCTGGGCCAGGTCCGGGTGGGCCTTGCGGGCCAGCTCTCGGTAGAGCTTGCGGGCCTCCTCGCTGGGCCTGACCCGCTTCGGCGGGCGCACCGGCTGCTCGGTGAGCATGGCGGACGCCTCGGGGGAGAGCCCGTCGGAGTCCATCCAGTCGTGGAAGAGCTCGTCGACGCCGGGCATCGGCATGACGATGTCCCGCGCCTCCTTGGCCTTGCGCACGTCCTCGGGGTCACCGGTCCTGGCGGCCCGCGCCTCGGCGATCTGCGCGTCCAGCTCGTCGAGGCGCGCGTACATCGGGCCGAGCTTCTGGTGGTGCAGCCGGGAGAAGTTCTCGACCTCCACCCGGAAGGTCTCCACCGCGATCTCGAACTCGATCAGCGCCTGCTCGGCCACCTGCACGGCCCTGGCCAGCCGCGCCTCGGGGCGCTGCGGGGCGTCCTGCGGGTCACCGGCTTGCCCTGTCTCCCCGGCCGGGGCGTCCTGTGCCGGTGGCACGGCGTCCTGCTGCTCGGCGGGCCGGTCGTCATCGTTCCGGGTGGGAGGCACCCCGGCGGCTTCGTGGGTCACCCGTCCAGCGTATGGCCACGACCGCCCGCCCCGTACCGCACGGCCCCCGGCCCCGGAGGAGCGGCTGCCTGCCCCGGACCCGGCCCGGAGGAAGCAGCCCCGGCCCGGGCCCGGCGGAGGCCATCGCCCGCCCCGGGCCGGGCAGAGACGGACGACCGGGCCCGCGCCCCCTCGTGTGCCGCGCTATATACCGCGCTCCGCCGCCACCCGCCCCGCCTTGATCGCCCGCTCCAGCTCCGCGTGGTCGGCCTCCGTACGGTCGGCGTAGGCCACCGCGAAGTCGGCCACCGCCGCGTCGAGCTCGTCGTTCTTGCCGCAGTAGCCCGCGAGCAGGCGGGGGTCCGCGCTGTGGGAGTGCGCGCGGGCCAGCAGGGCGCCGGTCATCCGGCCGTAGTCGTCGACCTGTTCGACGGTGAGCGCGGCGGGGTCCACGCTGCCCTTGCGGTTCCGGAACTGGCGTACCTGGTACGGCCTGCCGTCCACGTCCGTCCAGCCGAGCAGGATGTCGCTGACCACCTGCATCCGCTTCTGCCCGAGCACCACCCGGCGCCCCTCGTGGCCCGCCGGAGGCGCGTCGAAGCCGACGGCCGGCAAATGGGGCGCCAGCGCCGACGGCCGCGCCTCCTTCACCTGGAGGACCAGCGGCTCCCCTCGGTGGTCGAGCAGCAGCACCACGTACGACCGGGTCCCGACGCTGCCGGTGCCGACCACCCGGAACGCCACGTCGTGGATCGCGTACCGGGCCAGCAGCGGCAGCCGGTCCTCGGCGACCGTCGCGAGATAGCCGCCGAGCCCGGCCGCCACCGCGGCGGCCTCCGCGTCCGGCACCCGGCGCAGCACGGGCAGGGCGTCGACGAAGCGCCGGCCGCCGTCCGGGCAGTCCTCCGTGGACCGGGCGGCGAACCGGGCGCTGGTGTTCCTGCGGGCCTTCTCCGAGACCTTCTCCAGGGTGCCGACCAGATCGCGCGCGTCCGTGTGCGAGACGAGCTCCTCGTCCGCGATGGCGTTCCAGGCGTCGAGCGCGGGCAGCCGCGCCAGCAGCCGCATCGTGCGCCGGTAGGCGCCGACGGTGTCGAAGGCGGCCTTGCGGCAGGTGTCCTCGTCGGCCCCGGCGACCCGGCCCGCCAGCACGAGCGAGGTGGCGAGCCGCTTGAGGTCCCACTCCCAGGGGCCGAAGACGGTCTCGTCGAAGTCGTTGAGGTCGATGACCAGGTTGCCCCGGGCATCGCCGTAGAGCCCGAAGTTGGCCGCGTGGGCGTCACCGCAGAGCTGCGCGCCCACCCCGGTGACCGGGGTGCCCGTCAGGTCGTGGGCCATCAGCCCGGCCGAGCCGCGCAGGAAGGCGAAGGGCGACGCGGCCATCCGCCCCACCCGGATCGGAGCCAGGCCCGGCACCCGGCCCCGGTTGGACTCCTCGACGGACCGCACCGCGTCCGGGCGGCCCGGCGGCAGGACCAGCGAACCGTGCGAGGAGCGCGGCACCCGGTCGCGCAGCGCCTTGCCCGCCGTCCTCGGTGACCCGGCCCCGCCGCGCCGGGCGAACCCGGGGACGACCGGGATACGGGCGTCCGCCTCCGCGCCCCGCTGCCCCGGCGCCCCGGCGGAGCCCGTACTCCCGGCAACGACCCCGTCCATACCCGCGCCCCCGCCCCCGGCGCCTTCGACACCCGTACGGCCGTCGGAGCCCGTACCCGTACGGCCCTCGATGCTCGTGCTGCCCTCGATGACGCCCATGGAGCGTCCCTCCCCCACCTTCGTCAGCTCTCCGGCCGAAGCGGTCGTCCGCCCCGGTCAGCGGTGCTGTCTGCCTGCAACCGAGCACGACCGTACCGCCGTTCGCCCGCCGCCGTCCGCCCCTGTGGACAACTCCGGAGCAGCACCCGGCAACCGTCGGCGGCGCCCGGCAGCCGGTGCCGCGTGAGCTTCGAGTTTGTCCAGAATTACTTGGAGAACCTGCTCACGAGCATGTTCTCCACCGAAGTGGCCTTCACTTTCCGGAACTGGCAGCGCGGACAAACGCAGAACAGGGCCACGGAGCTCCATCGAGCTCCACAGCCCTGCCACGTCATCTTCAACCGGACGTTTCACGTGAAACGAAGCCCCGCGAACGAAACCACGTGAAACGGAACACAGCCTCCGCTCAGAACCGCCCGCCGGCCCCGGCCGCCGTCCCGAACCCGGCCGCCGCACCCGCCCCGGCCCCGGCAGGTTCGTCGGCGCCCTCGCCGTCGGGCCGTCCCCGCGTACTGCGACCGGCTCCGCCGCCGCGCGGGCCGCTCCCCCCGTTCCGTGGTCCGGCCGCCGATCCACGAGCCGCCTCCGCCGCCGCGGCGATCTCCCTGGCCTCGCGCTCCGCCTGTTCGGCCTTCTCCCGCGCCTGGGCCGCGAGGTCCACCCGGCCCTCCGGTTTGATGTGGGCGATGACCCCGGGGTGGGCGATCGACGGAAGGATGTGGCGCCACATCTCGGCCACCTGCTCCCTCAGGTCGGCCCGCCCGGTGTCGGCCTCGGATATCAGCTGGATACCGGTGAACGAAGCAACGATGATCTTGGCGGACACCATCGGATCGACATGGGGCAGCACCTCGCCGCGCTCCTTGCCCAGCTCCAGCATCCCGGCCGTGGCGTCGATCCAGTCGCCCCACGGGTGCGGCCCTCCCAGGAAGACGCCTTCGATGGAGAGGCGGGTCCCGGCGCGTGCCATCGCGTTGTGGCGCAGGGCGAAGGCGAACTGCTGGCCGCCGTCGACCAGGGACTGGAGAGGCGACCCCTCCTGCTCGAACTCGACCGTGGACGTCTGCTCGTCCATGATCGCCTGGGCGATGGCCTCCTTGGACGCGAAGTGGAAGTACAGCGCCCCCTTGGTCACCTTGGCGCGGCGGAGAATCTCCGAGATGGCGGCACGCTCGTAGCCGTAGTCGTCGAAGACACTCGCCGCGGCATCCACGATCGACCGCCACGTCTGCACCGCGCGAGCCTGCTTCGCCATTTCCTGCCTCCGGGACGTTCTGTGCGCTCAGCCCTTCACTGCCGAGCAGCCGTCGATCCAGCATCTGCGGTCAGCGTATGCATGTACGCCGTCCCACCGACCATCGGTCTGTCCGGAAAACGCTCCGGCAACCGCCCCCGGAGCGTTTTCCACCACCCGCCCCGGCCCGCGCCGGGCCACTCCGTCCGCGCTGCCTGTTTACCCCGCGCGCCCTCCGGCAACACGAGGGCGATCACCGAACGGAACAGGACGGAACGAGACAGAACAAGAACAAGAGGAAGCGCGACGGAACGACGAACGAGACGAACGGACCGGGACGGGCGAACGGACCCGGACGGACGTGCGGCCCAGGCCGGTCGAACGGACCGGGACAGGCCAGCGGGCCAGCAGGCCAGGACAGAAGACGGCAGAACCGATGCCGACCGCCCGGGAAATCAGGCGCAACAACGAAGAACCCCCGCTCCGGATCTCTCCGAAGCGGGGGTCCTGTCGAACCAACCCGACAGTCACGATCAACTGTCCGTTGTGCGCGAGGGGGGATTTGAACCCCCACGTCCCTAAGGACACTGGCACCTGAAGCCAGCGCGTCTGCCGTTCCGCCACTCGCGCAAGAGTGGTGTTTTCAGACTCTCTCACCGTGTGGTGCGAGCGCCTGGCGACATCCGGAAGATTAGCACGCTGGACAGGGTGGATTCACATCCGTTGTTTTGCCGGACCCTGGAGGGGAAACGGGAACGCGGAGCCGTCGCCCCCACTCCTTCAGAGAGCACCGCGGGTGCGGGACACTGTGAGGAGGCCACCTCTACGATCCGTGTGAGAGGTGACACTCATCCACAGGCCAGAGAAGGGGAACCAGCCGATTTCCCGACGCGTGGATACGATCAGTAAGCAGTACAGGGACGATGACACCGGAGGAGGTGCCCCATGGGGGTCATGAAGCGTTTCGAGCAGCGCCTCGAAGGGCTGGTCAACGGCACCTTCGCCAAGGTCTTCAAGTCCGAGGTGCAGCCGGTCGAGATCGCGGGCGCCCTCCAGCGGGAGTGCGACAACAACGCGACGATCTGGAACCGCGAGCGGACCGTCGTCCCCAACGACTTCATCGTCGAGCTCAGCACCCCCGACTACGAGCGCCTCAGCCCGTACTCCGGCCAGCTGGGCGACGAGCTGTCCGGCCTGGTGCGCGACTACGCCAAGCAGCAGCGCTACACCTTCATGGGGCCGATCAAGGTCCACCTGGAGAAGGCCGACGACCTCGACACCGGTCTCTACCGGGTGCGCAGCCGCACCCTGGCGTCGAGTTCGTCACAGCCGGACCAGCCGGGGCAGCCCGGCCAGCCCCCGCGGCCGGCCCCCGGGCGCACCGCGGCCCCGGGCGGCTACGGCTACCCCCCGGCCGCCGCTCCGCCGATGCCCTCGGCCCCGCCGCCCGGCGGCAGGCCCGGCCCCACGAGCGACCGGCGTCCGCCCGCCGGGCCCGGCGCCCTGCCGGACGCCCAGGTGCGGCGCTGGATCGAGATCAACGGCACCCGCCATCAGATTTCCCGCCCGACGTTGGTGATGGGACGATCCACCGACGCCGACGTGCGGATCGACGACCCCGGCGTATCGCGCCGGCACTGTGAGATCCGGACCGGAACGCCCTCGACGATCCAGGATCTCGGGTCCACCAACGGCATCGTGGTGGACGGGCAGCACACCACCCGCGCTACGCTCCGCGACGGCTCGCGGATCGTCGTGGGCAGCACCACCATCGTTTACCGGCAAGCCGAAGGGTGAAGCGGGGGCAATGTCAGAGCTGACCCTGACGGTCATGCGGCTGGGTTTCCTGGCCGTTCTGTGGCTGTTCGTCATCGTGGCCGTCCAGGTCATCCGCAGCGACCTGTTCGGAACGCGCGTCACACAGCGCGGCTCACGCCGCACTGCCGCCGACGCGCGCCCGCAGCAGGGCCGCCAACAACAAGCGGCGCCGCCCCAGCAGCGCCAGCAGCCCGGGCGCCAGCGCCGCGGGGCACCCACGAAGCTGGTCGTGTCCGAAGGCACCCTCACGGGCACGACGGTCGCGCTCCAGGGCCAGACGATCACCCTGGGCCGGGCCCACGATTCGACGATCGTGCTGGACGACGACTACGCGTCCAGCAGGCATGCCAGGATCTACCCGGACCGGGACGGACAGTGGATCGTCGAGGATCTCGGCTCCACCAACGGCACCTATCTGGAACGGACCCGGCTCACCACCCCGACGCCCGTTCCGCTGGGCGCGCCGATCCGTATCGGCAAGACCGTCATCGAGCTGCGGAAGTAGTACGACAATGAGCGAGCGGAGCGAGCGAGCCGCGGCGGCCCGGACGACGGACGCTGCCCGGTTCCCGACCGGAGGGTGGGCAGTGTGGCTCGGGACAGGCTGTACCCCGACGGGGCGTCGAGCGGGCAGGTGCGCATGAGTCTGTCCCTGCGCTTCGCCGCCGGATCGCACAAGGGCATGATCCGGGAGGGGAACGAGGACTCCGGCTACGCCGGTCCGCGTCTCCTCGCCATCGCCGACGGCATGGGCGGCCAGGCGGCCGGTGAGGTCGCCAGCTCCGAGGTGATCTCCACGCTCGTCCAGCTCGACGACGACGTGCCCGGCTCGGACATCCTCACCTCGCTCGGTACGGCGGTGCAGCGGGCCAACGACCAGCTGCGCGTCATGGTCGAGGAGGACCCCCAGCTGGAGGGCATGGGCACCACGCTCACCGCCCTGCTCTGGACCGGCCGCAGGCTCGGCCTGGTGCACGTCGGCGACTCCCGCGCGTACCTGCTGCGCGACGGCGTCCTGACCCAGATCACCCAGGACCACACCTGGGTGCAGCGCCTGGTCGACGAGGGCCGCATCACCGAGGAAGAGGCCACCACCCACCCGCAGCGCTCCCTGCTGATGCGGGCGCTGGGCAGCGGCGACCATGTCGAGCCGGACCTCTCCATCCGCGAGGTCCGCGCCGGCGACCGCTATCTGATCTGCTCCGACGGCCTCTCCGGCGTGGTCTCGCACCAGACGATGGAAGAGACCCTGGCCAGCTACCAGGGCCCGCAGGAGACCATCCAGGAGCTGATCCAGCTCGCCCTGCGCGGCGGCGGCCCCGACAACATCACCTGCATCGTGGCCGACGTCCTGGACGTCGACAACAACGACACCCTGGCCGGACGGCTCAGCGACACCCCGGTCGTCGTCGGCGCGGTCGCGGAGAACCAGGCGGCCCAGCCCGCCGACGGCGGGGCCATGCAGACCCCCGCCGGACGCGCGGCCGGTCTCGGCCGCCCCGTCCCGCCCCCCTCCGGCGGCTTCGGCCCGCCCGGCAGCGGCGACACCGGTTACGGCTCCATGCCGGAGGACCCGTACGACTCCTACACCGACGACGAGCTCGCGAGGCCGCGCGGCGGCCGCAGATGGCTCAAGCGCTCCGTCTTCATCGTGCTGGCGCTGGCCGTGATCGGCGGCGGCCTCTACGGCGGCTACCGCTGGACGCAGACCCAGTTCTACGTCGGCGCGCAGAACGAGAACGTGGCGCTGTTCCGCGGCATCAGCCAGGACCTCGCCTGGATCTCCCTCTCGAAGGTCGAGAAGGACCACCCCGAGATCGAGCTCAAGTACCTGCCGCCCTACCAGCGCAAGCAGGTCGAGGCGACGATCGCCGAGGGCAACATCACCGACGCCCGCAAGAAGGTCGACGAGCTCGCCGCCCAGGCGTCGGCCTGCAAGAAGGACGCGCAGCGCCGCGCGGCCGAGGCCGAGACCAGGGCCCGTACGGGCGAGGGCGAGGCCGGCGGCACCGCCGGGGCCCCCGTCACCAGGACTTCCGCCACGTCCTCCACCGCGGGGACCAAGCCGACCAACGCGACTCCCACTCCCGGCCCCAGCCTCTCGGAGGAAGAGAAGAAGCTGGTCCCGCAGTGCGGTAAGCAGTAAAGCCGTAGGGGGCCTTCAGCACCATGAGCGTTGTCACCAACACGACCACCATCGGCGCGATCGACGCACCGAGCCGCCGCAACACCGAGCTGGCACTGATCGTCTTCGCCGTCGCCATCTCGGTGTTCGCCTACGCCAACGTGGGCCTCGCCCTCAACGGCGAGCTGCCCTCCGGCATGCTCGGTTACGGAGCGGGGCTCGCCCTGCTCGGCGGCGTCGCCCACCTCGTGGTGCGCAGGTTCGCCAAGTACGCCGACCCGCTGCTGCTGCCGCTGGCCACCCTGCTCAACGGCCTGGGCCTGGCCCTCATCTGGCGCCTCGACCAGTCCGAACGGCTTGCCCGGCTGCCCAGCTTCGCCCCCGCCGCCTCCAAGCAGCTGGTCTTCTCGGCACTGGGTGTCGCGCTCTTCATCGGGGTGCTGATCCTGCTCAAGGACCACCGCATCCTCCAGCGCTACACCTACATCTCCATGGTGGTGGCGCTGATCCTGCTGATCCTGCCGATGTTCTTCCCGCCCCAGTTCGGCGCGCGGATCTGGATCACCATCCCGGGTCTCGGCTCCCTCCAGCCCGGCGAGTTCGCGAAGATCATCATCGCGGTCTTCTTCTCCGGCTATCTGATGGTGAAGCGCGACGCCCTGGCCCTCGCCAGCCGCCGCTTCATGGGCATGTACCTGCCCCGCGGCCGGGACCTCGGACCGATCCTCGCCATCTGGGCGATGTCGATCCTGATCCTCGTCTTCGAGACCGACCTCGGCACCTCGCTCCTCTTCTTCGGCATGTTCGTCGTCATGCTCTACGTGGCCACCGAACGCACCAGCTGGATCGTCTTCGGCCTGGCCATGTCGGCGGCCGGTGCCGTCGGGGTGGCGTCCTTCGAGCCGCACGTGCAGGACCGTGTCACCGCCTGGCTCGACCCCTTCGCCGGCTGGGGCACCCATGAGGCCAGTGAGCAGATGGCCCAGGTGCTGATGTCCTTCGGCTCCGGCGGCACGCTGGGCACCGGGCTCGGCCAGGGCCACTCCGACCTCATCCTCTTCGCCGCCAACACCGACTTCATCCTCGCCACCGTCGGCGAGGAGCTCGGCCTGGCCGGGGTGATGGCCTTCCTCCTGCTGTACGGGCTGATCGTCGAGCGCGGTGTGCGCACCGCGCTGGCCGCCCGCGACCCGTTCGGCAAGCTGCTGGCCATCGGCCTCTCCGGCGCCTTCGCCATCCAGGTCTTCGTCGTCGCCGGCGGGGTCATGGGCCTCATCCCGCTCACCGGTATGACGATGCCGTTCCTCGCGGCCGGTGGTTCGTCCGTGATCGCCAACTGGGCGCTGATCGGCATCCTGATCCGGATCAGCGACACCGCCCGCCGCCCCGCCCCGGCGCCCGCGCCCTCGACCGACGCCGAGATGACGCAGGTGGTCCGTCCGTGAACAAGCCCCTGCGCCGCGTCGCGATCTTCTGCGGCATCCTCATGCTCTCCCTGCTCCTGCGGGACAACTGGATTCAGTACGCCCGCGCCGACGAGCTCACCAACCGCTCCGAGAACCGCCGCATCCGCATCGAGCGGTACGCCCACGAGCGCGGCAACATCATCGTGGACGGCAAGGCCGTCACCGGGTCCGTCGAGACCAACGGCAGCGACTTCCGGTACAAGCGGGTCTGGAAGGACGGCCCCCTCTGGGCCCCCGTGACCGGCTACTCCTCGCAGGCGTTCGACTCCTCGCAGCTGGAGAACATCGAGGACGGCATCCTCACCGGCAACGACGACCAGCTCTTCTTCAACCGCACCCTGTCGATGTTCACCGGGCAGAAGAAGCAGGGCGGCAACATCGTCACCACGCTCAACGGTGCCGCGCAGAAGGCCGCGTTCAAGGGGCTCGGGCAGAAGAAGGGCGCCGTCGTCGCCCTCGACCCGCAGACCGGCGCGATCCTGGCGCTGGCGAGCACCCCCTCGTACGACCCCTCGGTGTTCGCGGGCAACTCCACCAAGGACTCCGAGGCCCGGCAGAAGCTGCTGGACGACAAGGACAAGCCGATGCTCAACCGGGCATTGCGCGAGACCTACCCGCCCGGCTCCACCTTCAAGGTCGTCACCGCGGCCGCCGCCCTGGAGAACGGGCTCTACGACGACATCGACGCCAAGACGGAGTCGCCGCTGCCCTGGACGCTGCCGCAGACCAAGGTGGCGCTCCAGAACCAGGGCAACCTGCCCTGCGAGGACGCCTCGCTGCGCGAAGCCCTGCGCGTCTCGTGCAACACGGTCTTCGGCAAGGTGAGCGACGACCTCGGCAACAAGAAGATGATCGAGCAGACGGACAAGTTCGGCTTCAACAAGGAAGTCTTCACCCCCGTCCGCGCCGACGCGAGCATCTACCCCGAGGACAACCGCCCGCAGAACGCGATGGCCGGTATCGGCCAGGCGTCGAACCGAACCACTCCGCTCCAGATGGCCATGGTGACCGCCGCCATCGCCAATGACGGCAAGCTGATGAAGCCGTACATGGTCGCCAAGCGCCAGACGCCCGACCTGGACGACGTCTACACCCACCAGCCCGAGGAGCTCGGCCGGTCCCTCTCCGGGGAGAACGCCCAGAAGCTCCAGCAGATGATGGAGACCGTCGTCAACGACGGCACGGGAACCAGGGCCCAGCTCCCCGGCGTCACAGTGGGCGGCAAGACCGGTACCGCCCAGCACGGCCTGAACAACAGCGAGAAGCCCTACGCCTGGTTCATCTCGTACGCGAAGACCGACAACGGCTCCCCGGTCGCCGTCGCCGTCGTGGTCGAGGACGGCAACGCCAACCGGGGCGACATCTCCGGTGGCGGTCTGGCCGCCCCGATCGCGCGCGACGTGATGAAGGCGGTCATCGACAGCAAGCAGTGAGACCCGTCACGGCCGCCGCCCGTTCATCCCGGTCATCGGTACCGGTCGGATATCGGCTGACGGGTGCGGGCTGATCACGAACCGCGTGCCCGGTAGCGTATGCGCGAACAGCGCACCGCCGGACCACACACACGGGTGCGGTCAGGACTGACGGAGAGGGCTGGAACAGTGATGGAAGAGCCGCGTCGCCTCGGCGGCCGGTACGAGCTGGGCTCGGTGCTCGGCCGTGGTGGCATGGCCGAGGTCTACCTCGCGCACGACACCCGGCTCGGCCGCACCGTAGCGGTGAAGACGCTCCGGGCCGACCTGGCCCGCGACCCGTCCTTCCAGGCCCGGTTCCGCCGTGAGGCCCAGTCGGCCGCCTCGCTCAACCACCCCGCGATCGTCGCCGTCTACGACACCGGCGAGGACTACGTCGACGGGGTCTCCATCCCGTACATCGTGATGGAGTACGTCGACGGGTCGACCCTGCGGGAGCTCCTGCACTCAGGCCGCCGGCTGCTGCCCGAACGCACGCTGGAGATGACGGTCGGCATCCTCCAGGCGCTGGAGTACTCGCACCGCGCCCAGATCGTCCACCGCGACATCAAGCCGGCCAACGTCATGCTGACGCGCACCGGCCAGGTCAAGGTCATGGACTTCGGCATCGCCCGCGCCATGGGCGACTCCGGCATGACCATGACGCAGACCGCCGCGGTCATCGGCACCGCCCAGTACCTCTCCCCGGAGCAGGCCAAGGGCGAGCAGGTCGACGCGCGCTCCGACCTGTACTCCACCGGCTGCCTCCTCTACGAGCTGCTCGCGGTCCGCCCGCCGTTCGTCGGGGACTCCCCCGTCGCCGTGGCCTACCAGCATGTGCGCGAGGAGCCGCAGCCGCCGAGCACCTTCGACCCCGAGATCACGCCCGAGATGGACGCGATCGTGCTGAAGGCGCTCACCAAGGACCCGGACTACCGCTACCAGTCCGCCGACGAGATGCGGGCCGACATCGAGGCATGCCTCGACGGCCGCCCGGTCGCGGCCACGGCCGCCATGGGAGCGGCGGGGTACGGGGGCTACGACGGCTACAACCCCGACCAGCCCACCACCGCCCTGCACCCGGCCGACCCGAACAACGCGCAGACCTCGATGCTGCCCCCGGTCAACCCGGACGACGGCGGCTACGGCTACGACGACCGCGCGGGCCGCCGCCGCCAGCAGAAGAAGAGCAACCTCTCGACGATCCTGCTCGTCCTCGGGGCGATCGCGGTGCTCGTCGGCGCGATCCTGATCGGCAAGGTCGTGTTCAGCGACACCGGCGACACCGGCGGGGTCCCCGTGCCGAACCTGATCGGCTCCACGGTCAAGGAGGCGGAGAAACTCGCCGACACCGCGGGGGTCGTCGTCAAGGTCGGCGGCGAGGAGCCGTGCGAGCAGCAGGCGAAGGGCAAGATCTGCTCCCAGACCCCGGACCCCAAGGACGAGACGATGGAGGAGAACGGGACCGTCACGGTCATGGTCTCCTCCGGCGCGCCGAAGATCGAGGTGCCCAACGTCCTGGAGAAGTCCGAGGACGGGGCCCGCGAGGTCCTGGAGGAGAAGGGCTTCACGGTCAACGTCACCGCGGTCGAGTCCGACAAGGCCGAGGGTTCGGTGATCAAGCAGGACCCGAGCGGCGGCTCCGAGGCGGAGGACGGCTCCGAGGTGACCATCACGGTCGCCAAGAAGGAGACGCTGGCCCTGCCCGACATGCGCAACCGCACCTACGAGGCGGCGGAGCAGCAGCTGCGGTCCATCGGGTTCACCGAGATCTCGCGGACCGACGTCGAGTCGGACCAGACGGCGGGCACGGTCGTCGAGCAGAGCCCGCAGCCCGGGCAGCACGCCAAGGACGCGCAGATCGTCCTCAAGGTCTCCAAGGGACCGGCCGAACCGCCGGAGCCGGAGAAGACCGAGGTGCCCAACCTCCAGGGCCAGACCCTCGCCGTGGCCAAGGCGAAGCTCCAGGAGGCGGGGCTGACGGTCGGCAGCATCCAGGGTTCGCAGGACGACAACGCCCTCGTGGTCGGCTCCCAGCCGAGGGCCGGTGAGAGCGTCGACAAGAACTCGGCGGTCAACATCTTCGCCACCCCGGGCGGCGGAGGCGACCAGGGCGGCGGGGACGGCGGCGGCTTCTTCGGAGGCGGGCTGGGCCGGTAGTACCCGCGTCCGGCACTACGGCGAAGGGCCCCGGTCACCGTGGAGGGTGACCGGGGCCCTTCGCCGTGAGCGGGAGGCGGAGCCAGGACTAGAGCAGCTCCACCGGCTTCGTACGGTCCTTGTCGACCTTCTCCGTACGCTCCAGCTCGCCCCAGACGATGTACCGGTACTTCGACGTGTAGACCGGGGTGCAGGTCGTCAGCGTGATGTACCGGCCGGGCTCCTTCACGCCCGACTCCTCCGGGACCGGCTGGATGACGTCCACGTTGAACTTCGAGGTCTCCGGGAGCGTCTTGTAGACCTTGTAGACGTACCAGGTGTCCTTGGTCTCGAAGACGACCGCGTCACCGTTCTTCAGCTTGTGGATGTTGTGGAACTTGGCGCCGTGCCCGTCCCGGTGGGCGGCCAGCGTGAAGTTGCCCTCGTCGTCCCAGGGGAGGGCGGAGGGGACCGGGTCCGTGTAGTAGCCCGCGATGCCGTTGTTGAGGGTCTTGGGGTCGGTGCCCTTCTTGACCAGCACCTCGCCGTTCTCCATGGCGGGGACGTGCAGGAAGCCGATGCCGTCCTTGGTGTCCAGCGCACCGGGCCCGGCGTCCGCCCAGTTCTCGCGTACGGTGTCACCCTGCCGTCCGGCCTCGCGGTCGGCGAGCACGTTGGTCCACCACAGGGAGTACGCGACGAAGAGCGCGAGCACCAGGCCCGCCGTGATCAGCAGCTCCCCGAAGACGCTGACGGCCGTGGCGACGGGGTGCCTGCCCGGCCGCCGGGGCGCGGGGGGTGCGGACGCGCCGGTCCGCCCGTCGTGCTCGGTCCTCGCTGCCACCGCACCGCCCCTGTCGTGATGATGTTCAGCCCACGAGCGTCTTGGGCTTTCCCTCGCTGCGCGGCCGTTCGTCGACCATCTTGCCCCAGACGATCAGGCGGTAGGTACTCGTGAACTCCGGTGTGCAGGTCGTCAGCGTGATGTACCGGCCGGGCTTCGTGAACCCGGAACCGACCGGGATCGGCTCGATCACCGAGATGTTGGAGGGGGAGGTCTGCGGCAGGATGGCGGTCATCTCGTAGGTGTAGTACGCCTCCCGCGTCTCGACCACGATCGGGTCGCCGGGGCTGAGCTTGTTGATGTAGCGGAACGGCTCCCCGTGGGTGTTCCGGTGGCCGGCCACCGCGAAGTTGCCCTGCTTGTCCTCGGGCATCGCCGTCTTCAGCTTGCCCTCGCCGTAGTGGCCGAGCAGACCCCGGTCGAGGACCTTCTCCTTGTTGATGCCCTCGGCGATCGGGACGACGACGTCCAGCTTGGGGATGTGCATGATCGCGAAGCCCTGGCCGGGCGCGAAGACCCCGGGTTTGCCCGCCCCCTTGGCCCATTCCTCCTGGATCTTGTTCGTCTCCTTGCCCGCGATCTGCTCGGCCCGGACGTTGGTCCACCAGAGCTGGTAGGTGACGAACAGCAGCATCAGGACGCCCAGCGAGATGAAGATCTCGCCGACGGCCCGGCTGGCGACGACGGCCGGACTGTCCTTGGCCGCCTTCGCCGCGCGCCGCGCCTCCACCCGGGAGAGCGGGGCGGCGGGTGTGCCGGGGGCCGGTCCGGTCGTCCCGGTGGGCGGGCCGGGACGGCGGCCACGCCCCTTGGCCGCCCTGCGCCGCTCGGCCCGGCCCCCGGTGACCGGATCGGTCACCGCGGACGTCCCGGAAGGCCCGGACGGCCCGGCGGATACGGACGAGGCGAAGGGTGGGGCCGGGTGGTCGGCCACTATTCGCCGGGTGTCCGCGGTCCGCAGCCCCAGGGTCTCGTCGGGGACGGGGGCTGCCGCCGTTACGGGCGCCACGGGAGTCACCGGAGCTGCGGGAGTCTCAGGAGTTACGGAGGCGGCGCCGGGAACAGGCGCGGGCGCGGGCGCGGGCCCAGGGGGCTGCTGGGGGCCGTACCAGTCCCGTTGGTACCCCTCGGGGTCGTACCACTCGCCGGGGGCCTCCTGAGGCCGCTCAGAAGCCGGGGACCGCCCGGCCCCGCCCGCCGGAGCCGCGCCCCGCGGCGCCCCTGCGTCCCCCTGGGGGCCCTCACTCCGGAACCACGGTGAAGCGTGCTCCCCCGGCAGCGGGTCGTTGAGCGGGTCCGCGAGGCTCTCGACCGCCGCCGCGAACGCCCCGTCGGCCCCGTACGCTCCCTGCGCGTACGGGCCCTGAAGTCCGGGGTCGTCCTCGGGGCGGGGTGCGCTCACGCCGCGGCCTTGCCCACCACCGGCGCGAGACCCGCCGACCGCGCCACGGCCCCCCGGTCGCCGCACTGCTCCAGCCAGTTGGCGAGCATCAGGTGACCGTGCTCGGTGAGCACCGACTCGGGGTGGAACTGCACGCCCTCCACCGCCCGGTCGCGGTGGCGCAGCCCCATGATGATGCCGTCCGCCGTGCGGGCCGTGACCTCCAGCTCCGGCGGCAGCGCGGCCGGTTCGGCGGCGAGCGAGTGGTAGCGGGTGGCGGTGAAGGGGGAGGGCAGCCCGGCGAAGACGCCCTTGCCCTCGTGGTCCACGGGGGAGGTCTTGCCGTGCAGCAGCTCGGGGGCCCGGTCGACAACACCGCCGTACGCGACGGCCATGGACTGCATCCCCAGGCAGACGCCGAAGACCGGGACGCCGGTGTCCGCGCAGTGGCGCACCATCTCGACGCAGACCCCGGCCTGCTCGGGGGTGCCGGGGCCGGGCGAGAGCAGGACGCCGTCGAAGCCGTCCTGGGCGTGGGCCGTGGTGACCTCGTCGTTGCGCAGCACCTCGCACTCGGCGCCGAGCTGGTAGAGGTACTGGACGAGGTTGAAGACGAAGCTGTCGTAGTTGTCCACGACGAGGATGCGTGCGCTCACTGCCCGGCTCCTGCTCCACCGGCGCTGTCGCCGTCGACGGTCACGTCACCGAACGGGAGCAGCGGCTCCGCCCAGGGGAAGACGTACTGGAACAGCGCGTAGACGACCGCGAGAACCAGCACGAGCGCGATGATGCTCCGCACCCATGCGTTGCCCGGCAGATGCCGCCAGATCCAGCCGTACATGCTGTCCCCTCCGTTCGGTACTCGCACCAGATTAGAGGGCCGGGGCCGGAGAGTGGGTCAGCCTGTGGAAAACCCCGGCCGGACCCGGGTCAGCCGGGCAGCTCCGGCGGCTTCCCCTCGCTCACCGGCCGGGTCGCGTCCAGGTGCGCCCAGGCGATCAGCCGGTGGCTGCTGCCCCACTCGGGCTCGCAGGTGGTGAGCGTCAGATAGCGGCCGGGCCCCTCGAAGCCGGAGCGGCGGGGGACGGGGTCGACGACGCCCGTGTCGGTGGGCACGGTCCGGTAGGGCTCCCGCGCGACGCGGTACGTGAACCAGGTCGTCCCGTCGTTGACGATCACCGCGTCCCCGGGGCGCAGCCGGGGGAAGTCCTTGAAGGGGTCTCCGTACGTCCGGCGGTGCCCGGCGACCGCGAAGTTCCCGCTCTCCCCCGGGCGGGCGGTGCCGCTGTAGTGCCCGAGGCCCTTCTGCAGGGTCCGGGGCTCGGTGTTCTCCAGGACGGGCCACTTCCAGCCGCTGCCGAAGCGGGGGACGTACATCGTCGCGAACGGCTTTCCGTCCTCGTACGGGGGCGGGGAGGCGGCGGCGGAGGCTGATGGGGCCGCGGGCTGCCGGGCCCAGCGGCTGTGGAGCGTCGCGATCTCGGCGTCGGCCGCTTCGGTGGCCTTGACGCCCGTCCAGAACAGGACGTAGGCCACGAACAGGACGATCAGGGTGCCCACGGTGATGCAGAGTTCGCTGAAGGTCCTGACGACGAGGCGTACCGATCGCACCGACGGTCGTGACGACACCGGACGGCCTCCCCGGGGGGTCAGCCCGGGCTCACTCCACGGGCTTCGCGTGGTGGAGGTCCACTGTGCCCGAGTAGCCGGGAAGAGTCACCGCGTCGTCCTGCTCGACTTTCCAGCCCAGCCCGTACGCCTTCACGTACAGCTGGTAGTTCTGGATCGCCGTGGAGTCGTTGAGCGCCCGCTTGAGCCTGCCGGGGTCACCCACGGCGGTGACCTTGTACGGCGGGGAGTAGACCCGGCCCTGGAGGATCAGGGTGTTGCCGACGCAGCGGACCGCGCTGGTGGAGATGAGCCGCTGGTCCATCACCTGGATTCCGCGCGCCCCGCCCTGCCACAGGGCGTTCACCACGGCCTGGAGGTCCTGCTGGTGGATGACCAGGTCGTTGGGCTGGGGGTCGGGGTAGCCGGGGTTGGCGGTGGCGTCGGGGGGCGCGTCGTTGAGGGTGACGCTGACGGCGTCGCCGGTGATCTTCGTGGTGCCGGCCGCCTTCTCCAGGGCCTTGAGCTTGGCGTCCTCCGCCTTGGTGGAGCCGTCGTCGCGCTGGGCGAGCGCGTCGATGTCCGCGCGGGCGGCGGCGACCGACTCCGTCAGCCCGGCGTTGTTCTCGCTGCGCTCCCGGATCAGGTCGGAGAGCTTGAGCAGGGAGGAGTCGCTGCGCAGATTGGTGCCCTTGGCCGTGTTGGCGCTGGTGACGAAGATGAGTCCGGCCAGGGCGAAAACGGCAGCGGTGAGCACCCGGGCCGCCCACGCGGAGGTGTGCCGGGCCGGGCCTTCGGGGGAGTCGGCAGAATTGCTCAACGTACCCTTATCTCATCGGGCGCCATGGAAGCACTACGCTAACGGACGCCCGGGGGCGGCAGCATTCCCCCTGGCACCCCCGCCCCGGCGCCCGCCACAGATCCCTGCGCGGTCACGCAGCGCATCGACAGGAGAGTCCCTCGTGCCGAAGTCACGTATCCGCAAGAAGGCCGACTTCACGCCCCCCTCGGCGAAGCAGGCAACGTCCATCAAGCTGACCAACCGCAGTTGGGTGGCGCCGGTGATGCTGGCCCTGTTCCTCCTGGGGCTGGCCTGGATCGTGGTGTTCTACGTGACCGACGGCTCCCTGCCGATCGACGCCCTGGGCAACTGGAACATCGTCGTGGGCTTCGGCTTCATCGCCGGTGGCTTCGCCGTGTCCACGCAGTGGAAGTAGCCCGGAAGCAGCTCCGGCCCGGCCCGGAGACCGTTCCGCCCTGCTCGGAGCGGTTCTCGGCGCAAGCCTTGCCCTGAGTTACCCACAGAGTTATCCACAGGCAGGGGAAAAGGTCAGACGATCTGTGGATAACCTCCACTCCCGTTGACGCCGGTGTGACTGCAGCCTCCCTCTTCGAGGGGGGCTGCACCCCTTGTACCACCAGGAAAAACCCGGATCGGCGACAAGGGGCACACTCGTTCCCCTTGCCATGCACAAGATCCTGGGTCCACTGTGGACAACTGTGCTCTGCCCTGGGGAGGACAGCGGCCGGACCCTGTACCGGGCCGGGCGGACAGGGCTCAGGTCAGGGACATCGTGCGGGCGATGATGATCACGACGGAGACCAGCAGCACCAGCGCACAGGTCCCGGCCTGCACCGCCGTACGCCGCTCGCGCGGGGCGTGCACCATGCCGACCGCGATCAGGGCGCCCGCGACGAGACCACCGACGTGCGCCTCCCAGGCGATACCGCCCATGGTGAAGGTGAAGACCAAGTTCAGCGCCAGCAGGATCAGCACCGGGCGCATGTCGTAGTTCATCCGGCGCATCAGCACGGCGGTGGCGCCCAGCAGCCCGAAGATCGCGCCGGAGGCACCGAGCGACGGCTGGTTCGGAGCGGCGATGAGGTAGGTCAGGGCGCTGCCCGCGAGGCCGGAGAGCAGATAGAGCGCGAGATAGCGGATGCGGCCGAGCGCGGCCTCCAGCGGTCCGCCGAGCCACCACAGACCCAGCATGTTGAACCCGATGTGCCACACCTCCTGGTGCAGGAACATCGAGGTCACCAGGCGATACCACTGGCCCTCGGCGACGCCCTCGATCGAGCCGGGCGGCGGGGTCGGGTCCCAGGCCCGGCCGAGCAGCATCAGATCGTCGAGCAGCGATTCGGGGGCCGCCGCGACCACGACGAAGACCACGAGGTTGATCCCGAGCAGGATCTTGGTGATCAGCCGGGGATCGGCGGCCACGGTGCCGCCCGCCAGGGTGCGGGGCGTGCTCGCGGCCGGGTGGTGGCCGGTGCCGGAGCCCGTACGCACACAGTCCGGGCACTGGAAGCCGACGGAGGCGCTGACCATGCACTCGGGGCAGATCGGCCGCTCGCAGCGCGTGCAGCTGATCCCGGTCTCCCGGTCGGGGTGCCGGTAGCAGGCCGGGACGGCCTCCCCGCTCACCGGTCCGCCCCGGCCCGCCGGCGGCTGCTGGTCCATCGGTCCTGGCCTGCCTCTCGCTCTCGCCCCGGGGCGCCGCACACACGGCCGCCCCGCTGGTCCGCTATGTAACAGTACGGACGGGCGGGGCGGTTGGTTCCCGGCAGGGTGCCGGGGCGGCCGGTCGCCGGGGCAGCGGGGTCAGCGGGTCTCGACGACGACCGACTCGATGACCACGTCCTGGACGGGGCGGTCGGTGCGCGGGTTGGTCTCGGTGGCGGCGATGGCGTCGACGACCTTGCGGCTCGCGTCGTCGGCGACCTCTCCGAAGATGGTGTGCTTGCCCGTCAGCCAGGAGGTGGGCGACACCGTCAGGAAGAACTGCGAACCATTGGTCCCCGGGCCCGCGTTGGCCATGGCCAGCAGATAGGGCTGGGTGAAAGCCAGATCCGGGTGGAACTCGTCGGCGAACTTGTAGCCCGGGCCGCCCGTGCCGTTGCCCAGCGGGTCGCCGCCCTGGATCATGAACCCGCTGATGACCCGGTGGAAGACGGTGCCGTCGTACAGCCGGTCCGTGGACTTCTGGCCGGTCTGCGGGTTGGTCCACTCGCGCTGTCCGGTGGCGAGTTCGACGAAGTTCTTCACCGTCTTGGGGGCGTGGTTCGGCAGGAGCCGGATCACGATGTCGCCCTGGTTGGTCTTCAAGGTGGCGTAAAGCTGCTCGGCCACGATCTGCCTTCCGTAAGCCTTCACTGACGTCCGCCGATCCTCCCACGTACCGGGAAATGTACGGCCGGATGCCTGGTGGAACGGCGCGTTCGGCACCGAACCATGGCATTGTCGTCGGCAGACTTCACTTGCACCGTTTTACCGACGTGAACCGTTTTGACGGAAATAGCGATCATGACCCGGATGCCCGTCCCGAGTGCCGGTCATGGCCGTGACAGGCATGATTTCGAATTGGGCGGAAAGGCGGAGTACCTACCCGCCACCAAGGAGGAGGATCACGTGACCCGCATCGACAGCGTGCGCGCCGCAACCGACTCGGCCAGGGACAGCGCGCAGCACGCCGCGGAAGTGGTGGCGCCGTACGCCGACACGGCCAGGAAGCAGGCCGCGCACTACGCGCACGAGGCCCGTGTCCAGCTCGCGCCCAAGGTGACGAAGGCCGCCAAGCAGGCCCGCGTCCAGTACGAGTCCCATCTCGCGCCCCGTCTCGAACAGGCCCTGACCCATGTGCCGCCGAAGGTCGACGAGGCCGCGCAGCGTGCGGCGCACTCGACGCGGAAGGCCGCCCGGACCGCCGCCGACTACACCGCGCCGCGCGTGGAGCAGGCCAAGGCGGTGGCCGTGCCGGTCGCCGAGCAGGCGACCGCCCGCAGCGCCGCCGCCCTGGCCGCGCTCCGGAGCAACGTCACGGCCAAGGAGATCCAGAAGCTGGCCCGTAAGCACGAGCGGCGGGCCAGGGCGGGCCGCGCGACCAAGGGGCTCCTGGTGCTGGGTGTCCTCGCGGGCGGCGCCTACGCCGCCTGGCGCTGGTGGGACAAGCAGGCCAACCCGGACTGGCTGGTCGAGCCGCCCGTCGCCACCGAGGTGGGCGACGAGCGTTCGCCGCTGAGCTCGGTCGACGGCAGCGGCCAGGCCCTGCTCGACCCGGAGGTCAAGGCCAAGCAGGCCGAGGCCGAGGCGGGCGACGAGGAGACCCCGGGCCTGGACGACCGCCCCTGACCTCAGCGGAAGAAGCCGGTCCGCCGCAGCCCCTTCACCGGGCTGCGGCGGACCGGCTTCTTCCGTTTTCCCCCGGCGGTTACGGGGGCCGCGGTTCGCTCCGGCCGTGACGGCGGCTGCCGTCCCTTGCCCGCTGCCGCCGTCACGGCCGGTCCGGCAGCGGCGGCCCGGCCCGCGCGCCAGACGTGTCAGCCCCAGACGCCGGAGATGTGCCCGTCCCCGGCCTCGGGGCCCCCGCACCTCGGCGGGACGGACGCGGGTGTTAGCTTCCGAACAGTCCCTGCGTCCCCGTGTCCCCGGCCGCGGCCGGGGCCGTACCGGCACCGAGCAGCGCGGTGGCCGATGCGGCCGGGGCGGACGGACGAGCCGCCTCCTTCGTGAAAGGTCCTTTCTGTGGTGCGAGTCTCCCGGGCACGGACGGCCGTCGTCGTGGTGGCCGCTGCCCTGACCGCCGGTCTCCTGGTGTCGTGCGGCGCGGACTCCCCGGGGGAGGGCGTCACATCCGCACCGCACGCGAAGGACGCGGCCTGCGAGCGGATGGCCGACCGCTATCCGGACCGCCTCGGCGGCCAGGAGCTGACGTTCACCGACCGTCCCGGGGTCGCGGTCTGGGGCGACAACGCGATCGTGCTGCGCTGCGGGGTCGAGCTGCCCGTACCGACCATCGACCCCTGCGCGACCGTGGAGGGCGTGGACTGGGTCTTCCGCGAGGACCGCTCGAAGGACGGCGGGAAGGTGGTCGTCACCTACGGCCGCGACCCGGCCGTGGAGGCCGTGGTCTCCGACGGGGTCGCCGCCGTCGACGACGTACTGGTCGATCTGTCGGCACTGGTCGAGCCCGTGAAGACGTACACGAAGTGCGTCAACGACGAGGACGTGCCGCCCCCGCCGTCCCCGTCGCCTTCCGAGTGACCTCCGCGTCCCGCTGACCGGCCGCCACCGCCCGGGACAGCCGGACGTCCCCGGCCGGGACAACCGCGCACCCCCGCGCCGTGACCGCGCAGGACGGCTCAGGCGCCCCCCACGTCCCGGAGCGCGGCCCCCAGCCGACGGACGCCCTCGTCCAGTTCGGCGAGGTCGGCGGTGGCGGCGAAGCCGAGGCGGAGGTGGGCCTCCGTCGGCGGCTCCGTGGCGAAGTAGCGGCTGCCCGCGCTGACCGCCACGCCCCGCCGCCGGGCGGCGGCGGTGAGCTCCGTGTCGTCCACGCCGGGCGGCAGCCGGAGCCACAGGTGCAGCCCTCCGGCGGGAACGTTCCGGACGGCCGCCGTGGGCAGCCCGGCCGTGAGCGCGGCGGCCAGCCGTGCGCACCGCTCCCGCAGCCGGTCCCCGAGCGCCCGGACGTGCCGGTCCCAGGCCGGGGAGCTGAGCAGCTCCAGCGCCGCTTCCTGGAGCGGGCGGGTCACGAAGAAGTCGTCGACCAGCCGGACCGCCCGCATCCGCTCCATCACCGGGCCGCGGGCGACCAGCGCCCCGATCCGCATGCTCGGCGCCACAGGCTTGGTCAGGGACGTCACATGGACGACCGTGCCGTCGCCGTCGTCCACCGACAGCGGCCGGGGGACCGGGCCGCCGTGCCCCAGATGCCGGGCGAAGTCGTCCTCGACCACGAAGGCGCCACTGGCCCGTGCCACGTCCAGGACCTGCCGTCGCCGCTCGGGGGCCAGGACCGCGCCGGTCGGGTTGTGGAACGTCGGCTGGCAGTAGAACAGCCGCGCCCCGGTCATCGCAAAGGCGTCGGCCAGCAGATCGGGCCGTACGCCGTCGGCGTCGACCGGCACGGGCACCAGGCGCAGCCCGGCGGCGCGGGCCGCGGCCAGGGCGCCCGGATAGCCGGGCGACTCCACCAGGACCGGGCTGCCGGGCCCGGCGATCGCCCGGAAGGCGATCGACAGGGCGCTCTGCCCGCCCGCGGTGACCAGCACGTCCTCGGGGGTCACCCCGCCCCCGGCGATCCGGGCGAAGACCGCGCGCAGTTCGGGGAGTCCGCTCGCCGTGGCCCGGTCCCAGGCGTCCGGCCGCCGCGCCGCCCGCGCCAGCGCGGCGCTCAGGGCCCGGGTGGGCTGGAGGGACCGGTGGATGTAACCGCCGCCCATCGTGATCGTGCCGGCCGGTTCCGGTCCCGGCGGTTCGGCGATCAGACGGGTGTCGACGGCGCGGTCGGTGAGCGCGACCGTCTGCCACGCCGTGTCGACGGCCCCCTTCTCCTGACGGGCGCGCGTCGCCACGTACGTACCGCTGCCCGGCCGGGTCACCACGGTGCCCTCCGCCGCCAGCAGGGCGATGGCCCGCGCGACGGTCGCCGGTCCGACCCGGTACTGCTGGATCAGCTCCCGGCTGCTCGGCAACCGGTCCCCCGGCGCGAGCCGGTCCGCCAGCGCGCGGAGTCTGGTGGCCAGTTCATCAGAAGTGCTACCGTCGGACATGAGAGATCACAATAGCGCTACCATCCTAAATCCGGAAGCACTTCAGCTGGACATCGCCGCCCTGCGGGCCGAGACCCCCGGGTGCCGCCAGGTCGTCCACTTCAACAACGCGGGGTGCGGGCTGCTCGCCACCCCCGTACTGACCGCGATGGTCGGCCACCTCAACCTGGAGGCGCGGATCGGGGGTTACGAGGCATCGGCCGCGCGGGCCGACGGGGTCCGCGGGTTCTACACGGAGCTCGCCGCCCTGATCAACACGGCTCCCGAGAACATCGCCTTCGCCGGGAGCGCCACCCACGCGTACGCCAACGCCCTGTCCTCGATCCCCTTCGAGCCCGGCGACACGATCCTCACCACCCGCGACGACTTCGTCTCCAACCAGATCGCCTTCCTGTCCCTGCGCAAGCGGTTCGGCGTGCAGATCGTGCACGCGCCCAACACCCCGGAGGGCGGGGTGGACGTGGAGGCGATGGCGCGTCTGATGCGGGCCCACCGCCCCCGCCTGGTCTCCGTCACCCACATCCCCACCAACTCCGGCCTGGTCTCCCCGATCGCCGAGATCGGCCGGCACTGCCGCGAACTGGACCTGCTCTACCTGGTCGACGCCTGCCAGTCCGTGGGCCAGTACCCGCTGGACGTCGAGGAGATCGGCTGCGACCTGCTCACCGCCACCTGCCGCAAGTTCCTGCGCGGCCCGCGCGGCAGCGGATTCCTGTACGTCTCCGACCGCGTCCTGCGCATCGGGTACGAGCCCCTGTTCATCGACATGCACGGCGCCCGCTGGACCGCCCCCGGCGAGTACCGCCCCGTCGGCACGGCGGCCCGGTTCGAGGAGTGGGAGTTCCCGTACGCCACCGTCCTCGGCAGCGCCGCCGCGACCCGCTACGCCCGCGAGGTCGGCCTCGAAGCCATCGCCCACCGCACCCCGGCCCTGGCGGCGCGGCTGCGCGACCGGCTGGAGACCGTCCCCGGAGTGCGCCTCCTCGACCGCGGCCCGCAGCTGGCCGCCCTCGTCACCTTCGCCGTCGACGGCGCCTGGCAGCCGCAGCCGTTCAAGGAGGCCCTGGACGCCCGGAAGATCAACTCGGCGCTCAGCTTCCGCGAGTTCGCCCAGTTCGACTTCGGGGACAAGGACGTCGACTGGTGCCTGCGCCTGTCGCCGCACTACTACAACACCGAGGAGGAGGTGGCGCACGTGGCCGACGCGGTGGCGGAGATCGTCGGCGGGGGAGGCCGCTGATCCGGAGCGGGCACGGGAAACCGCACACCACCCTGCGTACCGGCACGAAAAAACACCCCTCTGATCCTGTTCACACAGGTCAGAGGGGTGTTTTGTGCTGTGGAGCCTAGGAGATTCGAACCCGAAATTGTTACCTTCCTGACCTGCGGAAACGCCTGAGAATCGGACATTAGACCCTCTTTCCATCCCTCTGCGTCCTGCTCCATCCCCCTTGATCAGGCTCCCGTGCTGACGTGTCAGCACGGGCCCGGCACACGTTGCTGAAGGGAATATTCGGCCCCGATCAAGCTTCTCCTTACCTTGTCAGATAGGCGATGTGGGCTCTACACCTCTCCCCTTGCGCCAGCAAAGAGCCGACGATGGCTCGCAGGCGGCCCAGTTGCCGTCAGCACGGGCCCGTGCCCACCCCGCAGTCCATCGGCACCTGTTCCCTCGCCGGACTCGGGACACCGAGATTCATCAGAGCCTGCGTGTTGGTTACCGCGTCAACGCGATGCGATCTCGTGTACGCGGCCAAGGCCAGGGAGGTCTTCCGCTTGACGGAGATGAGGACGACTACCCGCCCGGGGTCCGGGGCCAGCGTGCGCCCGTACCGCTCTCCGTATCGGGCAACGGCATCCTGCACGGTCGCCTCGTCGGTGCACACCTCCGCCACGCTTTCGAGCGTGACCCAGCAGCCACCGTCAACCTGGCACACGGCCACGCGAGCTTCCCCGCCCCGCGCAAGAACGTTGGCCACTTTGCGGCTGCATTTGCGGGTAATAACCCTGGCCACGCCAGCGGGAGCGTCTACGGTCACGCCGACGGGCACGACATGGGGCCGACCGTCCGGGCGCACCGTAGCGAGGGCGCACAGGTGGTACTCGTTCTGGAACTCCAGGTAGTCGTCCGGCTGGACGGATATTGCGTTCGGCATGACTGAAAGCATCAACGCACCACTTGCCCGAACTGCCCCGAAGTGACCGGCACCACAGCACGCCCGAGCTGCCCTTTTGCGCAATTCGCGCCTTTTTGCAGGCGAGATCCCTCCCGCAATAATCACGGATTTATAACGGAGTCACCGTTCGTCTGACGACGGTTGATCCGTTCACGTCAGAAAGTAAACAAGCAGGTCAGCGAGTCGCACAACGTTGAGCATGGTCGCTTTCGGCGCGTTTCTACCCTGGCGATTACCTGCGGTCTACACGAATCGATCATGATTTTTAGGCCATGTCTTGTCGGAAGCCTCACGTACTGTCCGAAGAGGTTCCCGGAGCTTCACGGGGCGGCCTCACTCGGAGGCTCGGCGTGCATTTGCGTAAGCGATATCCGAGCAGGTAAGTAGCCCTTGGATGCCACCGGCGTCCCATCCCTCCACGAGGTGGTGGGCGAGGGGCGCAGGCTCATCCGGCTGTGGTCGTCCAGCGCCGGGGGTCGGACGTCATCGACTTGGGCGCGGTGTCGCCCGGCTCGGGGGAGCCATCACCTGCCGGTTGGAGGGATTACTTAATGTGGTCGGATAAAAGTGGTCGAGACGCGGCGGAGTCCGAGATACCCGCTCAGGGTGGAGGCAGTCGCCGACGCCTCGGGCGCTGGCGCTCAGCCGCGACCCGCACGGTGGAGAAGGACCTGCATCGCCTGATTCGCCGCGAGCTGCAAGACCTCGGGGTCACTCCCCCGCTCAACGTTCACGATCTTTGCGAGAGGCTGAGCCGACGGCGCGGGCGCCCGCTGTTCCTCCGTGCAGCTCCGCTGCCCAAGCCCGGCCCCTCGGGCATGTGGGCGGAGTACGACACCTACGACGTGATCCTGTATCAGCAGGAGACGACCGAGCTGCACCAGGATGGGATCATCCTGCACGAAGTCGGTCACATCCTCGTGGCGGAGAAAGAGAGGGCGGCTGAGGACTCCGCCCGTGAGGCGGAGACGCCGGACAGCACCCCCGATGGGGACGCAGGGTCCGTCGACGTCGAGGGGTGGGCCGCTCTGATGCCGGTCTTCGGCACCGAGGCGGTCAAGCGCATCGCTCAGCGCTGCTCGTACGACGACGGCGGCGAGGAGTGCGCCGTCGAACTCGTGGCCACCATCATCCTGGAGTGGTCGGCCCTGCTCGCGTCCTCCACTCCTCCGGCCGATGATCCCGCTCTGCGACGGGTCGAGGCAGCTCTCGGCGACCGGCGAGGATGGCTGTAGCTCGTGGAACTCCTGCTCCTGGGGCTCTTGGCCGCGCTGGTCTGGAAGCTCTACCAGTGGAAGCGAAGCCCGCATGACGCACCTCTTCGCTCCGTCACCCTGTGCCTGCTCTGCGCTGCGCTCTCGTACCCCGTAGCGATGCCCGGGGGCGCGTCGGGCGTTGACACCGTCGCCGGTCACGGGACGGCGAAGCTGATCCAGAACGTGCTGCTGCTGCTCGCGGTGTACTTCCTGATGTGCTTCTACCTCTTCTCCGCCGCGGACGAGGAAGCCGGTCGGCGCAGGGCTCGCAAGGAGGGCGTCCTTGTCGCGGTCGTCGCGGTGGCAATCACCGTGGCGGCCGAATCGGTGCCTCACGAGACGGTCGCCGGCTCCTTCAGCACGGCCGACATGACCACGCCGCAGATCGCGTTCTTCTACGGTGGCGCGGGCCTCTACCTCATGTACGCGCTCGGCATGGCGTGCCGGTGGACTCGCCGCTATGCGCGCATGTCCCGGCGTCCGCACTCCACCGGGCTCTGGATGGCCGCCGTGGGTCTGGGGGTGATGGCGGTGGCGTGCGCGATCCGTGCTGTGATCGTCGCCCTTCGCGCGGCCGACGTGGAGGTGTCCGAGCCGCTGATGGCCGCCGTCGCCTTCCTCCTGGTGGCGTCCATCCTGCTCTTCGCTGCGGGCATCACGTACTCCGGAGCCCGAGCCCGTATCTCCTCCCTTCGCCTCTGGCTCCAGCACCGGCGTGATCACCGTCGCCTCGCGCCGTTGTGGGAGCTGCTGGCGGAGACCTACCCGGACAACGTGCTGCGGCCGGCGTCTGCGGCAGCCCTGGACCGATGGCGGGCCCGTGGCGTGCACCGGCGCTACCACCGTCGCATTGTGGAATGCCGCGACGGCTTGGTGGACATCAGCCCGCACCTGCTGGATGAGGGCGACGACGGCACGGTCCTCAACATCGACTCCGCTGAGCTTGCCGCTCGGCTCCGCCGGGCCTCCGCCCGGATCGAGAAGGGCGTCCCCGCGCCCCGCCGTGCGGTTCCACTCGCGATGGCGCTGGGCAGCGACCGCGAGTCCGACGTGAAACAACTGATTGCGGTATCCGACGAACTACGCGCAGCCGCATGACCTCGCACGATCAAGGAGTCACGATGCTAATTACCGGTGGACGAGTGCTCGTCGACTCGGGGACCTACCTGGAAGACGGCGCCATCCTCATCGAGGGCGAGTCGATCGCCGCCGTCGGGCCGCGCAAGGAGGTCGAGGAACGGGCCGGAGCCGACGTGCCCCGCTACGAGTTCGGCGGAACCGTTCTGCCCGGCCTCATCGACGCCCACGTGCATTTGGCCTTCGACGGCGGGGCCGACCCCGTCGCGACCCTCCAGGGCTCCACGGACGACGTCCTGTTCGAGGACATGCGTCGCCGCGCCGAACAGCTTCTTCGCAGCGGCGTCACCACGGCCCGAGACCTCGGGGACCGGGGCGGACTCGCCCTTCGTCTGGCGGCCGAGATCAACGACCGCCGGACGGCCGGACCGCGGATCGTGTCCGCGGGCACCCCGGCCACCACCCTCGGCGGCCACTGCCACTTCCTGGGCGGCGAAGTCTCCGGGGAAGCCGAGATCCGCGACCTCGTCCGGCGCAACCTCGCGGCCGGAGCCGGGGTCATCAAGGCGATGGTCACCGGCGGGGGCCTGACGAAGGACGGCCCCAAGAGCCACCAGAGCCAGTTCTCGGCCGAGGAACTTGCCGCCCTGGTGGAGGAGGCTCACGCCGCAGGCGTACCCGTCGCGGCCCATGCACACGGCGCCGACGGCATCGCCGCCGCCGTTGAAGCGGGCGTCGACACCATCGAGCACTGCACCTGGATGTCGAGCGATGGCCTCGACTTCCGGCCCGACGTGGTCCAGCAGATCATCGCGAAGAACATCACCGTGTGCCCGGCCGTGAGCCCGCACTGGCAGATGCTCCCGCGCTTCTTCGGTGAGGAGCGCGCCGCCGCCACGTTCGATCTGGTGCGGCAGATGGCCGACTCCGGTGTCCGCCTGATCGTCGGAACCGACGCTGGTGTTCAGCGGGCCGACTTCGGCGGGTTGGTTCCGGCGCTCGGGTTCTACTCGCACCTGGGCCTGCCGAACGCCTCGATCATCGACATGGCGACGTCACAGGCGGCCGAGGCCCTGGGCCTGGGGGGCGTGACCGGCAAGGTCGCTCCCGGCTTCCGCGCGGATCTCCTCCTGGTCGACGGTGACCCGCTCGCGGATCTCTCTGCGCTGAGCAGGGTGCGGGCCGTGTTCGCTTCGGGCCTGCGCTACGAGCCGACAGGCGCGGACCAGTAGGCGATGAACCTGGTGCCCTGCTTCCCGACCCCTCTGGGCACGGGAAGCAGGGCACTAGCCTTTGCTGCCTGGATCGGTCCGTTCAACGACTTCACCAGCAATGTCGTTCAGGATCGACAGAACATCGGCCGGCAACCCCTCGCTGCCCATCCCGCGAGCCCGTACCCGGCCCACCTTCCCCTGCTTGGCCGCGTACATGAAGCGCAGGGCCTCATAAGCCTGCGCCGCGACGGCATCGTTCTCCTCGAAGTACAGCTTTGAGACGTCGAAGAACTTGGCCAGACCTTCGAGGACCACGGGCAGCGGGTCGGCCTTCGCTCCCGTTCGCAGACCCTCGATGTCCGCCGCCGAGACGACCGCGGCGCCCGCGTACGCATTGACCGCGTCCGCGATCTCCTGGTCCTCCGGTGACGGGCGGCCGGGGTAGGAGTGCTCCAGGAGCATGGTGATCTTCTCGGCCAGCGTCTCAGGGGCCTTCTCGGGCTGGGCCTCTCCGAAGGATCGCGCCTGCGCGCGCTTCAGCTCGTCCTCCGTCACGCCGTACGCCACCGCCAGGGCAGGGATGTACTTGTCCTTCAGAGGGCGGACGCCCTGCTCAGCACCCGCCAAGGGGCCGTCGCTCTTCGTCCCGATGATCGCCCGGGTCTCGTACCGGTAGAGGCCGGCGTCGCATCGCAGGTCCATCAGATCGGGCAAGCCGTCGCGCGGGAACAGATCGTCCAGGTCCCGGTTCAGCGCCCTCGCGAGAGCAGGCAACTTCTCCTGGTCGGGCGTCGTCGCCCCCGACTCCCACCCCGCCACGGTCGAGTCCGCCGCACCGATGGCAGACGCCACATCGGCCTGCGGTACGTCGGCGGCTCGACGTACCGCGCGCACACGTTCTCTGTCGAAACGGCGAGCTGGCATCGGACCTCGTTTTTGGGGTGAACCGAGGAAACCTCGGGCTGTTGACTTTTGATGTGAACCGAGATAGCTTCATCTTAGCGAAAAAGGAGGGGGTTCGCACCCCTCTCAGCTTTCGCCCACCTGCGGTTCCCATCGTGGACCGGTCCGGTGGAGAGGGGTTGCCGCGCATCACTCGGGCGCGGCCCTTCCCCTCAAAACGCCATCGGCGTCCGAGAGTTCGCACCTCTCGGACGCCAGACAGCTCGTGATCCGCGGCCCCGACAAGGGCGCTGGTCACTCGCACGGCCGCTCCGTGTCCTTTCGCACGGCACGACGGAGCGGCGTACCACATAGAGGAGTGTCGCATGTCCCCTACAACGGGCTGCAACCCGAAGGTGGAGATCCCTTCGGGCCGGGCTGAACGGCTGGCTGCGCAACTGGCGTCCATGCTGCCTGAGGCCGCCGTCGTGCAGGTGCGCCTTCAGGGGCCCCGGACCCTGTGGCCCCACCTTGGCCTGACGGCCCTGACCGACCGAGGTCGTCACCTT
This sequence comes from Kitasatospora albolonga, assembly GCA_002082585.1. NCBI lineage: Bacteria > Bacillati > Actinomycetota > Actinomycetes > Kitasatosporales > Streptomycetaceae > Kitasatospora > Kitasatospora albolonga. The sequence goes on from CP020563.1 coordinate 3,895,208, forward strand.
CGCGTCCCTCGGGCGAAGGCGCTCACCATCGCCCGGTGGATCATCCGCTCGTTCCCCCACGCGGGATGGGCGGCCTCTGGCCACGCCTTCGACCTGCGGACGGCTGAGCTGCGCGGGCTGGAAGCGTGATGGCGGCCGTGGCACCGGCGAATACCGGACCGGCCCTGGACGTGCAGGGACTCGTGGCCGTGGTCGACCTCTTGGCTCAGACCGGCGGCCTGGATGCCCTGCTGGGTAATCGGGCGACGGATTCCCGCGACAAGCGTCTGCACATCGGATACAGCGAAGCTGCCGAACGGCTGAACATTCCGGAGAAGTGGCTGCGTGAGCGCATATCGACGCTCCCGCACCGGAAGTTCGGGAAGTTCGTTCAGTTCACGGAGGATGACCTCCACGCGATTTCCGATATGCACTTCGTCAGCCCCGGCGCAAGGTCCCAAAGGGACGATGAGTCGGCGCTGCTGGCACTTCAGCCATCAAAGCGCTCTCGTAAGCGTTCCTGATCTCCTCTCGCGCCCGACTGTCAACATTCGCGGCGCTGCGAACATCGCGAGATACCAATGAGCACTGACATATCCAGCCTCATCGAGGCTGCGCACCAGGGAAATTGGCTGCCCCTCATAGAGGAGTCAAAGAAGGCTCCGGGAAAGCACTGGGCCGAATCCGCTCGATGTATGAACCAGGACATCAACATGTTCGTGCCTCTCGTAGACGGACCACGAGAAGACCCCGATTTGGTGAAAACCAAATTGGGAATATCCCTCAACCGTCCTCGTAATCTCTGCGGGTCATGCCCGGTGGCCGTCGCCGCCCGATGCCTGGTGGAATCCCTCAAGGACGATGACGAGTACGGAATCCGGGGCGGGCTTTTGGCCTCGGAGCGGTCAGAATTGCGGCGCGCATGGCAGGACCGGGACACCGAGCAAGCCGTAGAAAGCGCGCTCCGAGGATGCACTGCACCCTTGACCAAGCCCGCTAGGGACGCCGTGATCGCCCGCTTCGCCACCGATCCCTCTTTGGACGCCGCCGCCGTCGCCCGCGGGCTCGGAGTGACGCACCAGTACCTGCTGAAGCTCGCACGTCGCTACCGAAAGTCGCAGGCCGGACAGGGTGCTCCCTCGCTCCGGGTCGTAGCCGCCTGAGTCCGCCCCCGAAGAAACGATCCTTCCGCACGGCGGACCCTGCGTCCACGGGAGTTCTCCCCATGCCTCAGAACAACCCCTCCGGACTTCGGCCCACAAATATGTGTGCCGCGATCCGCGAGATTGCACCTACGGCCGCACTCGTGCGGGTTTACCCCCAGCGTCGGTCTGTTACCCACCTCTTCGAATCGGACTTCTACCGCATGCTCATCGACCGCAGGACCGAGGAAGAAGTGGCCCGCGTGATCCGACGCGGATTCGGAAAGATGGCAGACTGGCGCCTTGCCCACGATTTCTACCTCCCGACGGCAACGCTGTACCTCACTCCGGAACCGCACCAGAATGGCTACATCCCGGAGGACGACAATTCCTTCGGCCTTGCCCTCCACCGTCGAATAGCGATAGCTGGCGGTGAGCGCTGATGAGCGACGTAGTCACCGAACTGATCTGGTCGCAATCAAAGTCGCGTAGGGGCTCACGCCTCGTCATGCTGGCACTGGCCCGTGAGGCGGACGACAACGGCAAAGCCACGCTGACCCTGGACGACATAGCCGGAATCACTCGCCTGACGCCTCGTTCAATAACGAAGTGCCTGGGGGAGCTGGCGACGCTCGGGGAACTCAGCCACGAACGAGGAGGCGGAGCCTCCAACCCCAACACCTACTCGATACTGCTGTGCCAGGCGAGCGACCGTACCGGTTCAGAGAAGGAACTTCCCACTCTCCACCCTAAAGACCCGGAAGAGGGTACTAAGTTCCAGGAAGTTACCTCCCAGAACTCAGCTCCAGAGGCCGGAAGTGGGAAGTTTCAGCGCACAGATTCGGAAGTTTCTTCCTCGCGCACACGTGGTGGTAATACTCCCGTAGGGAGTATTACCACCACCAAAGAGCAAGCTAGCTTGCTGGGACCGCGTCGAGAGAACTCAACCAGCAAGCAGGACTCGGTGAAGGTTCCCGACGGAGCGAAGGACCTGGTAACAGCCATAACCGGAGCTGGAATGCTCGTCGGCTGGCGGCTGACCGAATCCGAATGGGATCGGGTAACAGCTCTCGCAGCGCGCTGGGGGAATGACCGTCTGGTCGAGATGGTGGCGCGCCGGTGGAACGCCGACCGGCCGCCACAGTCCGCCCGCTATCTGCTGCGCATCTGGGCGGATCTCCCGTCGCACGCTTCCGCAGCAGCCTCCCAAGGAAATGTCGTGCCGCTGCGCCGACAGTCCCCAGGCTGGATTCCCTTTCAGAACACCGCCGCCCCCAGCGCCTACCAGAACGGATTTTGATCATGGCTGAGCCGGAACGCGCGGGCAGCGCCAGGTCAATGCGCGCCATTGAACGAATACTCGCCGCGAAGGGACTTCAGGTCGTGCCGGACTCCGACCCCGCCGACGAGGTACTGGAAGAAAGCCCCGGAGACCTCGAATGGCACAGTCGGGCTCGGGCCGACTACGCCCTGACCCGCTGGCGGCGCGCGACCCCTCCCCGGTTCCGTGACGCGGAGGCCACGCTGCCGGAGGTCGTCCAGTGGGCCGACCGCGCCCTTGCGGACAACGCCGCCGCTGGTGCTCTGCTCCTCACCGGCCTCACGGGGACGGGCAAGACGCACCAGGCATACGGGGCCTTGAAAAGGGTCGCGGCCGGCGCACCGGACCGCTTCGAGCTGATCGCCGTGAACTCGGCGGACATGTACGGCAACCTGCGGCCTTCACAGGTCATGGGCGCTTCGGAACACGAGCTGCAACGGCTCAGCCGTGTCCAGTACCTGTTCCTCGATGACCTCGGTACGGCGAAAACGTCGGAATGGACCGAAGAGGTCACGTACCGGCTGATCAACTTCAGGTACAACCACTGCCTGCCGACGATCATCACGTCCAACCTTCCGGCCCGCGACGAGAACGGGCCGGACCTGAGCGACTTCGTCGGGGCGCGCGTGGCGAGCCGCCTGGCAGAGATGGTCACGACCCTCGTGCCGATGATCGGCGCCGACCGGCGTCGTGGCGGGAGGGCGGCCTGATGCCCGTCCGCCTTCGCGGAGCCTCCCGCGATGCCGCCGCACTGTCCACAGCCTGTGCATACGTCGGCCCGCTCAGCCGGTACGCGACCCCCTTCACGGCCGGGATGCGCTCCCCGCTCGGTCCTCCGATGGACCGTGCGGAAGCAGTAGATCTCTTCGCCGCCACGCTCCGGGGCCCTGTTGGCCGCCACTACGCCGCTCGATTCGCCCGAGCGCTGCACGGGCTCGACCTGATGTGCACATGCCCCCTTGATGCTCCGTGCCACGCGGACGTCCTTCTCCGTCTCGCCAACGAGTCCGGCGAAGGAACCGCACTCCGCACCACCCGATCTTCTGGAAGGCCCCGATGAGTCACCCGATCATGTTCGCTGCGGCCAAGCACCTCACCACCGCAGAGGAACAGCGCAGGACCGCTCGGGAGACGGCTTTCCGCACCTGGGGTCCACGGTCGATCACGGCGGCGTCGTCGTACGCCCGCACCCTCCTGGGGGACGCCGCAGTCACGCTCGAATGGGAGGTGCTGGGCCTGCTGAGCTTTGAAGAGCACCTGCAAGCCGTCGCCTCGCTCGACACGGCGGGCGGCCAGCACCTGGAGCTCTACTACACCGACCAAGGCGGCACGGAACGGATCTCGCTGCGGGTCTCGTGCGTGAGCTGCCCGAGTCAGCACGTGCACCAGGTGACGTCTCTGGAGCAGTTCGGACAGCTCCTCTCGCAGACCCCGGCCTGGTCGGATATCGCGCCCCGCGAAGGGGGCAACCTCTGATGTCGCACACGCGCATAGACACGGCGGCGGGAACCGAACCGCGGGGCTACAACCTGCGCGGCATGACGGCCTGGGACCGCAGCGCGATCATCCTGCTCGGCGCGGCCGGCTTCGCGTTCTCGTACGACGCGCTGCGTCAGATCGCCCTCGCGATCCACGCCAGGGAGGCGCTGAGCTACCTCTTCCCCGTCTTCGTCGATGGGTTCATTGCGTACGGCGTGCGGGCGATCGTTGTCCTGCGTCACGAGCGGTTCGCCGCGCGGTTCTACGCGTGGGTCCTGTTCCTCTCGGCGACCGGGGCGAGCCTCGGCGCAAACGCTCTGCACGCGATCACGCTGAACGATTCTCCGGAGGCCGGACGGTCCGCGCTGCATCTGGCGGACAGCGTCGTGGGGGTACTTTCGATGCTCGCGCCGCTCGCGCTGGCGGGGTCGGTCCACCTCTACATCCTGATGGCGCGGACGGCTGAGCGGGCGGTCCCGGACGGGACGGGGACCGGTCCTGGACCGGTCCGGGAGGAGACTCCGACGCTCGAACGCTTCGCGGTCGAGCCGGGTCCTCGTCCGCTGGAGTCACCCGTACAGACGGCCCCTCGACCGTTGCCGGGCGGTCCGTCCGCACCAGTGCAGTCCACCGCAGCCGCCGTTGACCTGCGCAAAGTCACAGCTCAGCCCGAGGACCATGCGCACGCCGCCGGTACGGCGGTCTCCCCGTCCGCGGATGTGGACGGGGAGGAGACGGACGGCGGGACTGCGGACGGACCGGTTCCTGGCTCGCCGGGCCACGGGCCGACCACCGCGCCTTCGTCGGCAGCCGATCCGTCCGCTCCGGCGGCGGTCCGCGACGCTGCGGACGGGGGAAAGCCGTCCGTCCCGGACGGCCCGGAGGGCTCGCAGGACCGGGAGGCGGACAACGAGTGGCTGACGGAGCTGCTGCCGATCGCACGGGCCGCTACCGAGCAGGCCGGACGGATCAGCCGTGAGGTTGTCGGTGACGCCGTCCGCAAGCGACAGGCGATCAGCAACGACCGCCTTGGTGTGCTGCTGGCCCGGCTGAAGGAAGAGGACGACCAGGTGGCCAAGACGCCCGCCGCTGCCTCCAGCGCCCTCTGGTGATTGCATCTCATGACGGGCCGGGGCCTGTGCGGCTCGCGCCGTGCAGGCCCCGGCCGGCCCGCTTGATCAGGAAGGAACGACGATGTGGTCTCGCCGACGCGACCGGGCGGAGGACGCCGTCCGCACCGATGCCGCACAGGCAGCGTCCGCGCTCACGCTGCACCTCCAGGACGGAGGCGGTCTTGTGCCATTCCAGGTGAAGGGCCTCGCCCTTGCGGCCGGTGAAGTCGCCCTCGCGGACGTGTCGTGTTCCGCCGCCCGCTTCTATGGGACGGATGTCGACTATCCGACCTCAACCGGGTACTTCGAGCACCACCCGACCTTCGGCCGGCGGTGGGTGACCAACCGGCGCCTCGACGCCCGTCGGCGGCAGGAAGCGGAGGACGCCGCCCTTCCCCAGTGGCGCGATCACACCGCAGCCCGAGTGGTGCTCACCTCGGCCGGGGTGCGGCTCCTGCCGCGAGGCGCCCGTGAGTGGATGCCGTTCGACCACGCCCTCCTGACCGACGTCACCGCTGAACTGCCCGCCGTCGTGCTCTCCTACAGCACATGCGCGCCCCTGCTCCTGTCCGGCCCCGCCGCGCCGTGGCTCGGCGTAGCGATCGAGCACCTTCGCCACGGGTCCGCATAGGGCCGAAACCCCCCTCCGAATGAAAGCCGGAACTTAATTCCTGGAATTAAGTTCCGGCCTTTTTATGTGATTCGAGTTGTCCGCGAACCCCTGCAAGGATTCAGGCACGGCCAACGCCACAAGGCACTTCCGGCCGTAGAGATCACTCGCGATCTTGCCTGAATCGCGGAAGGGGCTGATGGCCTTGATATGAGTAACGCGCCCGACAGCTCAACCGTCTCGCAGATGCGAAACACGATCGAACCCTTCCGCAGATGAGACAGGCAGATAGAGCTACACGCTCCGGCCTGCTCTGCGATTTCCCCGGCATTCGCCAGTAAAGCCCGCAGGAGAATCCCCCTTCTTCCTGCGAAGGAGCGGTGTGGCCCTCCGCCCCGCAGGGCCACACCGCTCGCTCTTCCGAAATCCCATGCACCAAGGTTGTGGTCCCCGCATGCCTCGATACACCCGTTTCATACCTATATCAGCCGCAATAGGAGTGGCTGGTTCTCTGGCCCTCCTGTCGACCGGCTGCTCCAGCTCGGCCAACGACACCTCCGCAGCCCCGACCGCGTCGGCACAGCCACACTCCGTCTCGGCGGGCATCCCCGACACGGCGACGCCGCACAGCGGCGCTACCGCATTCGCCTCAACTATCCGACTCCCGAACGGCGTTGCGCGGACCGCGCGGGCCTTCACTGTGGCCTACGCCGAACACGACGCACGCGACGGAGCCGACAGCTCGTACGCGGACGCCGGCGCCCGTGCGGCCCGGCTCGCGTCGGGAGAACTCGCGGGCGTGCTGGCACAGAAGCGTCCGAGCCAGGACACCGCATGGGCTGCCCTGCGAGCCGACAAGGCACACCAGACGGTCAAGATCACGTCAGTCGTCGTACCCGATGGTGCACCGGCGGCGACCGCCTCCTCCGCTCTCGTCCGCGTGAGCTACGTGCTGACGACCACGCCGAAGGCCGGGCACTCAAGCAGCAGCAGTGAACAGCTCGCGCTCCGCCTGGAGCACACCTCCGAAAGCTCCCAGGGCTGGCGCGTCACCGCCTTGCCCTGGGCGTGATGGGGCCGCGATGAACAACAGCACGAAACTTGGGCTGGGCCTCGTCACGGCCGGGCTCGTCTCTGGCGTCGCTCTCCTCACCACGTTCGGCGGCGCCGACGGTGCCGTCGCACAGGAAGCCGGTCCCGGCGGCGGCATCACGACGGACGCGCCGGTACCGGGCTGGGTCCGTGAGCTGATCAACACGCACGCGGGCCAGTGCCCGCAGGTCACAGCTTCGCTTCTGGCTGCTCAGCTGTACGTCGAGAGCAACTTCAACTCCGGCGCGACGTCGCCCGTTGGCGCCAGCGGAATCGCGCAGTTCATGCCGGGGACCTGGGCTCAGCATGGCAAGGACGGCGACGGGGACGGGGTCAAGGACGTCCGGAACCCGACCGACGCCATCGCCGCGCAGGCCGCGTACGACTGCCTCTTGGCCAAAGAGGTCAAGAAGGTGCCGGGCGACTCGACGGACAACATGCTGGCCGCGTACAACGCGGGTGGGGGCGCGGTGATCAAGTACGGCGGCATCCCGCCGTACCCGGAGACCCGTGACTACGTACGCAACATCCGTGCGCTGGCCTCGAAATGGGCGGACGCAGTCCGGCCGGACGCTCCGGCCGGCAAAGGTGCTGCGCGCGCGATCGCGGCCGCGAAGACCGCGGTGGGCAGCTGGTACCGGTGGGGCGGCAGCTGTGTCATGCCGTACGAGGGCGTTGGCGGCTGCGACTGCTCCTCACTCACCAAGATGGCCTGGGCCTCGGCGGGAGTGAACTTGCCGCGCACCACGTACGACCAGGTCCACGCAGGAACCGCTGTCAAGGCCGTGTCCCAACTCACCCCGGGGGACCTGCTGTTCAGCGTCCCCGGCAGTGCCGGACCCGAACACGTCGCCATGTACATCGGCGACGGCCAGGTGATCGATGCCCCGCGCACCGGGGCTCAGGTGCGGATCAAGCCGCTCTCGTACTGGAAGCCGCAGATCATCGCGATGCGGCACGTCGGCTGATCAAGCAAAAACATCCTAAATAATCACTAGTAACGTATAAGGGCTAAAAATGCATAACTTCCTTTCTGTCGCAGCCGACCCATCCCTGCATACGACCCTCGCCGCCGGTGCCGATGTCGTCAGCGGGGTTAAGCCCGACTGGGGGCCCTTCGGAAAGCTCGGCGGCACGGCGAAGGTGATCCTCGGCGTCATCGCGGCCGTCGTCCTCGTCGTCGGTGCCGGTGCCTTCCTGGCTGGTGTCGGAAAGTCAAAGGGGTGGTTCGGTGAGGGCCACTCCACGATGGACAGCTCACGCGGCAAGGGGATGATGGTCGGTGGCCTGACCTGCGTCTTCCTCGTGGCCAGTTTCGGCACCATCTTTGCCATCACGTACGGCATGGGCGTGTGACCTATGGCTTCCCGATCCCGGAGGAACGTTTCCTCCCCGAAGGTCAGTGGAGCGCGCCGGCCGTCGGCAAAGCTCTGGAGCATCGCCGTCGGCGGTGCGGCGGTGGTCACCGCGGCCGGGGTGGTCGTCAGCATGGCGACAGGCAGCCCTCCGGCCACGACTCCCTCAACATCGGCACCCGCTCACCCGGCTCCGCAGACGAGCGGCGGAAGCGTGCGCGAGTTGCACGGCGTTCCTGTCGGCTACCCGCACACTCGCTCCGGCGCCAAGGCGGCGGCGGCCAACTACACCACAGTCAGCGGCAGTTCCCGGTTCCTCACGGACAAGGACGCTCGGCACCGAGCGGTGGCCGTGATGGCAGCCAAGGACACGGCCGGATTGGCGGTGAAGAAGGCTGACCTCGCGGCCAAGAACGCGGCCGCCTCTCTGCGGGGTGATGCCTCCAAGTTCTCCGCCAAGGAGACCGTCGCGCGTACCGGTGTCCTCTCGGCTCGTGTCCTGGGCTTCGATGCCCACGACGCGATGGTGCGGCTGTGGACGACGACGGTTCGCGGCAGCGCGGCCGGGCACGCGACGCCGCAGACGGGTTTCCGGTCGGTGACGGTCACGCTCACGTGGGAGTCCAACGACTGGAAGATGAAGGACAGTTCAACCTCGAACGGGCTGGTCGCACCGATCGATGTGCGGCAGGCGTCCAACGTGCCGGGTGCCTTCTCCGACTACGTTTCGGCTGCCGCAGAAGACCCCGTGCTCAGCGGTGCCGTCAACCAGAGCGGATTTCCAGCCCGGTACGGACACAACGAGCGGGGCGCGCGCGCCGCCGCTGTCAGCGCCACCATGCTCTACGGCGACGCCCGGTTCTTCACCGATGAGAACTGGCGGCACCGGATGCTGGCGGCCACCACCGCGTCGAGCGTGCTGCACTCGGTCACCGAGGAGACCGACTCGACGGCTCGTCTGGTCGTGGAGAACCGGGGGGTCGGCGCAGACGGAACAACTGCCGACGGCAGCGAACTGATCACGCGGACTGCGGCGCTCGCCACCCGTGCAATCTCATACTCCGACCAGGCCGCGAGCATCGAGCTGTGGACGGCGTCGGTGGGCGGCGTCGCCGGGAAGGACGAGACTCAGCGCCCGCAGGTCGCCTTTCTGCGGATGACCGTGGATCTGGTCTGGGAGGGCGGCACCTGGAGGACGACGGCCGTCACGCCGTCCGATCCGCTCGTGCCGTCGCCGCCGGCCATGCAGGAGGCGGCCCCGGCCGACAGCTTCGCGGTCGTGGGAGGTGCCAGCAATGCGCCTGCGACTGCGTGAGGATGCCCCCGGCCTGTTGACCATCGAACGTGGGGCTCCGAGCCGTTGGCGCCGCCGCCTCCAGACGGTGGCAATGATCAACGCGGCCATCGGGTTTGTGTTCGTGCCCTGGGCGGTGGCCAACCCCTTCTGCTACATCCCGATGGTTTGCGAGGCAAAAGAGGCCATTGATTTCGTCAAGGACCCGTTGGGTTTCTTGTTGCAGAAATTGACGGAGTCAAATATTTGGTTCTTGCGCAAGATGCTGGAACTAATGCAGAACACCACGAAGATCGACCTCACGAGCCCCGGCTTCCTGAAGCAGTACGCGATCATTTTCGCTGCCTCCAGCCTGCTCACCGTGGCCCTGTGGTTGGTCGCAGTAGCCAAGCGAGCAGTCCGCGGAGTTGCCGTGACCACCGCCGTCGGCGAGGCCATCGGCTTCCTGCTCCTCCAATTCGTGGTCAACGCCATGACACCGGGCGCAATTGCACTGCTGATGAAGGCAATTGATGAGGTCACGGCCGTCTTCGAGCCGTACGCGACGTCGAATTTCGCGCCATTTCTGGAGAACATCCTCAAGGTCATGGCCGCGAACCCCACCGAGGGCGTGGGGCAGCTGCTGGTCGTCAACCTCATCATGCTGTGCGGAGCACTGCTGATGTGGATCGAGCTGCTGATCCGCAGCGCGGCGATCTACGTGGCTGTCGCGCTTGGGCCCATCGTCAACTCCGCAATCGTCGACAAGGATCTCTGGGGTAAGTCGAAGAAGTGGTTTGGGGCCCTCTTCGCCATCGGCCTCTCGAAGCCGGTCCTCTTCGCCCTGCTGGGCCTCGGCGGCGCAATCCTCAGCGACACCTCGGGGAGCATGTCCGACACGGTCTCCAAGACCCTGGTGGGCGCACTAATTCTCCTGCTCGCCGTCTTCGCGAGCGCCACACTTTATAAGTGGGTGCCCGCCTTCGGCGACGAGATGGCCAGCCTCCACCACGACCGGAAGAGTGCCCAGTCCTCCGGCCCGGCCGCCGCGATCGACGGCCCCGGCCAGCACGCCAACAGGGCAATGGGCGCACACGTGCAGGACTCCCTGGTGGGCGGCTCCAAGTCCGCCAGCGCCAAGACCGCGGGCGCGAAAATGGGCGGCGGAACCGCTGTGGCCGGACCGGTCGCCGCAGGGGCTGCCGTTGCCAAGGCCGGCGTCGACATGGCGAAGAACAAGGCCACCAGTTCGCCGGGCGCGCAGGGCACCGAGGCCGCGGGCGGCAGTACGCCCGAACAGTCCGGCGGCCAGCAGAGCAGTGACGACACCGTCGGTACGGCGGGTGCAACTGCCGCTGCTCGTCCCCAGGGAGCGACCTCCGGCCCGGTCGTCAGCTCTGGCTCTTCTCCGGACTGGTCCTCGGCCGGTGATCACGCCTCGGCCGGACGACCGCCGGGAGCCGCCGCCGCTCCGAGCACGGTTCAGCTGCCCTCGCCGCCGTCATCCTGCCCGACTCCGCCCGCCTCTCCCTCTTCCGCCTCAGGAACCACGTCGGGCTCCGGGCCCTCTGTCACGCCCCCGCCACCGTCGCGGCCCTCGGGCGGCCAGGCACCCGGACGACCGAAGCCCAGCAAGGATCAGTGACACCACATGTCGACTCGTACGTATCAGTTCGGAAAGCACCGCCCCACAGGGCTGGTGGGCCGCCGGGATCTCGGCGAGCAAATCGTCCTCGGCGGCGGCGCCGTCACCGGCATCCTGCTCGGCTACCTCTTCAACGGCGCGACGGCCCTCGCAGCAGCGTTCCTTGTCCTGCCGATCATGGTCGCCCTGGCCTTCGTGTATGTGCCCTACCGGCCCAAGGGCACGTCCCAGCGGCGGACGCTGTACCGCTGGTGGAGGATCAACCGCTACTACCGGGCGGCTCTTCGCCGCACCGGCGGTGTGTGGGTATCCCCGGCCGTCGAGGCGGGTGTGCGCCGGGACGGCACCCCGCCGGACGCCGCCCTGACCGAGCCGGAGGGCATCACGGGCATGACCTGGGTGCCGACCACCGTCCGCGGGCAGCAGGCCGTTGTGGTCCTCCAGCCGGAAGCCGGATGCGTCACGGCCACCCTGGAGGTCGCTTCTCCTGGCCTCGGTGGCAAGGATGCCGGGGAGCAGGTCGTCGCCCTGGAGCGCTGGGGCGAACTTCTCGACGCCTTCGGCAACCTTGAAGAACACCCGGTCAAGAGGGTCCAGGTCATCGCCCGGCAGATGAAGTCGGACCCCTACGCGCACGAGGCGTTCATTGCGCAACGCGACCAGTCGGCCGCGACGGCGAACGCGCCGCAGTGGCTGAAGGACTCGTACGACCTGCTGGCCAACGCGGTGTCCACCTCCGCGGAGGAACACCGCTACTACATCACCCTTCACGCCCGGTTCACCCGCGACCTCGCGGCCGAAGGTGCCGCCCGCGGTACAGGTGACGAAGGGATCGCTGCCGCGATGGCCTCGTACCTGGACGAGCTGTGGTCCCGTGCGGAAGACGCCGACCTCTCTGTGGTCGCCCCCCTGGACGAAGGCCGGATGACGGCTTTCATCCGCAACGCGTACGACCCGGACTTCCCCATCTGGGACACCGACCTTCCGAGGACGCATGCCTTCCCCCGGAACATCGATGTCCGCGACGGTGCCCACGTCGCCTCTCGCGCGGCAGGCTCCACCGATAGCTGGTACCACGCCACGGCCGCCGTCGTCGACTGGCCGAATGCACCCGTCGGCCCCGACTTCCTGTCGCCTCTGCTGACAATGCCCGACATCGTCAGAACTTTCGCGATCACGCAGCAGCTCGAACCCAACGACAAGGCTGTGGAACGCATGCTCGCGGAGGAGACGAACAGCGAGGCCGAGATGGACCGCGACCGTAAACGCGGCAAGAACATCGACCCGCGCGACCAGATCGCAGCCACCGCCACGGGATCACGGGGCATGGCCCTGGCTTCTTCGCGCGCGGCCGGCTCCGCCGTCGTCGGCTACATCACCGTCTCCGCGCGCAGTGCCGAGGAACTGGAGCGCACGAAGCGCACCACCGCTTCCCGCGCCCGCAACGCGCACCTGCGGATCGAATGGCTTGACCTGGAGCACGCTCGCGCCTTCGCCACGACTCTGCCCCTCGCCGGGGGCATCAAGTGACTGATCTGCTCGACCTCGCTCCGCTGTCCCCGATGTACGAGACGGTGCGTCGTCCCCTCTACACGGAGACGACCACCAGTCAGGCCCTCTACCTGCCGATCGCGCCGCCGGCGCTCGGCAGCGCGGGCGCGATCATCGGCCGGGAGCTGTACTCCGGGAAGGCTTTCGTTTACTGCCCTTTCTCGGCGTTCGGTGACGGCCTCCCCGGTGGCAACATGATCGTTCTGGGCGACACCGGCCAAGGAAAGTCGGCCCTGACCAAGACGTACGCCGCACGGCAGATTCGCCTCGGTCGACAGGTGGTCGTTCTCGACACCAAGGAACAGAAAGAGCGGGAGGAAGGCGAGTGGGCCGCGCTCGGCCGCTCGCTCACCGGCAAGGCCCCGGTGAAGTTCGTCCCCGGCGGTGGCCGCGGTGCCGCGTGCCTCAACCCGATGGACCCGGCCATCGCGGGCAAGCGGCAGGTCGAGCTGGTGCGGACGATCGTGGAACTCGGTCTCGGGAAGCCTCTGGGAGAGTTCGCCGGCTCGGCCTTGCGGATCGCGATCCGCAGGGCTCGCCAGCGGGCGGGCGAACTCGGCCGCGCCCCGGTCCTGGCCGACGTCGCCGCCGCGCTGCGGTCACCGGAAGAGTCCGACGCGACGGCCAAGAAGCGTACGCAGGACGAACTGCTCGGCGATGGCCTGGAGACGTCATACGTCTTGGACCGGCTCTGCGGAAGCGAGCAGGACGCGACCGGCGACCTCACCGGCATGCTCGACGGCCCGACCAGCCTCGGCGTGGACCTCGGCGCCGACATGATCGTTTTCGACCTGACCAAGGTCCCGTCCGGCGGCGTGGCCATGACCATCCTGGTCGCCGTGATCTCGGTCTTCCTCGAAGAGGTCTGGCTGCGCCCGCTGTGCGAGTGCGGGACGGAACCGGGACAGCACGACCGCATCGTGGTCGACGCGGACTCCGGGGCCTGGGAGCTGGGGCCGAACCCCGGCTCCGGCTGCCGCCGCTACACGCAGCGCAAGCGCATCCTCGTCTGCGAGGAAGCCTGGCACATCCTCGGGACTCCCCAACTCGCTTCGTTGCTTGAGAAGTTCTTGAAATTCGCGCGGGGATATGGGCTGAGCTGCATCTTCATCGTCCATCACCTGTCCGACATTGACGACAGCCCGGAGACCCAAGCGGCGCTGAAGATGGCCGACACCATCGTGATCTACAGGCAGAAAAAGGCCGAGGCGGAAGCGACGGTGGCCCGGCTGGGCCTGCCGTCCTGGACAGCCGAGCACATCATGCGTCTGCGCCGCGGAATCGCGCTGTGGAAGGTCGGCGAAGTGGTCTACCCCGGGGTTCAGCACCTCCTGGTCGAGGCCGAGCAGCATCTCTGCTTCTCCTCCGGCTCGATGACCGACCTGACCACTGCCTTGCCGGACGCGGCGTGAACGCGTACCGCCACCTCTCTGCCGCCGACCCCTTCCACACAGATTCGGAACGAGCCCCCTTCATGCCCGTCACCACGGACCACACCACGCTCACCGCCGACGAACGCGCAGTTCGTCAGGACATCGACCAGCTGCACGCCGAAGCTCTCGACCTCGCCCGACGCACGAAGGAACTGGCCCTCGTCCTGGACCACGGCGACTACTCCCCGGTCGGGGGGCGGGTGCGTACGGCCGTGACCCACATCTGGCGAGCTGCCGAGGACCTGCACAGCGCCTTCCACATCGCGCCCCCGCGCTGTGCCGGCCCCAACGTTTCGCTGTCGCGGCTGTGTGGCCGGCGAATGCGCTATCTGGCTGCTCGCGTCGCCCGGAGGGCGGAGTAATGGACATCATGCCCGGCGGGATTTCCCTGGTCCTGTACGCCGTGACAGTCGTGTGCGCGGTGGCCCTGGTCACGGTCTGGGTCCTGCTGAACCGAAGTCGACGCAACGCTGGATTCGCAAGCAGGAGCCAGTTGAAGCGCCAGTTGTCGGCCAAGGCGGTCGTACGAGCCACCGAAATCCGCCCCTCCCTCACCAGCGGCGACGTCCACCGCAGCCGTGCAGCCGGGGTGAGCTTCACGAAAGACGGCTCCGCCGCTCGCTGACCCCTTCTCTTCCTCTTCGCCCACCCCGTTCCGGAGCACGTCATGCACCACCCCGACGATCCTTACGATTTCGGCTACTCTCTGGGTACCTCGCAACGCCCGACGGGCGTCGAGCTGTTCTCCCGCGCGGATAAAGCGTGCAGGGTCATTGGCCCCATGGGCAGCGGAAAGACTCTGCGATTCTTCGCACCGCTCATCCGCCGCTGGGCCGGGCCGGTCCTGGCCACCTCGACCAAGCCGGACCTAGTTGAACTGACCCTCGACGCACGGCGACGGGATGAACGTCCCGTCGCGGTCTTCGACCCGCAGAACATCGCTCCGAGCCTCCCGAAGTTCCGATGGACGCCGATCAACGGCGCATCCGAAACGGAAGTGGCGATGATGAGGGCCAAGGCGTTTGTCGCGGGCTCGCGCACCCCCAACAGCGCCGCGCAGTCCAGCGAAGGCAGCGCCTTCTACAAAGGGCAGGCGTCCAAGATCCTCGCCGCCTACCTCCATGCCGCCGCCCTCGACGGTGCCACCCTCGACTGGGTACTGAGGTGGGCACGCAAGCTCGACCCGGCACCCCTAGGAATCCTCGACTCCCACCCGGGCGCCGGACCTGGCTGGGCGGACATGCTCCGCACGGCCATCACGGGCGACAGCCGCACCGTCGGCAACACCGCCTCGACCCTCGACGCGGCTCTCGAACCCTTCATGCACCAGTCGGTGATCAACGCCCTCCAGGGAGAGGAGGACCCCACGGACTTCGGCGCGTTCCTTGACGCCGGGGGCACCCTCTACTTGCTCGGCAAGGACTCGGAGGTGAACAGTGTCGCGCCGCTCACCACGGCGCTCGCCGAAGATCTTCTGGATCAAGCGGAGGCACACGCCCTCGCCTCCCCGGCCGGGCGACTCGACCCCGCTCTCCTCGCGGGCTTGGACGAGGCACCGAACATCGCGCCGATCCCCAGCTTGCGCCAACGCGTGGCCGACGGTCGGGGCCGTGGCATCACGGTCGTCTACGGGCTCCAGGCGTGGGCATCCGCCCGCGCCCGCTTCGGCGAAGACACAGCGAAGGAACTGGCGGCCTTCACCAACAACGTCGTCGTCTTCAGTGGGGATAAAGATCCCGACTTCCTCAAGGACATGTCCGACCTCTGTGGTCAGGTCGAGCGCGAGCACACGACGAAGACCACCTCCGGCGGAGACCGTGGCGGCCACTCGACCGCCACGCACATGGCCCTCGAACCCGTACTGCGGGGAGACGAGATCAGGCGCCTGCCCGAGGGCCACGCCCTGGTCCTCGCGGACAACCTGCCGCCGGTCATCACTCGGCTCGACGGCATGTGGACCTGGAACTCCTGGGCCGAGATCAAGAGCAACGTCCGCGACCTGCGGGCCGCCAACGAAGCCGAGCGGACCCGGCGGGCGACCGAGAAGAGGGACCAGGCCAAGGCACACGCGGCGGCGTGGGCCGGCCGTGAAGGAGCTGCTGTCGCATGACCGAGACCCTGACCCACTTCGAGCCGTTCCCCGAGCCGCCCGCACTGATCCTGGAGTACATCGCGGAACGGAGCACGGAAGACTCCGTGGCAGCCGACGGTCCCGCCCCATGGGACCTCGGCGCCCTGTCCGCCGAGTTGATCGAGCCGATGCCCGCCTGGCTCGACTCCGTGTGCCGCTGGCTGAACCAGTCGTACGCCTGGCAGCCGCAGGACGTCATCCCGCCCTGCTGGGCGAAGCACGAGGGTCTGGCGTACGAGATCGCGGCCCTGGCCTTCGCCCGGGGCGACGCGTACGCGGGGGCAGGCTCGTCCGTGATCTGGCACGAGCAGTACGACCGCTTCCTCACCCGCATGAACAAGACACTGGGCAAGGCCGGAGACGAATGCCGCGTCGGCAAGCACGACGGGCGGCCCGCGCGTTTCCAGCTCACGACCTGGCCCACGGCCAGCGGCGAGACGACCGAGTCTGCCCGGCAGGTCAAGGGGATGGCCGGATGATGGCGGACCCGAGCATGGTCTTCTCGACGGACCCCCGTCGCGGGCTGGTGGCACGAAGCGGCTGGGAGCAGGAAGAAGCCCGGACTGTCCTTCGCGATCTCGGTTGGGAGTGGGTGGAGGAACTGCACGCCCTCGTCCCGCCGGACGACGTGCCGAAAGCCGAGGCTGGTCTCCAGGCAGTGGGGGAACTGCACCTGCACGGGCACCGAACCGGTTACGTCGTGGGGGCGTACGGCACAATGCGGCTGACCCTGGATCGCGCGGAACAGGTGTTCACCGTGGCCGTCGAGCGGCAGACACCCCGAGCTGGACTCCCCGCAGATGAAGCACCGGAGAAAACCTCAACGACGAGCAAGCGGCCATCGGTGTACGGCAGCACGGTTGGCCCGGAGCATCCTGATCTTGCCGAGCCAGACGCTCCCGCCGTCTCACCGCACAGCCGCTAACTAGGTCTCTGCTGAACCCGGTTGCCTCATTGAGGCGAGACCTCGTCACGGATGCCGCCGATCAAAGGATGCCCTTCCACGACCATGGCCGCGGACCGGATCGACCGCGCAGACAGTCGATCCGGTGCTGCGCCTGACTCCTCCACTCCGAATTGCTGGCTGCGTGCTGCGCCGCGTACGTCACCATCCGCAGCTCACGGGCGCGCGCGAGGATGGGATAGCCCTCCCACGCCGTCACATCATGTCCGTAGACCGCACAGAACTGGTCGTACTCGCGACTGCTGACGGCTCCGGTGGTCTTCGCGCGCACGGCGGTGGACACGAGGTCCCACTCCGGGGGCCCCACCGAGAAGCGCTCCAGGTCCATCATCAGGACCTCGTCGGCCGTACGGACGATGTTGCCGGGCCAGGCGTCGCCGTGCACAGCCCGGTCGGGAAGACCTGCCGGCCGATCGGCCCAGGCCGCTACGAGGTCCCGGTGAAGGGCGTGCAGCCACTCCTTGTCGTCGTCACGGATCGTGGTGGCCGCTTGCAACCGTTCATCGACCCGGACGAAGGGGTCGAGGTACCCCAGCTCGATCGCCGGGATGGGCAAGGAGTGCAACTGCGAGAGGAGTTGAGCAACATCCTCAACGGAGCCGTGCTCCTGGGGCGGAAGCTCCTCCCAGAAGGTCACCGGTCGACCGGCTGCGTCGACCGGCTGCTCAACGTCGACCAGGCGAACGGCCGGAATGTTCTCCTGCGCGAGCCAACGCGCAACGCGCACCTCGCGGGCCGCCGCATCACTCTGCCCCTCCCGTGCGATCCGCACGATCACCCGTTGATGAGGCAACCGCCAAATCTGGTTCTCGGCCAGACGCAGCGGTTCCGCCCCCTCGGAGTCCAGACCGATCGCGGAACATGCCTGTTCCAGGACCTTTCTCACAGGCGCGGCTGCCGAAGAAGTCATGCGGAAACCGTAGCGGCGATCCGATCCCGCAGCGCCGAAGCCTCCTGAATAGTCCGGTGCTTCGATGCGAAGCGACCGAGCTGCCGCAGATCGTCGACCGCTCGCCGGGAGGTGAGTCGGCCGACCTCGTTCAGGGCATCGTGGCCGAGCGCCGCCGCTTGGTGGGGATCACCCTTGGCCATGAGCAGGGAGGCAAGCTTCGTCCGCGAGATCGCACGAGACCGTTTGTAGGCATCCGTGTGTCCCTTCACCGCCGTACCGAATCGGCGGGCCGCTCGGCCCGGGTCCTGTCCGGCAAGGATGGCGAGATCAAACAGCGCGTGAGCCGTGTCCCCGTTGTGTTGCGCTGTGTCGTAGTAGGTCATCCAGGGCGAATCTTCGGCGGGCCGGGCACGGGTGAACGCTTCATCCGCTGCACCGACGGCCGCCATCGTGTCGCGGACGTTGCCCATCTTGCCGAAGGCTCTGGCCCTTGCCGTGTGAAGCATTGCCTGCTCGGTCGCCGTAAGGCGGTCGGAACGCACAAGTCCCTTCTCGGCGTAGGTGAGACCGTCGTCGGGGGCTCCGATCCACACAGCTTGCCGAGCAAGGAACGAGTACGTCTTTGCCCGCAGATGCCAGTCGCCGGCCTCCTCCGCGCAGTCCGCTGCGAACCGGAATGTCTGGGTGGCTTCATCGTGGTGGTAGGCGTCGAAGGCCGAAGCGCCGACCACGATCCCGAGTCGCGATACAGCGGCGAACAGGTCGGTTCGTAGGTGCTCGGGAAACTGGGCTTGCAGCAGGCCGGCTGACCACTGCATCGCTCGGGCGGCTACGTCACGCACCACGCCACCGCCGCCCAGCTCGTTGTCCATACCGCTGATGGAGGTGGCCACGGCCAAGACCTGGTCGACGTGGCTCGGGTTGACATGTGCCGGGAGAGACAGTTCCGCGGGGGCGAAGACGTCGGTGAAGTTGAGAGGGGCTATGGCGGCGAGGCCGCCGATCTGGAGGAACGAGCGTCGAATCACGGGCTCCTGGCTCCCAGGGCGAAGAGTTGGTTCGTCTCTGCCCAGGATGCGGCCTGTCGACGCCTGCGTGGGTCCCTCCCCCCGGCGCGTGGAAGCCTTATCGGCATCAGCCCGTTTTCTATCGGCATCGCGGTTGCCGAAGACCATCGGCCACGCGCGGTCGAGGAGCCCTCCCGTGCCGAGGGCATCATCGAGCCGCTGAACTACATCGCGGCGACAGCTCGGGTACTTGCCCTTCTCGATCGCCAAGATCATGTCGTCGCTGACCTGCACTAACCGCCCCAACGCCTTGGCAGACAGCCCTTGTTCCAAGCGCAGTCTGCGCAGCTCGTTCCCGAACCACTCCTGGGGGGATGCCCCGGGATCGAGCTGTTTCATTGGCTGCGGCATGTCCTGCCCCCGAAGTCGTTGATGCCGAACTCTTCACCTCTCGGCATCAGGCTCTGCACGTTCTCGGTGCGCTCTGCCTAAATGGTTGCTGATCGGTTCCACTCCAGTACACACGGCAACCCACCCCTGCTGAAGGGGTTCTGGCAGAACGGAGGAAGCAGCGATGGAACTACTCCTCGACACCCGCGAGCGGGGAGCTTCTGTTCGAGCCACGTCCAGGAGCGTGGACAGTCAACTCGACATGAGTTTCAACGTCCGGGCTGAAGACCTGGGTACCGTGCGGGACATCGTCGCTGCGCACCTTTGCTGGTGGCGCGTCGACAACGGCATCGCGTTCCGCATGCTGACCGTGGTCAACGAACTGCTCACCAACGTCTTGCAGCACACCTCCGCGGACGCCGACGGGTGCCGGATGGCCAGCCTGCTCCTCCAGAAGATGCCGGACGGCGTCACCGCCATCGTTCGCGACCAGGACCGCTGTCCGCCGGTGTACTCGTCGCCGGACCCTCTGGCCGAAGAGGGGCGCGGGCTGATGCTGCTTCGTGCCCTGGCCGACGACACGTCCGTGTCCATGACTTCGGCGGGCAAGGACGTGTGGGTCTTCATAGGCAACCCAGAGCCCTCCGAGCACTTCTAGCCCCCACGGCCGGCACTTGGCCTTGTCCAGGAGTTCCCGATGTCCCTCACCGTTCTGGTTCCGGAGAACGACGTGGTTCCTCCGCCGCCCGACGCGCCCCGCCGTGCAACGAAGTGGACCCCTCCACTCGACGCAGAGGGCTTGTGGTCCGTCCTGGAACGGATCAAGAACTGGAAGCCGCTCGATCTGGAGAAGGTCTTTGACGACCTCGACACGGCAATCGGCAACCAGCCGCCGCCCATCGCGACGACCGGCGACCTGATTGACCGCCTCTGCGGTCATCTGAAGCAGCTGAGCGACATCGCCGTCGCGGACAAGCAGTACCCGCCCTCCGCGGAAATGGTCCAGCTCGTTGAACGCGGTCTCCCCCTGCGGGAGAAGTGTGTGCCAGCGGACTACCAGCAGGCCGTCGGCCTCGCTCGTCGTCTGGCTTTCGTTACCTCCGACCTGGTCGAAGAGCTGATCGAGGCTCGCTACATCAAGGGGGCGGAGTGACGCACGCCCCCAGCTCCGTTCGGCACCCGGCCGTGACCGCCACCGCGATGGCCCTCCCGCGCGACACGTACGACTTCGGCAATCTCCCCGTGCTCCGCGCCCCGCAGCACCACGAAGGCGCCGGGCAAGGCGTACACCACCAGCTTCGAGAGGGCGGAAGGCCGTCATGACCGTCACAAGCGAGAAGAGCACGTCGTCGGCTGACTGCTATCAGGAGCTCAGGACGCAGCTGGGCCTCCTGCAACGGACCACGCGAGTGGTCGAGTTCGGACCCGCTTCAGATTTCAGCCGCGTCTGCGAGACGGTGCGGGCCATCGTCGCACCGTGGATTCCCCTCGCTGAGCGCCGGTTCGGCGAGGCGCAGGGCTCGCCGACAGCGAGCAATCGTTGGCGGCAGGCGATCGATGCCGCGCGCCGGGTCAACGGCGATCCTCCCCGGACGGAGGCCGACTTCTTAGACGCGTCCTCTGCCTCCCGTGCGCTGCTGCGCATGCTGATGGAGGCGGAGAGGCCAGGGCCCGGGGTCGCCGAGATCGCGGCCCGGTTGCGGGAGGGTATTGCGGCCGAGGTCTACCTGCCCGGCAGTGTGCTGCCTGCGGCGCGGATCACGGCAGAGTTCGGCTGTTCCCCCGCGTCGATCGTTCGCGTGCTTCTCGCCATGCGCGACTTGGAGAGCGAAGGCGCGGTGGTCCTCCGGGCCGACCGCGCCCGGGTCGCCGGACGCAGGGCGCCCGTCGACCGTCCTGGGCAGATCGCTGACTGGCTCCGCCACCTCATCAAGGCAGGCGTCTACCCGCCTTGCATGACCCTGCCGGCTCTGACGGTGCTCTCGCGCGCCCTCGCGTCCGCAGCGGTAGACGTCACACGGGCGCTGGGCATCCTGGAGGGTGAGGGGGTCCTCATCCGCCGGACGGGAGTCCGCCCCAGGGTCCGCCCCGCACTGCCGTTCCCCGTCTCGCCGCCCCCCTCCGTGGAAGCCTTGCTCACCCGGCTCGACGTGGTCGCGCCCTCCGACGCCGACCTCAGCACCTACGGTATCGGGGAGGCATGCCGACGCGCCCACACGTGGTGGAGCCATCGCATGAACCCGCCCCAGTCCGCATTGGACAGCGCTACCGGGGCCTTGACAGCCGCAGTCGCACACCTGGTCCCGCTGGTGATGGCACAGCACTCGGACGGGTACGTCGACGCAGTCGTGCGGCGGGCTGCGGTCTCGGCGCTCGCCCCGCCGCCGGGCCCCGAGGCCCGGCTCTGGCGTACGGCCTGCCTCAGTGCCGCGGTGCGTGACCTGCTGCACCTCTCCGAACCGCCTGTGACAGCGTCCGCAGGGGCGAGGACCGCGTGTGACCACATCCCGCCCTGCCCCAGCGCTGACAGCACGGACTGGGAAGCCGCGCGGGTCGTGGGGCGGGATGACGGTGTCGGGTCGGCGCGGCTGTGCAACGGCAGCGTCCTGTTCGAGGACGGCGGAGGGCTCCTGCCCGACGGGAAGATCCTCCAGCCGCCCGGGCTCGCACACGCCGGACGGGCGTCGTGACGGCGGCCGTGACGAAGGAGTCGCCGGGCTTCTGGCGTGGGGGCCGCGTGCCGTGGATCGCTCCGTGGACGGGTGAGAAGGCCCGGCGCGATGCGATCCGCCGGGTTCGCGACGGGAGAGGGGTGTGGCGCCTCGGGTACGCGGATGAGGTCAGCACCGACCGTCATCAGGGTGTGCTGTGGGGCCGCCGTGGTATCGCACGGGGGCAGGGTGTCCCGCTCCTGAAGGAGATTCACCCGATCCGGCAGCGGCAGGCTCTGGGCTGGATGCGCTGCCAGGTCGACAAGACCGACACGTACGAGAACACCGGCCAGGACGGGCGCACCTACTTCAGCGCGTGGGGGGAGCGGCATCTGTTCCTCCAGCGGTCCGCGGACGGGCGGCCGATCGAAGACGGGGAGCTGACGATGAGTCCTCCCGTCTGCCTGCCGTGCGCCGTCGAGTCCGTGTCCGAGGGAGGCTGCCCGTTCCTGCGCCGGGGGTACGCGGCGGCGCTGGTGCAGCGCACCGAGCTGTGGGGCGTCAACGGCCTCGTCTACGACGGGGACCTCCAGCCCCACCTGTCGGACAGCAAGGACGGCATGTGGAACGTGGCGTACGGGGACCCCGCCGCGCGGTGGGTCGTCGCGGCCGGCGAGATCGTGAGGCTGTGCGGCGTCACCCCCGTGGACCTGGCCGACCTGGCAGCACAGAACGGCCTCCTGCAACCGACCGTTGAGCACCGTGGAGCCATCCAGTGACCGAAATTACGACCTTGCGGAGCGACGAGTACTCGGGGCCGGCCTTCTACGTCTTCGCCCGCGAGGGCGAAACTCCTGATTCGCCGCTGGCCTTGACCACCAGGTGCGGTGCGGCCGGAGAGTATCTGGCGTACTGGGACGAGGGTGAAGGCGACCGGGACGGAAAAGGGGTGCTCTGGGCCCGCTACTCGGCGGCCCTGAGCAGTAGCGGGCGCCCGGTCGGGAGGCCGCTGGACGGCATGCTGCACCCGGGGCGTCAGCACGGGGTGATGCTGCGCCGGTACTGCGGGGTCTGCGCCCGTCTGGCCCAGACGAATGGCGGGCGCCATCTCCATCTCGTCACCGACGACGAACGCCTGGAGTCCGGCACGGTCCGGACCGTCCACCCGCCCGTCTGCCTGGATCACGCCGCTGCCGCCGCGATGTCCCCGCGCCTCCGCCACGGGTACACCGCGCTGCTCGTACGCGCCTCGGTGCTCTCCGGCGTACTCGGCACGCCGTGCACGCCCGCCGGCCTCGGCGTCCGTCTGGCCCCCGGCGAGCACCGGTTCGTGCCGTACACGGACAAGGAGACGCTGCGCTGGTTCCTGGCCTTCGGGCTCGTACGCGACCTGACGGACTACGAGGTCGTCAATCCGAACGATCTTGTGCCCGCCGCTTAGACGGCCGCCCGGCGGTCCTGAGTGGTAAGGACAGAACCGCCGGGCGGCTCACCACCGGCGCCAGAGCCCTCGCGCGCCGGTCAGAACGAAACCGCCGCCCCTCGGCGGTCCGGCCCAAACGACCGAAGGAAGTCCATGACGAACACGACCGTCAAGCCCGACGAGGCGACCCGTCTGCGGAACAAGGTGGTGGACGAGCTGTGCGCGGACGGCAACATCTCCTCTCCGGAGATCGAAGCGGTGATGCGCAAGGTGCCCCGGCACGAGTTCACCCCCACGGACACCCCGCTGGACAAGGCGTACGACACGTACGCGGCGGTGATCACCAGGACGGACGAGCACGGTGTGCAGCTCAGCTCCGTCTCCGCGCCGCAGATCCAGGCGATGATGCTGGAGCAGGCCCAGGTGAAGCCCGGGATGCGGGTGCTGGAGATCGGTTCGGGCGGGCTGAACGCGGCCTACCTCGCCGAGCTCGTCGGTGAGGACGGTGAAGTCGTCACCGTGGACATCGACCCCGTCGTCACCGACCGCGCCCGCCGACTCCTTGCCCAGCACGGCTACGGCAGGGTGCACGTCGTCACCGCTGACGCCGCCGAGCCCGTCCCGGATCTCGGCGAGGTCGACGTCGTGATGGTGACCGCCGGGGCCTGGGACATCTCCCGGGCCTGGACCGCGCAGCTCAAGGAGGGCGGCCGGCTCGTCGTCCCGCTGCGGATGCGCGGCCTGACCCGGTCGGTCGCCTTCACCCAGGTCGAGGGCGAGCACGGCCCGTACCTGGAGAGCGATTCGGCGCGGATCTGCGGCTTCGTCCCGATGCAGGGCTCGAACGCGCACCGGGAAGAACTCCTTCTCGTCAACGGCACCCCGGAGATCGGGCTCAAGTTTGATGACGGCTTGCCGGCCGATCCGCACCGGCTCGACAACGCCGTCACGTTCCCGCGCCACGAACTGTGGACCGGCGTGACGGTCCGCATCCGAGAACTCATCGACACCCTCCAGATGGCGATGGCGATCAGCCTGCCGGGCTTCTGCACCATGGCCGTTGACGAGAACTCGGACACGGGCGTGGTCGCCCCCGTGAACAAGCGGTTCGCCCTCGCGGCCGTCGAGGACGACACCTTCGCCTACCTCGTCACCCGCCGCACCGAGGACAACAAGCACCTGGAGTACGGCGTGCACGCCCTCGGCCCGCACGCGGAGCAGTTCGCCGACAAGATCGCCGACGTGCTCCGCGACTGGGAGGCGAACCGGCGCGGCGGCCCCAGCCCGGTCATCCGGGTCTATCCGGCCAGCACCCCCGATGAGCAGATCCCGGCCGACCGGGTCATCGACAAGGTGCACAGCCGGATCTCGCTCTCCTGGCCCTCGGCATAACCCCCGGGAGCCGGGTCATCCCGCACCACCCCAACAGGAAGAAGGACACATCATGACGAGCGCCACTCTCGCCTCGCCTCTGGTCACGCCGTCGGCGGACCTGGACGACGACTTCGCGCCCCTGGACGTGAAGGTCGTCATCGCCGAGCACTCGTACGGCCACCTCATGTGCTCGACGGGTGACGGCTGCGGCTCCACCTGCGCGACCGGTGCGTCCGCCTGCGGTTCGTTCACCGAGGACCCGGCCTGATCGAGGCCGACCCCTCGTCCGTGGGCCGGGCGAAGTGCTTCGCCCGGCCCACGGGCCCCGTTCCCTCTCCGCGCCGCCTCATGGAAGGGCCTCATGGCTTCCCGAGCAGCCGCCGGATACCTGTGGCAAGGCGTTGCGATGCTGCGCGCCACCACCAGCCCCGGACCGGCAGACATCCCCCGCACTCTCGACCTGAACAACGTGGCCGTCACCCGCGGATGGCTGATCCGCATCTGGCAGCGCGAGGACTTCCGCAACGCGCTGGAGCTGGCCACCCCCGTCCTGTCCGACGCCGTCGAAGCAGTCGTCCAAGGCCGACAGACTGAGCCCCGTCACGTCCGCCGCACCGCGCTGTCGACCGTCTCCTACCTCCTGCGGTGGCAGCACCGGGCGACCCCGCTGGGCCTGTTCGCGGGAACCGCTCCGGTGGCCGTCGGGCCCAGGGCAAGCGCGCGGTGGCGCGACAAGCACCGCGTGCTGATCCGGCCGGACTCTGAATGGGTCACCGACATGGTTCTCCGGCTCCAGCGCATCCCCGCGTTACTGGCGCGGCTCCCGCTCGTCGCCAACAACACCGCCCGCACGCGGGGCGACCGGCTCGTGGCACCGGGCCCGCCCTCCGACGGTCACGCCGTCCTCCTGGCCCCGGTCGAGATATCCGTCCGCAACTCCCGGCCGGTGGCCGCCGCCCTGGACGCGGCCCGCGCCCCCCTCCCCTACGGTGATCTCCACGGCTACCTGCGTGACCGCTTCCCGCAGGCCACTTCGGAGAAGATCGACGTCCTTCTCACCAGCCTGGTCGAGCAGCAGTTCCTCGTCACCAGCCTCTGGGCGCCCATGACCACCGTGGACGCCTTCCAGCACCTGTGCAACGAACTGGACCGGTACCAGGCGGACGGTATCCCCGAGGTGCGGGACCTGGTCCACGCGCTGTACGCCGTGCGCGACGAGGTGTCCGCCCACCAGCCGATGATCTCCGATACCAGCGTGAGCGCCGTCGCCGCGCGGATGCTCGACCTCACCGCCGTCACCCCGACACCGCTGCTCATTGACACCGCCCTCGACTGCGAGACCCAGCTCCCGCAGGCCGTGATCGCGGAAGCGCAGGCAGCCGTATCGGCCCTCTACCGGACCACCCCCCAGCCCTACGGCTACCAGCACTGGCGCGACTACCACCGCCGGTTCCGGGCCCGGTACGGCGTCGGCGCCGTGGTGCCGGTGATGGACCTGGTCGCGGACAGCGGGCTCGGGCTGCCCGCCGGGTACGTCGGCTCCGAACGCAGCGCCGCCCTGAAGGTGCGCACCGACCGCGACGAACTGCTCCTCGCCCTGGTGCAGCAAGTCCTCCTCGACGGCCGCGACGAACTGCGGCTGACGGACGACATGGTCAACGCCCTGGAGAAGGCTGCCGGAACGGACGAGCGGCTGTTCGCGCCCCGGGTGGAGGTCGCCTTCGAGGTCCACTCGTCCAGCACCCGGGCCCTGTCCAACGGCACCTTCGACCTCCTGCTCACCGCGGTCCCCCGCCCCGGCAGCAGCATGGCGGGCCGCTTCGCCCACGTCCTGCCGCCCGAGCATCAGGACGCGCTCGCCGCGACGTACCAGGGGGCGCCGGACGGCCTCACGGCGCAGCTCGTGTTCCCTCCACGCCGCCGCCGCAACGAGAACGTCACCCGCACGCCTCGGCTCCTGCCGCACGTCATCGAGCTGTCCGGCCACCAAGAGACGGACGAGACGACGATTCCCCTCGCCGACATCGCCGTCACCGCAGACCCGCGCACCTTCCACCTCGTGCAGCTCTCCACCGGTCGGCGCATCGACGTACGAGTCCTGCACGCATTGGAGGGCGGGACGCAGACTCCGCCACTGGCCCGCTTCCTCGCCGAGGTGGCCAACGGACGGTACGCCGCATACAAACCGTTCGACTTCGGCGCCGGCTCCCGGCTCCCGTTCCTTCCTCGCGTGCGCTACCGCCGCACCGTCCTCACGCAGGCCCGATGGCTGCTGATGGCCGAAGACCTGCCCGGCCGCAAAGCCTCGACCGAGGAGTGGGAGAACGCCTTCGCCGCCTGGCGGGACCGGCTCCACGTGCCGATGCAGGTCGCCGTCATCGAGTACGACCAGCGCCTCCCCCTCGACCTCACCCACCCGGTCCACCGCCGAGCCCTGCGCGCCCACCTCGACAACGCCCGGCGCCTGGAACTGCGCGAAGTCCCGGACGCCGACGCCCACGGCTGGATCGGACGGGCACACGAAATCTGGCTCTCCCTGGGCCAGTTGAAGCCGGATACCGCCGATGCGCCCCGGCCGCGCCCCGCCACGTCGACAGCCCACGGACGCCATCTTCCGGGCGCTGGCGGCGTCCTGCTCGTGCAGCTCCACGCCCACCCTCGCCGCTACGACGAGATCCTGAGCCACCACCTGCCCAGCCTCCTCGCCGCGTTCGGCGACGCCCCACCGCTCTGGTGGTTCACGCGGCACCGCGAGATGGCCCGCCCGGACGCCGACCAGCACCTCGACCTCACCCTGCACCTGCCGCCGGACGCCTACGGAGCAGCCGCCCAGCACGTCCGGGGGTGGGCGGACAGCCTGCATCGGGCCGGTCTGGCGGCCGGGCTCGTCCTGGCCCCGTACCAGCCGCAGACCGGACGCTTCGGCGGTGAGGCGGCCATGGACGCCGCGCACCAGGTGTTCGCCGCGGACTCCGTCGCCGCCCTCGCGCAGATCCAGCTCGCCGAGCGCACTGACGCGCTCGCCCCGCAGGCCCTCGCCGCGGCCAGCGCCCTGCACCTCGTCACTCCCCTGGCGCCGGACATCACGGCGGCCGAGGAGTGGTTGGTGCACAACCTCCCGCAGGGCACGGGGCGACTGGACCGGTCCCTGCGTACCCAAGTGCTCGAACTCGCCGCGCCGACCGGCGCCTCCGCGCTCGCGGCCCTCCCCGGCGGCCCTGCGGTCGCCGAAGCATGGCGGGCCCGCGCCTTCGCCGTGGCCACCTACCGGACGGCCCTGCCCGGCCGGCGTGATCCGCTCGACGTCGTCCGGTCGTTGCTGCACCAGCACCACGTCCGGGCCCTGGGCGTCGACCCGCGTACTGAGGAGACCACCATCCGGCTCGTACGGACCGCGGCCCTTCAGCACCGGATGGCGGCCCGATGACCGCGCCGTCCGTCGCCACGGCGGCGATCCTGAAGCAGTACACCACCCAGCTCGCCCACCCCGTCCCCCCGCCTCCGGACGAACCTTGGGCGGTGCAGTCGCTCGCCGACGGCGCGGCCGGGATCAGCCTGCTGCACGTCGAGACGGCCAGCCATCACGGCGGTTCCTGGCGGCCCGCCCACCGGTGGATCACTGCCGCAGCGGCCGGGCACATCAGCGCGGCCGACACCGCCGGGCTGTTCCTCGGCGCCCCGGCTCTCGGCTTCGTCCTCACCACCGTCCCGCCGCCCTTCCAGCATCTGTACGAACCGGCACGCCGGACCCTGCACCAGCACATCACCGACCTGACCCACCGCCGCGTGGACGCCGCGCTCACCCGTATCAGCAAGGGCGACCTGCCCACGTTCGCCGAGTACGACCTGTTCTACGGCCTGACCGGCATCGGGGCGTACCTCCTGCGGACCGACCCCGAAGGGCTGCCCCTGGAACGAATCCTGAAGTACCTCGTTGCCCTGACCCGCCCCTTGGCCCCGAACGGCCGTGGCCTGCCAGGCTGGTGGGTCGGCCACGACCCGACCCGCGGTGAGTCCCCCCACTTCCCGGGCGGCCACGGCAACTTCGGTGCCGCGCACGGCATCACCGGCCCGCTTCTCCTGCTGGCCCAGGCCATGCGCCGCGGCATCACCGTCCAAGGTCACCGCGAAGCCATCTGGAGCATCTGCGAACACCTCGACGCCTGGTGCCAGCTCAGTCCCCGCGGCCCGTGGTGGCCCGAGCAAATCTCGCGCCATGACCTCGACCTGGGGCACCCGCACCACGACGCTCCCACCCGGCCGAGCTGGTGCTACGGAACCACAGGCATCGCACGAGCCGGACAACTCGCCGGGCTCGCCCTGCGCGCCCACGATGTCCAGGCGTTCTACGAAGACGCCCTGTACTGCTCCCTGACCGACCCCGCGCAGCTCGCGCACGTCACCGGCTCCGGCCTGTGCCACGGCTGGGCAGGCATCTACCAGACCGCTGTCCGCGCCGCCGCCGATGCCCTCGACCCCCGCCTCCGGACCCTGCCGAAGAGTCTCGGCAGCACTCTCGCGGCGAACGCCCGGCCCGGCCTCACCGGGCCCGGCCTGATCAACGGTGACGCCGGCACCGCGCTCGCCCTGACCACCCACGCCTCACAGCAGGCCCCGATCACCGGATGGGACGCATGTCTCCTGATCAACTGATCCCGCCGGAGCAGGGCCCGATCAAGCGCGCCGTCGCCGCCGCCCTCGGCGGCCTGCCGATTCCCGAAGTCGCAGCCCAGTACGGGATGGAACCGACGACCCTGTCCGACGCCATGGCGGTCTACGACCAGGCAGGCCAAGAGGCCCTGGCCCGGCACGCCCCCACGGCCAACTGGCAGCAGGTCTACCTCCACTTCACCGACTGGACGAAAGCAGACGAGACCTTCGCCGCGCACGTCCTGCCTCTGCTACAGGAGGCGGAGACCACCGGCCTCATCAGCGGCTGGTGGTACACCAGAAAACACCCCTGCTGGCGGCTGCGGCTCCACGTCCAGCCCGCGGGCGGCGGCGCCAAGCTGAGCATCGGGGACCACTTCGACCGCCTCGTCTCCGACGGACACCTTCAGCGTTGGTGGGCCGGCATCTACGAACCGGAGACTCCAGCGTTCGGCGGGAAGGCCAGCATGACGGCCGCGCACTTTCTCTTCGTCACCGACAGCCGCGAGATCCAGCGCCTGCGTCAGCACGGCGGTCTCACCGTCGGAACCAGGGAGTTGTCCGTCCTGCTGTGCACGGTCATGATGCGTGCGGCTCGGCTGGAGTGGTACGAGCAGGGCGACGTCTGGGACAGGGTCATCACGACGGAACACCGCTCAGCCGTCAGTGATGTTCCGGTGGAACGGCTCAACGCCCGAGCCCAGGAGATCCGCCCCCTCCTTCTGGCCGACAGCGACACCCTGCTGCGCTCCGGCGGGCCGCTGGAACCCGTCGCCGAGTGGGCTGCCGCGTTCCGCAGCACGGGCCAGACCCTCGCCAACGGCGTACAGGACGGGACGCTCGACCGCGGTCTGCGGCAGGTGCTCAGCTACCACGTGATCTTCCACTGGAACCGGCTCGGCCTGTCCATGCGCGGGCAGAGCATCCTCGCCTGGGCCGCCAGGGCCGCCATCCTGCACAGGGAGAGGCAAGGCTCATGACGACGCCCGTCATCCGAAACCGTGTACCGGCCGGACCTTTTACCCCGCCGCTGACGCCCCCTGACCATCGGACCAGGACGTACGAGAAAGGGCACGCCATGACCACCCCTTCACAGCCGAGATGGGTGAGCCTCGGCTTGGTGTTCGGGGGCCCCACCCCGGTCTACTCGATCCCGGAGCCCGCTTCCGGCCCCTCACGTGCTTCCGTTCCGCCCGCCGGTGGGCCCACTGAAGAGGCCGCCGAGGAGCTGATGCGCGAAGCGCGCTACAGGCCGGAGGCGCCGTACCCCGGTGCACGGTCGATGCCCTGGGACAGCAGGTGCATGGACTGCGGGGCACGTCGCAGACCCTCACTCCAGGATGTTGAGCGCGGTGTCCGGTGCAAGCACGTCCGGCGTGGGTCCGGCACATGAGGCGGACCCCCGTGCCCGCGCAGAGCACGGCATTCCAGTGCAAGTTGTGCCCCACCAAGGGGACGGACCAGGAGATCCGAGGGGTCGGTACGCGGATGGCCGCATACCGGGTGTGCAGCTCGTGCGACTTCTGGCTGACGTGCCTGGGGTACGCGATGCTCGGAGACCAAGACCCGGACGGCCGACGTGCCCTCCGGATCGACGGCGTCCATTACCTGTCGTGGACCGAGGAGCAGGGGTTCCCGCCGGAGATCGGCTACGTGGGAAATACGGAGCACCGCTACATCCTGCTGACCGACCCGGCGGGCACCGTGCACGTGACACACCGGCTCTGGCTCATGGGGACCATCCCCGAAAAACTCCGCACTCGCATGCCCGACAACGCGGTCTTCGCCCCTCCCGCGTAAGCACCCCAAGCACACCTATCACACACAGTCGAGGAGCCGCATGACCACCATTGGCGTTGCCCAGCGCGAAGGAACGGCAGGCCCGATCGCGGATGCTACGGCCAGCTACAGGTCCACCAGTACCTCGCATACAGCCGTGGCTCTGATCGACGGCTCAGGTCATGACGACGATGTAGTCCGACTGGCTCCGATGCTGGCGGAAACGGCCGCCCGCGTCGGAGCGGTTCGTGGCCCCCTGGCAGGTCTGCTGTCAGCTGGAGCACTGGTGCACGACCCGAGCCCGGTCCCGTCAGGCCCGGACGCGGTGGGTGTCCTCTACGTCAGGCGACCGAACGAACGCGGATTCATGGTGTGGGTGGGGGACTGCCGGGCCTATCACTGGGACGGCAAAGCTCTCCAGCAAATGACCACCGACCACACCCTCGCCGCATACCTTTCCCGGGCAGCCGGGGAGGCAGGGAACGTACCCGTGACGGCGCTGTCCGACTTCGTCGGCATCAAACTGGGCCAGGCTGTACCGGCGACCGTCCCGTTCGTCTCGGTACCAGCCGCTGGAACCCTCGTCCTCACCACTGACGGGGTCCATGACCAGGCACCACACGAAGTGATCGAGGCTCTGGTCCGAGAACACGCCAACGACCCGCAGACCTTGGCCGACGCGCTTGTGGCCGCTGCCCGCCCGAACTCGGCCGACTACCGCGACGATGCGACGGCCGTCGTCATCAGGTGACCTGTCAGCGTCCGCGCAACTGCACCAGCAGTAGACGATCTAGACGGGCGGTGCGTCAGGCGGAGTGCTGAGCTGCGCGTAGTCCATCGTCGTGCGATCGGCATACGAAGTCTCGGGTTTCAGAGAAGGCGCTGCTGCGATCTCTTCGGTACCGGTGTGCTGTTGCCAGCGTCGAGCCCGCATTGTCACCTCCCGCTCAAGACTGAACACTCGGTATTTGGCCCCACGAGCCATGCTCCGCGCCTTGGTCGCCTCGGCCCGCAACTGCTTGGCCACCTGGTTGTCCTCGACAGCGGCACGTCGTAGGAGCACGGCCCTCTCCGGCTCCGGCATGTCCGCCTCGGTGAGCACGCCATCGTGCTCACCGACCGGTCCGGCGTGCTGAGCAAGCTCCTGGAGCCGGGCGTTCAGCTGCTCCAGCTCCTGCCCGGCCCTCTCGCATGTACGAAGCAGTTCCTCACGCTCCGCCTCCGCCGCAGTCCGGTCTTCTCCACGGAGCGCTGGGCGACCGAAGCGGCTGGTCGCGGCCAGCTGCTGTTCGAGTCCTTCGACCCGGGCCTGCGTGCGGTGCAGCCGGGCAGCCCTCTCGGGAATCGTGGTGTCCAGTGCACGAACTTCCCGAATCACCTCGGCGCGGTCAGCCACGTCCTGGTGCTGCCGGTGAAGTGCGAGCGTGTTCGGGCCAGTTCCGGCGGCTGCTTGCTGTTCGGCTCGGTCTGCTGCGGCCTCGGCCTTCTCGGCCGCCCGCTTAGTGGCACGGGCAGCGGTGGCAGCCTTGCGCGCAGCGTCGCGCAGTGCCGAGTTACCGAGGTGCGCGTATGGACGGTCAGCCGTCGGCGCGGGCTTCGGCGGTGTGGTCGGTTCCTCGCGCCGCTCGGCGGTGGCCGGGGCGAATCGGCTCCGGGGCTCCAGGTCCTCTTCGAGAGCGTCCGCGCCATGCGGTTCTCCAGCACCGGGAGCGCGCGGGATCGGCAAGTCCGCTACAACTTGGCGAACATGGGCGGGGACCGCACTCTTCGGGAGTTCGGTGAGGATCAGTCGCTCCTCAGTGCCGTTCTCGATCTCGCGGCAGAGGCCCGCGACGGCGCGGTCGAGCTGTTCCTGCTCGGTGAGTGCCTTGCCGTGGCGGGCGCGGTCAGCATCGGTCTCGTAGACGGCGAGTGGCAGGAAGAGATGGGACTCGGCCTTGTCCCTCGACATCATGGTGTAGAGGGCGTTCGCCTGGGCTCCGGGGCCGTAGACCAGGGCCTCCTGGACGCTGAGACCTTGCGATTTGTGGCCGGTGATTGCGTAGCCGAGGCTGAGTCCGCCCTGCGCGATGTAGTCGGGGTCCACCCATTCGGCAACGTCACGGTGCCCATCCTCGGTCTTCTCGCGCCACTCGACCAGCACCCTGCGGTCCTCGTCGACGGCGCGGACGATTCCGCGGTACCCGTTCAGTACGTCTTCGTTCTCGCCTCGGCTCTTCTTGCCCCGGTAGTCGTTGACCCGAAGAAGGACCTGGTCACCGATGGACAGCGTCAGCTCGCCGCCGCCGGGCAGTGCGTAGGCGTGCTCGGGACCGGTGAGGTCACCGGTCGCCTTCCGGAGGGCGCGGGCCCCTATGTTCAGCTCTTCCACGATCTCGTTGGTGGCGGCGAGCATGAGGAGTTGCTGCACGGCGGTGTGGTCGTCGGTGTGCGCGGCGCGCTTGTCGGCCCAGACGGTGAGCATCGCGGCGAGAGTGACGTCCTTGTCCGCGAGGGCGTGCACGCGGCCGGTCCCGGCGAACGTACGGAGCGCTTCCACTCGGTCGTCGTCGCGCCACAGCTCCAGGGCCCTGCGCTCGATAGCGTCCCTTTGCCGGAAGTTCTCGTTGAGGCTGAGTCCGCCGACGATGTGGTGCACGGCAGCGAAGGAACCGCCGATGCCAGGCGAGTGCAACTGCTTCGGGTCACCGATGCCGACGATCTTCGTGCGGGTCATCGCGGCGTGGGTGAGGAGTTCGGCGATGTCGCGGTCATCGCACATGGCGGCCTCATCCAGCACCAGGACGTCAACGCCCGTGAGGCCCGGACCGCCGTTGCGGACGTTGGTGAGCCAGGACGCGAGGGTACGGGACTCGATGCCCGCCTCGGCCCGCAGATTCGCGGCGGCGACGGCGGCCGTGCTCGCTCCGGCAATGACGAGGCCGTGTGCCTCCCATGCCTGCCGGGCGGTGTTCATGATGGTGGTCTTGCCCGATCCGGCGATGCCCACCACGGCGTCGATTCCGTGCCCGGCCGTGAGGAGCCGTTCGAGGACGGCACGCTGTTCGTCGGAGAACGCGAAAGTGCCGCCGTGCTGGGCCTCAGCGGTGGACAGGGTCATGTCGACCGTGTCGCTGGTGACGACGGCAGCGTGCTCGTTGAGCCGGTTCGTGGTCTCGGAGACGATGAGCGTTTCTGCGGCCACGACGTCCGCCGTGGTGTACCGGTCGGCATGCGTGAAGTGCTGGGCGCCCTTCGGGTTCAGCTGGACCGCGTATCCAGCTTGACGCAGGACCGAGTTGGTGAGCTGTTCGGCCTCGTCGGCGTCGGCGACGCCGTACGGGAGGGTGTCCAGCACAGCGGCGATGGCGGCAGCGTGGGTGAACTCCTTGGCGTGCGCAGTCAGGCCGGATTTCGGGTCGAAGACCTGGGCGCACACCTCGTCCAGAGAAGGGTTCTGGTCCAGTCGGCTCTGCTGCATCGCGCTGGCTGCGATGGCGTCGGGGTCGTCACCGGCAGCGCGGCCTTCGGCCTGCCAGTAGGCCCGCAGCACGTCGTCCTCGACGCCGGCGGCTTCGCCGTTCTTCGCGGCCTTGGACGCGGTGGAGGCAGCGGTGCGCTCACGGGTCGTGGCCTTGTCGTAGTCGATGCCGAGTTTTGTCAGCAGGTCCCGGACCTGGGCGTCGCGCTTGCTGAACAGCCGGATCGTGGCCTCGGGGATGGCCGCGATCTCCCACGCACCGGTCCGCTCGTCGCGGCGAAAGCTGATGCCGAACGTGTCGGTCAGCTCCCTCCGGATGCGGGCGTTCATGAGGGACTGGGTGGCCCGGGTGTGCCGGTGGAGGTCACGGCCCCCGCTGGCCATCGTGGACCACTTACCGTCGTCACCCTTGACCATGTTGGCCAGGGTGAAGTGCAGGTGGAAGTGGGGGTCTCCGTACGGGGCGCCGTTCACGGGGCGGGCGGCGCGGTGGACCATCATCCAGCCGGAGAACCCGCTCGTCTCCACCTTCTCGGCCTCGTCGCCGTCACCATGGTGACCGCGCATGGCGTACGCGGTCCACCGTTCCAGAGCACCGATGGACTCGCGGCCAGCAGCCGTGTAGATGCCCTCGACCTGAGCGGCGATCTCCTCGGGCGCGTACGCGAGGATCGCGCTCTGCGACTTCGCCAGGTCCAAAGTGACGTCGGCACCGAAGTTGCCGACCTGCACGCGGCCTTCGAGGAGAGCGGCCTTGATCTCCTCAACGTCCCACACGTTCCCGGGCGCGAGTCCTGCGGCCTTGGCCATCGCGACGGCTTCGCGGACGTCCATCGGCAAATCACGGAAGCGCCGTGCACCTTCGCCCTCAACCTGGGCGTACCGGCGCTTCATGGACTTGGCCTTGAACAGGTCGGCGGGCTGCTGCCCGGTCTCGGCAGCGCGGGCTTCGACGGCGCGCAGGAGTGCGCGGGCGTCCAAGCGACCGCCCGCCTCGGCGGCCACGGCCTTCTCCACCACCTCCTCGCCGTAGAGGTCGACAGCGTCAATGCCGACGGCGTCGGCGAGCTTCAGCACCGTGGAGACGGGGACGCGGTGCGACTCTCCGAACCGCTTGAGCTGGCTCTCCATCCGGCGGACGGCGTCCTGCTTGCGCTTGGAGTCCAGCAGGGAGGCCAGGGGCACGCCGCGCTCGGCGGCGGCGCGACGGATGGCGCGGACCAGCGGAGCGGCGGGGAGCTTGGCGGCCGGCGCGATGGCCAGCTTGGGTTTCACGAGGGTCTGCCCGGTCCGGGGGTCCTCCCCGTGCATGAGGCGCCGTGCCGCCGGGAACTGCTCGGGGGCGAGGGTGCTGCCGGGCACGATATCGAACTCTGCGAGCCCGCCGCCGATCCAGACCAGGGGGCGTTCGCTGGCGTCCAGGTGGTAGTCCACCTGCCCTTCGGCGGACCGTGGGGGAAGGGCCTGTTCGCCGTAGAGGTCGCGAGCGTCAAGCCCGGCTGCGGCGGCGACTTCGACGGCGTCGAAGCCGGTGAACCGCGCGGCGCCCGTACTGCGGATGAGTCCGCGGGCACGGAAGAAGGCGCGTTTGGCCTCGCGGTTGGCGAGCAGGGAGGCGACGGGGGCACCGGCGGCTTCGGCCTTGGCCTCAATGGCTGCGACGAGGGGTGCGGCGTCGACTGCTGCGGACTTCCCGCAGCCGTGACCGCCGGTCAGGCGGTACTCAACCTGCTCGTCGGACGGGCCGATCATGGTGACCCACCCCATCGGCCCGCTCACCCCCCGCCCTCAATCGGTCAATTTCGGTCGTCTTGGCTGATTGTATCGTCACGAAGTGACGATACCTTGGTCCTCTTCAATCAAGATCATGATCAACGAGGGGGAACCTCGGGCACTCGGGAGGGCCTGGTCGCTCCTGCGGATCAGGCTCGTGGAGCCTGATGTGCTGTTGGACTGTTACCTCGGTGCGGGTGCGCGGGCTGGGTGCCGTACGTGCTGAGTCGGTACGACGATCGGATGGCGGTGCGGTACCTGCGCGGAGCTGCGTCGCTGGTGTACGTATGAAGCACACCCAATATCCGGCGGCTTCACGCCGGTTCGCCCAGTTGTCGGCCCCGTATTGGATGGCCACGGGCTCCCCGGCGTACGGTTCCGATGCGGAGGGCCGGTTGGGACCGGGTCGGGTGACTCCGCCCGCCGTACCCGGTCGACCGCCCGGGGAGCGGAGCGGGTTCCCGCTCCGTGGGGGCTCGTAGCCGCCGCCCGTCGCCTGCTGTTGGGTCGTGCGGTCTTGGTTGGGCCCTGCTCGATCCGCAAGGACCTGGTGACACGACGAAGGTCCCCGCCCCGGATCGGAGCGGGGACCTTCGTCAAGCTGGCCGTGTGGCTCGGCCGGCGGCTACGTGCTCAGGGGCCACTCACCGAACGGTACCGGCGCCTGACCTTGGGCTTCGCGTACGGCTTCGTCCGTGCCACACGCGGTGCAGATGAAAACCTCGCGGACGGTGGTCAGCCGGGAACGCGCGGGCCGTTCACCGAGCGGGCCACCGCAGCGCGGACAGCGGGTGTCGGGCACGGGTCACTCCTCAGGGTGCTCGCGGGCGGACTTGAGGATGTTGTTCCAGGTCGGCCGGGAGTACGTCTTCTCCGTCAGCTCTTGGAGCTGCGGGATCAGCTCGGCGTTCGTGGCCTTGGGGTTCGCCGCGATGGCTTGCCGGGCGAGGGTCAGCCGCTCGTCTCCCTGGTAGGGGTAGGCCAGGCCCTTACGACCCGCGGTGCGCCCGCCGGCGTGCCCGCGCCCTTTGCGGTCCGCGAGGTACTGCCACAAGCGCCAGCGCTTCCACTTCGGGCGACGCCGAGTCGGAAGCTCGTCCCAGTCGTCCGGCGCCGGCCACCCCTGCGGCGGGTTATTGACGTAGTGGGAGACGGTGGCGGAGTCGGCGAACCCGCAGATTTTCGCCGCCTCGGCAGGGCCGACCATCTCTTCGGGGTCGCCGTCGAGCTTGGGCGGGTTGGTGGTGCTGGCGGCGGCGCGCTGCCGCTGAAGCTCGTAGTGCCACGTCGCCCATACGTTGGCGTCCCAGTGCATGACGCCACCGATGGTGTCCGCGACGGGCGGGTGGCCGTTGTTTTCCCGGTCGGTCCAGAGGTTTTGAAGCGTCGGCTCGCTGATGCCGTGTAGCTGGCGCAGGTCCGCGCGTGAGTGGAGCAGGCGGCCGTCTACCTTGCGGGGCACGGTCGTCTCCTGTTCTTGGTCGGGGTCGGGACCGCTCGGCGCGGTCACTGGATGTCGTCCGGGTCGGGGGTCGGAGTCCACGTACGGCTGCCCGCCGGTTCGAGCCGGGTGAGGGTGGCTATGTCGGCCACGGGGACGGCGGCGGCCCAGTCGGCGCGGCCGGGGTGTCCGATAGGGAGGTTGAGCACGAAATGCCGACCGGTCGGGGGAAGGTCCTCGACGATGACGAAGGTGCCGTTCGGATCGGCGCCGATGCTGTTACCCCTCGTGAGCTGGGCGATGTCGCCGGGCTGGGGACAGTCGGGGTGTCGGTCACATACCATAGTTTCGTAAGGACTACTTTCTAACTGGTGAGTATCCTTTGACGGCCAGCGCCTGTTGCCATAGCGCGCTGGCCGTCGCCCTGTCTCTGGGTGGGTGGCGTCCGTACGAACGCGCGGCCGGTCGGAGGTTGCCCGCTCCGCTGACGGCGGGGTAATTAAACCACCTTTGGGTTGAGCGAGGCGGGGCCCTGATCCAGACGACGGCGGTCATCAGAAGAGGGCGCCCTGATCTGCGGCGCGTCGGCACCGGTCGATGGGTGGCCGGGTGACGCGGAGTTCGTAGCGGGGGCGTCCCGCGTGCGGAGGAGCGTGAGCTTCGCGGCGGTACCGGCTCCACGCCACGACGGGAGCGCCCTGGTCGATCCAGCCCGCCGGGTAGCGGGCGGTGTGCTGAGCCCAGCGGCTCGGGCTCCGGGGGACGGTCCATCGGTCCTTGACCGTGGTGATCGGCGGCAGCGTCCTCCAGCCGGGGAACGCATGGTCGTGCGCCTCCTCCAACGCCTCGTTGTCGCCGTCCCCGAACCCGTCGCCGCAGTGCACAGGACCTTCCCACTCGCACGCTAGACACCCGCCGCGGAACTCCTGCTGCTCCCCCCGGCGGCCGGTCGGCCGGCTGCGGAAGAGCAGGGTCGGGGTGTGGTGTGCGGGCGGGTCCAATTCGTGGCCGAGGTCGCTGTACGCGCCGCCGGGATGTCCGGGCTGGATATGCCACGCCCGCCCGGCACTCTCGGGGCGGTGGCGTGTCCGCGCGTTGCGCACTCGCCAGTAGTACGTCTGCCGTGCCCGTGCTCCGGTCGGCTCGGCGACGGTGGTGGTCATGGCGTCCTGCTTCCGGCGAGCACTTCGCGGAGCGGGTCCGCGAGCACAGTCCGCTCGTCGGGGGCGTCGAGGAACCGGGCCCCGTACGCGCGGCGAACGGCGCGGCGGGCGTCCTGGTGGCGGTCGAGCTCGGGGTAGTACGGCGATCGGTCGAGCACGTCGTAGCCGTGGTGGGTGAGCACGTCGGCGATGAGCGACCGGACCTGTACGGGGGCGAGGGCGGAGAGGTCGGTTTCCTCGGGGGCCGCGAGGAGTACGCGGATCAGCTCGGTCGCGCTGAGCCGGGGGTGGAGGGGGACGCTGAGTCGGTGGACGCCGTCCCGGCTGGGGGTGGCGGCTCCCCGGCGGCTCGGTGTCCTGGTGGTGCTGCGGTCGTCTGTCGTCTCGTCCATCGAGGGCCTTTGGTGACTCGGGATGCTGGCGGGCTTCGGGGTCAGAACAGGGCGGGCTCGGCGCGGGCGGCGGCGGTCCGGAATGCGAGGGCGGCGTCGGCGGCGGTACGGCCGGGCTCGGCGCTCCACCGGTCGATGACCTCGCGGTGCATGGCCTTGGCGTCGGTGGGCTCGTCGGCGTCGACGGGGTGACCGGCGAGGGTTTCCGCGAGGAGGGCGAACGCTTCGTCGCGTGCGCGGTCGATGCGGTCCCAGTCGTACGTCCGGCCGGCGGCTCCCCGCCCGTGGCCGACGGCGACTTGGAGTGCGCCGCGCGGCCAGCACGGCAACGTGGCCGTACGGCCGGGGCCGTCGAACAGGTGGTCACCCTGGTGGATGCCGACGTGTTCGATGTGGCGGGCGGCCCATTCCAGGATGGCGGCGGGGGTGTCGGCGATGACGATGCTCTCGGGGGCGTGGCGGGTTGGCACGGCGCAGTCCTTGGGGGGGGGAAGCGGGGGCGGCGGCGCGCTGCCGCCGCCCCCGGTGAGGCGGCTACTGGTACGCGGGGATCAGTCGGCGGATCTCGTCCTCCCCGATGCATCCGCCCTTGTGACGCCGGGCGCTCGGCGGCGCCCCGTTGCGCCCCCCGCAGGTGTGACCAGAACTTCAGGCCCTCCCATCCACACAGCTCACAGCGGAGGAGCCAGTGGTTATCGGAGCCGGGAAATCCGGTGAGGATGGCCCGCCAGTGGTGGGCCGCGAGCCCTGCGAACGCGATCAGCGCGCCCTCAATGTTGCGATCGTTGACCGGCATTCGCGGGTGCAGTAGGGGCACCGGCCCGACCAGCGACGTGGGGGCGTCGGCGAGCACCTGGTCCAGGGGGATGGCGCCAATTCGACCGGCGGCGTACTCCGCGGCGAGATGGGCGGCGGCCATGTCGGTGCCGGGGGTTCCCTTGGGCGGGCGACGGAGGTTGCGTTCGCCCTCGGTGGTGAGGACGAACCAGTCTCGGTGCCACCGGTAGGCACGGCCGATGACCTGGTCTTCGCCAACGATCACGGGATAGCGGCACTGGTTGTCGGGGGCGCCGACGCGGTACGTCGGGACGGTGGTGCTGCCCCCGGTTGCGGGGACGATGAGCCTGCCCGCTTCAGTGTCGGGGACAGTGATGGTCACGGGTCGTTCAAGGAGCTGGATGGACATGGTGGTGCCCTGTTCTTGTGAGGGAGGGGGCCCGCCCGGCGCGCTCGGCCGCCGGGCGGGCGCGGCGTGGTTACGCGGCCTCGGCGGGGGCCTGTGGGGTGGCGGTCCAGTGACGGCGCGGGGTGATGCTCAGGTCTTCAAGAACCTGGTCCAAGCTCCCGTTGTCCGCGATCCATTCCCAGTCGGTGCCCTCGGTGCCGGGCTGTTCGGTCCAGGTGAGCATGTACGCGCGGCCGGAGGTGCGGGGATCGCTGCACAGGGCCTGTGCCTCGCGGCGGGTCATCGCCCACAAGGCACGTTTGCGGGTGCGGCGGGAGTTCTTCGAGGTGATGAGCACCAGTGCCATGCCGTCCTGCCAGTTCGCCCTTTCGCCGGGGGCCGTCACCGGGGTCGGCGGCCCTTCGGGGGCGTCCTGGCGAAGAGCCCAGCGGCGCGCTTTCGCGTGCCAGGGGCTGGGTTGACTGGTGGGAGACGTTTCAGCCGCCGGTACCGACTCCGTGGTCGGCGGGTCCTGCTCCTGGTGCTCGGTGGTCTCGACCCGAGTCGGCTGCTGCATCTCGTCGGCACTCATACGCCCGGACACGCCGTCGTAGGGGGCGGTCCATGTCCAGTCGTCGTACTGGTTGCCGGTGGCTCGGACGATGCGCTTGCCGGTGCCGTTGTGGATGTGCGGGATGGTCACGGACTTCGGGTTGACCCGCAGGACCTCGTACCAGGTACCGCGGTAGAGAACGAAGTCCCCGCGGGTGAAGTCGGCGCGCGACCACACCTTGAAGCCTTCGGCTTCGGCGTCCTTGATGACCTTCTCCCAGTGGGCGATCTCCTCGGCGAGCTCCTGGTGCTCGATCTCCAGCTCCGGGTCTGCCGGGTTCCGGGAGAACCCCTTGGCGGACTGGCCGCGCTGCCACTTCTCGACCGCGCGGAGGTCGGCCCACAGCTTGTTGAGACGGCGGAGCGTGCGGCCGGGGTCCGCCTTGTCCTGCTGGTAGTTCGCGGCGGCTTGCGCCCGACCGGTCCAGTGGGCGGCGCGGTCGCTCTCGTTGATGCTCTTGCGCATCGCGTCGTCCATCCGCGCGTGATCGCGGCGGGCGCGGCTTTCTGAATGGTGGCCGATGAGGATCGGCTGACCGAAGGCGAACCGCTCGGATATGTCGTGGCTTTTCTTCCACGCGGCCTCGGAGGACTGGGCGGCGCTGGCGGCGTACCTGCCGAACCTCTCGGCGCGGCCTTCGGCCTTCTCCTCTCGCTCCTCCTCGGCCTCGGAGAACGAGCGGCGGTCGGCATTGTCGATGGTCAGCGTGACCTCGAACCCCTTCTCCCGGAGTCGCTGCGCGAGGAGTTCGAGCGAGGGGGTGTAGGTGGCATGGTCGCGACTGTGCGGGAGGTACCAGCAGTCAAGGGTGCGGCTCCAGCGGAAGGGCTGGCGCCGGGTGCGACCGTACTCACGGAGTCTCAGGATCTCGGCCGATCCGTCGCCCCGGCTGATCCCCTCGATCAGGGTTCCTTCTCGGCGGGTGTGGGTGATCTCGATAGTCACTGAACTGGTCTTTTCTGGTGAGAGTTTGGTCCGTCCGCAGGGCGGACCGTGCGTTGGCAGCGGCGCTGCACCACCGGCGCGGGCCGTGAGGGACGATCGGCTCGCGGGTCGTCGCGCTTGCGCGACGACAGGGGCAGTCGCGCCCCCGCGGGGCGCGTCCGCTGCGGTCCGGTGCCCGTCGTCGGTCGGCGGAGCCGCCTGCGGCGGAGTCGGCCGGCGGCGGTGAACGCACCGGACCACGTACTGCCGCCCCGAAGGGGTGTCCGCTGGGGGTGGTGCTGGGGGCCTGCCGGTCCGGAGGGTTGCCCTCCCCCGGACCGGCGGGCCTGGGTGTCAGCTGCGGTGGAGCGTCTGCCGGGCGGCCGGGTCGGCATCGGCAAGGCCGGTCCGCTCGCGCCATGCCTGGCGGACCGTGGCCCTGAGCTGCACCCCGTCGTCGTAGGCGAACCGCCCCCGCCGCAGACTGCACACGAGGTCGCGGAAGACGTCCTGATTCATGCTGGTAAGGGTGTCGTCCAGCGGCGTCAGCTCGTGCGGGAACATCGCCTGGACGTTGTCCCCGGGCTCCGGGGCACCG
This sequence comes from Kitasatospora albolonga, assembly GCA_002082585.1. Classification (NCBI taxonomy): domain Bacteria; kingdom Bacillati; phylum Actinomycetota; class Actinomycetes; order Kitasatosporales; family Streptomycetaceae; genus Kitasatospora; species Kitasatospora albolonga. The sequence goes on from CP020563.1 coordinate 3,937,990, forward strand.
AGGGTGAAGAACCAGACGACCACCATGGTGGGGTCGCCCGGGAGGTCCGGCCCGCCGAGCGGGAACACCACGACGGCCGGACGGCTGTCACCCTGACGGCCTCGGAACCACGGTCCGCCGACCACGAGAGTTGCGGTGGGGAAATCCTGGACGGTGGACTTCTGGTCGGTGGTGAGCATGTCGCATCCCTGTCTGGTGAGAGGTTCCGCCGGGGCGGCTCGGCCCCGGCGGGGGTGCCGGTCGGGGGGTTGCCCTCCCCCTTCCGACACCATTAATTAAACCATGTTCTTGGGTTCGGGTCAACCGGTCACGGCAGGTTCGCCGCAGCGCTCGGCGACGGCCCTGGCAGCTCGGGCGATGGCGCGGCCGGTTTCGATGGCCCGTACGGCGGACTCGTGGACCGGGGGCTTCTTGCCGTCGGTGATGATCCCCGCGAGCGGCGGCATGACGGCGGGACCGGGAGCGATTCCGAGAATGAGCGCGGCGACGTGCGCGGCTGAGGCGACTTCGGCGGCGTGCTGGCCGGGAAGGGGGGCGTACGCCTCGGGGATGCGCCGCCACCCATGGCCGTACAGCAGGATACGAACGGCGCTGCCGGGGGCCTCCCGGGTGAAGTCAAAGCCCCCGGCCCGCTCGGGGTCCTCGTGATACTGGTCGCGGTACTGGTTCACCAGGACATCGCGGACGACCTCTGCGGCGAGCGGGGTGGCGGCGGGGGGCTCGTAGGCGTCGCCGTCGGTCTGGCTGATGTCGAAAACCGGCCCGGCCTTGAAGCCTGAGACCCTGCGCGTCTCACCCCCGGCGGTCTCGTCAGTGGCCTCTCGCTGCCCGCCGTCGACGGCTGCGGCCGTGACCTCCTGGCCGCCCTCGGGCCGCCGCTTGATCGGCGTCCAGATGCGGAGGGAGGTGGCACCCTTGGCGGGGAAGCGTCCAACCTTTCGCCAGTCTCCGGAGCTGAGTATGTGGGTGGCGCTGGGGTGCTGGGCGGCGACGGCGATGCAGTTGGTGGGGCTGCGGTCGTCGCGGTCTGTGTGGGTGAGGTTCGCGGCCGTGCGCATGACGACGGCCCAGAATTCTTCACTGCTGACCATCGCGCCGTACGCGCGATCCATGACGGCTTCGAGTTCGCCGCGCATCTTGGCAGAGTAGGCCCGGCGCTCCTCGTCGGTCATCTTCGGCTTGCGGGGCATGTCACGGTCCTCCTGGTGAGAGATCACCCGGGGCCGACTGACCCTCGGGGTGCCGGGAGGGGGGTTAACCTCCCCCTCCCGGCGCATTAATTAAACCATGTTCTAGGGTGATCGACAACCCTTTAAATCGAGTGCAACCCAGCTTCGTTGCTCACAGCGCAGTATGCGGCTATGACCTCGTCCTCTATCTGGGTCCAGCGTTCGAGGATATCGGGGGCGGTCTTTTGGTCGCTGGCCGCGCGCGTGGCCCTGCGCCATTCAATGGCGATTTTGAGTGTGCGGAGTTGGGAGCGAGTCAGTTCCCATCGGCCGAAATCCGGGAGTTGATCACCATAGGCCATTGACACGGCGTTTTCGATGTGCTCGGTACCGGACCACACATTATGTGCGGACTGGAGTGCAAGGGCGCGTTTGAGGGTGCACCGGAGGTACGGGGCCTGCACGATCCATTGCGGCTCTATCGTGAATACGTCGGCGCTCATCCTGGGCCTTTCTGAGGTGGGCGGCGCGCTCGGGGTAGGGCGTCGCCGCAAAGCACGGGGAATTAGATGGTATATCCTGCAACGGTGGGACACTGTTCCATTTATACCCCCTGGTGAAATGTAATTTCGGTGACCGGTCGGCCTGCCGAGTTTCGCGCGAGGCGCTACCCTTCCTGTCCGCCTATTCGAATTTCCCCGCCGCCGAACACTTGTGCTTGAGAATCACCTGTAGCATTGACTCGACGTAGTTGGGATCTCCGCTGACCTGAGCCTTCAGCGTGCACTTTCGGCACTCATAATTGACATGCAAGACGCGCGGCCGGAACACATCAGCGAGGCGGTCGATAACGCTTTTAAGATTCCTCAATTCGGACACCTTCTGGTGAGAGTGGGTGTCGGCGGCCGGTCGGCCTGCCGTTCGCCGGTCGGGGGTCGCCCCCCTTCCGACATCATTAATTAAACCATGTTCTAGGGGTTGGGTCAACCTGGATCGAGGCTCTGAGCTGGCCTTTTCCGGCCCCGCGCCTGCCCGCGCCCGCCCTGCCGGGCCCGGCACACCACACACCCGGGCGGGGTTCCCTCCTCGGTCGGACAGCTCCGCCGTACCAGGGTTCCGGGTGCGGTGTCCAGGCTCGCGCAGCGACCGCGAAGCGGCCCGGCCTGGACACCGTGCCCGGGTTCCTGGTACGCCCCTTGGGGTGTCCGGCCGAGGAGGGAACCCCGCCTCCACCACCCGCACCACAACGCTCCCGCGCCCACCCGACCCGCCCCCCACCCCCTCCGAGGAGGACCCGCCGGAGGCAGCCTTTCGCTCTGGCCGACACCGGCCAACCGTCATGGCGTTTCGGCTTCAGGGCAGTTCAGGAGGCGGATCGATCTTGGCGTACGTCATGCAGTGCAGCCCACCCCGCGGTCCGTTGACCTCGCCAGTGGGGGTGGAACATCACGGTCCGGGAGGCAGGCAACACCTGATCGGGCTGGGGCACGATGGCCCCCCTCGTCACCACAAGGCGGGCTGCACGGCGGCGTTGCGGTGCAGGGGCAGGATGATCCGTACGGGCGTGCTCGTGGCGGGAGCTGCTGCCGGTCGCGCGATCTGGATGCCAGGGCAGTAGCCCCCCTCGCCCTCCCACTGGTCAACAGCGTCGCGCTCGGCGCGCGTCCGCTGTTCCGTAAGCGTGACCGGCTTCCGGTACATCCGGGCGATGGAATCGAGCGGCGGGAGCACGCGGGCGGCGGCTTTCTGGTCGTCGCGGCGCTTGTGGTGTCGCCGGACCCGGGCGAACCGGGCCTCGTAGGCGGCCCGGTCGGTTTCATGGAGTCCGGCGGGGTGGAGCCGGGCCAGTTCAAGAGCGACCTGGCCCATCGGGCTGGGGGTCAGTACGCGGGTGCTGTCGTCCTGGCGGACGGCGACGAGGAACCGCGCGGCGAAGAGGTCCTGGGTCCGCTCGCGGCTGATCCGGCGGCCACCGTTCCAGACGCCGGTCTGTGCTGCTTGCCGGGCTCGTCCGTCTCGCCAGTACAGGCGTCCGGATTCGGCGGCCTCCAGCACCCGAACGTGGCCGGTTGTCCAACCGAGTGCGGCAACGTGTCCTTCCGCGAGATACCGGTTCCGCGCCGCCCGGTCTCGGTTCTCCTGGTCCATGCCGGTGGCCGCGCGCTCCTCGGCCTCCCGCTCGGCCTCTTCCCGCCGGCGTTCGGTCTCCCGCTCGGCGTATTCGGCCGCCGTCAGCTTCCGCTCCAGCTCGGCCCGCAGGTCCGCGGCCGTCGTCTCGGCTCCGGAGGCCGACTGTGCCCGAACAGCGTGGTCGACGGCCGTACGGGCGCAGTACGAGGGGGCGCTGCTCGGCATGGTGGGGTCGTCGGCGTACTGCTCGGCGCGGTCGGCCCACTTCTCGGCTTCGACGGCTTCCTTGTGGGTCGCGTGCATGACGGCCTCCAGGCGGGCGGCGGCGCCGGACCGGTTGTGGCACAAGGCGGTCATGGCGTCGTCGGCTGCGGTGACGGCGAGGAGCGCGGCTTGCCGGGCGACCTGGATACAGGTTTGTGGAGACGGGTCTCCGGGGTGGGCGACCTGATGTTGGACGACGGGCGCGTTCTCGGGCATGGGGAGTGTTCCTCAGGATCTCGGTGGTGCGGTCGGCGGCGTGCCGTCTCGCCATCGGGGAAGTGCCGCCGACTCGCGCGGAGCGCGATGGACAGTGCTGTCGTGCCCGAAGGGCACGCCCGTTGGCCCGGCGTCCGGACGTTTCGGCCGACTGCGAGCCGGGCCACGCTGAGCCGTCCGGAGGACGCCCTTTCGCACGGGGCCGGTGATCGGCGCTGGCCGCCGACGCGGCCGGACTCCGGCCGGTGGTGGGCGGAGCGTGGGGTGGGCGGCTCGATGCCGCCCACCCCGCGGCCCGGCGGCCGGGGTCCGGCCGGGCGGTGGCTCCCGCCCGGCCGGTGGTTGCGGCTACGCGGCGGCCGGTTCGCGCTCGTTGACGCGGCACCGGGTGAGTACGGTCTGCGCGGTCTCGCCGTAGATGCTGTGGTCCTTGACCGTGCCGGTCAGCTCGACCTCGTCGCCCTGGTCCGGGACGGTTCCGGCGCTGCTGAACCAGACGAAGACGTTTCCACCGTCGTCCTGGAACTTCACCAGTCGGCGGCGCTGGGCGTGGTAGCCGTACGTCCGGCCCTCCAGCTCGATCACGGTCGTAACGGTGGCGGTGGTGGTGATCCGCTCGCCCACCGTGCCCTGCGGCTTGCTGTTCTGGGCGGCCCGCTCGGCGGCTTCCTTCTCCTGGTCGCGGTACCACCCGGCGATGGCGGACACCAGCGTCGGCAGGTGGCGCGGGTCGACGGTCTCGCCCTTCGCCAACTGCCCCACCTTGTGGCGGTAGTCGGAGAGACTGCCGTATCCCTGGACGGCCCATGCCCGGACGGCGGCGGCGGTGGTCGGCGCGTCGCGGTCGGCGTCGATGGCGTCCTTCCACTCCTGCGGGGCCTTGCGGTCGAAGAAGTACCCTTCGACGCCGTCGGCGGTCGGAGACGCGTCCTTCCACTGCTCGGACCGGCTGTAGAACCGGCCCTCCTCCTTGACGATGGCGGCGGTCACCCGCAGGACCTCGATCACCGGGACGCGGAGGTCGGCCGGGATGCCGCCCCCTTCGCCGTCCCAATCGGAGTCCTTCAGCGTGCCGAACCGCCACAGGGCCTCAAGTCCCTTGATCGGCAGGCCGGTGTACGGCTCGACGCACGTCGTGCCCAACTGCCGCATCTCTCCGTTCTCATGGCGAGCAAGGTAGGTGGCGGTGCGGTGACGGGCGACGGCGCACCCGTGGCAGAAGTTCTCGATGGCCCGGTACTGGCGCGCGGCCTCGGCGTCCTGCTCGGGCAGACCGGGGAACAGGCTGGTGATCGTCTCGCCGCTCTCCTCGTCGTGGTCCAGGCGGGCGATGACGGTCCAGCCCTGGTGACGCGGGACGTCGCCGGAGATCGACACGGTGACGGTGGGGCGCTTGCCGATCACGCGGCCGTCAAGGTCGCGGTAGTTGGCTAGGAACGGCTCGGAGAAGTGGAGCGCGTACGGGCTGAGGCGGTGGACAGCGGCGCGCGTATTGGTGGCCTCGACAAGCTGACGGACGCGGGACTGTGCCGTGGCGGGGATGGAAAACCGCATGAGTGCGCTGGTCATCAGGGTGCTCCTGCTGGTGAGAGAGGAATTCGCGGGCCCGGCCGGGCGGGTTGCCCTCCGCGTACGGCCGGGGCGGTCCGGCTGGCGGACCGTGGTGTTGGAAGGGGGGTTGCCCTCCCCCTCCAACACCATTAATTAAACCATGTTTTGAGGTGTAGGGCAAGCATCCCGGCCGGGGATGTCGAGTGCGGCGCGGTCGCGCAGGAACGCGGCGAACAGGGCGGCGGTGTAGCTGTCGGCGGTGTAGCTGTCGGCGGTGCCGTAGGTGCGGCGGCAGTCCAGTGCGCCGATGCGCTCGCCCCGGTGGTGAACGGGGAACGCTGCGCCGGGGGCCGGGATGGCGAGCGCGTACAGTCCGCGCGGGGTGTCCACGCGCAGGACGACGGCGGCGGACTGGTGGTCGTAGGCGGCGGACCAGCGGCGGGGCCCGATGCCGAACTCCGCGAGACCGGCCGCGATGGCGCGGGCCTGCATGATGTCGGCGGTGGTGCCGGGGTCGGGCTCGACGGGGGCAGGGACGCATCCGCAACCGTGGTCGTCGGCGTGGGTCTCGAACAGAGCTGTACGGGTCACTGTGGGGCTCCTGGGGCGGCCGGGGGCGGGAGGGTTCCCGCCCCCGGCGTCGGGCGGCTGAGGCGGTTAGGCGGCGGCTTCGTCGTCGCTGGCCGGGTCGTCGGCTTCCTCGGCCTCCGGCTCGCCCGCCTCCTCGTCGGTGCCGGGCTCCTGCTCGGTCTCCGGCTCACTGCCGGACGTGATCGCGCGGGGCTTCTTCTTCGACGGGTCGTACGGCTCGTCGTCCACCACCGACTGCTCAATGGGCGTGAGCGGGTACCCGAGCGACGCGAGCACCTGGAACCACCGGCCGGTGGGCGTCCGCGTCCACGGGGCACGCTGGCTGTCCGTCCTCCACGCGGACCGGTTCGCGCACTTCTCCCGTACGGCGGCGATGGCGGCGAACTGGAGCTGCGGGGCCCTGCGGGGGTCCTTGGCTGCATGCTCGGCGAAGCTACGGCGGTCCTTGGCCTGCTCGGTGTTCAGCCCCAGAAAGGCGGCCAAAATCTCAGTGGTCGGCTCCTTGATGAGATCATCGAGACCCCAACTGGCGTTCAGCAGAGCGTCGTTCACGTGGCCGATCAGGGTATTGGTGGCGGTCTTCGGGAGGTTGCGCCGCTTGATCAGGTCGGTGAGCCACCTCCGGCGCAGGGACTCGGCCGCGTCCCAGTCCAGATTCCCCTTCTTGACGGCGGCGCGGGCGGCGCGCTCAGCCTCCACCTCGGCGGCGGACTTCGTCCCGCCGGTGCTGCCGGTGCTCTCGGGCACGGTGTGCCCGTACAACGTCGGAGCGGAGCAGTAGGGCATGTACCGGTCCGCCCGCCGCTCGTCGAACACCCACACCAGACCCTTGCAGTCGGCGTGCTCCTCGGCGCTGATGCCGCGCAGTCCCCACACGGGCATGGCGCGCTCGGACAGCTCCTCGGCGTCCCGGATCTTCTGCCCGGCCGCCTCCAGCTCCGCGCGGTGGGCCTCGGCCTTGGTCCGCTTGTCGCGCTTGGTCCGCTCGACCGCGATAGCCCAGTCAACGTCTCCTTCGTCGGCGTCGTCGTCGGCGGCGGCCTCGGTGATCGCGGCGAGCGCTTCGGCGTCTTCCGCGAACTCCGACAGCGCGGCCAGGTGCTCGAACGTCCACTCGTAGCTGCTCGCGCCGCTGACAGCGGCCGACAGCTTCTCGTCGGACCGGACCCTGACCAGTGTCTTGACGTCCTTCTGCCGCACGCCTGCGGCCTTGGCGATCCGGCCCACCTGCGCGCCCGCCTCGGCCGCGCTGAACATGGCCTGGTTCACCTCGGTCCTGGTGAGGCTCTTGCGGTGCTGAGCGGTCGTGATCATGTCGAGAAACTGTCCGGCCGCGTCGCGGTCGTCGTCCTCCCACTCGTACGGCAAGTGGGTAAGACCCGCGTCCGTAGCGGCGTGGTAGCGGCGGTTTCCGTCGTTGACCTGGAGAACTCCGCCGTCGAGTCGCTGGATCTTTACGGGGATGCGGCACCCCTCGGTGCGGAGCGATTCCACGAACGGCGCGTTCAGGTCAAGGTCTTCGCGGGCGTTCTTCGGGTGCGGGGTGAGCGCGTCGAGCCGGATGACGGGGCGCGGGGTGACCGGCACGGTCTTCAGCCCTGCGGCGGCGGCGGCGGCCAGTCGCCGGAACCCGTCGATGACCTGCGGCACGTCGCCGTTGGTGCGCACGACGTACAGCGGCTCCACGACGCCGTTGTCCTTCACGTCGGCCAGCAGATCGGCTGGGGCCTCGATGTCGCGGACGTTGCCGGGGTGCGCGGCCAACTCGGCGACGGCGAGGGTCGGCCACGGTGCAGGGGCAGCCTGAACGCTGGCCTGGGTCTTGGTGTTCGTCATCGGTCTTTCACTTCCTGGTGAGAGTTCGTCGGGCCGTCCGGCCCGGTGAGGTGTCGGTCGGGGGGTTGCCCTCCCCCGTTCCGACACCATTAATTAAACCATGTTATTGAGTGTGGGGCAACCGGGGCTGCCGTGATCGCCGTCACTCGGGTGCAGGGCTGCGGCGGTGCGGATCATGGCGGCGGCCTCGGCGGTGGTGCGGTCGGGCTTGTCCCCCCAGCACCACAGGAGGGTGCGCCGGTAGGCGTCCTCCGTGAGCCGCAGCTTTCGCCACCGGACCCCGGACACGGGGCGGCCGTTGACCTGATTGCTGAGAACCACAAGGGAGTCGAACAGGGCGCGTTGGAAGATGTCCCACGGTTCACCGCGTACGGACCAGCGGGGCCGGACGGAGCGCACGCCGCGCCCCCATGCGTGCAGCACGGTGCACGGGGCGGTGTCGCCCATCCGGCCGGGCTGCCAGAGGTGATCGCCCTGGTAGAGCCCGACGCGCTCGATGTGGTCGGCGGCGGCCGTGAGGATGCGGGCGGGGGTCGCGTGGTAGCGGCGTGCGGTCATGCGGGGCTCCTCGGTCGGAATCGGAAATCAGGAAGCGGTCATACCGGAGACGACGTGCTGGGGACAGAGGGCGTAGTACTGCGCCCCAACAGCGCTGGATGGCCACCGCCGGACAACGACGCGCGTCAAGCTCTCTTTCGTCCCACAGTCCCGACATGCCAACCAAGCCCTTCCTGCCTGCATTTGATCGCTATCGGCTATCCATCGAGGTATAGGTCGGTTCTTCAGCGACATGGATGCTCTCTGCTTTCGCGTAAGTGCGGGGGCCGGGGCGCCGGGCTGCCGCCCCGGCCGGGATGGGGCGGATCAGGCTGTGAGCGCCCCGGCACTCTGGGCACCGATGCGGCGGGCGCCTCCGATGTCGGCGCGGTTGCCTGCGGCGGCTCCGTCGCCGTACCCGCTGCCGCTGTACGAGCCGCGCGACTGCCGGACGCGCGGGTGCTCCTCGCGGTAGAGGGCCTCCACCCTCGCGTCACGGTCGGCCAGCACGAGTTCACCGCTGCGGCCGGTGGCCGACGTCTCCCCGCTGGCGGCAGCGCGGGCGGCCCGCTCGATCGCGTCAAGCCGTTCTATGACGCGCTCGATGAATCCGATGGTCCACGAGTTGCGCCATGCTCGCGCGCTGCGGACACCGTACGGGACGACCTGCGCGTTGAGCCCGCCGAGCATCTGGATCAGAAGGGAGGCGTACAGGACTTCGGCGCGCTGAACGTCGGACTCATGGCCGACGATGTGAACGCGGCGCACCTTGCCCCTCACACCCATGTGCACGGCCTTGCATCCGACGCTCTGAGCGATGAAGCAGATCAGCCGGACACGGGACATGGCCCACGGGTTGGGGAGGTCGACGTACTTCGCGGTGACCGCGTCCCGCGACGGCTGCCCGTCGCTCAGCATGGCCTCTTCGACGCCGTACTTCGCCATCATCTCGAATGCCCGCTTCCGGGCAAGCTCCGCCTCTGACTCCGGCGTACGGGGGTCCTCTGCCGTGGCGAGCAGAGCGCGGATGGTGTCGAGCTTTCCGGGGGCCTTCGTGGTGCTCACGTTCGTTCTCCTGGTGAGAGAGGTTGTCGGCGGCCGGTCGGCCTGCCGTTCGCCGGTCGGGGGTCGCCCTCCCCTTCCGACATCATTAATTAAACCACGTTCTCGGGTTCGAGGCAAGCCCTCTCCACACCAAACCCGCAGGTGACAACGCTCCTCCCGCACCACACACCCGCTTCCATCCCGTACGCCGTCGACCCACACGCACGTGGAGCGGACGCGGTGCCGGGCGTCCAGGTGGAGCGCGCCACTGCACGAACGACCTGGACGCCCGGTGCCGTGTCTGCTCGCCTTGGCTGGGTCGACGGTGTGCGGGATGGAAGCACCCTCACCCCCACGAACCCGCAGCCGGGCACGAAGCCCCCTCCGCCCGGTGCCGGCCGATCCCCCGCCGGAGGCACTGATCACTGACCTGACCCCACCGAACCCGTGGTTCGAGATGTCCGCGGACCTGTGCCTACGGTGCGCGCGACGAGCCACGATTTCGAACAGGACTGGGGGCACAGGTGAGCACCAATTCGGCAGGGCCGGTAAGCACGTCGGAGCTGCGACGGCGGGTTCGCGCTGCTGAAGCACTGAAGGCGAAGACGCGCGAGATAGCCGCCGCGAACACGCTGACCGCGCGAGAGGCCGCGGCGAAGGCGGCCACGGCGAAGGAGGAGGCCGACGTCACCGCGCGGGAAGCCGCTGCTGTCGTCCTGCGGCTGTTCGACAACGACGCCGAGTTGGTCTCGGAACTGTTGGGCATCCCAGCAGAGGAGCTGGACCGGGAGGCGAAGCCTGTTACCGCCGCTCGGGCGAAGGAGGTAATCGAGGAGCTGCGGGCCCGCGCCGAGCGGCCTCGCTCTACCCGCACCCGTAAGCCTCGACCGGATGCGGCCGGCGCGGCTTTCTCGACCCCGGACACCCCGCCCCCGGTGGTCCCGACGGATGACGGCCGGGCTGATGCCGCCTGAGCACGACTCCGGGCCCGGCCTCTTCCCGCTCTCGGCGGTGAACGGGGCCGGGCCCGTTCACGTTGACGAGCAACTTTCGCTCATCGGTGAACCAAAACCCGTCCGCATACCAGCCGTTGAGTGGATGCGCTGGCTGGCCGACGAGTCCGTACAAGCCCGCTACTGGGCGAAGGTCTACCGGGCCCCGTCAACTAAGGACTGCTGGTTCTTCCTCGGTGGGATCTCCAGCACCGGCCACGCCAGCTTCAGAGCCGCGTCGCGGCCGGGTAGGACGCGCACGGGCACGGTGCCGGGCCACCTGTACGGATACCAGCTCGCGCACGGCGTGATCCCCCGACTCGGCTGGGGAACCGACAGCCCAACCAACCCAACCGTTTGCCACACCTGCGACAACCACTCCTGCCAGCAGCCGATGCACCTGCGTCTCGGGACGGCGGCGGAGAACCGTGCCGAATGGTTGGCCCGCCGCCGCCGAGACCCGAGCAGCCCACTCGCCGACGTCCGCGGCCCGGCCGGACGGTCCCGCGCCATCGGTGCCGCCATTCGCGCCGGCCAAAGCGGCGGGGAGTCCGGAGCGGAGATCGCGGCACGCATCCGTGCGGCGTTTGCGGCGGGCCGCCCCCTCAGCCTCTGGTGACGACCGCTTTCCCGCCGCCTTGATTCGAACGAATATGCGAACATGGAGATGGGGCGTCGCTCCTGGTCGGGACGAGATAGCAAGGAGAGGGGGGCCATGAGCAGCAGGAGGTGTGTATGTCGTTTACGCACCTCCATGCGGCCAGCGGCTATTCGCTGCGGTACGGGGCCAGTCATCCGTACGCGCTGGCCGAGCGGGGGCTCGATGCCCTGGCGCTGACCGACCGGGACTCCCTGGCCGGTGCGGTGCGTTTCGCCAAGGCGTGTGCGGGGGCCGGTGTCCGGCCGCTGTTCGGTGTCGACCTGGCGGTGCCCGGCGTACCGGCGTCCGGTCCGGTGCCGTCGAAGCGGCAGCGGACTCCTGCCCGGGGCGGTGCGTTCGTCGCGGAGGCGCCGCAGCGCGCGGTGTTCCTGGCCCGGACCGAACGCGGCTGGGCCGAGCTGTGCCGTCTGGTGACGGCAGCCGCCGACCAGGGCGTCACCTGGGAGGACCTGTCCTGCCCGGACGGCGAGCTGTTCGTCCTGCTCGGGGCGGACTCCGAGGTGGGGCAGGCGCTGGCGGCGGGGCGGCCGGACCGGGCCGCGACCCTGCTGGGCCCCTGGCGGGAACGGTTCGGCCGGTCGTTGCGCATCGAGACGTCCTGGCACGGGCGGCCCGGCACCGGGCCGGGGTCGCTCCGGCTGGCCGCGCGCATGCTGGGCTTCGCCACCGAGCAGCAGGTGGTCCCTGTGCTCACCAATGCCGTGCGCTATGCGGACCCGGGCCGGGGCGAGGTCGCCGACATCCTGGACTCCGCCCGCCTCCTGGTGCCGATCGACGCCCGGGACGCGTCCCGGCTCGACGGCGGGCAGCGGTGGCTGAAGGACGCCGGGGAGATGGAGCGGATCGCCGGGCGGATCGCGGAGGCCGCGGGCGGCCGGAGCGGGGACGGGCGGCGGCTGCTCGCGGCCACCGAGGCGGGCCCGCGTCCGCTCCCTCGCCCTGCGCGCGGGCGAACTCCGCGCCGCCGCCTCCACCCCCCGGCAGCTGGCCTTCGGCCCCGACGACGACCGGGCCCGCCGCATCGAGGCCGCGGCCGACCGCGCCCGCGCCCGCTTCGGCCCGGGCGCGGTACGACCCGCCAGCACCGCGGGCCTTAGGGCGGCAGCGCTCCGCTGACGGAGGTCAGCGGTTGGCAGACGGTCTGCTATCCGGCATCGGAGGTCGTGGGCTGAGTACCTGTTCCTGAAGTCCCCTGGTTGCGTTCACTCGGCTCGGATTCGAACAGGGTCCCTGAGCGTTTCCAGTTGGTTCTGTCGGCATCGGCCTCCTGATTGGGATACTGGAGGGTATGGGATTCGTCTTCTTCATGACCTTGCCCGGACTGGTCATCATGCTGACCGTCGTGGCCTTCGTAGATCAGCTGCTTCTCCGTGCCGGGCGGGCTGGCCTGCTGCCATGGCGGAACAGCGTCAGGCAGGGCCAGATATCCGCGACCGGGTTTGAGCAGCTCCATGCGAGCTTTTCGCCCGGGAAGCAGAACGAACTCAAGGAGCGGCAGTCTGCGCTGGTGATGCGGGACGACGAGGAAGACGGGGCGCCGCCGAACCGGACAACGGTAGACCTGGATGGCGGGGTCGCGGTCGTCCGGATGCCGCAGGCAGGTCAGTAAGAGGCGGGCCTGAGAGCCTGCGCAAAGGGCCGGTGTGTTTCCTCGCAGGTCAGAATTCGAGCAGGGGCGGTGGGGAGCCGGGCCTGCGTGTGAAAGTGGTCGAGGAGCCAGACGACGGGTGGCCGTGGGTGGCGTTGCTGACCGGCAACGCCGTCTGGATCAGTCCCGGTGGGCTTCCTGGCTGTCGGGTTGGCCGCTGCGGCGTGATGACGTTGCCGACCTTGTCGGCCGTCGTGATCTCTTCAGGCATGGTCTTCACCACCCACCAGCGAGCCGGGGCGCAGCCCATCGGCCGCGGCGAGACCCGGCCCGCATCTGCAACCGGGAGTCGGACCGGAAATCCTATGATCACAATGAATGACCGTAATTAACCGGTGAATGAACGAAGTTGGGTTGCGGGTGCGTTCGTGTTGCGGTCACCGTGACCGTTCCACGAACGATTACTTCCGCGACCGCCAGGCCCTTGTCACGCACCGCCGCGAACAGTAGACCGCGTTCGAACGGCGGTCCACCCCGGCCACCCAGATGGCCCCGCACTCCGGGCACTCGGCCCGGCCGGCCCCGCTCAACTCCGCGGCCACACGCTTCCGCAACCGCTGGCCCTGCCGCCACTGCCTGCAACGACAGACCGCCGAGCAGAACCTCGCACGAGCCGGAGCCTCCGACGACAGCGGTCTCCCGCATCCCTCACAGAACCGTCTCGCGACTTCCCCGACGCCCTCGGACATCCGGTCAGCCTAGGAGGCAAAGCTACCCAAATCCGAGGTTCAGACACAGGCACTGAGGCCACGAGCGGTTCCCCGCTGCGAAATACGTACGATTTCGGCCCGCTCCCCGTCGGGAGCGGGCCGAAGCCACGTGAAGAAGGACACGCTCCTTCAAGTGGCGGGCTGGACCTGGCGCGTCAAGCCTCGGTGCTCGCAAGATCGGCATCCAGGTGCTTGGCGCACACCTCCAGAGCCTCCATCCGGGCCTGCTCGAAGGCTCGGGCGACGGCCGACTTGTTGATTCCCCGAGCGTGCGCCTCTGTGCTGCCTTGGGGGCGGAACTCGGTCCGGAACTCTGCGGCCCGCGTGGTGAAGCCGTCGTGCTCGAACTCCCACGTCCACCGGCTACTCACCGGAAGCGGCTCGTAGGTCAGGGTGCCGTCGGCCTCGTACGAGGCCAGGGCGAAGTGCACGAACTGCCGCTCCGGCATACGGGACCAGACGGAGCCGCCGCCGGTCCATCGCTCGCGTTCCTCCGGGCCGAGGGCTCCGCGGCGGGCGATCTTCTCCTCTGGCCAACCGTCTGCCCGCATAGTCGCGATCTCTTCCTCGTGGTCGTCGTTCCACTGGTCGGCGACGTCCTGTGCGTGCTCGCGGTCCGCGAACGGCACCTCCCGGCCGCCCAGCGTGACGACGAAGACCGGGTCGTTCTCGTGCTCTGCATCGTCCTGCGGCATGTTGCTGGCGTCCTTCCAGGTTTCCTGGGCAAGTCCGGAGAACTGTCGGGGGACGTGAGGGAGTCCGTCCGTGGCGGCGGCCAGGCCGGAGCGCTCCAGGAAGCCGGGCAGCGGGGCCGTGGGGTCCATGGCCCATTCGACGGCGGCCATGACCTCGTCGTCCAAGGCGTCCAGGAGGTGGCCGTAGCGGTCCACGGTCGTGGTGATGGACTCGTGGCCAAGCCGTCCCTGGATGGCCGGAAGCGGGACCTTCGCCGCGATCAGCCACGATGCGTGGGAGTGACGGAGGTCGTGGATGCGCGGTCGCTTGATCAGTCCGTACTTCTCTGCGGCCAGCTCGATCGCGGGTATCCAGCGCAGGCGCCGAAAGGTACCGGGGTCCCACTTGCCACCTTCGGGACCGGTGAAGATCAGGGCGTTGGGGGCAAGGCCCTTCGCACGGCGCCGAAGCATCCGGTCAAGCTTGTGCGTGATGACGATGGTGCGGCGCGACTTCCGGGTCTTCGGGGGACCGAGGACGGACTTTCCGTCCTCGTCCTTCTTCCAGGCCCTCTGCACACGGATTGCCGGGCGCCCGCTGCGCCGCCGGAGGTCTCGCGGTTGAAGCGCGGTGGCCTCGCCCCACCGGAAGCCGGTCTCCGCGATCGTCTCGCCAAGATCCTTGGCGTCGTCGCGAAGGCACTCGTAGATCCAGGCCCATTCCTCTCGTTCGAGGAAGACCATCTCTTCCTCGTCCTCGGCTCCGTCGAGCCGGGGCAGACGGGTCTTCGCGCACGGGTTGGAGGCCCGCAGTGACGGTTCTGCATCGACGGCGGACTGCATGATCGCACTGAGGAGACCGTGCTTGTTCTGGACGGTCTTCGGCTTGTAAGCAGTCCGGGGCTTCCTGTCGCGCGGGTCGAGCGGGGCGAGGCGTCCGGCTTCGAGGTCGTTGACCCAGTCCTGGACCATCGCCCGAACAACGCTGCCCTCGCCGTCCTCCACGGAGTACGAGCCGAACCAGGGAGCCATGTTCTCCCTGATCTCCTTCTTGTACCTACTCCTCGTGTCGCCCTGGATACCGGTGAGGCGGTCGACGTAGGCGAGCGCGAAGGGCTCGAACATCGTGTCTGCACGCCGCCGATCCGCGACAAAACCGTGACCCCGGGTCCAGCCCGGAGGCCACTGTTGGCCGTGCCCGTTCACCAGATCACGGAAGCGCTCGGCGGCTGTCTCGTCCTCGAAAACCTCGGACTCCTGCTTACCGCCACGGGCTCCGCCGGCCCTCCACATGACCGTGAAGCTGGCCGTTCCGTCGCGCTTGTCCCGTTTCCTGATGTACGCCATGTGAGGCACCGTAAATCAGACCGGTGCTGACACGGTGCTGACGTTATAAACACGGAGAGGTCCCCTGGCCCGCGTTTTCGCAGGTCAGGGGACCTCTGAGGATGTGGAGCCTAGGAGATTCGAACTCCTGACATCTGCCTTGCAAAGGCAGCGCTCTACCAACTGAGCTAAGGCCCCGGGGAACGGCGAACCACAGCGAACCACGGACAGCGCCGAACACGTCCGTGCCACGGCAACCGTCGCAGACCAGAGTACCGGGTGCTCCGCCGAATCTTGCAAAAGGATAGGGACTCCCGGTGGACGACCACGCTCCGTAAGATGCTGGACGAGGTTCGCAGCAGCGAAGCCGCAGCGAAGGGGAGACGCAATGGACGCAGCGCAGCAAGAGGCGACGGCAAGAGCCAGAGAGCTTCAACGCAGTTGGTACGGAGAGCCACTTGGGGCGCTCTTCCGACGGCTGATCGATGATCTCGGCCTGAACCAGGCACGGCTCGCCGCCGTTCTCGGACTGTCCGCTCCGATGCTTTCCCAGCTGATGAGCGGCCAGCGCGCGAAGATCGGCAACCCGGCGGTCGTCCAGCGGGTCCAGGCGCTCCAGGAGCTGGCGAGCCAGGTCGCCGACGGCAGCGTCAGCGCGGGCGAGGCCACCGACCGGATGGAAGAGATCAAGAAGTCGCAGGGCGGGTCCGTCCTGACCGGCAGCGGCCAGACCACCTCGACCGGCGGCGCTCCCACCGTCCGCCGCGTGGTGCGCGAGATCCAGTCCCTGCTGAGGTCGGTCGCGGCGGCCGGCGACATCATCGATGCCGCCGACGCCCTCGCCCCGACCCACCCGGAGCTGGCAGAGTTCCTCCGGGTGTACGGAGCGGGCCGCACCGCGGACGCGGTCGCGCACTACGAGGGACACCAGAGCTAGCGGCTCGGGAGCACGACGTACGACGACGGAGCCAGGGCCTCGCACACAGCCGAGGTCCCTGGTTCCCGCAGGGGCCGCGGCGACAACAGGGACTGGGAGCGGGCACAGCGCAATGGGTGAGGTCTTCGCCGGTAGGTACGAGCTGATCGATCCGATCGGGCGTGGTGGGGTCGGCGCCGTCTGGCGGGCCTGGGACCACCGGCGCCGCAGGTACGTGGCGGCCAAGGTCCTCCAGCAGAGCGACGCGCACACCCTGCTGCGCTTCGTCCGCGAGCAGGCGCTGCGCATCGAGCACCCGCACGTCCTGGCCCCGGCCAGCTGGGCCGCCGACGACGACAAGGTCCTGTTCACCATGGACCTGGTGAGCGGCGGCTCGCTCGTCCATGTCATAGGCGACTACGGGCCGTTGCCGCCCCGGTTCGTCTGCCTGCTCCTGGACCAGCTGCTCTCCGGCCTCTCCACGGTGCACGCCGAAGGGGTGGTGCACCGCGACATCAAACCGGCCAACATCCTGATGGAGGCGACGGGTTCGGGCCGCCCGCACCTGCGCCTCTCCGACTTCGGCATCTCGATGCGCAAGGGCGAGCCCCGGCTGACCGAGACCAACTACGTGGTCGGCACGCCCGGTTACTTCGCCCCCGAGCAGATGATGGGCGCCGAGCCCGACTTCCCCGCGGATCTCTTCGCGGTCGGCCTGGTCGCCCTCTATCTCCTCCAGGGCAAGAAGCCCGACTCCCAGGCGCTGGTGGAGCACTTCGCCTCCCACGGCACCCCGAGCGCTCCCGACGGCATTCCCGAGCCGTTGTGGCAGGTTCTCGCCGGTCTGCTCCAGCCCGATCCGCAGGCCCGGTTCCGTACAGCCACGGGGGCGCGCAAGGCCCTGACCGCGGCCGTCGAGATGCTGCCCGAGCCGGGGCCGGACGACGAGCCGGTGGAGGTGTTCGACCAGATCGGGCCGCTTCCGGCGGGGTTCGGACCGGAGGGCCCCGAAAGCTCCAGGGGTTCCGAAAGCTCCAGGGGTTCCGGAAGCTCCGGGGCTCCCGAGAGCTCCGTGAGCCCCGCAAGCCCTGCGGCGAGCCCCGTAAGCCCTGCGACGGAGTCCCGGCCGTCCGTTCAGGAGCCGCCCGTGGCGCCCCCGCCCCCCGTCTCCATGTCGGAGACCGGCAGCTTCCACCTGGCGCCCCCGCCCCAGCAGCACCGGCCCGCACCGCCCCCGGCCCCGCTGCCCGACCGGCCGGCCACCCCGCCCCCGTACGCCGTCGGAGCCCCGGACCCCTCCCAGGCACCGACCTCCGGCGTCCCGTACGACCCCGCCACCCGGCCCTACACCGCCGGGCAGCCCCACCAGCCCCACCCGCAGGCCCAGCCCCACCAGCCCGTGCAGCCCTTCGCGGCCCACGGCCACCACGCTCCGGCGCACGCCCCCGCGCCCACCCCCGTACGCGCGAAGCGGCCGGGACCGCCCCCGAAGGTGGCGGTCCCGGTGCTCGTGGTGGCGCTGATCTGTTTCGCGGTCGGCATCTGGGCGCTGACCCAGATCTGAGGTCCGGCCCGGGGCGGCAGGGCGGCGGGACCTACCAGCCCTGCTGCTGCGGCGGCCCCCCGTACGGCGGCTGCTGGTGCTGCCCGGTCGTGGCGGCCGCGCGGCGGCGGGCCAGGAGGGTCCAGGCGCCGAGGCCGAGGACGAGCACGGTGCCCGCCCCGAGCGCCCCCGCCGCGACGACCTGCATCGTCGCGCTCTCGGCGGCCTTCGGAGCGCTGTGGCCGCTCTCCGCCAGCTCCTTGTCCTTGTCGGTCACCGCGAAGATCCCGGGGTCGCCCTCGTACGGGGACGGACCCGGCTCGTTCCGCACCTGGACCGTCGTCGTCAGCGCGATCGGGTCCTTGCCGTAGCTCTCGGCGACCTTCGGGCTGAGCGTCACCGAGAGGTAGTACCAGCCCGCGAAGCGCAGGGAGCTGACCTGCGGGCTGAAGTCGTACCGGTTGCGGTACGCCACCGGGGGCAGCGGCCGCAGCGAGGTGGTCGCGGACTTGCCGGAGTACGAGAGGGACGTGTCGGCGATGTGCCCCTGGGCCGGGTTGTCCAGGGACAGGGTGAGCGCGTTGCCGATGAAGTCGGTCGCGCCGCTCGTGCTGTTGCTGAGCACGGTGGAGGCGTAGATCTGCTGCCCCCAGTCGACCGGCACCCGGTAGAAGCGGGTCTGGCCCGGGGCGATCTCGTCGACCCACTCGCCGGTCCGCAGGCTGGTGGCGTCGTAGTAGCTGGTGCCGCCCGTCCGCTTCTGCGGCTCGGCGTCCGGCGGGGCGGGCGTGCTGGAGGGCCAGTCCTTCGGCGCGGTGGTCTCCGTCGGCCCCCCGCCCTTCAGCTGCGGCTCCTGCACGAAGCGCAGCTCCAGGTCCCATGCCTCGGGGCTGGAGGTGGCCTTGCTCTCCCGCTCGACCAGGACGTCGTACCTCCCGGTCTCCTGGCAGGTGGTGCTCGACCCCTTGCCGATGGTCCGGTGGGCGTACGCGGTGATCGGCCGGGGCGCCTCGCCCGAGCCGAAGTTCGTCCGGTTCGAGCTGCACTGGGAGTCGTTGAGGTCCCGGATGCTGACGGTGATCCCGTCCCGGTACGCCACCGAACCGTCGCTCTTGGGCACCGCGACCGCCGAGACATAGGCGTTGGTCACATTGTCGAGCTCCACGCGGTAGTAGAGCTTCCCGTCCGGCCCGATCGAGCTGCGGTACACCTTCCCCGCCTCCAGGACGGAGGCGGCGGCGTTCGTCTCCGCACCCTGCACGTTCCTGGCGTCGGGGTCGAAGGCGTACGCCGGTGGGCCGGCCGCGTGCGCCTGCCCCGGCAGCGCCGCCACCGCGCACATCGCGGCGACCACCGCCGGTGCCACCCGCCCCCTGCTGCGCTGCCTCTTCACGCGCTTCCCCTCGTCGTCCGCATGGCCGCCCCGCGACGGCTGCGTACGAAGAGGAGCCCCCCGGCCGTGATCACCAGGGCGCCCGCTCCGGCAGCGGCCGCAATGCCGGTCCATCCTGCCCCGCCCGCACCACTGCTGTCTCCGGCCGCAGCCGGATTGCCCGCCTTGTCCACGTTCCCGCCCCCGCCCCTGTCGGCTTCCGTACCGCCGTCCGCTTCCGTACCGCCGTCCGCTTCCGTACCGCCGTCCGCTTCGGCCGCCCGTACGGGAGCACCGTGCTGCGGTCCGGCCAGCTCGTCGCCGAGGACGGCGACCCGGAGCACCACCCCGATCCGCGGGTTCTCGGCGATCTCGGCGGCCCGCGCGCCCAGCGTCACCGCGAGGTAGAAGTCGCCCCCCGCGTGCACGGGGCGCACGGCCGGGCGGGTCTCGTACCGGTTGGTCCACGCGACGGGCACCGAGCCCATCCTGATCGCGGCGGGGCGCCCGCTGTACGGGGTGCTCGGCGTGAACTCGCCGCCCCCGCGGCCGACCGGGAAGCGGGCGGGGGTGAACAGGTGCGTGGAACCGTAGGAGTACGTGCCCGTGGCCCGCTTCAGCGTGGGCTCGTTGGCGAACTCGACGTCGTAGCGCACCTGCTGGCCCCAGCCAGCCGGGACCCTGTACCAGAGCGTCTGCGCGGGCAGCACGGTGTCCTTCCACACGCCCGGGCCGATCAGGGCCGCGTCGTTGAACCCGGTGCCGCCCCGGACGGCCTTCGGGCTACCGGCGGGGAGCCGCGCCTGCTTGCCGCCCGCGCCGTACTCCGGCGCCGACTGGGCGGGGGTGACGCCTGCGGCGAGCGGTGCCTCGACCCCGTACACCAGCTCCACCGGCCAACGCGCCCCGTCCGATCCGTCCGATCCATCCGATCCGTCCAGCCCCTTCCCGCTGCTCTCCCGCTCCACCACCAGCCGGTAGCTCCCCGCCCGGTCGCAGACCCGCGTGCCCTGTTCTGAGGGGATGCGGGAGACGGCCGAGGTGAGCGGGGTGGCACCCTCCCGCTGGTGGAAACGCTCGGTGCTCGTGTCGCAGTTCGCCCCGTCGGCGGAGACGATCGCGGTCCGCAGGCCGTCGGAGACGCCGATGGCCGCGCCGGGCTGCGGGACCGCCGTGGCGGCGAAGTTCACGGTGGAGACGGATTCGAGGCCGACCGCGTAGTAACGGGACTCGCCGGGGCCGATGGTGTCCAGGTACTGACCGGGGAGCAGGGCGGGCGCCCCGTCCGCGCTCGCCGCACCGCTCACCGGCTTCCCTTCGAACCGGTAGCCGTGGGCGGAGAGTTGGGCTGCCCGCTGGAGCTGACGGGCCAGGGCGGCGGCGTCCGGGGCGTCGTAGTAACGGCCGTTGCCCGCCCGGGCGATGCACTGGAGCTGCTCGCGGGCCGCGCCCTCCACCTGGAAGCCGACCGTGTCGATACGGAGCCCGGCGTCGGCCTCCGTGAGCTGTCCGGCGACCCGACAGGGCTGCGGCGTACCGCAGTTGTCCTCACCGTCCGAGATCAGCAGGACCGTCCGCGTACCGGTCGCACCGCCCTCCGGCCCGGGCAGATCGGCGGCGGCCTCCCGGAGGGAGAGGCCGATGGGGGTGTCCCCCTTGGGCCGGACCCCGGCCACGGCCCGCTTCACGGCGTCCCGGTCGAGCGCCTCGACGGGCCGGACGAGGCGGGTGTCGGCGCAGCCGCTCGTCCGGTCGGCGCCGTAGACCCGCAGGCCGGTGGGGTAGCCGTCGGGCAGCGCGTCGACCACGGCGCCGACGGCACCGCGGGCGCTCTCCATACGGGTCCGGCCCGCCCCGTCGTCGTCGGCCATCGAGCCGGACGAGTCGAGCACCATGACCAGGCTGCCCGGGGCCTCGCCCCGCTCGACGGGCGCCGCCGCGGCGGGCAGCGCGCCCGCCACCAGGGCGACGACCACCGCGCCGATCCATGCCCCCGCTGTCGCGATGCGGTGGTGGTTGTGTGCCATCCCCCGTTGCCCCCTCGACCGTGAACCCCAGCAGCTTTGCTTAAGCAAGCTATTGATTTGCTCGGGTGAACTCAAGGTCGCTTGCGTCACGGTCCCGCAACAGCGAACGCCTACGGCAGCAGACCGCGCTCAGGGCTGCCCCCGACCCCGGCAGGACGCACTCCGGCAGCCCCTGCCCCCACAGCCCCGGAGCCCTGACAGCCCCCGGACAGCACGAAGCCCCGGCCGCTCAGCGACCGGGGCCCGTAACAGACTGTGCCGTCTCACACACCCGAACCAGCGGGCACCGAGTCGGTCGCCTCCGTCCACAGGTCCTGCTCGGCGCGATCCGCCTGGATCTGGCGGTACACGAGGAGCCCGCCGATGGCAGCCAGTGCGATCAGGAGAAGCTTCTTCACCGCGCGACCTCGTCTTTCCTTGGAATAGGGGCCTTCTGTCGCCGACTATACACACCGGCCGATACCGATCGGTGACCTGCCTGGAACCCGAAAGCGGCCTACCGGGGCACCTCGGCGAGGTCCGCTCCGACCCCCGTAACCCGCTCCGGACGCTCCGTCAGCTCCGGTTGCACCATACGAGTGGTGTTAATCCGAAGATCGGCGCAGTGCGGGCGTCGCTCCCCGGAAACGGGCCCCGGGTCCACATGATCGGAGAAGTCAGCCACCGGACCACCCGAAAGCGAGGGGCCATGAGCACCTTCAAGCCCAAGAGCATCTGGACCGCCTTCATCACCGCCTTCTTCGCCCTGCTGGCGTCGCTGGGCCTCGCCACCGCCACGACGAGCGCCGCGAACGCCGCGACGCAGCCGAGCGCCACGACCCAGGAGCACACGGCGGCCACCACGGCAACCCCGCTCGCTCCCTCGGTCCGATGGACCCTTCCGCGTGACCGGGCCCTGCCGCCCACGATGAAGCAGCGCATCCGGGCCGAGGCCCACGGTTCCTCCCCGGCCACCCGCCACCTGCCGGCCGACCCGACGGCCGCCGCCCGGACCACCGGCTCCTCGCACCACACCGCCCCTGAAGGCGACTCCCCGGTGCCACCTCCCTGATCCCGGCACCACCACCGCACGCAGAAGGCCCCCGGCCGGTTCACACCGGCCGGGGGCCTTTTCCGTATGCCCTGTCCTGCCGGTCAGCGCACCGGCAGGGTCATGGAGGCCACATCGCTGTACGGGGAGTAGTTCCCGGCGGTGTCGTACGTACGGGCCCGGTACTCGTAGGTGCGCCCGTCGGCGGGCAGCGCGTCGCAGACCGTGGCCGTCGCGTACAGGGGGCGGGGGTCGTATCCCTGGCGCAGGATGACCGACCAGGCGCCGGTGCCCGCCTCACGGCGCTCGACCGCGAAGCCGTTGAAGTCGCGGAGCGAGCCGGGGGTGTAGTCGGTGGCGGTCGCCTGGATACCGGTCGCGCAGGACCTCAGGGTCACCTCGGGGGCGTACGCGGGGGCGATGCCGTCGGGCACGTCGAGCCAGAACTCGTTGTCGGCCCTGCCGTCGAGACCGTGCCAGCTGTGGGTGGTGGTGCCGCCGTCGTTGGTGACGAGGACGCGGTAGTGCCGGGTCTCCCCGTCCGGGGTGATGGGGGCGGTGGTCCAGGTGCTGCCCTTGGTGGTGCCGAGCGGGACCCAGACGTAGGAGCCGTTGACCTTGTCGTTGCTGAGGACCGTGTAGTGGTCGAAGTGCGGCTCCTTGTTGAGCGGCCACTTCAGGGTGACCTTGTTGGTCTTCCTGTCGAAGGAGCCGGTCAGGGAGGAGACAACGGGCAGGGGACGGACGATGGCGTCCGCGCTGCCCTTCGATATGTTGCCCGCCTTGTCCGCGGCGCGGACCTCGTAGTAGTACGGCGTGCGGTCGTCCGGGTTCACCAGGGGGTCGGTGTAGCTGCGGGCGGTGGTCGTGGCGACCTTCGTCCAGCCGCCGGAGCTGACGGGCCTCCGGTAGAGGGTGTAGTTCCGCAGGTCCATCTCCTTGTTGGCGGACCAGGAGACGGTCGTCTTGCGGTTCTTGACGTTGTACGCGGTCTTCACACCGACCGGGGCGAGCGGCTTCCGCTTGTCGTACTTCGCCGAAGTGCGCGGCTTGTACGTGTACTTCACCTTCGCGGCACCGGACCAGTTCACGTAGTCGACGCGGAGGGTGTGCTTGCCGGAGGGGATGGTGACGTTGACGCTCTTCTTACGAGCGGTGTTACCGGTGTTCTTCCACAGGTCGATCTTGCGGACGCCGTCCAGGTAGACGCGGACGCCGTCGGTCGCCGCGACGGAGAACGTGAAGGGCCCACCGGAACCGAAGTCACGGGTCACCGACCAGCGGACACCGAACTTGTCCTTCGGCACCCCCGCGACCGGCCGGCCCGACCAGCTCTGGCTGATGGCACTGTCGCAGTCGGTCTTCACCGGCTTGCCCTTGAAGGACGTGTTCTTGTAGAACGCCCGCTTGTAGACGTTGGCCGAACACCCGGGGGCGGCGGCGTGTGCCTCCGGAACCGGGACCAGCAGGCTGCCGAGAATGACGGCGGATATGACACCGACACCACCGACCCGGGTGGCGACGAGACTCTTCGGGTGCACGGGGACCTTTCACGCTGTGCCAAGAGGTGAAGTACAGCGTGAAGACTCACGAGCCGAAAGAAAGGTTGCACGCCCACCGAACAGGACCGGCTCACCGGCCCGGCCGTGGCCTCTAGAAGGACACCCAGCCTCCCAAGCCGAACGTGAACCTGTACGCGGCGCGCACCGCACCCCCTCGCCGCCTGCCCAGGAACAGGGCCACCACCAGGGCCACGACGAACAGCGCCGCGAAACCCCCGGCGAGGACCGCCCCTGCCTGCGGAACCCAGACCACAGCCACCAGCACACTCGCCACCACCACGAGCCCCAGGCCCGTATGAGCATCGGAGCGCTCCCTCCGGAACAGCTCCCTTATCGCGGCTCGCGATGCGGCCATGTCCGCTCGGTAGCGCTCTCTCGCCGCATCAGGATCTGCGCTCGGCCCCTCCGGCCACTGCCGCTCCATCCGTGCCCTCCATCCTTGTCAGGTCGGTCGAGGCACCCTCTCGACCAGGATGAGCGTCCGCTGGACCCTGGTCCTGCTGCCCTGGGGTTCGGCGTTGATCGGCAACGTACAGCCGTGCCGGTGTCAGCCGCTGATGTCAGACGACCTGGGCTCCTTCGACGGTTCAGTCCGCTCGGCCGTCACGAGGTAGCCGGCGAACTCGACATGCGGGCGAGTCACTGCCCATCCGTCAGCTTCTTGTACCGGCACCACTTCCGTCGTGCCTGGTACCGGGTGCCGTACGTTCGAGTTACCGGAAGGGACTTCGTACTGGCAGTGCACCTCTGTGATGGTCAGCACCCGCAACCGGGTAGGAGCATGATCACCTTCCCCGCCATGATGCTCCTCGCAGAAGTCGATATCTGCGGCGCGGTCGCTGCCGACAAGGTCGGCGTAATCCTCGGGGTCGATCTCCAGCAAGTGCCACGAGACGACATCCCCCGGCGTGAAGCTCTCCCCGCAGCACTGCATCTGCCAGTCATCGACCCAGATCGTCAACGTCATGCCGTCATTGTCCGCAGCGTTCCACGCGGTCACCAGGGGCGGAGCGGGAGGCCGTGACGATGCTCGCGGACCTTCTGGAAGATCCGCTGATCGGCTGATGTCAGCCGGGGATGCCAAAGGCCCCCCACCGTTCCCGGTGAGGGGCCTTCGTGCTGGTGGGGCTAACAGGATTTGAACCTGTGGCCTCATCCTTATCAGGGATGCGCTCTAACCAACTGAGCTATAGCCCCGCCGCGCTGTGCTGCGCTGACTTCTGAAGATTAGCGCACGTCGGGGCCAGTCCCAAAATCGATACCCGGCGCGCTACTCGTCCTCGGCCAGCGTGAGCTCGACGCCGCCCACGAAGCCCGCCGACAGGTTGTAGATGAAGGCGCCCAGCGTCGCCAGCGCGGTGGCCAGCACCACGTCGATCACGGCGATGACCGAGGTGAAGATGAGCACGCGCGGCAGCGACAGGAACGACTGGAGGTCGAAGCCGTTGCTCTCGTTCGAGCCGGTGGCCTCGCTGATCGTGCCGCCCACGGTGGAGAAGACGCCCATCGCGTCCATCACCATCCACAGGATCGCCGCCGCCACCACCGTGCAGATGCCCAGCGCGATGGAGAGCAGGAAGCTGACCTTCATCACCGACCACGGGTCGGCCTTGGCCACCCGCAGACGGGCCTTGCGGGTCCGCGGAGTGGTCCGCGCCCCCGTGCGCGGCTTGCGCGTCGCCTGGGCGCCGCCCAGCGTCCCGCCGTCCCCGGGGCGCTGGCCGCCCTGGGTGCCGCCACCGGGCGTCTGGTACGCCTGGGGCGGGTGGTACGGGCCCGACGGCCCCGGTGCGGGCTCACGCTCGCCGGGCAGCGGCCCGGTCGCGTAACCCTCGTACTGGGGCTGAGGCCCTCGTGTGTCCGTCACAGTGCCCCCTTGGGAGTCCGTGGCAGGGCCACGGGCACCGTTCGCTCCTGCTCCGGAAGCGGCCGAACCGGCGCCCGTGGCTCCACTCACGCTCTTACTCCTCGTGCTCCCCGGTCGAGGGCTCCGTGCCCTCGACAGTGCCCTCTACCACGCCCGTGGCGTGGGCCTCGGCCGTCTCGCCCTCGGCGTCATCGGTCCCGTCGACCTCTTCCGCCTCACGCCCGGCCTCGGCGTTGCGCGCGATGCCGACGACGGCATCCCGCTTGCCCAGATTGATCAGTTGGACGCCCATGGTGTCACGGCCCGTCTCCCTGACTTCATTGACTCGCGTACGAATCACACCGCCGCCCAGTGTGATGGCGAGGATCTCGTCCGTCTCCTCGACCACCAGCGCACCGACGAGCGAGCCCCGGTCCTCGACGATCTTGGCAGCCTTGATGCCGAGGCCGCCGCGGCCCTGGACGCGGTACTCGTCGACGGGGGTGCGCTTGGCGTACCCGCCGTCGGTAGCGGTGAACACGAACGTACCGGGCCGGACGACATTCATCGAGAGCAGTTCGTCTCCCTCACGGAAACTCATGCCCTTGACGCCCGAGGTGGCGCGGCCCATCGGGCGCAGCGCGTCGTCCGTCGCGGTGAACCTGATCGACTGCGCCTTCTTGCTGATGAGCAGCAGATCGTCCTCCGCCGACACCAGCTCCGCACCGATCAGCTCGTCGTCGCCGCCGTCCGGCATCTCGCGCAGGTTGATCGCGATGACACCGCCCGAACGCGGCGAATCGTAGTCCTTGAGCGCGGTCTTCTTCACGAGACCGCCCTTCGTCGCCAGGATCAGGTACGGCACGGCCTCGTAGTCGCGGATCGCGAGGATCTGGGCGATCTTCTCGTCCGGCTGGAAGGCCAGCAGGTTGGCGACGTGCTGGCCGCGCGCATCCCGGCCTGCGTCCGGGAGCTCGTACGCCTTCGCCCGGTAGACGCGGCCCTTGTTCGTGAAGAACAGCAGCCAGTGGTGCGTCGTCGACACGAAGAAGTGGTCGACGATGTCGTCTTCCTTGAGCTTCGTCCCGCGCACGCCCTTGCCGCCGCGCTTCTGCGAGCGGTAGTCGTCGGTCTTCGTGCGCTTCACATAGCCGCTGCGGGAGATCGTGACGACGATGTCCTCCTCGGCGATCAGGTCCTCGATGGACATGTCACCGTCGAAGGGCACCAGCTTGGAGCGCCGGTCGTCGCCGAACTTCTCGACGATCGCCGCCAGCTCCTCGCTGACGATCGCGCGCTGCTTGGCGGGCGAGGCCAGGATCTCGTTGTACTCGTTGATCTTCGCCTGGAGCTCGTCGTGCTCGGCGGTGATCTTCTGGTGCTCCAGCGCGGCCAGCCGGCGCAGCTGCATCTCCAGGATCGCGTTCGCCTGGAGCTCGTCGATCTCCAGGAGGCCCATCAGGCCCTCCCGCGCGATCTCCACGGTGTTGGAGCGCCGGATGAGGGCGATGACCTCGTCGATGGCGTCCAGGGCCTTCAGAAGGCCGCGCAGGATGTGCGCCCGCTCCTCGGCCTTGCGCAGCCGGAACTTCGTACGCCGGACGATGACCTCGATCTGGTGCGTCACCCAGTGGCGGATGAACGCGTCGATCGAGAGCGTGCGCGGCACCCCGTCGACGAGCGCCAGCATGTTGGCGCCGAAGTTCGTCTGGAGGTCGGTGTGCTTGTACAGGTTGTTCAGGACGACCTTGGCGACCGCGTCCCGCTTGAGGACGACGACCAGGCGCTGGCCCGTACGCGAGGAGGTCTCGTCGCGGACGTCCGCGATCCCGCCGACCTTGCCGTCCTTGACCAGGTCGGCGATCTTCTGCGCGAGGTTGTCGGGGTTGGTCTGGAACGGCAGCTCGGTGACGACCAGGCACTGGCGGCCCTGGATCTCCTCGACCGCGACGACCGCGCGCATCGTGATGGAGCCGCGCCCGGTGCGGTACGCCTCCTCGATGCCCTTGCGGCCCACGACCAGCGCGCCGGTCGGGAAGTCGGGGCCCTTGATGCGCTCGATCAGCGCGTCCAGCAGCTCCTCGTGGGACGCCTCGGGGTGCTCCAGGTACCACTGGGCTCCGGCGGCGACCTCGCGCAGGTTGTGCGGCGGGATGTTGGTCGCCATACCGACCGCGATCCCGGCGGAGCCGTTGACCAGCAGGTTCGGGAAGCGCGCCGGCAGGACCGTCGGCTCCTGGTTGCGGCCGTCGTAGTTGTCCTGGAAGTCGACGGTCTCCTCGTCGATGTCCCGGACCATCTCCATGGACAGCGGCATCATCTTGCACTCGGTGTACCGCATGGCGGCGGCCGGGTCGTTGCCCGGGGAACCGAAGTTGCCGTTGGAGTCCACCAGCGGCATCCGCAGCGACCACGGCTGTGCCAGACGCACCAGGGCGTCGTAGATGGAGGAGTCGCCGTGCGGGTGGTACGTACCCATGACGTCACCGACGACGCGGGCGCACTTGTAGAACCCCTTCTCGGGGCGGTAGCCGCCGTCGTACATCGCGTACAGCACCCGGCGGTGGACGGGCTTGAGGCCGTCCCGTACGTCGGGCAGCGCACGCGAGACGATGACGGACATCGCGTAGTCGAGGTAGGAGCGCTGCATCTCCGTCTCGAGCCCGACGGGCTCGACACGCATGCCCACACCGGGAACGATGACTTCCTCGGGCGTCGCGGGTTCAGGTGTCACAGGGGTGTTCTCGTCGGCCATTGCTGGTCAAAGTCCTTTCGAGCTGCGGCGTCGCTGGTACGGCCGACTCAGATGTCGAGGAAGCGGACGTCCTTGGCGTTGCGCTGGATGAACGAGCGCCGTGCCTCGACGTCCTCACCCATGAGCACCGAGAACAGGTCGTCGGCCTGCGCCGCGTCGTCCAGCGTGACCTGGCCGAGGACCCGGTGGTCGACGTCCATGGTGGTGACGCGCAGCTCCTCGGCGTTCATCTCGCCGAGGCCCTTGAAGCGCTGGATCGAGTCTTCCTTGATCCGCTTGCCGTTCTGCTTGCCGAGCGCCACGAGCGCGTCGCGCTCCCGGTCCGAGTACGCGTACTCGAAGTCGTCCCGGCCCCACTTGATCTTGTACAGCGGCGGGCGCGAGAGATAGACGTGCCCGGCCTCCACCAGCGGCCGCATGAAGCGGAAGAGGAACGTCAGCAGCAGGGTGTTGATGTGCTGGCCGTCGACGTCGGCGTCCGCCATCAGAATGATCTTGTGATAGCGGAGCTTCTCGATGTCGAAGTCCTCGTGGACCCCGGTGCCGAAGGCCGAGATCAGCGCCTGGACCTCGGTGTTCTGGAGGATCTTGTCGACCCGGGCCTTCTCGACGTTCAGGATCTTGCCGCGGATGGGCAGGATCGCCTGGTACATCGGGTTGCGGCCGGACTTCGCCGAACCACCGGCGGAGTCACCCTCGACGATGAAGATCTCGCACTTGGTTGGGTCGTTGGACTGGCAGTCGCTCAGCTTGCCCGGCAGCGAGGCGCTCTCCAGCAGCCCCTTGCGCCGCGTCAGGTCACGCGCCTTGCGGGCCGCCACGCGGGCGGTCGAGGCGGCGATGCCCTTGCGGATGATGTCGGCGGCCTCGTTGGGGTTGCGGTCGAACCAGTCCGTCAGCTGCTCGTGGACGACCTTCTGCACGAAGGTCTTGGCCTCCGTGTTGCCCAGCTTGGTCTTGGTCTGGCCCTCGAACTGCGGCTCGCCCAGCTTGACCGAGATGATCGCGGTGAGACCCTCGCGGACGTCCTCACCGGTGAGGTTGTCGTCCTTGTCGCGCAGCAGCTTCTTGTCGCGCGCGTACCGGTTGACCAGGGAGGTCAGCGCGGCACGGAAACCTTCCTCGTGCGTACCGCCCTCATGCGTGTGGATCGCGTTGGCGAAGGAGTAGACCCCCTCCGTGTACTGCGTGTTCCACTGCATGGCGATCTCGACCGAGAGGAGCCGGTCCTTGTCCTCGGCCTCGATGTCGATCACCGACTGGTGGATGACATCGCCCTTGCGGGAGTTGAGGTACTTGACGAAGTCGACGATGCCGTTCTCGTAGTGGTACGTGACGGACCGCGTCGCCTCCTCCTCGGGGACCTCGGTCGCCTCGGCGCTGTCGGCGCCCGCCGTGGCCTTCGCCGACTCGCGCTCGTCGGTCAGCTTGAGGGTGAGCCCCTTGTTGAGGAACGCCATCTCCTGGAAGCGGCGCGAGAGGGTCTCGAAGCTGTACTCGGTGGTCTCGAAGATGTCCCCGTCGGCCCAGAAGGTGACCGTCGTACCGGTCTCGTCCGTGGCCTCCTGCTTGGCCAGCGGGGCGGTGGGGACGCCGAGCTTGTAGTCCTGGGTCCAGCGGTGTCCGTCGCGCTTGACCTCCACCGCGACCCGGGTGGAGAGGGCGTTGACGACGGAGACGCCGACGCCGTGCAGACCACCGGAGACCGCGTAACCGCCGCCTCCGAACTTGCCGCCCGCGTGCAGCACGGTGAGCACGACCTCGACGGCCGGCTTGCCCTCGGACGGCACGATGTCGACCGGGATGCCCCGGCCGTTGTCGATCACACGCACGCCGCCGTCGGGGAGGATCGTGACGTCGATCGTGTCCGCGTGGCCTGCCATGGCCTCGTCGACCGAGTTGTCGACGACCTCCTGCACGAGGTGGTGCAGGCCGCGCTCACCGGTCGAGCCGATGTACATACCGGGTCGCTTGCGGACCGCGTCCAGCCCTTCCAGCACGGTGATCGCGCTGGCGTCGTACGAGGCGGTGACCTCGCCGTGCTCACCGGCTGTGGACGGGATGTTCTCGTTGGGGTTGCCGGAATCGGCCACGAAGCGCCCTTTCTGGCACAGCACAGGCCGTCTTCCGGACAGGCGGGAGCGGCTGCGTCGTTCGGCTTGTATCGACGACTCCCGCCTCAGCGGCGGGATTACTCACCAGTCTACCGGTAGCACTGACATGAATGGGGGTTTGCCGGTACCTGAGTACGCATGTGCCGCCCTGAATCGGCGGTTGACGACTCCCCATATTCAGGGAGGGGCCCCAAGAGGCCCTGACGGGCATTGAGCGCTTCGGCCTGTCAACCTCCCGCTACGGTGAGGGACGCTCCGGACGTACCGTCCGGTTTCCGCTGGTACGAACACGGCCGAACCGGGCGCCGGGGATGCCCCGGCGCCCCTCCCGCGAATATCAGGAACACGACAAGTTTCGGCCAAAAGCGCAGCTCAGAGCCTGAGAGCAGCCCTTACGATCAACAGCGGGCCCCTCACCCGTAGGTGTCCCCGGGCCCCTTGCTCCCGGGCGCCCGCAGCGGCCCGAACCGGCGCTCCGGGCCCCCCGGACCGACGACCTTGATCATCCGTACGGTGCCCTGCCCCAGATCCGCGTTGAGCCGGGCCACCAGCTGCGGGGCCAGCAGCCGCAGCTGGGTCGCCCAGGCCGTGGAGTCGCAGCTCACAGTGAGCACCCGCGCGGCCGGATCGTCGTCGTAGCGCAGCGGTACGCAGTGGTTGGCCAGATCGTCGCCCACGATCTGCGGCCACCGCCCCATCACCCCGCCGACCGCCGCCGGGGTCTCCCAGCCGCGCTCGGTGATCAGCCGGTTGATCGCGGAGCCCAGCGGCTGCGGATCACGGCCGTCCGAACGGGCCCCGGAGCGCAGCCCGCCGCCCCGCCTGGCCTGCTTCTTCTGCTGGGCCGCCGCGCCCCGCGCCCGGGCCTGCTCCTTCGCGGCCCGCAGCGCGACCCGGGCGAGATCGACCCCGGACACCTCGGGCGGCTTCGGACTCCCGCCCCCGGCCACCGGAGCCCCGGACGCACCCGACGCACCACCGGAGCCCCCGTCACGGTGGGCCGCAGGCCCCGTACCACCGGAGGCCCCGTCGCCCCGGGCCGTCGGGCCCGTACCGCGGGAAGGCCCGTCACCGCGGGCCGTCGGCCCCGTACCGCCGGAAGGCCCCTCGCCCCGGCCGGTCATACCCGCTCCACCTCGCCCGCCGACACCGCGTACCGCGCGCCCGCCAGCGCGCCCGGCACGTCCTCCGCCACCGCCGCCGTCACGAGCACCTGCTCGCCCGGGGCCACCAGCTCGGCCAGCCGCTCTCGGCGGCGGGCGTCCAGCTCGGCGAAGACGTCGTCCAGGATCAGCACCGGCTCGTTGCCCTCGGCGCGCAGCAGCTCGTAACTGGCCAGCCGCAGCGCCAGCGCGTAGCTCCAGGACTCCCCGTGGCTCGCGTACCCCTTCGCGGGCATGGACCGCAGGCTCAGCACCAGATCGTCCCGGTGCGGGCCCACCAGCGTCACCCCGCGCTCGATCTCCTGCTTGCGGACCCCGGCGAGCGCCGCGATCAGCTGCTCGTACAGCTCCTCGCGGGTGCGGCCCGCCGACACGTCCTCGCCCACCGAGCTGCGGTACTCCAGCGTCACGGGGCCGCCGCCCGGCGCCACGTCCCCGTACGCCTTGTCGGCCAGCGGCTGGAGCGTGGCGATCAGGTCCAGGCGCTGCGCGAGCAGCTCGGCGCCGACCCGCCCCAGGTGCTGGTCCCAGACGTCGAGGGTGGACAGGTCCATGGAGCGGCCGCCGTGGCGACGGGCCATCGCGGCGGACTTGAGGAGGGTGTTGCGCTGCTTGAGCACCCGCTCGTAGTCGGAGCGGACCCCGGCCATCCGGGGCGAGCGCGCGGTGACCAGCTCGTCCAGGAACCGCCGCCGCTCCCCGGGGTCGCCCTTGACCAGGGCGAGATCCTCCGGAGCGAAGAGAACCGTCCGTACGATGCCGAGCACGTCACGCGGTCTGACCTGCGAGGACCTGTTGATACGGGCCCGGTTGGCGCGGCCCGGATTGAGCTCCAGCTCGACCAGCTGCGAGCGCTCGCCCTGGGTCACCGCCGCCCGGACCACCGCGCGCTCGGCGCCCATCCGCACGAGGGGGGCGTCCGAGGAGACCCGGTGGCTGCCGAGGGTGGCGAGATAGCCGATGGCCTCGACGAGGTTGGTCTTGCCCTGCCCGTTGGGGCCCACGAACGCGGTGACGCCCGGGTCGAGAGGGACCTCGACCCGGGCGTACGAGCGGAAGTCGGCCAGGGAGAGATGGGTGACATGCATGTGCGCCGACCTCCCGGGCCCGATCCGTTCCGCTGTTGGTGCTGGTTCCGCGCTTCCCGGCTTTCCCGGCTTCCCCGCGGTGGGGCTACTTCTTGTTCTCGACCGCGTGGCCGCCGAACTGGTTGCGCAGCGCGGCGATCATCTTCATCTGCGGCGAGTCGTCCTGGCGCGAGGCGAACCGCGCGAACAGCGACGCCGTGATCGCGGGCAGCGGCACCGCGTTGTCGATCGCGGCCTCCACCGTCCAGCGGCCCTCGCCGGAGTCGGCGGCGAAGCCCCGGAGCTTGTCCAGGTGCTCGTCGTCGTCCAGGGCGTTGACCGCGAGGTCGAGCAGCCAGGAACGGATGACCGTGCCCTCCTGCCAGGAGCGGAAGACCTCGCGTACGTCGGTGACGGAGTCGACCTTCTCCAGCAGCTCCCAGCCCTCGGCGTACGCCTGCATCATGGCGTACTCGATGCCGTTGTGGACCATCTTCGCGAAGTGGCCGGCGCCGACCTTGCCCGCGTGGACGGAGCCGAAGTCGCCCTCGGGCTTGAGCGCGTCGAAGATCGGCTGGACCTTCGCCACGTTCTCCTCGCTGCCGCCGTACATCAGGGCGTAGCCGTTCTCCAGGCCCCAGACACCGCCGGAGACGCCGCAGTCGACAAAGCCGATGCCCTTGATGCCCAGCTCGACGGCGTGCTTCTCGTCGTCGGTCCAGCGCGAGTTCCCGCCGTCGACGACGACGTCGCCGGGCGAGAGCAGCTCGGCGAGCTCGTCGATCGTGGACTGGGTCGCCGCACCGGCCGGGACCATCACCCAGACGACCCGCGGGCCCTTCAGCTTGCCCACAAGCTCTTCGAGGCTGTGGACATCGGCGACATCCGGGTTGCGGTCGTAACCGATGACGGTGTGGCCTGCGCGGCGGATGCGCTCGCGCATGTTGCCGCCCATCTTGCCGAGGCCGACGAGACCGAGCTCCATCAGAGATTCCTTAAGCGTCGTGGCGATAGCGTCGGGGCGTTCGTTCGCCCGGGACCGAGCCTACGCCGGGGCCGGGGACAGCGCGGTGGGCCCGCTCCGCGCCGAACGGGCCCACCGGTGACAGCGTGATCAGCCGGAGAGACGCACCGGCATGATCAGGTACTTGTACGCGTCGTCCGCCTCGGCGTCCACGGCCGGGCGCCCGCTGAGCAGGGCGGGCTTGGTGGACGTGGTGAAGGAGAGCTGGGCGACGGGGGAGTCGATCGCGCTCAGCCCGTCCAGCAGGAACGTCGGGTTGAAGGCGATCGAGATGTCGTCGCCCTCCAGCACCGCGTCGACGCGCTCCACAGCCTGTGCGTCGTCGCTGGAACCGGCTTCCAGGATGAGCACGCCCTGCTCGAAGCTGAGCCGTACGGGGGTGTTGCGCTCGGCGACCAGGGCCACGCGCTTGACGGCCTCGACGAAGGGGGCCGTCTCGATCACCGCGACCGAGTTGAACTCGGTGGGGAAGAGCGTGCGGTACTTCGGCAGGTCGCCCTCGAGCAGCCGGGTGGTGGTCGTGCGCCCCGCGCCCTCGAAACCGATCAGCCCCTCACCGGCACCGGAGCCGGAGAGCGCCAGGGTGACCGTGTCACCGCTGGTGAGGGCCTTGGCGGTGTCCAGGAGCGTCTTGGCGGGCACCAGGGCAACTGCGGACGCCTCCGGGTCCTCCGGCTTCCAGAGGAACTCGCGGACCGCGAAGCGGTAGCGGTCGGTGGAGGCGAGGGTGACGGTGTCGCCCTCGATCTCGATGCGCACACCGGTCAGCACGGGCAGCGTGTCGTCACGGCCCGCGGCGATGGCGACCTGGGCGGCGGCCGAGGCGAAGACCTCACCGGGGACGGTGCCCGTGGCGGTCGGCATCTGCGGCAGCGCCGGGTACTCCTCCACAGGCAGTGTGTGGAGGGTGAAGCGCGAGGAGCCGCAGACCACCGTGGCCCGTACACCGTCTGTGGAGATCTCCACCGGACGGTTGGGGAGGGCGCGGCAGATGTCGGCGAGCAGCCGGCCGGAGACGAGCACCGTGCCGTCCTCGTCGACCTCCGCGTCCACGGAGACCTTGGCCGAGACCTCGTAGTCGAAGCTCGAGAAGGAGAGGGCCC
Organism: Kitasatospora albolonga; assembly: GCA_002082585.1. Taxonomy (NCBI): domain Bacteria; kingdom Bacillati; phylum Actinomycetota; class Actinomycetes; order Kitasatosporales; family Streptomycetaceae; genus Kitasatospora; species Kitasatospora albolonga. The sequence continues at coordinate 3,972,861 of CP020563.1, forward strand.
CGTCCTCGGCCTTCAGCAGAAGGCCCGCGAGAACGGGCGCCGGCGGACGGGCCGGGAGGCTGCGGGCCACCCAGGCCACCGCCTCCGCGAGTACATCGCGCTCCACCCGGATCTTCACCGGAACCGCCTCCTGCTGTTGCTCGCTCGCCCTGCTGGCCTTCGTCGTCTGGACCGGAGCTCCCCGGCAGACGGCCGGTGGCTCCGGGGTCCAGTCTGACGCACGGCACCGACAGTCGTTGCTGCTCGGGGTCAAGTCGAGCAAAACGCTGCGAGGCGGTCGCCGCTCGAGTTGTACACAGGCCCCACTTCGAAGCGGATTCCTGGCTAACTCTGAGTGGTAGTAGTAGTAGGCCCTGTGGAAACCGTGGATAACGTCGTTTGCGCAGGTCAGCAACGGTTTTTTGTCCACCGGTCCTGTGGGTGGCACCCGTGGACAACCGGGGCTCTCTGTGGACAGGCGGAAGTTCTGCACACCCGATGCACAGGAGGGGGCCACTTCTCCCCAGACCTGTCCCCAGCTTTACCCAGGTTCCCCACAGCCCAATCAGGCAGCTTGGTGTGACGCCTTTCACTCCGGGCGGTGAGAGCGGGTGTTGCGTTGCCGAACAGTGGACAGGGGTGTGGAGAAGCAGAGCAAAGCTGGGGACAACGGTACCCAGCCTGTGGGCCGCCGGTGGACAACCGAGAGCGTCCCCTGTGGACGAAAATTCTGTCCACAGCCTGTGGATCATGGTTGACCACAAATCCCCAACCACGTGACCTGGCCTGATGGAGTATCGGCAGCTGACCCTGTGGACGCAATATGGACAACTTCGCGGTCCCCAGGCTGTGGACGGAAGATTTTCCGCACATCTGTGGAGAAGCGCCTCTGAGCAGCCCGTATTCGAACAGTGCCGGTCCGGCGGAGACCGCCGAGCGGGCCCCGGGAACGCCGAAGGGCGCCTCGCGCGGACCCCGGGAGGTCGTTGCGAGGCGCCCTTCGAGCGCGCCGGAAGCGCGCTGCGGTGCCCTGTGACGTCGTGAGCGGCCGGTGTCAGCCGTTCTTGATGCGGTTGGTGAGCTCGGTGACCTGGTTGTAGATGGAGCGGCGCTCCGCCATCAGGGCCCGGATCTTCCGGTCCGCGTGCATCACCGTCGTATGGTCGCGTCCGCCGAACTGCGCGCCGATCTTCGGCAGCGAGAGGTCGGTGAGCTCCCGGCACAGATACATGGCGATCTGGCGCGCCGTCACCAGGACCCGGCTGCGCGAGGAGCCGCAGAGATCCTCCACCGTGAGGCCGAAGTAGTCCGCGGTGGCCGCCATGATGGCCGGCGCAGTGATCTCCGGGGCCGACTCCTCGCCGCCCGGGATCAGGTCCTTGAGCACGATCTCGGTCAGCCCGAGGTCCACCGGCTGCCGGTTGAGGGAGGCGAAGGCCGTCACCCGGATCAGGGCGCCCTCCAGCTCACGGATGTTGCGCGAGATCCGCGAGGCGATGAACTCCAGCACCTCCGGCGGCGCGTTCAGCTGCTCCTGCACCGCTTTCTTACGGAGGATGGCGATCCGGGTCTCCAGCTCGGGCGGCTGGACGTCGGTGGTCAGACCCCACTCGAAGCGGTTGCGCAGCCGGTCCTCCAGCGTCACCAGCTGCTTGGGCGGCCGGTCCGAGGAGAGCACGATCTGTTTGTTCGCGTTGTGCAGCGTATTGAAGGTGTGGAAGAACTCCTCCTGCGTCGACTCCTTGCTCGCCAGGAACTGGATGTCGTCGACGAGCAGGATGTCGACATCGCGGTACCGCTTGCGGAAGGTGTCGCCCTTGCCGTCGCGGATCGAGTTGATGAACTCGTTGGTGAACTCCTCCGAGCTCACGTACCGCACCCGGGTGCCCGGGTAGAGGCTGCGCGCGTAGTGCCCGATGGCGTGCAGCAGGTGGGTCTTGCCGAGCCCCGACTCCCCGTAGATGAAGAGGGGGTTGTACGCCTTCGCGGGCGCCTCGGCGACGGCGACGGCCGCGGCGTGCGCGAACCGGTTGGAGGCGCCGATGACGAAGGTGTCGAAAAGGTACTTCGGGTTCAGCCGGGCGTGCGGTTCGCCCGGGCCCGGCGCGGGGGCCGGCTGGGCGCCCATCGGACCGGGGACCGGGCCGCCGGTGCGCCCGGGGCCGGGTCCGCCCTGGCGGTGCTGCTGCTCGTGCGGATCGTGCCGGTCGCGCTGCTGCTCGTACCCCTGGCGCTCCGGCGGCTGCGAACGGTAGTCGTGCTGCGGCTGCTGCGGGCGCCCGGTGCCGTACGGCTCGCGCCACTGCTCGGCGGGCTGCTCGCGGTAGGCGTCCGAGGGCTGCTCGCGGTACGGCTCGGTCTCGCGGTAGGTGTCGGAGGCGGGCTGCTCGCGGTCCCGGTATCCCCCGTGCTGCGGCTGCTGCCAGGAGAGGTCGTCCTGGGTGCGCGGCCAGGCGCCCGGCTCGGGGCGCTGCTGCTGGTAATCGGGGTAGGCCGGGCGGGCCGTCGGCATGCCGTCGTCGGAGGGCCGGTGGCCGTAGCCGTCGTACGTGTCACCGTGCTGCGCGTCCTCGCGCGGCCGGTCCGGGTAGCGGTGCCCCTGCTGGCCCTGGTGCGGCTGGTGCATCGGCGGGGCGGGGGGTTCGCCCGCGGAGTCGTCGACGGTGATCGCGATCCGGATGGGACGGCCGCACTCCCGGGTGAGCGTCTCGCTGATGAGCGGCGCGAGGCGCCCCTCGAGGACGCGCTTGCCCCATTCATTGGGGACGGCCAGGAGCGCGGTGTCGGCGACGAGTGCCAGCGGCTGGCAGCGTTCGATCCACTGCTTGTCCTTCGGCTCGATGCCCTGCTGCCCCTCCCCGAGGAGTTGCTCCAGCACTCGCGGCCACACTGCGGCAAGATCGGCAGGTACGTCAGCCACAAGGCACGCTCTCTCGCATGTCCCCTCCCACGAATGTGTGGTTCTCGGGACGGGATGGGTCGGGATGGGTGAGGCCCGGCAGTCGGGAAGGAAAAGAACCGGAGTTCAGCCACGGTAGTCAGGCCGGGCCGCGCGGTTCAAGTTGTTGTCCACAGGCTGTGCACAATGGGGGGTCGCGCGGAGCCGGTTTGACCGGATGGCGTAGCCGCGCGTACCGTGACCAGGTCGAGTTGTCGATGGCTGCTGCCGCCTGCCTCCGATGGGCAAAGATCACGATCTGTGATTGTGAAGCGGTGCACTAAGGCGTTTACGCGAGTTCCTCGTGGGCGCACGGTGACAGCCAGGCGATGTCCCGCCGAGACACGAATCATTTCTGGAGCCCCCGAGTGAGCAAGCGCACCTTCCAGCCGAACAACCGCCGTCGCGCCAAGACCCACGGCTTCCGTCTGCGCATGCGTACCCGTGCCGGCCGTGCGATTCTCGCGAACCGCCGCGGCAAGGGCCGCAGCAGCCTGTCCGCCTGATCGCTCACAGGTCCATGACGTGCTGCCTACCGAGAATCGGCTGAGGCGGCGCGAGGACTTCGCGACCGCGGTACGACGAGGACGCCGAGCCGGTCGTCCACTGCTCGTCGTCCATCTACGCAGCGGTGAAACGGACCCGCACGTGACGGGGGAGACTGTTCCCCCGCCGCGTGCGGGTTTCGTTGTCAGCAAAGCGGTGGGCGGCGCGGTCGTCCGCACCGCGGTGAAGCGGAAGCTTCGCCACCTGGTCCGCGACCGGCTGGCGCAGCTGCCCCCCGGTAGCCTTGTTGTCGTACGAGCGCTGCCCGGTGCGGGCGACGCCGACCATGCACAGCTGGCCCGAGACCTGGATGCCGCCCTTCAGCGGCTGCTGGGAGGGGGCGCGAGATGAAGTACCCGCTGCTTGCCCTCATCAAGCTGTACCAGTGGACGATCAGCCCACTGCTCGGGCCTGTCTGCCGTTACTACCCGTCGTGTTCCCACTATGGATATACGGCTATCGACCGGCACGGTGCGATCAAGGGAACAGCGCTGACCGCCTGGCGCATCCTGCGGTGCAATCCGTGGTCACCCGGCGGTGTGGACCATGTCCCGCAACGCAAGCGTCCGCGGTGGCACCAGCTGCTGCGCAACGGCCTGCGCGGCGGCAAGGGCGGGGAGCCCGCCGCTGATGTGCCGTCCGGGGGGTCGGTCTCCGAAACCCCGAGCCCGGCCACAGAGACCTCGCCCAATGCTCAAGGAGCCTGATTAGTGGACACGATTGCCAGTCTGTTCAGCTTTATCACCACGCCCGTCTCGTGGATCATCGTCCAGTTCCACAAGGTCTACGGAGCGCTTTTCGGCGATGACTCCGGGTGGGCCTGGGGACTGTCGATCGTGTCCCTGGTGGTGCTGATCCGGATCTGCCTGATCCCGCTCTTCGTGAAGCAGATCAAGTCGACCCGCAATATGCAGGTGCTCCAGCCGAAGATGAAGGCGATCCAGGAGCGCTACAAGAACGACAAGCAGCGTCAGTCCGAAGAGATGATGAAGCTGTACAAGGAGACGGGTACCAACCCGCTCTCCTCGTGCCTTCCCATCCTGGCGCAGTCCCCGTTCTTCTTCGCCCTGTACCACGTGCTGTCGTCCATCGCCTCGGGCAAGAAGATCGGCGCGATCGACCAGCAGCTGCTCGACAGCGCACGTGAGGCGCACATCTTCGGCGCCCCGCTGGCCGCCAAGTTCATGGACAGCGCCGACAAGGTCGCCTCGCTCAACGCCTCCCTGACCGACGTCCGCGTCGTCACCGCGCTGATGATCGTGCTGATGTCCGCGTCGCAGTTCTTCACCCAGCGCCAGCTGATGACGAAGAACGTCGACCTGACGGTGAAGACCCCGTACATGAACCAGCAGAAGATGCTGATGTACATCTTCCCGGTCATCTTCGCCGTGATGGGTATCAACTTCCCCGTCGGTGTCCTGGTCTACTGGCTGACCACCAACGTCTGGACCATGGGTCAGCAGATGTACGTGATCAACCAGAACCCGACGCCGGGCAGCAAGGCGCAGGACGCCTACCTCCAGCGGGTTCTCAAGCGGGTGGACTCCGGGGGCCAGGTCCGCGGTCGTGCCCAGCGCAGGACCGTCAAGGCGGTCGTCGCCAAGGGCCCCGACCGCAACGACATCGAGCGCAAGTTCATCACCGGACTGAGCAAGATGGGTCTCGTGGCTCAGGAGGACGGCACCGTCAAGAAGGGCGAGGTCGTTCCCGAGGCCGAGGCGCCCAAGCGCCAGCAGCCCAAGCGCCAGACCAAGGCGAAGCGGCAGACGGCCGGCCACACCCCCGCCTCCGGCGGTGCCAAGGACGAGGCCGACGCCAAGACCTCGCTGGAGAAGCGGGACGCATCGCAGGACGACAAGCCGACGTCGGCGCGCAAGACCGCCTCCGGCTCCTCACGCCAAGCCAAGTCCGGGCAGCGCAAGGGCCCGCAGCGGCCCAAGCACCCGTCCAAGAAGTAAGAAGGAGTCCACCCGTGACGGAAGGCACCACCTCCAAGGCCGCCGAGGGCAGCGACACTCTGACCCGTCTTGAGCAGGAGGGGGAGATCGCGGCCGACTACCTCGAGGGCCTGCTCGACATCGCCGACCTCGACGGCGACATCGACATGGACGTCGAGGCGGACCGGGCCGCGGTATCGATCATCAGCGACTCGGCACGTGAGCTCCAGAAGCTCGTGGGCCGCGACGGTGAGGTGCTGGAGGCGCTCCAGGAGCTGACCCGGCTGGCCGTGCACCGGGAGACCGGTGACCGCAGCCGTCTGATGCTGGACATCGGAGGCTTCCGGGCCAAGAAGCGGGAGATCCTCGCAGAGCTGGGTGCCAAGGCAGCCCAGGAGGTCAAGAGCTCCGGCCAGCCGGTCAAGCTGGACCCGATGACGCCGTTCGAGCGCAAGGTCGTGCACGACGCGATCGCCGCAGCCGGTCTCCGGAGCGAGTCGGAGGGCGAGGAGCCGCAGCGCTTCGTCGTCGTTCTCCCGGCCTGACCGGACCCTTGTACTGTCGGCCCCGTCTGTTCACAGGCGGGGCCGATCTTTGTCAGCCTGATAGTCAGCCAGCCACAGTGCGCTAGTGCGGTACGGAAGGACGGTCCCCGTGACGGACGCTGCAGAGCTCCCCCAGGCACCTGAAGAGGCGCAGGCGGTCTTCGGAGAGCTCTTCCCGGAGGCTGTCCGGTACGCGGAGCTTCTCGCGGACGCGGGGGTGAAGCGTGGACTGATCGGACCGCGCGAGGTGCCGCGGTTGTGGGAGCGGCACCTGCTGAACTGCGCGGTGCTCTCCGAGGTGGTGCCGGAAGGCGTCACGGTCTGCGATGTGGGCTCGGGCGCCGGCCTGCCCGGTATCCCGCTGGCCCTGGTACGCCCCGACCTCAAGATCACTTTGCTGGAACCGCTCCTGCGCCGGACGAACTTCCTCCAGGAGGTCGTCGAACTGCTCGGCCTGGACCATGTGACGGTGGTGCGCGGGCGGGCCGAGGAGGTCCTCGGAACGCTCCAGCCCGTCCATGTGGTGACCGCCCGTGCCGTGGCGCCGCTGGACCGGCTCGCGGGCTGGGGGGTGCCTCTGCTGCGCCCGTACGGGGAGATGCTCGCGCTGAAGGGCGACACCGCCGAGGAGGAGATCAACGGCGCCAGGGCGGCTCTGAGCAAGCTCGGGGTGCTGGAGACCGAGGTGCTCCAGGTCGGTGAGGGAGTGGTCGATCCGCTCTCCACGGTGGTGCGCGTGGTGGTGGGCGAGAGCCCCGGCGGTGTGAGGTTCGCCGCAAAGAGGGCCAAGGCCGCACGGGTGGGACGCACGCGCCGACGCCGCTGAGGGCCGCGACGGCTTCGGCGGAGGTCTGTCCGGGGCCATGTCGGCATGGCCGTTTCCGGGGGATCTCTGCCGCCTAGCAGCGGTACGCCGGGAAAGCGGCCATCCGTACCCCCTGCGGAGTGTCGTGGCCTGGCAGTTGCGTCGCGGAGGCATCGTGTTTCACGTGAAACGTCGCTCTCTGCTGCAGGGAATCATCGGCCGCGGTCGTGCGGCTGCCACACCGCGCGACCGGAAGCCCGTACGGGTTACCGAGTTGTCCACACACGCGGATTCATCCACAGAACAGCGGGCCTCGCTGGTTCACGACCCCGAAAGCATGGCAGGCTCTGCTCATTGCGAGCCTGTAGTCGAGGAGAGTGAATCGTTGCGGTCCGACGCCAACATCGCGGGGCCGATGACCGATCCGGTCCCCGGTCCCCGAACCGAGTCCGTGGGGGACGGTGTTTCACGTGAAACACCGCCGCCGATGGACGACACCCCCATCGGTCGTGCCGCGCAGCTGGCGGTCGAGGCCCTCGGCCGTGCCGGTGAGGGGCTGCCGCGCCCTGACCGGACCCGCGTCATCGTGGTGGCCAACCAGAAGGGCGGAGTCGGTAAGACGACCACGACGGTCAACCTCGCTGCCTCGCTGGCCCTGCACGGCGCGCGGGTCCTGGTGGTCGACCTCGACCCGCAGGGCAACGCCTCCACAGCCCTGGGGATCGATCACCACGCCGATGTCCCTTCGATCTACGACGTCCTGGTGGAGAGCCGCCCGCTCTCCGAGGTGGTCCAGCCCGTACCGGACGTCGAGGGTCTCTTCTGCGCCCCCGCCACCATCGATCTCGCCGGTGCGGAGATCGAGCTCGTGTCGCTGGTGGCGCGGGAGAGCCGGCTCCAGCGGGCCATCCAGGCGTACGAGCAGCCGCTGGACTACATCCTCATCGACTGCCCGCCCTCCCTCGGCCTGCTGACGGTGAACGCGATGGTGGCCGGGGCGGAGGTGCTCATCCCCATCCAGTGCGAGTACTACGCGCTGGAGGGCCTGGGGCAGCTGCTCCGGAACGTCGACCTGGTACGGGGGCACCTCAACCCGGAGCTGCACGTCTCGACGATCCTGCTGACGATGTACGACGGCAGGACCAGGCTGGCCTCCCAGGTGGCCGAGGAGGTCCGTACCCACTTCGGCAAGGAGGTGCTGCGGACGAGCATCCCGAGGTCGGTACGTATCTCCGAGGCGCCGAGCTACGGGCAGACCGTGCTGACCTACGACCCGGGGTCCAGCGGCTCGCTCTCCTACCTCGAAGCCGCCCGGGAGATCGCCCTGCGGGGCGTCGGTGTGCACTACGAGGCCCAGCACGCCCACACGAGCAGTCAGAACAGCCAGCAGAACGTTTCGGAGGGCATTCAGTGAGTGAGCGACGTAGAGGTCTGGGGCGTGGGCTCGGTGCGCTGATCCCCGCCGCTCCGCAGGAGAAGCAGGTATCGGCGCCCGGCGGAGGGCCGGTCCTGACGACGGAGCGGGGTGTGGCCGCCGCGAAGGTGACCGCACTCCCGTCGTCCCCGGTGGTGCCGGAGCCGGCGTCCGCGCCGGAGGACCGGGCGGAGCAGGAGGCGGGGACGTCCGGTGCGTACTTCGCCGAGCTGCCCCTCGAGTCGATCACGCCGAACCCCCGTCAGCCCCGTGAGGTGTTCGACGAGGACGCCCTGGCCGAGCTGGTCACCTCCATCAAGGAGGTCGGCCTTCTCCAGCCGGTCGTCGTGCGCAAGGTGGCGACGGACCGCTATGAGCTCATCATGGGTGAGCGCCGCTGGCGGGCCTGCCGTGAAGCGGGCCTGGAGCGGATTCCGACCATCGTCCGCGCCACGGACGACGAGAAGCTCCTCCTGGACGCGCTGCTGGAGAACCTGCACCGGGCTCAGCTGAACCCGTTGGAGGAGGCGGCCGCGTACGACCAGCTGCTCAAGGACTTCAAGTGCACCCATGACCAGCTGGCCGACCGGATCGGGCGGTCCCGGCCCCAGGTCTCCAACACGCTCCGGCTTCTGCGGCTCTCGCCGCCGGTACAGCGCCGGGTGGCGGCAGGCGTCCTCTCGGCCGGTCACGCCCGGGCCCTGCTGTCCGTGGACGACTCCGAGGAGCAGGACCGGCTGGCCCACCGCATCGTGGCGGAGGGGCTCTCGGTCCGGGCGGTCGAGGAGATCGTGACGCTCATGGGCTCGCGTCCCACGAGCGCCCCGAAGCCGAAGGGCCCAAGGGCCGGTGGGCGGCTCTCCCCCGCGCTGACCGATCTGGCGACCCGGCTCTCCGACCGCTTCGAGACCCGGGTGAAGGTCGACCTGGGCCAGAAGAAGGGCAAGATCACCGTCGAGTTCGCCTCGATGGAGGATCTGGAGCGCATCCTCGGCTCCCTTGCCCCGGGCGAGGGAAAGGTGCTGGAGCGCAAGCTCGCCGAGACGCCCGACGAGGGCGACGAGGGCTGAGCCCGTAGCGCGCAGGGCCGCATGAGGGCGGGCCGTGGACCGGTGCTGACCGGAACGCGGCCCGCCCTTTGCCCTCTCTCGGTATCTGCATCACCTCTGGGTGGATACGATGCGATCTGTGATGGCGCATCCACGGTGATCGACCTCGGAGGAGGGCGGGGACCTTGCGAACAGTGAGCCGCAGTCGGCTGGTGACGGTCGGGCTGGGCCTGGGAGCCGTCGGGGGATTCGTCGGCAGTCTGTTCCATGAACGGAACGCGCTGGCGGCCGCACGCGGTGCGGCGGGCGAGGGAAAAGAGGAATCGCCGCCATGGGGCGTCGGCTTGTACCGCTCACCTTGGACAACCTTCAGGACCTCCCCGAGCGCTGCCGCGCGTGCGTCTTCTGGGAGCTTGACCCGGTCAGCGGAGAAGCCGCGGTAAAGGCGGGCAAGCCGGAGCTGGAGAAGGAAGCCTGGATCTCCGGGGTGCTTCTGGAGTGGGGCTCCTGCGGCCGGGTCGTCTATGTGGACGACGTTCCGGTGGGCTTCGTGCTCTACGCGCCGCCCGCCTACGTCCCGCGCTCGACAGCCTTCCCCACCAGCCCGGTCTCCCCCGACGCCGTTCAGCTCATCACCGGGCTGATCGTTCCGGGGTATCAGGGCCAGGGGCTCGGCCGGGTCCTGGTGCAGACGGTGGCCAAGGACGTACTGCGCCGGGGGTTCAAGGCGATCGAGGCGTTCGGGGATGCCCGGTCCGAGGCGTTCGACTGTGTGCTCCCGGCGGACCATCTGCTGGCGGTCGGCTTCAAGACCGTACGGCCCCACCCCAGGTATCCCCGTCTGCGGCTGGAACTGAGGGCGACGCTTTCCTGGAAGGAGGACGTCGAGATGGCTCTCGACCGGCTCCTGGGCGCAGTCCAGAAGGAACCGGCGCTCCGCCCGCTCTGACACCGGGTCCGGGGCGCGACGGCCACCGTATGCGGAACGGGCCCGCCCCCGATGCGGGGGCGGGACCGTTTCACGTGAAACATCGCGCCGGAGCGCGCTGGCTACTTGGCGCTGATGAAGCCCTCGAGGTCACGGAGGATCGCGGCCTTCGGCTTGGCGCCGACGATGGTCTTGGCGACCTCGCCGCCCTGGTAGACGTTCAGGGTCGGGATGGACATCACGCCATACTTGGCGGCGGTGGCCGGGTTCTCGTCGATGTTGAGCTTGACGATCTCGATCTGGTCGCCGTGCTCCGCTGCGATCGCCTCCAGCGAGGGGGCGATCTGGCGGCACGGGCCGCACCAGGCAGCCCAGAAGTCGACCAGAACGGGCTTCTCGCTCTTGAGGACGACCTCGTCGAACGTGTCGTCGGTAACGTGCTTCAGGTCGCCGGCCACGGCGGCCTCCTTAGTCTCTCGGGGTGGGCGTGCGGTGGGGAAGCTCAGACGGCCGGGGTCTTCTCCGGCTCGGCGGGCTCGGCGTCGGCCAGTGCGGCGAGGAAGCGCTCGGCGTCCAGGGCCGCGGAGCAGCCGGTGCCCGCGGCGGTGATGGCCTGCCGGTAGGTGTGGTCGACCACGTCTCCGGCGCCGAAGACGCCCGGCAGGTTGGTGCGGGTGGAGGGCGCCTCGACCTTCAGGTAACCCTCGTCGTCCAGCTCCAGCTGGCCCTTGAAGAGCTCGGTGCGCGGGTCGTGTCCGACGGCGATGAACAGACCGGTCACCGGGAGCTCGGAGGTCTCGCCGGACTTGGTGTTGCGGAGCGTCAGACCGGAGAGCTTCTGGTCGCCCTTGATCTCGGCGACCTCGCTGTCCCAGGCGAACTTGATCTTCGGGTCGGCGAAGGCACGGTCCTGCATCGCCTTGGAGGCGCGCAGGGTGTCGCGGCGGTGGACGATCGTGACCGACTTGGCGAAGCGGGAGAGGAAGGTCGCCTCCTCCATGGCCGTGTCACCGCCACCGATCACGGCGATGTCGTGGTCCTTGAAGAAGAAGCCGTCACAGGTGGCGCACCAGGAGACGCCGCGTCCGGAGAGGGCGTCCTCGTTGGGCAGGCCGAGCTTGCGGTGCTGGGAGCCGGTGGTCACGATGACGGCCTTGGCACGGTGCACGGTGCCCGCCGTGTCGGTGACGGTCTTGATGTCGCCGGTGAGGTCGACCGCGACGACATCGTCGGGGACCAGCTCGGCGCCGAAGCGCTCGGCCTGGGCCCGCATGTTGTCCATGAGCTCGGGGCCCATGATGCCGTCCTGGAAGCCGGGGAAGTTCTCCACGTCGGTGGTGTTCATCAGCGCACCGCCCGCCGTGACGGCGCCCTCGAAGACCAACGGGTTCAGCGAGGCGCGAGCGGTGTACAGCGCTGCGGTGTACCCGGCCGGTCCGGAGCCGATGATGATCACATTACGGACGTCGCTCACGGGTTTCTTCCTCGTCTCTGCAGACTGCCTACTGCCTACGGGGTCGGTTCAACGACTCTCACCCCACCCAACGAGATCCTACGGGTGTTGCATTCCCGACGTGCCGTAGCGGTTCTCAGGGGCGTTTGTAGACCTGGGTGTGCAGCAGCTGCCCCGTGGACTCGGGAGCGGTGTCCACGCAGGAGGCGGCCACGACGTATGCCTGCACGCGCGAGCCGTCGCTCGGATGCGGAAGGACGACGAGGAAGGCGTCCGCACCCTGATAGGTGCCCTCTTCGAGGGCGAGGGCCGGTGTGGTGCGGCCGGTCGCCTGCTGCACACACGGGGGTACGGCGACGGCAGGGGCGCTCAGCGGGTTCCTGGAAGCGGTGGCTTCGGGTGTTCCCACCCCGGGAGCCTCCGCCTCGGGTGCCGACTGTTCGTCCACGTCGGGTGACCGCTTCTTCGCCCCGAAGTCTTCCGCGTCGGCCCCGCCGGCCAGAAGGTCCTGGACTCTGGTCTCGAGCGTTTCCTGGGAGAAGCTGGGCGCCTCGCTCGCATCGGCGCTGATCGCCCTGTCGGCCGATCCGGATGCCGCGTTGTCGGACGACGACAGGTTCTGGAGGAAGAAGACGCTCATCCCGATGAGTGCGGCGCCGCAGGCGGTTCCCAGGAGCGCCGCACGCAGGCGGCGCCGGGGGCGGCGGCCCGGCCCCGTGGCAGCCCGGGGCCGACCTGCCGGACGGTCGAGGGAGGACCCGGACCGGGGCGCCTCGGAAGAGGTTCCGGCGGTCTCCGCACGCGATGTTTCACGTGAAACATCAGCTTCGCGGACATCGGTTCCGCCGGCCTCGGCCGCGAGGGCTGCGTCGATGCGTGCGGCGATGTCCTCGGGCATCGGCTCCGGGTCCGGCAGGGTGGAGAGCAGCCCCTGGATCTCCTCCAGCGAGTCCCGTACCTCCGCGCACGGCTCGCACTCCGCGAGATGGCTCAGGATCTCCGTCGTACGGGAGGGGGTGAGCAGCCCTTCGGTGAGATCGGAGATCTCGGAGACCTCCGGGTGCTGAGCCGTACCGGTCGTGGATGTCACGGGTGTCCACCTCCTCCCTTCACAGCTGCAGGGTCGCTCGCTCCTGTGTCCTTCGGCCCTGACGCAGGTGGGACGGATGCCCCGGGCGTCCGGTTCCTTCCCATGGTGCCGGTCTCCGCTTCGGGGGCCTCGGCCCCGGTCCCGCGCAGGTGGCGGACCAGGGGCGCCAGTCTTGCCCGCCCCCGGGCGCACCGGCTCTTCACGGTGCCGGTCGGCACGTCCAGAATGCTGGCCGCCTCCGCCACCGGGTAACCCTGCATGTCGACCAGGACGAGGGCGGCGCGCTGTTCGGCGGGGAGCGTGGCCAGGGCGGCGATGAGCTGTCGGTGCAGGTCCTGCCGTTCGGCGGGGGCCTCGGCCGACTCGTGGGGCTCCAGGAGCTGGTCGAGCCGTTCCGCGTCGTCCACCGGGGAGGTCCTGCGGGAAGCGGCCTTGCGGACCCGGTCGAGGCAGGCGTTGACGGTGATGCGGTGCAGCCAGGTGGTGACGGCCGACTGGCCGCGGAAGGTGTGGGCGGCCCGGAAGGCGGAGACGAGGGCGTCCTGGACGGCGTCGGCCGCCTCTTCCCTGTCCCCGAGGGTGCGCAGCGCCACGGCCCAGAGCCGGTCGCGATGGCGGCGTACGAGCTCACCGAAGGCGTCGGGGTCGCCCGCCACATGCAGGGCGAGCAGGTCCGCGTCGCTCGGTGCCGCTGGTGGAACGGAATCCACCGTGCTCCCCCTCCGAACCCGATCCGATGTCTTGCGCCACACTAACGGGCCGCGCACCCGGTGATCCACGGGCCGGTACGGAGCATCCGTACCGGCCCGTGGATCAGCCGAGGACGGAGATGTCGGTGATCCCGCCCCGGTAGCCGCCGGTGCCGTCCGACGGAAGCTCGGTGATGTGGACCAGGACGTAGCGCGTCCGGACGGGCTTCTCCAGCTCTTCCTTGAGCGTCTGCCCCGCGACCTGCTTCTCGGCGATCCGCTGGGTGAAGTCCGCGGGCGAGGACGGTGACGAGGCGTCCGGTCCCGCTGCGAGCACGGCGGTTGTCTGACCGCTGCGGTACAGGTTCACCTCGATGCCGCGGACCTCCTGGACCCGTCCCAGGTCGACGATGATCCCGCTGCCCTGCTTGCGCTGCGGAAGATTGCCGAAGTTCGGGAAGGTCTGGTAGCGGGGAGTGATCCACGACGTGCTGGAGTCGTCGTCGATGGTGTTCGGCACGCTCCGCTGCTGGATGCCCGAACCGTCGGGCATGAACTCCGTGGCCCCCGCGATGGCCAGGGGCTCGGGCGGCGGGGCAGGAGGCTTCTCCTTGTTCTTGTCGTCATCGTCGGGCTGGGTGACGCCGGTGTCGTCGGAGCCCTTGTTCCGGTCGAGCAGGGCTTCCGCGAGCTGCCAGCTGCCGAGGCCCAGGGCGGCGATGAGAAGGGCGGAGACGGTCCACTTGAGCACCCGCCCGGTGCGGCTCTGGAGCGGTGCGGGAGGGGCCGCCAGCACGGGCTGGGCGACGGACGGCGGATGGCTGGACGGCCTTCCGTAGGTGCCCTGCTGATAGGTCGTCCGCTGGTAGGCGGGCTGCTGGTAGACGGGCTGTGCGGCGAACGTGGGCTCGGGCGGCAGGATGCGCGGCATGGCCGCGACCGCCCTGGCCAGTTCCTCCGGGGTCGTGCAGGGCGGTTCCTGCCGGGAGGCGGTGGCCCCGTCGTTGGCGAGCGCGCGCATGGCGAGCTCGGAAAGACCGCGGTGGACCCCGGCGCGGACCTGGTCCGGGGCGATGAGGCCCATGCCCTTGGGCAGCCCGGAGAGGCCGTACGCGTCGCTCTCGTAGGGCCAGCGCTTGGTCAGCGCCGCGTACAGGAGTGCGCCGATCGCCTCGGTGTCCTGACGCAGCGGGCGGGCGGAGGTGACGCCGCGCAGGGCGGCGTTCACCGCGAGGCCGCGAATCCGGTACTGGCCGGTGGAGCTGCGCAGTACGGCGCCGGGGGTGAGGCGGAGGTGCGTCAGGCCCTCGCGGTGGGCAGCGGCCATCGCGAGGGAGAGCTGGCTGACGAGCTGGTAGGCGTCGTGGGCGTCCATCGGTCCGGCGGCCAGCAGAGCGGTGAGCTCGGTGGCGTCCGGGAGCCATTCGTGGACGACGTAGACGAGGTCGTCCTCCTCGACGGCGTCCAGGACCTGGACGAAGCGGGGATCGCCGAGCAGGGCGGAGGACCGGGCCGCGGCCAGTACGGAGCGGGCCCGGGGGTGGTCCGCGGGCAGCAGGTGGACGCCGACCGCGCGGCGCAGTTTCTCGTCGACCGCCCGCCAGCTGCTGAAGCCGTCCAGACGGGTGACGCACTCCTCCAGGCGGTAGCGCCCGGCGAGTTTGTGGCCGCTGTGCACGTCGGGGGTGGCCGGAACGGCCTCGGAACGCACCCGCCCGCCGTCTTCGCCCTCAGGGTTCCCGGGCTTCTCGGGGCTCGCGCCCCCGGTCTCCTCGGCCTGCGTCGTTCCGTCGTTCGTCGCCTCGTCCGCCTTGGCGGCCGACGGCTCATTGCCGCCGTTGTCGGCCACGTCGACGGCAGCCGTGCTACGTTCCGCCACCGTCGTTCCTGCCTCCCCATCCGTTGCGCGAAGCCGGCCAGCTCGCCACAGTCACGCCAATTGTGCCCACACTCCGGCGCTATGCACGACACGCGGTGTCCGGCGATGGTTGTGCGGCCGTGCGTTCATTCAGCGACCGAGCCGCCCCCGGACCATGCCCACCAGGCCGTTGACCTCTTCGATGCGCATCTTCTTCGCCGCGACGAAGAAGATGCCCAGCAGGGCGACGCCGCCGCAGATCAGCGCGGCCAGCGAGCCGAGAGCGCCGGAGCCGAGGAGTTCGAGGATCGCGAAGCCGATGCCGCCGCCGATGACCGCCGCAGGGACGGCCGCCATGCAGAGCCGGGCGTAGGTCCGCACGATGTGCGCCCCGTCCAGGTCGCCGCCCAGCCGGACGCGGAGCCTGCGCCAGGCGACGCCGACGCCGACCGCGTAGGCCAGACCGTAGGAGAAGGCCATGCCGACGACCGCCCACCGGGCGGGCAGGACGACGTAGCAGAGCGCGGAGGCGGCGGCGTTGACGGCGGCCACGATGACCGTGTTGTAGAAGGGGGTGCGGGTGTCCTCGTACGCGTAGAAGCCGCGGAGCACGACGTACTGCACGGAGTACGGGATCAGGCCGAGGGCGAACGCCATCAGGATGAAGCCCATGGACCGGGCGGCCTCGGCGCCGCTGGACGCGTACAGCAGGGTGCACATCGGCAGGCCGAGCGCGAGGAAGGTGAAGGCGACCGGGACGATGGCGACGGCGGAGTTGCGCAGCCCCTGCGAGATGTCGTCGCGGACCGCACCGGGGTCGTTGTCGTGGGCGGCCCGGGAGATACGGGGCAGCAGCGCGGCCATGACGGAGACGGTGATGATCGCCTGCGGCATGCCCCAGATCAGCTGGGCGTTGGAGTAGGCCAGGAAGCCGGTGCCGTCCTTGTCGGACAGCTTGCCCGCCGCAGTGGCGAGCTGGGTGACGACCAGGACACCGGCCTGGTTGGCCAGGACGAACAGCACGGTCCACTTGGCCAGCTTGACCGTCTTGCCGAGCCCGTGGCCCCTCCAGTCGAACCGGGGCCGGAAGCGGAAGCCCGCCTCGCGCAGGTAGGGGATCATCGCCAGCGCCTGGACGACGAGTCCGAGCAGGGTGCCGATGCCCAGCAGCCGGACGCCCTCCGGCGGGATGGTGTCCACGCCCATCCGGGATTCGGCGGAGGTGCCGTAGACCCAGATGAAGAGGCCGAACGTGATGATCATGACGATGTTGTTGAGGACCGGGGTCCACATCATCGCGCCGAACTTGCCCCGGGCGTTGAGGATCTGACCCATCACCACATGCACGCCCATGAAGAAGATGGTGGGCAGGCAGTACCGGGCGAAGGTGACGGCGACGCTGTTGGCGGCCACGTCGTCGGCGATGGTGCTCGACATCAGCTGGATCAGCACCGGCGCGACGAGGACCGCGGCGGCCACGATCAGGCCGAGCGCGACCATCACCAGGGTCAGCAGCCGGTTGGCGAAGGCTTCGCCGCCGTCCTCGTCGTCCTTCATGGCACGGACGAGCTGCGGGACGAAGACCGAGTTGAGCCCGCCGCCGACGGTGAGGATGTAGATCATGGTCGGCAGGGTGTAGGCGATGGTGAAGCTGTCGCCGAGCAGTGCGGCACCGAGCGCCGCGGTGATCACCAGGGACCGGATGAAGCCGGTGAGCCGGGAGACGAGGGTTCCGGCCGCCATCAGCGCGCTGGACTTCAGCACTCCGGAGACCCGGCCGCCCTTCGGCGGGACGGGCGCGGGCACCGGTTCCGGGTCGGGCGGCCCCGGGGGCTTCCCCGACCCCTCCTGGTCCCGGAAGAGGTGGGCGAAGGCGTCCGGCTCCTGCCGGTCGTCCGACGCCTTGGTCACCAGGTCGTCCACGCCGACGAACTGCGTGGTCGCCGGGCGGTCGCCGTACGGGAGGTGGCGGGAGGGTCCCGAGGGCTCGGGGGGCGGCGTCTGGGCCCAGATGCGCGGGTCGGGGGCGTGCGGCGCGGCGGGCGGCTGCTGGTAGAGCGCCTGCGGCTCCTGGTAGGTGCCGGGGGGCGGCGGCGGGTGGGACGCCCGGTCGTAGAGCGCCTCGCCCACCGGGTCCTGGGCCGCCAGGTCCTGTGCCCGGTAGGGGTCGTCCTCGTAGGCGTGCTGGAGGTACGGGTCGGGCGGCGCCTGCCGGCCGTCCTGGTCCGCGCCCGGAGGAACCGGGGGCCCGGACGGGGACCCCGCTCCGCCGGCGCCCTGGCCGCGGTCACCGTCGTACGGCGCGTTCATCGAAACCCCTACCTCATCGTCCCCGGCCGACCGGCCACGACAGACATCGCTCAACGGTCCACTTTCTCACCCGTTCCCGACGGGTCCCCGCTTTCCGGTCCGGTGTCCGGGGTCGGGTCACTCGGCTGCTCGGGTTCGCCGCCGTCGTCCTCGGCCGTGTCGCTTGCCAGGGTGCGCTTGCGGTGGGTGTACATCCTGACGCCGGCCAGCACCAGGAGCAGGAGCCCGCCGGCGATGACGAGGAGAACGGTGGGCGTCACCTCGGAGACCTTCACGGTGAAGGTCATCTCCTCGCCGTACGGGGTGCCGTCCTCGGTGAAGAGCTGGGCGGACACCTGGGCCCGGCCGTTGGCGCTGGTGGCCGTGTCGAACTTCACCGACTGGCTGTGCCCGGCGGCGATCCGGACCGGCAGCTCGGCCTTCGTCCCGTCGTCGTTGAACTTCAGCCGGATGTTGTCCGAGGTCAGCCGCAGGACGAGCCGGTCGATGCCCTGCACCAGCTTGTTCTGCACCGTCACCGGGATCGTCGCGCTGCGGCCCGAGAGGGTGACGTCCGACTTGTCGATCAGCTGGACCTCGCCGGTGAGGCCCTTCAGATACGTGAGCACGGCGTCCCGGTAGCCCTGAGCCTCCAGGGGGCGTCCCCGCCAGGACGTCGACATCGAGCGGTTGACCGCGTTGCCGAAGGGCGTCACCACGCGCTCGGGCTGCGTGAGGATGGTCTCGAAGCTGTCGATGGAGCCCTGGGTGGTCCGGATGTCCTGGAACGCCTGGGTGGGCAGCTCCTGGCCGCGGAGCTTCTTCGGGTACGCGGAGGCCCGCGGCACCTTGGTGGTCGCCCGCGGGTCCGGCTCCGCCTCGGAGGCGGCGACCAGGTCCTGCGGCTGGGTCCAGCGGTCGCCCGCCAGGGCCTCCAGGGCGCGGGCCATCGTCTGGGCCTGGGCGGCGGTGGGCATCCGCTGCGGCGCCACGACGATGCTGCGCTCCTTGTCCGGCGCCTGCTCGGTCAGGGCGAGGGTCTGCGCGAGGAACTTCTGGACCGCGAGGGTCGAGGCGCCGGCCCGGAACATGTCGCGGTCGAACAGGGTCGACAGCCGGGAGTCGGCGACGACCGCGGTGGTGCCCCCGCCGATCGGCCGGGCCGCCGTCGGGGTGTACGGCAGGTTGCCGGTCTCCTGGAGGCTGTCGCTGCGGGCGATCACGTGGTGGGCGCCCGCGGAGGTCGCCACGTCCACGATGCCCGGGTCGAGGGCGCCGTTCACGGGCCAGGCGAAGTCGGTGGACGGCTTCACATGGAGGACGGTCTCCACGGTCGTGGCGGCCACGGTGGAGGCGCTCTGCAGATGGCTGAGGGTGCCGGAGACCCCCTTGCCCCGATGGGCGATGGAGGCCAGGTCCGGGTCGCCGAACGGCAGGGCGATCACCTTGCCGTCCTCCACCACCTTCTGGAGGGCGGTGAGCCACCGCTGGGCGACGGCCTGATTCTTGCCCGGGACGGTTCTGTCACCGGACTTGATGTCGTAGCCCCCGGCCATCGCGGCGACGCTCGCCAGCAGGTCCGGGTCGACGACCCAGGTGACGGGGAGACTGCCGCCCAGGGAGACCAGCTGCTCCAGCCGTCCGCCCGGTGCCAGCTCGTCGGCCAGGGCGTCGTCCGTGAAGACGGGCGTCTGCTGCTGGTTCGAGCGTGTCTCCGCGGTGACGTGCGGGGAGGCGATCAGCGGCCACAGGAAGGTGAGCCTGGTCCGCTTGTCGCTCTTCTCCGGCTGCCACGGCAGGTACGAGCGCTCGATGCCCAGCACCTGCTCGTAGGGGGCGGTCGCCGTACGGCCGGAGACCGAGACCCCGAGCTGGTAGACGCCCGACGCGTCGAGGTCCAGCTTGTCGACGGGGACGGCGATCGTGAAGTTCTGGCTGATCCCCTTGCGGAGCTCGGGGATCTTCACCGCGAACTTGTCGTCGATCGGGGCCGGGTCGGCACCGGGGAGATACCCCTTGCGCTTGGCGGCGTCGTCGACCTCGCCCCGCCCGGAGAGGCGGGGGCCCACCCGCAGGTCGACCTCCGCGTCGCTGATCGTCTCCTTGCCCTTGTTGGTGAGGGTCCCGGAGACGGTCAGCGTGTCCCCCTCCGTGGGGGCACCGGGGGAGAGCGTGTTCAGGGACACCGACACCGTGCGCGAGCCCGTGGGGGCCTTGGCCGGCCCGGTGGCCCCCGCGGTTCCGGTGGCGGGGACCGTCAGCAGACCGGCCAGCAGGGGGGCTCCCAGGACCACGGCGGCTGTGCGCCGCAGCCACCGGCGGGCAGGAGAAGAGCGCATCCCCTGGATGTCTGCCGCCTCGGCCACGCGCCTACCCGTCCCTCGTCGTCATCGGAGTCTGTCGATCGTTGTCGGTCCTGCGTCCCCGCATGGTAACGAGGTGCGGAGGGCCGAAGTGCTGGGGTCCGGCTCACATGATCGCGGGAGGGCCGCAGGGTCCGGATAAACGAGGACGCCCCGGTCGGTCCGTGCACGTACCCTTTTCTGTTGTGCCGAACGCCAACGAAGAGAACGCCAGTGCACTGAGCCAGGTGCAGCACCGCGCGGTGAGTGAGCTGTTGCGGGTGTCCCCGGTCGCCGACGACCTCGCCCGCCGATTCCAGGAGGCCGGATTCGGCCTCGCGCTGGTCGGCGGCTCGGTCCGCGACGCGCTGCTCGGCAGGCTCGGGAACGACCTGGACTTCACCACCGACGCCCGCCCCGAGGACGTACTGACCATCGTCCGGCCGTGGGCCGACGCGGTGTGGGAGGTCGGGATCGCCTTCGGCACCGTCGGCTCCCAGAAGGACGGTTACCAGATCGAGGTCACCACCTACCGGTCGGAGGCGTACGACAGGACCTCGCGCAAGCCCGAGGTCTCCTACGGCGACTCGATCGAGGAAGACCTCGTGCGCCGTGACTTCACGGTCAACGCGATGGCCGTCGCGCTGCCGCAGAAGGAGTTCATCGACCCGCACGGCGGCCTGAAGGACCTCTCCGAGCGGGTGCTGCGCACCCCCGGGACGCCCGAGGAGTCCTTCTCGGACGACCCGCTGCGCATGCTGCGTGCCGCACGGTTCGCTGCGCAGCTGGACTTCGAGGTCGCCCCCGATGTCGTCACCGCGATGACGGAGATGGCCGCCCGGATCGAGATCGTCTCCGCCGAGCGGGTCCGTGACGAGCTCAACAAGCTTCTTCTCTCCCGCCACCCCCGCAAGGGTCTGGGGCTCCTCGTCGACACCGGGCTCGCCGGCCATGTGCTGCCCGAGCTTCCCGCGCTGCGGCTGGAGAGTGACGAGCATCACCGCCACAAGGACGTCTATGAGCACTCGCTGACGGTTCTGGAGCAGGCCATCGACCTGGAGGAGGACGGCCCCGATCTCGTCCTGCGGCTGGCCGCGCTGCTCCATGACATCGGCAAGCCGAGGACCCGGCGCTTCGAGAAGGACGGCCGGGTCTCCTTCCACCACCACGAGGTGGTGGGCGCCAAGATGACCAAGAAACGCATGACCGAGCTGAAGTACTCCAACGACCTGGTCAAGGACGTCTCGAAGCTGGTCGAGCTCCATCTGCGCTTCCACGGGTACGGCGACGGGGAGTGGACGGACTCCGCCGTCCGCCGGTATGTGCGCGACGCCGGGCCCCTTCTCGAACGGCTCCACAAGCTGACCCGGTCGGACTGCACGACCCGGAACAAGCGCAAGGCGAACGCCCTCTCCCGCACCTATGACGCGCTGGAGGAGCGGATCGCCCTGCTCCAGGAGCAGGAGGAGCTCGACTCCATCCGCCCGGACCTGGACGGCAACGCGATCATGGAGATCCTCGGGGTGGGCCCCGGGCCGGTGATCGGGAAGGCGTATGCCTTCCTCCTGGAGCTGCGGCTGGAGAACGGTCCGATGGAGCGCGATGCCGCTGTGGCGGCGCTCAAGGAGTGGTGGGCGGGGCAGAGCTGAGTGCGGCCGAGTGATGTTTCACGTGAAACATCACCCGGCCCGGATGTCCCGAGGGGCGTTGTTTCACGTGAAACAACGCCCCTCGCCACATCCCGGACCGGTCAGCTGCCGCTGCTCGTGTACCGCCTGCGGTACATCGCCACCGCGACACCCGCGTACAGCACGGCCACGCCCACCACCACGGCGACGGACCTGCCGTCCGGCGGGAGCATCAGCGCCGACACACCCGCCGCGCTCACGAACGCAACGTTGAAGAGCACGTCGTAGAGGGAGAAGACCCGGCCCCGGAAGGAATCGTCCACCGAGGTCTGGACGACCGTGTCCGTGGCGATCTTCGATCCCTGGGTCACGACGCCGAGCACGAAGGCGGCGATCAGCATCGGTACGAGGGAGAAGGCGAGCCCCAGCACCGGTACCAGGACCGCCGCCGATCCGGCGCAGGCCACGATCCACCCGTACCGTCCGAGCCGTCCGATGGCCCAGGGGGTCACCACGGCGGCGGTGAAGAACCCCGCCCCGGAGACGCCGACCGCCAGCCCGAGCAGCGCCAGCCCTTCGGACTCGTCGTCCGACCAGGCGTAGCGGCAGAGCATGAGCACCATCACGGTGAGCGCGCCGTAGCAGAAGCGGAGCACCGTCATCGCGGCCAGCGCCCTGGCCGCGTGGGCCCGCTCCCGCAGATGGCGCACTCCCGCCACCAGCCCGCGGGCGGTGACGGCCAGAGCGGCCCGCAGCCGGAGCGGAGGGCTGTCGAGATCGGGTCCCAGCAGGGTTCGCGGCAGGCTCAGCGAGGCCAGCGCGGAGAGCAGATAGAGCATGGCCCCCAGCAGCACGACCGCCGCGTCGGACTCGTCGGCCACCAGCCGTACGACGAAGGCGAGCCCCCCGCCTGCGGTGGCCGCGAGCGTTCCGGCCGTCGGGGAGAGCGAGTTGGCGACGACGAGCCGTTCGGTGTCGACCACCCGCGGCAGTGCGGCGGAGAGCCCTGCCAGCACGAAGCGGTTGACGGCGGTGACGCAGAGGGCCGAAGCGTAGAAGAGCCAGTCCGGCACCGAGGCGAGGATCAGCAGGGCCGTGCAGCAGGCCAGGGACGCCCGCAGGAGGTTCCCGTACAGGAAGACCTGGCGGCGGGGCCAGCGGTCCAGCAGAACGCCCGCGAACGGCCCGATCAGCGAGTACGGGAGGAGGAGCACCGCCATGGCCGAGGCGATGGCCGCCGCCGAGGTCTGCTTCTCCGGGGAGAAGACGACGTACGCGGCGAGGGCGACCTGGTAGACGCCGTCGGCGGACTGGGACAGGAGCCGCACGGTGAGCAGGCGGCGGAAGTTCCGCAGGCGCAGCAGGGTGCCCAGATCATGCGCGACAGACATGGGAGCAAGCGTCACACACGTCGGGGGTCCGCGGGCGGATTGCCCGGGGACCCCCGACGTGCGGCAGGAGGAGGTGAGCGTCGCCGCTCAGTTCTCCGGTGAAGCGCTCAGGCGGCGGAGCCGGTTCAGCGCTCGGTCTCGCCCTTGATGAACTTCTCGACGTTCTCGCGGGCCTCGTCGTCGAAGTACTGCACGGGCGGCGACTTCATGAAGTAGCTCGAAGCCGAGAGGATGGGGCCGCCGATGCCGCGGTCCTTGGCGATCTTCGCCGCACGGACGGCGTCGATGATGACACCGGCCGAGTTCGGGGAGTCCCACACCTCGAGCTTGTACTCCAGGTTCAGCGGAACGTCACCGAAGGCGCGGCCCTCGAGGCGCACATACGCCCACTTGCGGTCGTCCAGCCAGGCCACGTAGTCCGAGGGGCCGATGTGGACGTTGCCCTCACCGAGCTCGCGGTCACGGATCTGCGAGGTGACGGCCTGCGTCTTCGAGATCTTCTTGGACTCCAGGCGCTCACGCTCGAGCATGTTCTTGAAGTCCATGTTGCCGCCGACGTTCAGCTGCATCGTGCGGTCCAGGATGACACCGCGGTCCTCGAAGAGCTTCGCCATCACGCGGTGCGTGATGGTGGCGCCCACCTGGGACTTGATGTCGTCGCCGACGATCGGGACACCGGCCTCGGTGAACTTGTCCGCCCACTCCTTGGTACCGGCGATGAAGACCGGGAGGGCGTTGACGAACGCGACCTTGGCGTCGATGGCGCACTGCGCGTAGAACTTCGCGGCGGCCTCGGAGCCGACGGGCAGGTAGCAGACGAGAACGTCGACCTGCTGGTCCTTGAGGACCTGGACGACGTCGACCGGGGCGTCCGCGGACTCCTCGATCGTCTCGCGGTAGTACTTGCCCAGACCGTCGTGGGTGTGGCCGCGCTGCACGGTGACGCCCGTGTTCGGCACATCCGCGATCTTGATGGTGTTGTTCTCGCTGGCGCCGATGGCGTCCGCGAGGTCGAGGCCGACCTTCTTCGCGTCGACGTCGAAGGCGGCGACGAACTCGACGTCGCGGACGTGGTAGTCGCCGAACTGGACGTGCATCAGGCCGGGCACCTTGCCGGCCGGATCGGCGTCCTTGTAGTACTCGACGCCCTGCACCAGCGAGGCGGCGCAGTTGCCCACGCCTACGATGGCTACGCGAACCGAACCCATTCCGGTTGCTCCCTGTGTGATCGGTGTTTCCGATGAAGTCCCCGCGGAGTGCGGTGACTTCACTTGGCGGTTTCGTCGGACGGATCCGGCGGGGTGTCATCCCGGTGCCGGGGCAGGCCGCCCGTCTCTCCAGATGTGTCCTGCTGAGCAGAGCCCTCGGGCGAGGACCGTCTCCGGTCCCGTCCCGACCGCTCGCTCTCGATGAGCTCGTTCAGCCAGCGCACTTCGCGCTCCACGGACTCCATGCCGTGCCGCTGCAGCTCAAGTGTGTAGTCGTCGAGTCGCTCACGTGTGCGGGCGAGTGAGGCGCGCATCTTCTCCAGGCGCTCCTCCAGCCTGCTGCGCCTGCCTTCGAGCACCCGCATCCGCACTTCGCGTTCGGTCTGCCCGAAGAAGGCGAAGCGTGCCGCGAAGTGCTCGTCCTCCCAGGCGTCCGGACCGGTGTGCGAGAGCAGCTCCTCGAAGTGCTCCTTACCTTCGGCCGTCAGCCGGTAGACGATCTTGGCCCGGCGTCCCGTGAGGGAGGAGGCGGGGGCGGTGTCCGCCGGTTCGCCCACGGGCTCCTCGATCAACCAGCCGTTCGCCACCAGCGTCTTGAGGCACGGATAGAGGGTTCCGTAACTGAACGCGCGGAAGATCCCCAAGGAGGTGTTGAGGCGTTTGCGCAGCTCGTAGCCGTGCATCGGGGACTCACGGAGCAGACCGAGAACGGCGAATTCGAGGATGCCGGAGCGTCGGCTCACGGTCGCCTCCTCCTTCTGCCGCTGATTCCGCGGGGCCGTCCGCCGGACCCTCTGACGTACTTATGCCGCACTGATGTATCGACTCGATACATCAGCACGATAGATCGGTTCCACAGGTTCGACAAGGGTGACCTTCGTGAACGGCGTCACATCGCCAATTCGTAGGAAGCGACTTGCGTTGTTTGGGGTGAAGTTCGGCTCTAGGAGGGTTTTGACCGTGCGTAGTCTGTGCGACATGCAGACCACCGGGAACCGTGAGGCGCCGTTGTGCGTCAGTTATCGCGGACTGCCGGATGTACTGCGGATGAGCCTTCCGCAGGGCTGGTCCGTAATTCGGGGGGACCGGATCTCAACTGCCGCTTCCAGGCGCTCTCGCCTGCCCGAGGAGTAGTCGTTCCATGAGCGAGCACCGTCGCAAATCGCCGCAGCCGCAAGGTGGCGGGCGGGCCGCGGCCAGACGAGCCGCCCAGCAGTCGACAGGACGCCGAGCAGCCCCCTCACGCAGGGCGACCTCCGTGTCACCTTCCGAATCGCCGTCCGATCCGCACGGCGAGGAGCGCCCGTACGGCAGCCGTGCCGAGGCCCGTCGCGCCGCCCAGCGGGGCGGGCGGCGGCGGGGCGGTTCCGACGGGCCGCGCGGCCGGGACGCCGACGCGCCTCCGGGCAAGAAGCGCTTCATCGACTACCCGCGCCACGGCAAGTACGGCTTCCGCCGCTGGGTGCCCTCGTGGAAGCTGGTCTCGGGCCTCTGCGTGGGGTTCCTGGCGATGCTGATGGGCGTGGCGGGTGCCGCGTACGCCTTCGTGGACACGCCGGACCCCCAGAAGGCGGCCAAGGCGCAGAACAACGTCTACTACTGGGCCGACGGCACACCGATGGTGGCGACCGGCGGTGTGGTCAACCGCCAGGAGATCAGCTACGAGCACATCCCCGAGGCGATGCGCAACGCCGTGGTGGCGGCCGAGAACAAGAGCTTCTGGAACGACCGGGGCATCGACCCCAAGGGCATCGGCCGTGCCGTGTTCAACATGGCCACGGGTGGTCAGACCCAGGGCGGTTCGACCATCACGCAGCAGTACGTGAAGAACATGCACCTCACCCAGGACCAGACGCTGTCCCGGAAGTTCAAGGAAGTCTTCATCACGCTCAAGGTGGCCCGGGAGGAGAGGAAGACCGATGTCATGGCCGGCTACCTGAACGTCTCGTACTACGGACGCGGCGCCTCCGGTCTCCAGGCCGCGGCCCGTACGTACTACGGCAAGGACGCCAAGGAGCTGGACCCGAGCGAGTGCGCCTTCCTGGCGACGCTGCTCAAGGGCGCGAGCTACTACGACCCGGCCGGTGCCACCCACATCGACAAGAACGCGACCCCGGCGAAGAACAAGGAACGCGCCGTCAAACGCTGGAAGTGGATTCTTGACGAGCAGGTCAAGGACGGCACGATGACGCAGGCGGACCGGAACAAGTACACCGAGTTCCCCATGCCCGACCCGCCGAAGAAGGACGCCAAGCTGGGTGGTCAGATCGGCTACCTGGTGGACCTCTCGAAGAACTACTTCCTCGCCAACAACGGCCAGAACCTCACCGCCAAGGACATGGAGCTGGGCGGCTTCGAGATCTACACCACCTTCGACAAGAAGAAGGTGGACCAGCTCAGCAAGGCGGTCCAGAAGATCTACGACGCCAAGATCCGGCCCGAGGAGCGTCCCGAGACGGACACCCACGTCGAGTTCGGCGGTGCCTCGGTGGACACGAAGACGGGCGCCATCCTCGCCACCTACGGCGGACAGGACGCCACGAAGCACTTCACCAACAACGCCGACGCCACCGGTGCCCAGGTCGGCTCGACATGGAAGCCCTTCGTCCTGGCCGCGGCGATGCAGCACGGCGTACGCGACCCCGAGCTCGGCCCGGAGCAGAGCGCTTTGGAGCGCACCCCGGTCTCGCCGGAGAGCATCTACAACGGTGACAACAGACTGCGGATCAACAACTACAAGGGCGAGGTCTGGAAGAACGAGAACGGGGACGAGTGGCGCCAGGTCAACGACGGCGACCGGGACTACGGAGACATCGACCTCCGCTACGCCATGGAGACGTCCGCCAACTCCCCCTTCGTACAGCTCGGTATGGACGTCGGGCCGGACAAGGTGAAGGAGGCTGCCGTCGCCGCCGGCCTGAAGGACGACGGCATGATGGCGGACGCCACCGTCCCGTCGTTCTCCATCGGCACGTCCTCGCCCAGCGCCATCCGGATGGCCGGCGCCTACGCCACCTTCGCCACGAGCGGCCAGCAGAACGACACGTTCTCGGTCACCGAGGCGAAGCGGAACGGCGACGTCGTCTTCCAGCACAAGAAGAAGTCCAAGCGCGCCTTCAGCCCCCTCATCGCGGACAACGTCACGGACGTGCTGAAGGGTGTGGTGGAGAAGGGCACCGGCATGCCCGCCCGGCTCGAGGGACGTGAAGCGGCGGGCAAGACGGGCACCACGGACGGCAACAGGTCCGCCTGGTTCGTCGGCTACACCCCGCAGCTCTCGACGGCGATCAGCATGTTCCGGCTGGACGACGACGAGACCAACACCAACCGCAAATTCGAGAAGATGTTCGGCACGGGCGGCGAGAAGAAGATCCACGGCAACTCGTTCCCGGCGACCATCTGGCACGACTACATGACCGCGGCGATGAAGGGGCAGAAGGTCCTCTCGTTCCCGGAGCCGCAGCCCATCGGCGAGACGGTCTGGGGCGGTGGCGCGGTCAGCCCGACCCCGACCCCGTCGCCCAGCCCGACACCCTCCCCGTCGCCCTCCAGCGAGGAGCCGGAGCCGCCGACGCCGTCCCCGACGCCCACCACCCCGTCGCCCACGCCGAGCAAGACCTGCGGCACCTGGGACTGGGAGTGCAACAACCCCAGCAGCGGCGGCGGTGCGAACGGCGGAGCCGACGGAGGCGCGAACGAGGGAGCCGACGGAGGCGCCAACACCGGTACCACCGAAGGCGGTGAGAACGCCGGAGCCGACGGAGGCGCCGCCAACGCGGGTGCCGCGGAAGGCGCGGCGGAAGGAGTCAACGCCGGGAACGGCGCCAACGGAGGCAACGGCGGGTGGTGGACCGGCGGATAGCCGCACCACCGCAGCCGGGCCCGTGAAGGGCCCCGGACGCCCGCAGGACGAGGGCCGCCGCACCCGAGGGGGTACGGCGGCCCTCGCCGTGTCTCCGGGCCCGGTCCTCCCCGGGCCACAGCCCCGTACGGCAGGATGTGCGGCATGCCAAGCCCCAGTGCAGAGGACACGAGCGTGCAGCAGCAGGAGCGGCCCGTCGTGCGGCCCACCGATCAGGACGAGGTCGCGGCGGCCGGCAGTGAGCTGTTCGGCGGGCGGGTGGGGCGCTGGGCACGGCTCGGCGACGGGCCGCTGACGCCCGTACGGGTCGTCGCGCTGGTGATGATCGGGATGTTCGCCCTCGGCATGGTCCAGAAGATCCCCTGCTACGAGTGGGCCTGGTTCCGCGGGGCCACCTCCCAGTACACGCACGCCTGCTACTCCGACATCCCCCACCTCTTCCTGGGACGCGGCTTCGCCGACGGCCTCGTGCCGTACTTCGACCGGCTGAGCAACGACATGCAGTACCTGGAGTACCCCGTACTGACCGGGGTGTTCATGCAGGTGGCCGCCTGGCTGACCCTGACGCCGGACAGCGACCCCATCCAGCAGCGCGAGCAGATGTACTGGATGGTCAACGCGGGCATGCTGATGATCTGCGCGGTGATCATCGCCGTGTGCACCGTACGCACGCACCGGCGGCGCCCCTGGGACGGTCTGCTGGTCGCGCTGGCCCCCGCGTTCGCCCTCACCGCCACGATCAACTGGGACCTGCTGGCCGTCGCGCTGACGGCCGCGGCGATGCTCATGTGGTCGCGGGGCCGGGTGCTCGCGTTCGGCATCCTCATCGGCCTCGCGACGGCCGCCAAGCTCTACCCCGTCCTGCTCCTCGGCCCGCTCCTGGTGCTCTGCTGGCGGGCGGGCAGGTGGCGCGAGTACGGCACGGCCCTGCTCGGCGCGGGGGCGGCCTGGCTGGCGGTCAACCTGCCGGTGATGCTCTACGCCCCCGAGGGATGGCGGAAGTTCTACACCTTCAGCCAGGAGAGGCCCATCGACTTCGGCTCGTTCTGGCTGATCATCACCCAGCGCACCGGCAGGCCCATCGACGTGGAGACGGTGAACACCACGTCCATGGTCCTGATGGTCGTCCTCTGCGCGGGCATCGCCGGGCTGGCGCTCACCGCGGCGCGCCGGCCGCGCTTCGCCCAGCTGGCGTTCCTGGTGGTGGCCGCGTTCATCCTGACGAACAAGGTCTACTCACCGCAGTACGTGCTCTGGCTGATCCCGCTCGTCGTGCTGGCCCGGCCGCGCTGGCGCGACTTCCTCATCTGGCAGACCTGCGAGGTCATGTACTTCCTGGGGATCTGGTTCTACCTCGCCCACACGAGCGGCGACAAGAACCAGGGGCTGCCGCAGGAGGGGTACCAGCTCGCGATCGCCCTGCATCTGCTGGGCACGCTGTACCTGTGCGCCCTGGTCGTCCGGGACATCCTGCGGCCGGAGAAGGACCCGGTGCGCCGGGACGGGTCGGACGACCCGTCGGGCGGGGTGCTCGACGGGGCGCCGGACGCGTTCGCCCCGGTGACCGGGGTCCGTCCGTCCGGGCACGCGGCCCGGACGGTCACGGGGCATCCTGCGGAGCCGGTCGCGGTGCCCAACCGGGACGGCTGACCGGGGCGGCTCCTCAGGCAGGGCGGCTCAGTGGTCGACGAGCCGGTCGTACTGCGTGGTCGTGTGACGCAGATGGGCGACCAGCTCGTCACCGACCCGCGGCTCCTGCGCGTCCGAGGGCACGAACAGGATCGACACCTGCATGTGCGGCGGCTCGGCGAACCACCGCTGCTTGCCCGCCCAGACGAACGGCGACAGATTGCGGTTGACCGTGGCCAGACCGGCGCGTGCGACGCCCTTGGCCCGCGGCATCACCCCGTGCAGCGCCTTGGGCGCCTCCAGGCCGACCCCGTGGGACGTACCGCCCGCGACGACGACCAGCCAGCCGTCGGACGCGGCCTTCTGCTGGCGGTAGCCGAACCGGTCGCCCTTGACGACGGGGGTGACGTCCAGGACGGCCCCCCGGTACTCCGTGGACTCGTGGTCGCCGAGCCAGAGCCGGGTCCCGATCCGGGCGCGGAAGCGGGTCTGCGGGAACTGCTGCTGGAGCCGGGCCAGCTCCTCGGCGCGCAGATGGCTGACGAACATGGTGTGCAGCGGCAGCCGGGCGGCGCGCAGCCGGTCCATCCACCCTATGACCTCCTCGACGGCGTCCGAGCCGTCGGTGCGGTCCAGCGGCAGGTGCAGCGCGAAGCCTTCGAGCCGTACGTCCTCGATCGCCGCGTGCAGCAGCCCGAGCTCCTCCTCCTTGACCCCGTGGCGCTTCATCGAGCTCATGCACTCGATGACGACCCGGGCGCCGACCAGGGCGTGCACCCCGTCGACGGAGGAGACGGACCGGATGACGCGGTCCGGCAGCGGAACGGGCTCCTCGCCCCGCCGGAACGGGGTCAGGACGAGCAGGTCACCGCTGAACCAGTCCTTGATCCTGGCGGCCTCGTAGGTGGTGCCCACGGCGAGGGTGTCGGAGCCGAAGCGGATCGTCTCGTCGGCGAGCCGTTCGTGGCCGAAGCCGTAGCCGTTGCCCTTGCAGACCGGCACGAGCCCGGGGAACTGGTCCAGCACGGACTTCTGGTGCGCCCGCCAGCGCGCGGTGTCGACGTAGAGGGAGAGCGCCATGGCCGGCCCGGAACCTTTCTGGTGGCTGCGGTGAATCAGGAACGCACGGCGTGTGCCGTGAGGGGTATTGAAGCGGGTCAGCGGCGCGACATATAGATGTCGAGCGCCTTGTGGAGCAGCTTGTTGAGCGGGAAGTCCCACTCGCCGACGTACTCGACGGCCTCGCCGCCCGTGCCGACCTTGAACTGGATCAGGCCGAAGAGGTGGTCGTTCTCGTCCAGCGAGTCGCTGATGCCGCGCAGGTCGTAGACGGTGGCGCCCATCGCGTAGCTGTCGCGCAGCATCCGCCACTGCATGGCGTTCGACGGCCGGACCTCGCGCCCGATGTTGTCGGAGGCGCCGTAGGAGTACCAGACGTGCCCGCCGACGACGAGCATCGTGGCGGCGGAGAGGTTCACCCCGTTGTGCCGGGCGAAGTAGAGCCGCATCCGGTTGGGGTCCTCGGAGTTGAGGACCGTCCACATACGCTGGAAGTACGAGAGCGGGCGCGGCCGGAAGTGGTCGCGGACGGCCGTGATCTCGTAGAGCCGCTGCCACTCGGCCAGGTCCTCGTAACCGCCCTGGACGACCTCGACGCCGGCCTTGTCGGCCTTCTTGATGTTGCGGCGCCACAGCTGGTTGAAGCCCTTGAGGACGTCCTCCAGGGAGCGGTTGGCCAGCGGCACCTGGAAGACATAACGGGGCTGTACGTCCCCGAATCCGGCACCGCCGTCCTCGCCCTGCTGCCAGCCCATCTTCCGCAGCCGGTCCGCCACCTCGAAGGCGCGCGGCTCGATGTGGGTGGCCTCGACGTCGCGCAGGCGCTTCACGTCCGGGTCCTGGATGCCGGACTTGATGGCCGCCGAGTCCCAGCGCCGGATGACCACCGGCGGGCCCATCTTCACGGAGAAGGCGCCCTGCTGCTTGAGGTGGGCGAGCATCGGCTGGAGCCAGTCGTCCAGGTTGGGGGCGTACCAGTTGATGACCGGGCCCTCGGGCAGGTAGGCCAGGTAGCGCTTGATCTTGGGGAGCTGGCGGTACAGGACGAGGCCCGCGCCGACGATCTCGCCGTTCTTGTCGAACCAGCCCAGGTTCTCCGAGCGCCACTCGGTCTTCACATCAGCCCACGCCGGGACCTGGCAGTGACTGGCCGAGGGCAGGCTCTGGATGTAGGCCAGGTGCTGCTCTCGGCTGATGGTCCTCAGGGTCAGGCTCATGCGGGGGGCTCCTCGGCTGGTGTGTCCCCATCGGTCAGGGGCTCCGGCTCTCGCGCCGAAGCCTACTGTGACCGAGGGGCACCCGGCCTGGCCCCGTAGGACCGGATCGCGACCGGCCGTCCGGCGCGACCGTACGGGCGGCCGGGCCGGACGGTGCGCCGGTCAGGTGATGACGCCGCCGAAGAGGCCGCCGTGCGCCATGCCGAGGTAGAAGCCGATCGCGGAGGCGCCGATCCCCACGACCAGCCCGAACCTCTCCCAGGTGGTCTTCGAGATGTACTGGCCGTAGAGGCCGGTCAGAATCCCGATCAGCCCTGCCCAGGAGCTGATCAGGTGCAGGTTGTGGAACATCGCCGTTACGAAGGCGAGGATGCCGAGCACCCCGGTCACCACCATCAGGACGTCCTGGACGGGGTGGGGCCTGCCGTCCGTCGCGAAGAGCGAACCGGTGGCGGGGCGGCCGGTCGTGGACCGGGAGCCGGCGGGACGAATGGTCTGTGCCATGGAGCACCTCCTGGCCGGGCGGGCGGTGGAATGTAGCGCCTCTCACACCGCGTCTGTACTCGATTGTGCCCCCGGGGCCCCGGATCTGCCCTCCGGGCCCGGACCGCCGTGCCCCGCGGGCCGGACCGCATGTGCCCCCTGAGCTCCGGATTTCAATCGGGAGCCGGTCTGCGGGTAGTCTGTACGGTCTGCACCGGTGTCTGCCCAGGCCAGCACGGCGAGCCCCTCCCTCGGGAACATCCCGGGAGCGGATTGTCAGTGCCGGGTGTTCTCCTCGGGGACACCGTTGCTCAACGCATCACGACCCTCCTGCCACGGAACGACCGTGGCCGCTGAGTCCAAAGGAGGTGGGTTCCACATGCGTCACTACGAGGTGATGGTCATCCTCGACCCCGATCTCGAGGAGCGAGCAGTCTCCCCGCTGATCGAGAACTTCCTCTCCGTCGTCCGTGAGGGCAACGGAAAGGTGGAGAAGGTCGACACCTGGGGCCGTCGTCGGCTCGCTTACGAGATCAAGAAGAAGCCCGAGGGCATCTACTCGGTCATCGACCTGCAGGCCGAGCCTGCGGTCGTCAAGGAGCTCGACCGCCAGATGAACCTGAACGAGTCGGTCCTCCGGACCAAGGTCCTCCGTCCCGAGATCCACTGAGCATCTAGCTCAGCGGTTTTCGGGTCCGAGTAGCAGCAAGCAGCCAGAAGCAATCCCCGCCGAGAGGTTCACCCATGGCAGGCGAGACCGTCATCACGGTCGTCGGCAATCTCGTCGACGACCCCGAGCTGCGCTTCACCCCGTCCGGTGCGGCGGTCGCGAAGTTCCGTGTCGCGTCCACTCCCCGCATCTTCGACCGGCAGACCAATGAGTGGAAGGACGGCGAGGGCCTGTTCCTCACCTGCTCGGTCTGGCGTCAGGCGGCGGAGAACGTCGCGGAATCGCTCCAGCGAGGCATGCGCGTCGTCGTGCAGGGCCGGCTGAAGCAGCGGTCCTACGAGGACCGTGAGGGCGTCAAGCGCACGGTCTACGAGCTGGACGTCGAGGAAGTCGGCCCCAGCCTCAAGAACGCCACGGCCAAGGTCACCAAGACCACCGGTCGCGGTGGTCAGGGCGGCCAGGGCGGATACGGCGGCGGCCAGCAGGGCGGCGGCAACTGGGGCGGCGGTCCCGGTGGCGGTGGCCAGCAGGGTGGCGGCGGTGCTCCCGCCGACGACCCGTGGGCGACCGGCGCTCCGGCAGGCGGTCCGCAGGGCGGGGGCCAGCAGGGCGGCGGGAGCAACTGGGGCGGAAGCCCCGGTGGTTCCGGCGGCGGCTACTCGGACGAGCCTCCCTTCTAGGGCGGGCTCGTACCCCACTTCTTGATCACACAGGAGAAACACCATGGCGAAGCCGCCTGTGCGCAAGCCTAAGAAGAAGGTCTGCGCGTTCTGCAAGGACAAGACCCAGTACGTGGACTACAAGGACACGAACATGCTGCGGAAGTTCATTTCCGACCGCGGCAAGATCCGTGCCCGCCGCGTCACCGGCAACTGCACGCAGCACCAGCGTGACGTCGCCACGGCAGTCAAGAACAGCCGTGAGATGGCGCTGCTGCCCTACACGTCCACCGCGCGATAAGGGAAGGGTGACAACAGCATGAAGATCATCCTCACCCACGAGGTCTCCGGCCTCGGTGCCGCCGGCGACGTCGTCGACGTCAAGGACGGGTACGCCCGCAACTACCTGGTTCCGCGTGGCTTTGCCATCCGCTGGACCAAGGGCGGCGAGAAGGACGTGGCGCAGATCCGCCGCGCCCGCAAGATCCACGAGATCGCGACGATCGAGCAGGCCAACGAGGTCAAGGCCAAGCTCGAGGCCGTGAAGGTCCGTCTGGCTGTTCGCTCCGGCGACGCCGGCCGTCTCTTCGGCTCGGTCACCCCGGCCGACATCGCCTCGGCGATCAAGGCCGCCGGTGGTCCCGACGTCGACAAGCGTCGCGTCGAGCTCGGTTCGCCGATCAAGACGCTCGGCGGGCACCAGGTGTCCGTCCGTCTGCACCCCGAGGTCGCAGCGAAGCTCGGCGTCGAGGTCGTTGCTGCCTAAGGGCAGAGCTCAGCAGAGTCGGTGAAGGGCCGCACCCCGGTGGGTGCGGCCCTTCGCTGTGTGCGGGGTGGGTGGTTTCACGTGAAACAGTCCCTACGGTTTCACGTGAAACGGCGTCGGTGGTCCGTCCGGTGCGGACGTTTCACGTGAAACACGCGGTGGCTCGTGCGGGTCAGCGGTCCAGCGAGTCAACGGTTCTCAGCGGTCTGATGGCCCAGCGGGTCAGTGTTCAGCAGGCCAGTGGCCCAGCGGTTCAGCGGGTCGCGCCGGTCACGATCCACCGGCCCGACCGGGTGCGCAGCCAGAGAGTGACCAGTCGGACGGCCATCATCAGGGTCATCGCCCACCAGAGCGCGGTGAGGCCGCCGCCGAGGGCGGGAACGAGCAGTGCGACAGGGGCGAAGACGGCGAGGGTCACCAGCATCGCCCAGGCGAGATAGCGTCCGTCGCCCGCTCCCATCAGTACGCCGTCCAGGACGAAGACCACCCCGGCGATCGGCTGGGAGACCGCGACGACCAGGAGCGCGGGGAGCAGGGTGTCCTTCACGGCGGGGTCGCTGGTGAAGAGCGGGATGAAGATCGGCCGGGCGAGCATGATCAGCAACCCGAGCACGACACCACTGGCGATGCCCCACTCGACCATGCGTCGGCATGCCTCGCGTGCGCCCTTCTCGTCGTTCGCGCCCAGATAGCGGCCGATGATCGCCTGCCCCGCGATGGCGATGGCGTCGAGTGCGAAGGCGGTCAGGCTCCAGAGGGAGAGGATGATCTGGTGCGCGGCGATGTCGACGTCACCGAGCCGGGCGGCCACCGCGGTGGCGATCATGAGGACGGCCCGCAGCGACAGCGTCCGGACCAGGAGCGGGACGCCCGCCCGGGCGCTGGCCCTGATACCGGCGGCGTCGGGCCGCAGGGAGGCGCCGTGTCTGCGGGCTCCCCGGACGACCACGATCAGATAGGCGACGGCCATGCCCACCTGGGCGATCACCGTGCCCCAGGCCGATCCGGCGATGCCGAGCCCGGCCCCGTAGACGAGGACCACATTGAGGATGCCGTTCGCCGTGAAACCGCCGATGGCGACGTACAGCGGGGTACGGGTGTCCTGGAGGCCGCGCAGCACACCGGTGGCCGCGAGGACGACGAGCATCGCGGGGATGCCGAAGCTGGAGATCCGCAGATACGTGATGGCGTACGGGGCCGCGGTGTCCGACGCGCCGAAGGCGTCGACGAGCCAGGGGGCCGAGGGGATGGCGAGCGCGACGACGACGGCGCCGAGCAGCAGGGCGAGCCAGATGCCGTCCATGCCCTGGCGGATCGCGGCGGGGAGGTCGCCCGCCCCGACGCGCCGGGCGACGGCGGCCGTGGTGGCGTAGGCGAGGAAGACGAAGATGCTCACGGCGGTCATCAGCAGGGCCGCCGCGATCCCGAGACCGGCCAGCTGCGGGGTGCCGAGATGGCCGACGATGGCGCTGTCGACCATCACGAACAGGGGCTCGGCGACCAGCGCGCCGAACGCGGGTACGGCGAGGGCGACGATCTCGCGGTCGTGCCGTCGACGGCCTGTCCGGGGGGTGGTGGGAGCCGAGGTCATGGGGGTCAATCTAATCTTCCACAGGTAAGAGATGCAATGGCCTAGTGTCCCTTACGCACTCTCCTGGGGGGCGTTCGTCCGGGCGTTGTTTGCGGTGATCTTGAAATGAGGGTGAAAGTTTTTCTCCCCCACAGTCAGTGGATGGAGAAAACGCAGGTCAAGCAGGTGGTGGTGGTTCGGCTATGAGTTTGTCCACAGTGCTGTCCCCCGTTCCGTGCACAGGATCGGAGGAGTTCTCCACAGCATCTGGTCCGTCGTCCACATGCCCTGTGGATAACCAGATTGGCTGACGGTGGAGACGGGCCTACCGTGGTCCGGCGCCCGCCTTCCGTTCCGGCACCGGAATCAGCAGAACCAGACGCGCCGGAAGCGGAGTCGGGCGACTTGTTTGTCGGTGCCGTGCCGTAAGAAAGAGTGGCACGGCTAGGTCCGCGAAGCGGACGGGAGGAGGTGGCCCGGTGAGCATTCCCGAGCCTTTGGACGACCCCTGGACCGAGGCCGGTCCCGGCGACCGTCTGCCTGTCTCCCGCCAGCGTCGCGGGGACCGCAAGGGCGGCCGCGAGGACCGGCACGACCGGGGCGCGGACGAGGGCTGGGACGTCGGCGCACCGGCCTTCGAGCGGGTGCCTCCCCAGGACCTGGACGCCGAGCAGTCCGTCCTCGGCGGCATGCTGCTGTCCAAGGACGCGATCGCCGACGTCGTGGAGATCATCAAGGGCCACGACTTCTACCGCCCGGCCCACGAGACCGTCTACACGGCGATTCTCGACCTCTACGCCAAGGGCGAGCCGGCCGACCCGATCACGGTCGCCGCCGAGCTGGTCAAGCGCGGTGAGATCACCAAGGTCGGCGGGGCGCCCTATCTGCACACGCTGGTGCAGTCCGTGCCGACCGCGGCCAACGCCTCGTACTACGCGGAGATCGTCCACGAGCGGGCGGTCCTGCGGCGGCTCGTCGAGGCCGGCACGAAGATCACGCAGATGGGATACGCGGCCGACGGCGACGTCGACGAGATCGTCAACTCCGCGCAGGCTGAGATCTACGCGGTCACCGAGCAGCGCACCAGCGAGGACTACCTCCCCCTCGGCGACATCATGGAGGGCGCGCTCGACGAGATCGAGGCCATCGGCTCGCGCAGCGGCGAGATGACCGGTGTCCCGACGGGCTTCACGGACCTCGACGCCCTGACGAACGGCATGCACCCCGGCCAGATGATCGTCATCGCGGCCCGTCCCGCCATGGGCAAGTCCACGCTGGCACTGGACTTCGCGCGCGCCGCGTCGATCAAGAACAACCTGCCGAGTGTCATCTTCTCCCTCGAGATGGGGCGCAACGAGATCGCGATGCGTCTGCTGTCGGCCGAGGCGCGGGTGGCCCTGCACCACATGCGGTCCGGCACGATGACGGACGAGGACTGGACGCGGCTCGCGCGCCGGATGCCGGAGGTCTCGGCCGCCCCGCTCTACATCGACGACTCCCCCAACCTGTCGATGATGGAGATCCGTGCGAAGTGCCGTCGGCTGAAGCAGCGCAACGACATCAAGCTCGTGATCATCGACTACCTCCAGCTGATGCAGGCCGGTGGGGCGAAGCGGTCCGAGAGCCGCCAGCAGGAGGTCTCGGACATGTCCCGAAACCTGAAGCTGCTGGCCAAGGAGCTGGAGGTCCCGGTGATCGCGCTCTCGCAGCTGAACCGTGGCCCCGAGCAGCGTACGGACAAGAAGCCGATGGTCTCCGACCTGCGTGAGTCCGGCTCCATCGAGCAGGACGCCGACATGGTCATCCTGCTCCAC
This sequence comes from Kitasatospora albolonga, assembly GCA_002082585.1. Taxonomy (NCBI): domain Bacteria; kingdom Bacillati; phylum Actinomycetota; class Actinomycetes; order Kitasatosporales; family Streptomycetaceae; genus Kitasatospora; species Kitasatospora albolonga. The sequence continues at coordinate 4,010,679 of CP020563.1, forward strand.
CGCGAGGACGCGTACGAGAAGGAGTCCCCGCGCGCGGGCGAGGCCGACATCATCGTCGGCAAGCACCGTAACGGCCCGACGGCCACCATCACCGTGGCCTTCCAGGGCCACTACTCCCGCTTCGTCGACATGGCGCAGACCTGAGGAAGGCTCTGCGGGGCGTCAGCTTCCGAGCTCTCACCGCTCCAGACGGGCGGCCTTGGCGGCGCGCTGAGCGAAGACGTCCTCACTGCGGTCCGCCATCTGCCTCAACGCGTCTTTGCGGTCCCGCTTGGAGAGCCGGTCGAGGTAGGTGTGACCGAGGAGGTGGTCCGTCTCGTGTTGCAGGCACCGGGCGAAGTAACCCGTTCCCTCGATGACGAGGGGGCTGCCGTCCTTGTCGCGACCGCGAGCGACAGCACGATCGGGGCGAGGAACCGCCATGCCCGCACCGGGTACGGACAGGCAGCCCTCGAAGTCGTCGATGAGGCGGCGGCTACCCGGATCGGGCAGGTCCAGAACCGGGTTGATGATGTGACCGACATGCCGGATTCCATAGTCGTCCGGGCAGTCGTACACGAACAGGCGCAGGCCGACGCCCACCTGGTTGGCGGCCAGGCCCGCGCCGTCGGCCACATGCATGGTCAGGAACATGTCGTCGATCAACGCCGACAGCTCCGGAGTCCCGAACTCGGTCACCTCCCGGCACGGGCGGCTCAGCACCTCCTCACCGACCACCGTGATCCTGCGAACCGAACCCCGTTCCGCCTCCGGCGGCAGAGCCGGACAGGTGTCCACCGGGCGGCCCAGCACCCGGGCCCGGCGGTCGACGGGGCGTGGCCGTTCGTGACGAACAGACATGGTGTCTCCTTTTGCGCACGCCACAGGTCCGCGGAGGTCACCGCAACGGACGCCCTCGCGGTACTCCTGCTTGCAAGACGCTTTGCAAAGTAGCAGACTTTGCAAAGTGACTGAAGATGGCGTCAACGCCCCGGACGGCCGGACAGCCGACACCGGCGAAGAACTGCGTGAGCACGGAGTCCGTACGGCCCTGCTGGACCTGCTCGCCGAGGTCGGTACCGTCACGGCGACCGAAGCCGCCTCCCGGCTGGGGTACAGCTCTGGCCTCTGCTCGTTCCACCTGCGGCAGCTCGCCCGCCACGGATACATCGAAGAAGCCCCCCGTCATGGGGGCCGCGCACGCCCCTGGCGTCTGAGGCGGCACACCCCCGCGGCCGACGCCCCCACGGTGGAGGAGCAGTTCGGCAACCTGGCCCGCGGGCTGGAGGACGAGAGCTGGCAGCGATGGCTGACCCAGCGGGACGAGGCGTCGGCCGAATGGCGTCACGACGAAGCCTTCAGTGCCGTCGCCTACCTGACACCCGAAGAGATGAGCCGGGTCGCGGACGTGATCCGGCGGGCCCTCGCGCCCTACCAGGACCGCGAGCAACGCCCCCTGGCCCGGCCCGACGGCGCTCGGCCGGTGGCCCTCATCACCCGGCTGTTCCCCCTGCTTCCCCATGCGGCGGACGGCGTGGATCAGGACTGAACCCGTCACAGCCTTTGCATGGCCATGCGTGAAGATGCATACTCTTCCTATGTCTAAGGTTCTCACCTCCCTGCCCACCGGCGAGCGCGTCGGCATCGCCTTCTCCGGCGGACTCGACACCTCCGTCGCGGTCGCGTGGATGCGCGACAAGGGCGCCGTCCCGTGCACCTACACCGCCGACATCGGCCAGTACGACGAGCCCGACATCGGCTCGGTGCCCGGGCGCGCGCTGGCGTACGGTGCCGAGGTCGCGCGGCTGGTCGACTGCCGTGCGGCGCTGGTGGAGGAGGGGCTGGCCGCGCTCACCTGCGGTGCGTTCCACATCCGCTCGGGCGGGCGTGCCTACTTCAACACCACGCCGCTCGGCCGTGCGGTCACCGGGACCCTGCTGGTCCGGGCGATGATGGAGGACGACGTCCAGATCTGGGGCGACGGATCGACGTTCAAGGGCAACGACATCGAGCGGTTCTACCGGTACGGCCTGCTCGCCAACCCGCACCTGCGGATCTACAAGCCCTGGCTGGACGCGGACTTCGTCACCGAGCTGGGCGGCCGCAAGGAGATGTCGGAGTGGCTGCTCGCCCACGACCTGCCCTACCGCGACAGCAGTGAGAAGGCGTACTCCACCGACGCCAACATCTGGGGTGCCACCCATGAGGCCAAGACCCTGGAGCACCTCGACACCGGCATCGAGACCGTGGACCCGATCATGGGCGTGCGGTTCTGGGACCCCGAGGTGGAGATCGCCGCCGAGAACGTGACGATCGGCTTCGAGCAGGGCCGCCCTGTGACGATCGACGGCAGGAAGTTCGAGACCCCGGTCGCCCTGGTGATGGAGGCGAACGCGATCGGCGGACGCCACGGCATGGGGATGTCGGACCAGATCGAGAACCGGGTGATCGAGGCCAAGAGCCGCGGTATCTACGAGGCCCCTGGGATGGCGCTGCTGCACGCGGCGTACGAGCGGCTGGTCAACGCGATCCACAACGAGGACACCCTGGACAACTACTACAACGAGGGGCGGCGGCTCGGCCGACTGATGTACGAGGGCCGCTGGCTCGACCCGCAGGCGCTGATGATCCGCGAGTCGCTGCAGCGCTGGGTCGGCACGGCGGTCACCGGGGAGGTGACGCTGCGGCTGCGGCGCGGTGAGGACTACTCGATCCTGGACACCTCGGGACCGGCTTTCAGCTACCACCCGGACAAGCTGTCGATGGAGCGCACCGAGGACTCCGCGTTCGGTCCGGTGGACCGGATCGGCCAGCTCACCATGCGCAACCTCGACATCGCCGACTCGCGCGCCAAGCTCGAGCAGTACGCCGGTCTCGGCATGGTCGGCTCGACCCACCCCGCGCTCATCGGTGCCGCCCAGGCGGCCTCGACCGGACTGATCGGCGCGATGCCGCAGGGCGGCGCCGAGGCCATCGCCTCGCGCGGCCAGGACTCCGGCGACGACGAGATGCTCGACCACGCGGCGATGGAGTTCGGCACCGACTGACCGACTGACCGACTGGCCGACTGACCGGCTCCGGCTTTCCGGCTTCCGGGCCGGAAGCGCCGGGTGCCGGAGCGCGCTGTTCGTGAAGGAGCTCGCGCCCGGTAATTACCTCGCCCGGGCGGCAGTTCGTCGGGTATGGGTTGACCATGACCTCTCCCAGTGAAGAACTGCTCCCCAGTACCCGGCGCTCCCTCCTCCACCGCATCGCCACCGCACAGCGGGAGGGCCGGGCGCCCTCTCTCGCCGCTGCGGTCCGGCGGGAGGGGCGGATCGCCTGGAGCGGGGGCCGTACGGGTCAGGAGGGGCCGTTCCCGGACGCCGATACGCAGTACCGGATCGGCTCGATCACCAAGACCTTCACCGCGGTCCTGGTCCTGCGGCTGCGCGACGAGGGGCTGCTCGACCTGGACGACCAGGTGGAGAAGCACCTCCCCGGCACCGGGGCGGGCGGGGCGACCGTCTTCCAACTGCTCGGCCACAGCGCCGGACTGGGCGCCGAGGCGCCCGCCCCCTGGTGGGAGCGGACCCCGGGGACCCTGCGGCCCGAACTCGCCGATGTGCTCGGCGAGCGCCCGCAGCCGCATCCGGCGGGTCACCGCTTCCACTACTCCAACCCGGGCTACACCCTGCTCGGTTCGCTGGTCGAAGCGGTGCGCGGGGTCTCCTGGGAGGAGGCGCTGCGCCGCGAGATCCTGGAGCCGCTGGGCATGGACCGTACGACCTACGGGCCGGTCGCACCGTACGCGGAGGGCTGGGCCGTGCACCCCTGGGCCGATGCGGTGGTGAGCGAGCCCGCCGAGGACCTGGGGCTGATGGCGCCCGCCGGTCAGCTCTGGTCGACCCCCGCCGATCTGCTGCGGTTCGCCGGCTTCCTGGCCGAGGGGGACGACCGGGTCCTGTCGGCCGCGTCCGTACGGGAGATGCGGACCCCCGCCGCCCCCACCGAGATCGGGGGCAGCGGATACGGTCTCGGTCTCCAGATCGTGAAGACGGAGACCCGTACCCTCTTCGGGCACGGGGGTTCACTGCCCGGATTCGTCGCGGGCCTGTGGTTCAGCGAGCAGGACGATGTCGCCGCGGTCGCTCTCGCCAACGCCACCTCGGGCCTGCCCGCCGGCACGGTGGCCGCCGAACTCCTGAGCATCGTCGCGGACGCGGAGCCGCGTATCCCGGAACCCTGGAGCCCGCTGCCGGAGGTCGACGAGGAACTGCTCGCCCTGACGGGGATCTGGCACTGGGGGACCCACACGTTCACGCTGAGGCTGACCGGGGGCCGGGGCCTTGAGCTCAGGCCGCTGGGCGGCACCGGTCGCGGTGCGTCCTTCGCGCCCCGGCCGGACGGCACCTGGACGGGCCTGGACGACTACTACGCGGGGGAGATCCTCCGTGTCGTACGCAGGGACGACGGCTCGGTCGACCACCTCGACCTCGGCTCGTTCGCCTTCACCCGTGAGCCCTATGAGGCGGGGGCGGATGTTCCCGGTGGGCTGGACCCGGCGGGCTGGCGGGGGACCGGCGGCTGACAGCCGGTCCGTGACGGCCGGTGGGGGTGGGTGTTTCACGTGAAACACCCACCCCCACCGGCCGTTGGTGTGTCAGAGAGCGAGCTTGAAGCCCACGTGGCTGGCCGTGAACCCGAGCCGCTCGTAGAAGCGGTGCGCGTCCTCGCGGGTGGCATCCGAGGTGAGCTGCACCAACTGGCAGCCCTGGCGGCGGGATTCGTCGACCGCCCACTGGATCAGCTGCGTGCCGAGCCCGCTGCCCCGCTCGTCGGCGTGGATGCGGACGCCCTCGATGATGGAGCGGGTGGCACCGCGCCGGGACAGTCCGGGGACCACGGTCAGCTGGAGGGTCCCGACGGCACGGCCCTCGCGGACGGCGACCACGACATGCTGGTTCGGGTCGTCGGCCAGTCGGCGGAGAGCGGCGCGGTAGGGGGACAGGTCGTCCGGCGACTCGCGCTGCGCGCCGAGCGGGTCGTCGGCCAGCATGGCCACCACGGCGGCGAGGTCGGGCTCGGCCATGGGGCGTATCTCAAGATCGCTCATGACCGGCAGAGTACGTGGTCCGCTCGGTCAGACCGTGGCCTTCAGCCCTTCGACCACCCGGACCAGGGGGGCGAGCTCGGGGTTCTCCGACGCCTCGTCCAGGGCCGCCCGCAGGGCGCTGTCGTTGGTCGGCCGGGCCGCCGCGAGCAGGTCGAGTCCGGCCTCGGTGACATCGGTGTAGATGCCCCGCCGGTCGGTCGCGCACAGATACCGGGTCAGCAGCCCGCGCTCCTCCAGCCTGGTGACCAGGCGGGTGGTGGCGCTCTGGCTGAGCACCACGGCGTCGGCGACCTGCTTCATCTGGAGGTGGCCGCCGGGGCCGCTGTGCTGTCGGCTCAGCACATCGAGCAGCGAGTACTCGCGAACGCTGAGCCCGTGGCCCGACTGGAGGGCGCGTTCGACGCGGGCCTCGATCTTCCCGTGGAGCAGGGAGAGGGCGCACCAGCCCTGGGCGAGGGCGGTCAGGGCCGGGTCGGTCGCGGTCATGGTCTCTCCTCCGTGCCGGAGCTGCGTGGTTCCAGGATAGGGGACGCCTGCAATAGCCAGCGTTTGCAATTAACCAGCGTCTGCAATTATTGTCTACGACGGTAAAGCGCACACGCAATCTTCAGGGAAGGTGAAACCCATGCCGCTCGCGCTCCTCGCCCTCGCCATCGGGGCATTCGGGATCGGGACGACCGAGTTCGTGATCATGGGGCTGCTCCCCGAGGTCGCCGCGGACTTCCAGGTCTCGATCCCGACGGCGGGTTTTCTGGTGACGGGCTACGCGCTCGGTGTTGTCCTCGGCGCCCCGCTGATGACCCTGCTCGGCACCCGGGTCACCCGTAAGCGGATGCTGATGCTCCTGATGGGGCTGTTCATCGTGGGCAACCTGGTCTCCGCCCTCGCCCCCGTCTTCGGCGTCATGCTCGCCGGACGCGTGGTCGCCTCCCTCGCCCACGGTGCCTTCTTCGGCATCGGCTCCGTGGTCGCGGCCGGTCTGGTCGCCCCGCAGAAGAGGGCCGGGGCCATCGCCATGATGTTCACCGGGCTCACCGTCGCCAACGTCGTCGGCGTCCCGCTCGGCACCTACATCGGCCAGTCCGCGGGCTGGCGGACCACGTTCGTCGTCGTCGCCCTCCTCGGTGTGATCGGGCTCCTCGGAGTCGCGAAGCTCGTTCCGGAGCAGCCCACGCCCGAAGGCGTACGCATCCGCCACGAACTGGCCGCGTTCCGCAACGTCCAGGTCCTGCTCGCGATGGCCATGACCGTCCTGGGCTTCGGCGGAGTCTTCGCCGCGATCACCTACATCACCCCGATGATGACCGAGGTCGCCGGATACTCGGCCTCGTCCGTCACCTGGCTGCTGGTCCTCTTCGGCCTCGGCATGGTGGGCGGCAACCTGGTCGGCGGGAGGTTCGCCGACCGCCGTCTGATGCCGATGCTGTACGTCTCGCTCGGCGCGCTCGCCCTCGTCCTCGGCCTGTTCACCGTCACCGCCCACAACAAGCCCGCCGCGGCCGTCACCGTCGTGCTGATCGGCGCCCTGGGCTTCGCGACCGTCCCCCCGCTCCAGAAGCGGGTCCTCGACCAGGCGGCGGGCGCTCCCACCCTGGCCTCCGCCGTCAACATCGGGGCCTTCAACCTCGGCAACGCCCTGGCCGCCTGGCTCGGCGGCCTCGTGATCGCCGCCGGGCTCGGCTACACCGCCCCCAACTGGGTCGGCGCGGCCCTCGCCGCCTCCGCGCTGGTCCTGGCCGTGGTCTCCGGCCTGCTGGAGCGCCGCGCCCCCGCCACCGGGGGCCGGACCGTCGCCGGGAGCACTCCCGGGCCGGTCGCCGTCACGGCCCGGCACTGAGCCCCGCCCCACCGGGGCTTTCCCCAGCGAACCACCCGCACCACGGAAACGATCAGGAGCAGTTCCATGAGCACCACCACCGCAGTCGCCCCCCTGGCCGTCCAGGACGCCGAGGCCCTCGTCGCGGCGGTCCGCGACGCCGCCGAGGCGGCCGGGATCGCCGTCGCCGTGAGCGTCGTGGACGCGGGCGGCCACCTGCTGGCCTTCCGGCGCGACGACCGGGCGGTTCTCATCGCCGGAGAGACCAGCACCCGCAAGGCGTTCACCGCGCTCCAGCTCGACACCCCCACCGCGGACCTGGTCGACGCCGTGCGGCCGGACGGGCTCTTCCACACCCTGCCGACCGCGCTGGACCGCCCGCTGCTCTTCATCGCCGGAGGCGTCCCCCTGCACCGTGACGGCCGGCTGATCGGCGCCATCGGGGTCGGCGGCGGAGCGCCCGAGCAGGACCACGGGTTCGCGACGGCTGCGGCGGACACCCTCGTCTGAGGCGAGGACACAGAACCCGGAACAGGCACCGAACAGCCGCACCGCCTGTCGGGCGGTGCGGCTCCGCCCTGCGTCAGCCCGTCGCGATCGTGAGCGGGGCGAACCTGCGGCTCGCGTCGCCCGGCAGGTCCGCGACGCCGTACGTCATCACGGCGGTCCGGGAGCCCGGCTCGAGACCGCGCTCCACCAGCCAGCCCAGCAGCTCCTCGTGGCGCGCGTCGACATCGATCCGCAGCGGCCGGTCCGTCGTGGCGGCCAGCGCGGTGACGAGGGCCTTCGCGGTGGCGGTGTCCCGGGCGATCAGCGGGCCGACCGCATGGGAGGTGCCGCTCGGCCAGAGGCCCGCGTAACCAATCAGCTCTCCGTTCTCCTCGGCGACCCGGAGCCGGTCGGAGAAGGCCGGGAGCCGGGCGATGATGTGCGTCCGGTCGACGCCGAAGACGGGCAGGTCGAGCCGGACCATCGACTGCAGGTCATCCGCCGTCGCCGGACGGGTGGACACGGCCGATGCCGGGGCCTCCGCCCGGAAACGGCCACTGAGCCGCTCGGTCCGGCCCACCTGAACGAAGCCGAGCTCCTCGTAGAGCCGTCGGCCCTGGGGTGTGGCGTACAGCGCGAGCGGGGTGGACCCGGCTTCCTCCAGCACATGGCGCATCAGCCGCCGGGCGATCCCCCGGCGGGCGTGGCGTTCGGCGACGAGCAGCATGCCGACGGCGGCCAGGCGGGGCCCGTACGACGTCATCACACAGGCCGCCGCCAGCCCCTTTCCGTCGGGGGAGTCGATCCCGTACCCCGTACCCGCGGAGAGGAGCAGGCCCCACCGGTGTTCGTCGCGCGGCCAGCCCCGGTCCTCGCAGAGATCGGCGCAGGAGACCAGGTCCACCCGGGAGAGGCGCCGTACGGGCAGGTCGACGAGGGGCAGGGGTGATGGGCGGTGCATGGGGTCAGGCTGTCCGACGCGATGATCGCCCGTCCACCGGTTTCCCGGAACTGGCCGAGAACCAGGGCGTCCGCCGCTCGGCGGCGGCCCGGGCCCCCGCTCGGTTTCACGTGAAACATGGAGCCCGGCCGGACCGTCAGCCCAGGTCGGGGGCGTGCAGCGCCCGTACGCCCTCGATGTTGCCGTCCAGATAGTGGCGCAGGGACAGCGGCACGAGGTGGACGGCGGCGATCCCGACCCGGCTGAACGGCACCCGGACGATCTCGTACGCGCCGCAGGGCTCGTCGATCTCCGGGCCGTGCCGCCGGGTGACGTCCATCGACGCGAGCCGGCAGACGAAGAAGTGCTGGACCTTCACCCCCGTCACACCGCCGTCCGCGATGTGCTCGACGGTGTCGACGAAGCAGGGCACCACGTCGACGATCTTGGCGCCCAGCTCCTCGTCGACCTCGCGGTGCAGCGCGTCGACCACGGTGGCGTCCTCCGGCTCCACCCCGCCGCCGGGCGTGAGCCAGTACGGATCGACCCCCGGCTTCGTGCGCTTGATAAGGACGAGGTCGTCACCGTCGAGCAGGATGGCGCGTGCGGTGCGCTTGACCACAGGACGTTCGGTCATGGCAAGAGAGTGGCCCGCGCGGAGCCGTCTGAAACTCCCCCGGCCTGCTGGACCGCTTCGTCCAGCGCCCGGCCGACGTCAGCCAGCAGGTCCTCCGGGTCCTCCGCGCCCACCGAGAAGCGGATGAAGCCCTCCGGCACGGCGTCGCCGCCCCAGCGGCCCCGGCGCTCGGCGGTGGACCGTACACCGCCGAAACTCGTCGCGTCGTCGACCAGCCGCAGCGCGGCGAGGAAGCGTTCGGCGGTCTCCCGGTCGGCCAGCTCGAATGACACCACCGAACCGAAGCGCCGCATCTGGCGCACGGCGACCCCGTACGACGGGTCGGTGGGCAGCCCCGGATAGCGCAGCCCGGTGACCTCGGCCCGCTCGGCCAGGGACTCGGCGAGCGCCAGAGCGGTGGTGCACTGCCGGTCGACGCGCAGCTGGAGGGTGGCGAGCGAGCGGTGGGCGAGCCAGGTCTCCATCGGGCCCGGAATCGCTCCGACGACCTTGCGCCAGCGCCGTACGTCGGCGGCCGGCCCGGGGTCACGGCAGGTGACATGGCCCAGCAGGATGTCGCCGTGCCCGGTCATGCCCTTGGTGTCGCTGGCCACCGAGAAGTCCGCGCCGAGCTCCAGCGGGCGCTGGCCGACCGGGGTGGCCAGGGTGTTGTCGACGGCGACCAGCGCACCCGCGTCGTGCGCCGCCGCCACCAGCCGACGGATGTCACAGACGTCCAGCCCCGGGTTGGAGGGGCTCTCGATCCACAGCAGCTTCGCCCCCTCCAGCAGAGCCAGCTGGGCATCGCCGCCGGTCGGCGCGGTCCGGACCTCGATGCCGAAGGCCGCCAGCTGCTCCCGTACGAGCGGCAGCGCCTGGTAGCCGTCGTCCGGCAGCACCACGGTGTCGCCGGTGCGGACCTGCGAGAGCAGTACGGCGGTGATCGCCGCCATCCCGGAGGCGAACACCGTCGTGCTGACGTCCTCGCCGGGCGCCTCCAGCTCGCCGATGGCCCGTTCCAGATGGGTCCACGTCGGGTTGGTGTCCCGGCCGTAGGTATAGGGACCCACCGGTTCGCCGGAGAGGTGGAAGTGCGCGGCGAAGACCGGGCCGGGCAGGGCCGGTCCGTACTGCTCCGGTTCGGGAAGCCCGGCGCGTACCGCGCGCGTTCCGTCGCCCATGGTGCTCATGCTGCTCCGTACGTTGTCAGGTGGCCCGGGTCGCCGGGCGGCCCGGGGGAAGGTCCGGGATCAGTCCTCGTCCGGCAGGACCATGTTGAGGGCCCAGGAGACGACCGAGATGATCAGTGCGCCGAGCACCGCGGTCCAGAAGCCCTCGACATGGAAACTGAGATCGAAGACACCGGCCAGCCAGGAGGTCAGCAGCAGCATCAGGGCGTTGACCACCAAGGTGATCAGGCCGAGCGTCAGAATGAACAAGGGGAAGGTGAGGAGCTCGACCACCGGCTTGACCAGGAAGTTCACCAGGCCGAAGAGCAGCGCGACCAGGATCAGGGTGAGGGCCTTGCGGCCGGTGGAGCCGCCCTCCAGCGTGATGTCGCTGATCAGCCAGATGGCCACGGCCAGCGCACCCGCGTTGGCGATCGTCTTGACTACGAAATTCTTCATGTGTCTGATCGTGGCAGACATGATCGGTGGTGGACACCGACAGCGCAAACGGAACCGGTAGCACGGGTCACAAGGGCGGACGGACGGGCCATGAAGGCATTCAGACTGGACGAGCTGGAGGCGGAGCGGGCCGCCAACGACGGCGCCTACCTGCAGTTCGTGCGGGAGCGGAACATGTCCGTCGGCCTGTACGCCCTGGACGCGGGCGCCCTCGATCCGCAGCAGCCGCACCGGCAGGACGAGGTGTACTTCGTCGTCAGCGGCCGTGCGTCGATCACGGTCGGGACGGAGACCACACAGGTCGGCCGGGGGAGCGTGGTCTATGTGCCCGCCGGGGTGGCCCACAAGTTCCACCACATCACCGAGGATCTGCGCGTGATGGTCGTCTTCTCCCCTCCGGAGGGCTGAGCCTGCCGTGGGGCTGAACCCCGGGTTTCCCTAAGGGTTCGATCAGGGGTCTTCAAGGGCTGCGGGGCCCCCGCCGGGGTGCCCCGCCCCCTTAGCATCGAGGCAGGAAACCCCAGAGAGACGAGGTAGATGGCGATGGCCGTGCGGGAGATAGTCGCGGGAATGCCCTGGTGGGTGAAGTGGATCGCGGTGCCCGTCATCGCGATCTTCGTGTTCGGCGGTCTGATCGCCAGTCTGCTCACCTTCGTGATCAGCCTGCTCTTCAAGGTCCTGATCTTCGTGGTGCTGGTCGGCGGTCTGGTCTTCGTCGTACGCAAGTTCATGTCCTCGTCCTCCTCACGCGGCGACTGGTAGCGGGGCTGCCGCAGGCCCGTGCGGGACGGGGGGCCGCACCGGTCTGCGGATTAGCCCAGCTGAGCTAAGTCCAGGAGGAAAACCCCCTCCTGCCGGAGGCGGCCGATACAGTGACATAACGCTGCCGCCACCTGGAATGTGACCTTCTGTCACCGAACCGACCGAGTGACCAGTGGTTTGTACGACAGCCCGGTCGTTGGTGCGGCAGGCCCGTGGGGGCGGCCCCCACGGGAGGGCCGACGGCCCGTCACCATGCCTGGGGGTGACCTTTGACCACGGCATCGAGTCCCGCTGTCCCGACGTTGATCGGTTCGGTTCAGCGGGCGTTGAGGCTGCTGGAAGCTGTGGGCACCCATCGGGACGGGGCGCCGGCCAAGCAACTCGCACGCGAGGCAGGGCTGCCGCTGCCGACCGCGTACCACCTGCTGCGCACCCTCACGTACGAGGGCTATCTCCGCCGGGAAAACGGTGTCTTCCTCTTCGGCGCCGCCGCCGAGAACCTGACCGCCGCTCAGGAGCGCAGGAGCCGGCCCGCCACCGTCACCGACTCCCTCGCGCACTGGCGGGACGCCATCGGGGTCCCGGTGTACTGCGCCGTCTACCGCGAGGGCGAGATCGAGCTCATCGCGGTCGCCGACGCCCCCGACTCCCCGGCGGTGGACGAGTGGGCCTCCTTCCGGGAGACCGGGCACGCGCACGCGATCGGGCAGTGTCTTCTCGGCCAGCTCGATGAGAAGGACCGCGAGGACCACCTCGACCGCCACCCCGTACGACCGCTCACTCGTTACTCAGTGCGAGATCGCGCGGCACTTCTGGAGCGGCTACGGACGTTTCGGCGGGGTGAACCGGTTATCGAACGCCAGGAGTACGCACTGGGGACCGTCTGCGCCGCCATTCCCGTCGCGGCCGGTGCCACCATTGCGGCGATGGCCATTTCCGTACCCCTGGACCGGGAAGAACGGTTGCTGCCCGCAGTCGAACAGCTACGTGGCGAAGTGGCGAGCCTCTTGCGTTCGTTCGTGTTCTCTATCAGTATCTGAAAAATCACTCCTTGTGATCTGCTATCGCGTGCACCACGATGGCGTCAATAGGGCCATGGGGGATCATTCCTGGCCAGTTTCATCTACTCCGGGGTTGAACGATGCGCGAGTCGGTTCAAGCAGAGGTCATGATGAGCTTCCTCGTCTCCGAGGAGCTCTCGTTCCGTATTCCGGTGGAGCTCCGGTACGAGGTGGCTGATCCCTATGCCATCCGGATGACGTTCCATCTGCCCGGCGATGCCCCGGTGACCTGGGCATTCGGTCGTGAGCTGCTGCTGGACGGAATCAACAGCCCCAGCGGCGACGGCGATGTGCACATCGGGCCGACCGAACCCGAGGGTCTCGGCGATGTGCACATCCGCCTCCAGGTCGGCGCGGACCGCGCGCTGTTCCGGGCCGGTACGGCACCACTGGTGGCGTTCCTCGACAGAACCGACAAGCTGGTGCCCCTCGGTCAGGAGCACACGCTGGGTGACTTCGACGGGAACCTGGAGGAGGCGCTCGGCCGCATCCTCGCCGAGGAGCAGAACGCGGGCTGAGGGCCGGCCGTACAGGTAGATCACTCCGCCGAACCCCTTCTCACGCCTTGCGGCGACGGCCCCTGCCGGTCCGTGCGGGGGCGGCCGTGGACGAGGAGATGCGGGCGCCCGGCCGGTCCGCCGAGACCACCAGCGCGGCGAGCACGGTCGTCACCGGCACCGAGGCGACCAGACCGATCGAACCGACCAGCGTCCGGACGATCTCCTCCGCCACCAGCTCGCTGTTGGCCACCGTCCCCACACTGCTCTGGGCGATGGAGAACAGCAGCAGGAGCGGCAGCGCCGCGCCCGCGTACGCCAGCACCAGGGTGTTCACGACCGAGGCGATGTGGTCCCTTCCGATCCGGATACCTGCCCGGTAGAGCCCGCGCCAACCCATCTGCGGGTCCGCCTGGTGCAGTTCCCAGACGGCGGAGGTCTGGGTGACCGTCACATCGTCGAGCACACCGAGCGAACCGATGATGACACCGGCCAGCAGCAGACCGCTCATGTCGATGTCCGGGTAGAGGCCGTGGATGAGCCCGGTGTTGTCGTCGGTGTTGCCGCTGAGGCTCGCCCAGCCGATGAACAGGGAGCCGAGCAGCCCGATCAGCAGCAGCGAGATCAGGGTGCCGATGACCGCCACGGAGGTCCGGGCCGTCACCCCGTGGCACATGTAGAGCGCCGCCAGCATGATGGCGCTGGCCCCGATCACCGCCACCACCAGGGGATTCGACCCCTGGAGGATCGCCGGCAGGATGAACAGGGTCAGTACGGCGAAGGAGACGGCCAGCGCCACCAGCGCCATCACCCCACGCAGCCTGCCCACCGCGACCACCGCCAGCGCGAAGACCGCGGCCAGCAGCGTCATGGGGATTTCCCGGTTCACGTCGGTGACGCTGTACTGGAGGTCGCGCGGTGCGTCGGGGGCGTACGCCACCACCACGCCCTGGCCCTCGCGCAGTTGGCGGGGCGCGTCCGGCTGGACCACCTCGACGAACTGACGGCCCTTGTCGCTGCCGGTGGTCACCTCGACGGTCGCCTTGGCGCACTCCCCCTCCTGCCCGTTGACCGCCTCCCGGCCCGAGGGCGTGGAGGTGTCGCCGGTCGGCGGGACCTGCGCCGCGTTGACGTCGGCGCAGTCGACCTTGACGACCTGGACGACCTTGCCGTCCTGGGTCTGCCGGTCGAATCCGACGCCGGTGCGCTCGTGGTCGGGGACGCCGCCGGGCCAGAACGCGATCAGCCCGACGACGACCGCCGTGGCGAACGGGATCAGGACGGCGGCGATGACTTTGCGCAGGTGCTTGGAGACCGGGGCGGCGGGTCCGTGGCTGTGCGTGTGGCCGTGGCTGTGGCCCTGGGGCGGCTGGGGTGCGGGGTCGCTCTGGGGGGAGGTCACGGGGCGATCATCGCAAGAACGGGTGGGCCCTCTGGTCAGCTCGCCGGAAAGGACGCTAGCGTGGAGGCACCTTTGCACACGCGGGAGCTCGGAGCACCGGGCTGAGAGGGCGCTGAGATCGCCGTACATCCGTACGGGACAGGCTGCGCCGACCGCCGAACCTGTTACCGGGTAATGCCGGCGTAGGGAGTAGGTCTCATGACCACAGCGGACGCACGCACGCCTGCCTCGAAACAGAACGACGGAACGCCCGACGGCGCGATTCCGGACGACGGGGCCGGGAAGTCCATCGGCTGGCACAAGGGGTACGTCCAGGGCTCGCGCCCGGACCTCCGGGTGCCGGTCCGACAGGTGCACCTCACCAACGGCAAGGACGTGACGCTCTACGACACGTCGGGGCCGTACACCGATCCCGCCATCGACACCGATGTCCGCCGGGGCCTCGCGCCCCTGCGGGAGAACTGGATCATCGCGCGCGGCGACACCGAGGAGTACGCGGGCCGCCCGGTCCGCCCCGAGGACGACGGGGTCAAGCACACCTCGCCGCGCGGCGGGCTGCGCAACCTCGACGCGGTCTTCCCCGGCCGCCCGCGCCAGCCGCGCCGCAGCCGCGACGGACGGCCCGTCACCCAGCTCGCGTACGCCCGCCGGGGCGAGATCACCCCGGAGATGGAGTACGTCGCGATCCGGGAGAACGTCGAGGCCGAAGTCGTACGGGAGGAGATCGCGGCGGGCCGGGCGGTGCTGCCCGCCAACGTCAACCACCCCGAGATCGAGCCGATGATCATCGGCAAGCGGTTCCTGGTGAAGGTCAACGCCAACATCGGCAACTCGGCCGTCACCTCCTCCATCGAGGAGGAGGTGGACAAGATGACCTGGGCGACCCAGTGGGGCGCCGATACGGTCATGGACCTGTCCACCGGCCGCAACATCCACACCACCCGCGAGTGGGTGCTGCGCAACTCCCCCGTACCGATCGGAACGGTGCCGCTCTACCAGGCGTTGGAGAAGGTGGACGGCCGGGCGGAGGAGCTGACCTGGGAGATCTACAAGGACACGGTCATCGAGCAGGCCGAGCAGGGCGTGGACTACATGACGGTGCACGCCGGGGTGCGCCTGCCGTACGTCCCGCTGACGGCCCGCCGCAAGACCGGCATCGTCTCGCGCGGCGGCTCGATCATGGCGGCCTGGTGCCTGGCGCACCACAAGGAGTCGTTCCTCTACGAGCACTTCGAGGAGCTCTGCGAGATCCTCGCGACGTACGACGTCACCTACTCCCTCGGTGACGGGCTGCGCCCCGGGTCGATCGCGGACGCCAACGACGAGGCGCAGTTCGCCGAGCTGCGTACGCTGGGCGAGCTGAACACCATCGCCAAGCGGTTCGGTGTGCAGACGATGATCGAGGGCCCCGGGCACGTCCCGATGCACAAGATCAAGGAGAACATCGACCTCCAGCAGGAGATCTGCGAGGAGGCGCCGTTCTACACGCTCGGCCCGCTGACCACGGATGTCGCGCCCGCCTACGACCACATCACCTCGGGCATCGGCGCCGCGATGATCGCCTGGTGGGGCACGGCGATGCTCTGCTACGTCACGCCCAAGGAGCACCTGGGGCTGCCCAACCGGGACGACGTGAAGACGGGCGTGATCACCTACAAGATCGCCGCCCACGCGGCCGACCTCGCCAAGGGCCACCCGGGCGCGCAGGAGTGGGACGACGCGCTCTCCGACGCGCGGTTCGAGTTCCGGTGGGAGGACCAGTTCAACCTGGCCCTCGACCCGGACACCGCCCGGGAGTTCCACGACGAGACGCTGCCCGCCGAGCCCGCGAAGACGGCGCACTTCTGCTCGATGTGCGGGCCGAAGTTCTGCTCGATGAAGATCTCCCAGGACATCCGCCGTCAGCACGGCGGTTCGCAGGAGGAGATCGAGGAGGGCATGGCGGAGAAGTCCAAGGAGTTCGCCGCGGCCGGTAACCGGGTCTACCTGCCGATCGCGGACTGATCGCGGGCTGATCCAGGGCTGATCGCGGGCCGGACCCGCTGATACGGCCGGCCGATGTCCACGGGGGGTGTCGGCCGGCCGTCGAGGCGGTGTGTGCCAGGAGTGCCGGAGCCCGTAGGTCAGGGGCGTTGGGCGTCCCGCAGGCGCTCCACCTGGCGGCTGATCAGCTCCGGGGGAAGAACAGGTCCTTGCCGATGCTGAGTTCCTGGAACGTGGCGATGGTGTTCCCCGTGCGGACCACGACGTGCTGCTCGTTGCGGTCGCCGGGCTGTTCCGGCTCCATGGGGATGGTGACGCGGTAGGCGACCGCCTCGTCACCGAACTCCGCTGTTCTCTCCGCCTTCACCGTCGCCTTGAAGGGGCCGATGTACCCTTCGCCCTCGAAGCTGTGGCAGGCGGCGGGGGCCCGCTCGAGTTCCGCGAAGCGCTGTTCGGCCCGGCCGTCCTGAGAGGAAGGCGCCGATGACGGCTGTCGCGGCTGCTGCCCGCAGTGATGCCCTGCGCGGTCGCATGAGTCCCCCCGGACGGTGGGGATGTGAGGCCGACGCTGGTCGTGCCACCGGGCCGGTGGGGATTGACCGATCACGCGGGGGCGGCTACTCCGGCCGGTGCTCGGGGCCGCCGAAGTCCGGGCTGGTGAAGTCGGGGCTCGTGAAGGTGGGGCGGGGGCTGGCGGCCGGGCCGTCCTCCGGGCCGGAGAAGTCCGGCCTGCTGTAGCCGACCTTCGGGATGCGGTTGGGCGAGCGGTGCGGGGTCCGTGCGGCCCGTCCGGCGGCCGGGTCGGCCAGGGCGTCCCGGAAGAACGGCAGGATGCCGCGCTCCAGCAGGGCGTGCCGCCACGCCTCCCTGGCCCGGGCGACCTCCTCCGGCAGCTCCTGCTCCTCGTCCTCGGCGGCCGGGGAGGACGCGCCGTTGCGCAGGGCGGTGACGAGCAGTCCGACGGCGGCGACCAGGATGGCGGCTGCGGCGACGGCGGCGAAGAACCAGCCGGCCGCGACCATGGTGGTGCCGAAGGCCAGGGACGGGCTGACCGCCCTCAGCAGATAGCCGACGAGCAGGAAGATCACCGCGGCGGCGCCCGCGAGGAGCGGGGTCAGGACGGTGAGCACCGCGCCGATGCCTGCCCCCGGGCCGGGCGCCGTGATCCGGGCGGCGTCCGTGTACGGGTCGCCGTCCGGGGCGGGGGCGCTCGCCGCGCGCAGTTCGGCGCGGGCCGTGACGTAGTGCTCGTACTCGGTGGCGGCGGCCGCGGTGATCAGCGCCGTGGCGTTGAGCGCCATGGTGCGCAGCTGTTCGGTGTTGAGCCGGTCACCGACGCCCTCCAGGTCCGGGCGTTCATGGGCGTGGCGCAGTGCGTCGCCCAGAATCCGCGCGTACTCGGGACCGTCCTCGGCCAGCAGGTGCGGAGCGCTTGTCATCTGCATCCCCCGATGCTCCGTTGGGCCCGGCAGCCCGCGTTGACCGGGCGATCGGGCGGAAACGGAGGAGAGCCTGCTACTGATGAGCCGATGGTAGAGCGCTCACGGCGCGCGGTGACAGGGGGTTTCCGGAAATAGGCCCGATGAGCGGCGCGGTCGGATCGTGGAGCGTCTTCCCCGTCAGGGCTCAGTCATGCAGGGGGAGTTGGACGACCAGAAGCTTTCCGGCCATGGTCACTCCGCCGTCCATGGCGATGGCGAGCCCCTCCGCGTACACGTGCGGACCGTTCACCACCGGACCCGATCCGTCCTCGCCGTCCTCCGTGCCGACCTCGCCCAGGAGGTACGGGATCGGGCTGTGACCATGGACGACGCGCTGTCCGCCGTACGTCGTCAGCAGCTCGCGCACCGCTTCGGCGCCGCCCTCGTCGCGGAAGGCGAACCGCTTGGTGAGCTTGCGGAAGAGGTCCCAGCACTCGTCGGCGTCGTTGCGCGTGAGGATGGCGGTAATCGTGTCGTTGACGTCCTCGATGGTGGAGCCGTAGTCGAGGTAGGCCGTCGTGTCGGAGTGCATCAGCAGATGCCCGTCCTCCTCGACGACCGCGTCGAGCCGGGACATCCACTGGAGGTGCACGTCCTGGAGGCGGTCCATGTCGCTCTTCTGGCCGCCGTTGAGCAGCCAGGCGGCCTGGAAGGTGGCGGTGCCCGCCCCGGAGTTGACGGGGGTGTCGGCGAACCGTTTGGCGCCGATGAGCAGGAGCTCGTGATTGCCCATCAGGGCCTTGCAGTAGCCGCCCGCCGCCGCCGCCTCGGCGGAGAGCCGCATGACGAGGTCGATGACCCCGATGCCGTCGGGGCCCCGGTCGGTGAAGTCGCCGAGGAACCAGAGGCGGGCGTTGCCCGCCGCCCAGCTGCCGTCGGCGTCGATGAGGCCCTGCGCGCCGAGGGCGGCCAGCAGCTCGTCCAGATAGCCGTGGACATCGCCGACGACGAAGAGGGGGCCGCGCCCCTCCCCGGTGGCGGGGCGGGGTTCGGGGAGGGTCTGGATCTTGACGGTGTCGCCGCGGTTGATGACGGGGAGGTCGCGCTCGGTGGGGGTGTACCCCTCCGGGAGCTCGTCGCCGACGGCGGCGGCGTTGCCGGGATGCGGCAGCGGGGGCGGGGCGGGCGCGTGCGGCTCCACAGAGGCGTGCGGCACCGGTGCGGGCTGCACCGGCGCACGCGGGGGCACGGACGGGTGCGGCGCCGCGCCGGGCGCCTGCGGTGGTACGGGCGTCTGCGCATACGGCGGAACCCGGAAGTCACGCAACGTCGCCGTCCGCACCACGGGTTCCTGACCGGCCCCCTGTGTCATCGACCCCTCCACCACCGTCGCGCCGCCGTACACCTGACGGGCCCTGCCTGGTAGAGGTGGTCCGCGGTGTCGTGCGCCCATCATAGGAATGCGGATCGATCTGTGTGACGCACCAGGGGTGGTGAATCCGGGCGCACGTGCGGTTCACCGGCCGATTGGTCCGAAAAGAGGCGATCAGTCCCTGCTGGGGGAACGCGGCGGGCTGACCGTGGTGCGGGGCGGACGGCGTTGCGAGGAGGTCCGGACGATGAGCTCGGTCGGTATCACCTGCTCCACCGGCCCGTCGTGCTCCACCCCTTCGATGGCGTCGATGAGGAGCTGGACGACGGCCGTGCCGATGCGGCGGGGCTTGAGCGAGAGCGTCGTGATGGGCGGTTCGGTGGCCGCGTACACGGTCGACTCGCTGCAGCAGACCAGCAGCAGGTCCTCGGGGACCCGCAGGCCGTAGCGGCGGGCGGCCGCGAGGAGATCGGTCCCGTTGGGGTCGAAGAGCCCGTAGACGGCGTCCGGGCGGTCCGGGCGGGCGAGCAGCCGGTCGGCGGCGACCGCGCCCGCGCAGGGGTCGTGCGCCGGGTAGGACTCGTAGACGGGGTCCTGGCCGACCCGCTCGCACCAGTGGAGGTAGGC
The DNA here is from genome assembly GCA_002082585.1 of Kitasatospora albolonga. Taxonomy (NCBI): domain Bacteria; kingdom Bacillati; phylum Actinomycetota; class Actinomycetes; order Kitasatosporales; family Streptomycetaceae; genus Kitasatospora; species Kitasatospora albolonga. The sequence goes on from CP020563.1 coordinate 4,030,367, forward strand.
GGTGGTGGAGAGCCGGGTGTACGTGTCGGTGGTGGTGCCGGTCAGCAGGCCGATCCGGCGGGCTCCGGCGGCGGCGAGGTGGTCGAGGAGGTCGAGCACGGCGGCCCGGTGGTCGTTGTCGACCCAGGCGGTGACGGGGAGCGTGCCGGCCGGGCGGCCGTCCGAGACGACGGGCAGCCCCTGGCGGACGAGTTCGGTGACGACCGGGTCCTGGTCCGAGGGGTCGATGACGACGGTCCCGTCGAGCGCGACGTTCGACCAGACGTCGTGCCGGGAGGTTGCGGGGAGGATGACGAGGGCGTAGCCCCGGGCGAGCGCCGCCGAGGTCGCGGCTCTCGCCATCTCCGCGAAGTACGCGAATTCGGTGAAGGTGAAAGGTTCATCCCCGTACGTGGTCACGGTCAGGCCGATCAGCCCCGACTTGCCCGTACGGAGGGTTCGGGCCGCTGCGGAGGGGCGGTAGCCCAAGCGCTCTGCGACCTCGCGGACATGGCTGCGGGTGGCGTCCGGGAGCCTGCCCTTGCCGTTGAGCGCGTCGGAGACGGTCGTGATCGAGACTCCGGCCGCGGCGGCCACGTCACGGATACCCGCCCGTCCTGGCCGGCCGCTGCGCCGGGGGGTCTCCGTCCGGCTCACCTGGTGCTTCCCTGCTGCTGTCATGGCGAGCCGATAGTAGGGCTCGGAGGGGCGGTCGGTCCGGTCGCATATGCACGCATCGACAGGCACGTTTCTGCATGGTCAAGTACCGCCAAATCCCTTGCAAAGCAAGGTGGTTGGCTGTTCCAGCATAAGCCTGTCAGGTGTTGATGGCTGACGGCCTGCTGAATGGTCGATGTCTCGAAGAGGTCTCAACTCACCACTTCGGGGGACGCGCGCCACGGCGTGAGACATGGGCGCGCGCCGGAACCCGAAACGCTCCCCCCTGGGAGCCCCCTCGGAACGGACCATTCCCGGCACTGCGGGAGATTCCGCGTCCGCCCCATTCGCAGCGGCGCCCAATCCTCATAAGGTGAGCAGTATTGATGTGCACGACGGTCGAGGAGGACCCTGCGGTGAGCGAGACGAGCCCCAAGCTGCGCGCCGAACTGGACGGCGTTCCCGCCTATGTGCCGGGCAAGCCCGCCGCGGCCGGCGGACCGGTCGCGTACAAGCTGTCCTCCAACGAGAACCCCTATCCGCCGCTGCCGGGGGTCCTGGAGTCCGCGCTCGCGGCGGCGGGAAGCTTCAACCGCTACCCGGACATGGCGTGCACCGGGCTGATGAGCGAGCTGTCCGACCGCTTCGGGGTGCCGCTCTCGCACCTGGCCACCGGTACCGGGTCGGTGGGCGTGGCCCAGCAGCTGCTCCAGGCCACCTCGGGCCCGGGCGACGAGGTCATCTACGCCTGGCGGTCCTTCGAGGCGTACCCGATCATCACGCAGGTGAGCGGCGCGACCTCGGTGAAGGTCCCGCTGACCACCGGTGAGGTGCACGACCTGGACGCGATGGCTGGGGCGATCACCGACCGGACCCGGCTGATCTTCGTCTGCAACCCGAACAACCCGACCGGGACGGTGGTGCGCCGGGCCGAGCTGGAGCGGTTCCTGGACCGGGTGCCGGGCGATGTGCTGGTGGTGCTGGACGAGGCGTACAAGGAGTTCATCCGCGACGCCGATGTGCCCGACGGCATCGAGATCTACCGGGACCGGCCCAATGTGGCGGTGCTGCGGACCTTCTCCAAGGCGTACGGCCTCGCCGGGCTGCGGGTCGGGTTCGCCGTGGCCCATGAGCCGGTGGCCGCCGCGCTGCGCAAGACCGCCGTCCCCTTCGGCGTCAGCCAGCTCGCCCAGGACGCGGCGGTCGCCTCGCTGCGCGCGGAGGACGAGCTGCTGGGCCGGGTCGGCTCGCTGGTCGCCGAGCGCACCCGGGTGAGCGAGGAGCTGGTGCGCCAGGGCTGGACCGTTCCGGAGTCGCACGCCAACTTCGTCTGGCTGCGGCTCGGCGAGCGGACCCTCGACTTCGCCGCCGCCTGTGAGCGGGCCGGTGTGGTGGTGCGCCCGTTCAAGGGTGAGGGCGTACGGGTCACGATCGGGGAGAGCGAGGGCAACGACCTCTTCCTGAAGGCGGCGGAGGCGTTCCGCTCGGAGGGGTAGCACCCCGGCGCACCGCGCTGCGGCCGTCCGTACGGCCGGTGGCCCCGGACCTCGGTCGACGAGGTCCGGGGCCTTTTCGCGTAGGCCCGGGGGCGCCTCCGGCCGAAAGGGGTACCCCCGGCGAACGGTCCGAAAGTGTGTGCGCCATAATTGCTTGTGAATGTGAACGCGTTCACAAGCGTGCCCCTGTTCCTCCCACGATCGGTGGGATTAAAGGGGCAGAGTGCCCGGTGTGGCCACGGCGACGTGGCGTCACCACGGCGACGTAAGGAGAAAGACGACGTGGACCTCGCTCTGGCGCCGGAGACCCTGGCGCGATGGCAGTTCGGCATCACCACCGTCTACCACTTCCTCTTCGTTCCGCTGACGATCTCGCTCGCCGCGCTCACCGCCGGCCTGCAGACCGCCTGGGTGCGGACGAACAACGAGAAGTACCTCAGGGCCACCAAGTTCTGGGGCAAGCTGTTCCTGATCAACATCGCCATGGGCGTCGTGACGGGCATCGTCCAGGAGTTCCAGTTCGGTATGAACTGGTCCGACTACTCGCGCTTCGTCGGTGACATCTTCGGAGCGCCGCTCGCCTTCGAGGCGCTGATCGCCTTCTTCTTCGAGTCCACCTTCATCGGACTGTGGATCTTCGGCTGGGACCGGCTCCCGAAGAAGATCCACCTCGCCTGCATGTGGATGGTCTCGCTCGGCACGATCCTCTCCGCCTACTTCATCCTGGCGGCCAACTCCTGGATGCAGCACCCGGTCGGCTACCGCATCAACGAGGAACGCGGCCGCGCCGAGCTCACCGACTTCTGGAAGGTGCTCACCCAGGACACCGCGGTGACCCAGTTCTTCCACACCATCACGGCGGCCTTCCTGGTCGGCGGCGCCTTCATGGTCGGTATCGCCGCCTTCCACCTCGCCCGCAAGAAGCACATCCCGGTGATGCGGACCTCGCTGCGGCTGGGGCTGGTCACGGTCGTGATCGCCGGACTGCTCACCGCCGTCAGCGGCGACATGCTCGCCAAGGTGATGTTCCGCCAGCAGCCGATGAAGATGGCCGCGGCCGAGGCGCTCTGGGACGGCCAGGACCGCGCACCCTTCTCGGTCTTCGCGTACGGGGACGTCAGCGAGGGCCACAACTCCGTCGAGATCTCGCTCCCCGGGGTGCTCTCCTTCCTGGCCAACAACGACCCGAACTCGTACGTCCCCGGCATCAACGACATCAACAGGGAGCTGGAGGAGAAGTACGGGCCCGGCGACTACCGGCCCAACATCCCGGTCGCGTTCTGGAGCTTCCGCTGGATGATCGGCTTCGGGATGGCCTCCTTCGGCCTCGGCCTCCTGGGGCTCTGGCTGACCCGGAAGAAGTTCCTGCTGCCACCGGCGATGCGGACCGGTGAGGACGAAGTGCCGAACCTGGTGCTCTTCCGGAACAAGGCGCTGAGCCCGAAGCTCACCAAGCTCTACTGGCTCACCGCCCTCTGGACCCTGCTCTTCCCGCTCATCGCCAACTCCTGGGGCTGGATCTTCACCGAGATGGGCCGCCAGCCGTGGGTGGTCTACGGGGTGCTCCAGACCCGCGACGGGGTCTCCCCCGGTGTGTCGCAGGGCGAGATCCTCACCTCGATGATCCTCTTCACCCTCCTCTACGCCGTGCTCGCGGTCATCGAGGTCAAGCTGCTCGTGAAGTACATCAAGGCCGGGCCGCCGGAGCTCACCGAATCCGACCTCAACCCGCCCACCCGGATCAACGGCCACGACGACGAAGACGCCGACCGGCCCATGGCCTTCTCGTACTGAGAGCACAGGAGCTGAGAGATGGAACTCCACGACATCTGGTTCGTGCTCATCGCCGTCCTCTGGATCGGCTACTTCTTCCTGGAGGGTTTCGACTTCGGCATCGGAGTCCTCACCAAGCTGCTCGCCCGGGACCGCAAGGAGCGGCGGGTCCTCATCAACACCATCGGGCCCGTCTGGGACGGCAACGAGGTCTGGCTGCTCACCGCGGGCGGCGCGACCTTCGCGGCCTTCCCCGAGTGGTACGCCACGCTGTTCTCCGGCTTCTACCTGCCGCTGCTGATCATCCTGCTCTGCCTGATCGTGCGGGGGGTCGCCTTCGAGTACCGCGCCAAGCGGAACGAGGAGCGGTGGCAGACGAACTGGGAGAACGCCATCTTCTGGACCTCGCTGATCCCCGCGGTGCTGTGGGGCGTGGCGTTCGGGAACATCGTGCGCGGGGTGAAGATCGACGCCGACATGGAGTACGTCGGCAACTTCTTCGACCTGCTGAACCCGTACGCGATCCTCGGCGGGCTCGTCACGCTCTTCCTCTTCACCTTCCACGGGGCGGTGTTCGCCGCGCTCAAGACCGCCGGGGACATCCGGGTCCGGGCGCGGGCCCTCGCCATCAAGCTGGGCCTGGCCACGGCGGTGCTGGCGCTGGGCTTCCTGCTCTGGACCCAGGCCGTGAGCGGTGACCGCTGGAGCCTGGTGGCGCTGATCGTGGCGGTGGTGGCCCTGGTCGCGGCCATCGGGGCCATTGCCAAGGGGCGCGAGGGCTGGTCGTTCACGTTCTCGGGGCTGACGATCGTGGCGGCGGTGGCGATGCTCTTCCTGACGCTCTTCCCGAACGTCATGCCCTCCTCGCTGAACGAGGCGTGGAACCTCACGGTCACCAACGCCTCGTCCACGCCGTACACGCTGAAGATCATGACCTGGTGTGCCGGTATCGCCACTCCCATGGTGCTGCTGTACCAGAGCTGGACGTACTGGGTGTTCCGCAAGCGGATCGGCACCCAGCACATCGCGGACGCGCACTGATCCGCACCGGCCCCGCCGGGCTGTGTTTCACGTGAAACACAGCCCGGCCCGCCCTGTCGACCCTGCTGATCCCGACGATCCCGCTGCTGGGGGATGTTTCACGTGAAACCGATCGACCCGCGTCTGGTGCGGTACGCCCGAGCCACCCGCTTCTTCCTGGCGGCCGTGGTGGCCCTCGGCCTGGTCGGCGCCGCGCTGGTGATCGCTCAGGCGATGCTCATCGCCGAGATCGTGGTGGGCGGGTTCGAGGACGGGCTCACGGTCACCGAGCTCCGTACCCCACTGCTCCTGCTCGCGGCGGTCGCCGTCGGCCGCGCCCTGGTCGCCTGGCTCACCGAGCTGGCCGCCCACCGGGCGAGCGCGGCGGTCAAGTCGGAGCTGCGCGGCCGGCTCCTGGAGCGGGCCGCGCAGCTGGGTCCCGGCTGGCTCAGCGGACAGCGCACCGGCTCCCTGGTGGCGCTGGCGACCCGGGGGGTCGACGCGCTCGACGACTACTTCGCGCGCTATCTGCCGCAGCTCGGGCTCGCGGTCGTCGTGCCGGTGGCGGTGCTCGCCAGGATCGTCACCGAGGACTGGGTCTCGGCGGCGATCATCGTGGTCACCCTGCCGCTCATCCCCCTCTTCATGATCCTGATCGGCTGGGCCACCCAGTCCCGGATGGACCGGCAGTGGCAGCTGCTGTCCCGGCTCTCCGGCCACTTCCTGGACGTCGTCGCCGGACTGCCGACGCTCAAGGTCTTCGGCCGGGCCAAGGCCCAGGCCGAGTCGATCCGCACCATCACCTCGCAGTACCGCCGGGCCACCCTGCGCACCCTGCGGATCGCCTTCCTCTCCTCGTTCGCCCTGGAGCTGCTCGCGACCCTCTCGGTCGCCCTTGTCGCCGTGACCATCGGGATGCGGCTCGTACACGGGGACCTCGATCTCTACACCGGTCTGGTGGTCCTGATCCTGGCCCCGGAGGCGTATCTGCCGATCCGGCAGGTCGGGGCGCAGTACCACGCGGCGGCGGAGGGGCTCTCGGCCGCCGAGGAGATCTTCGCGGTCCTGGAGACCGAGCCCCGGACGGCGGGCACCGAGGACGTGCCGGAGTCGCTGCGCCTGGAGCTGGCGGGCGTGACCGTACGCCACGAGGGCCGTACCGAACCCTCGCTGGACGCGGCCTCGCTCACCGTCGAGCCAGGGGAGACCGTCGCCCTGGTCGGCCCGAGCGGCGTCGGCAAGTCCACCCTCCTCAACGTGGTCCTGGGGTTCGCCGTACCCGACGGGGGACACGTCCGGGTCGGCGGCCGGGACCTCGCGGACGTGGACCCGGAGCGCTGGCGGAGCCGGATCGCCTGGGTCCCCCAGCGCCCGCACCTCTTCGCGGGGACGATCGCGGAGAACGTCCGCCTCGCCCGGCCCGACGCCGACGACGAGGCGGTGGTGGCGGCGCTGCGGGACGCGGGGGCGCACGACTTCGTCGCCGGGCTGCCCGAGAGGGAGCGGACCCTGCTGGGCGAGGACGGTGCCGGGCTCTCCGCAGGACAGCGCCAGCGCCTCGCCCTCGCCCGCGCCTTCCTCGCCGACCGGCCGCTCCTGCTGCTCGACGAGCCGACCGCGAGCCTGGACGGGGAGACGGAGGCGGGGATCGTCGACGCCGTACGGAGGCTGGCGGCGGGCCGGACCGTGCTGCTGGTCGTCCACCGCCCGGCGCTGCTCGCGGTGGCGGACCGGGTGGTGACGCTGGAGCCGCGGACGGTGGACGCCTCCGGGCCTGCCGCGACCGCCGCGCCCGGACTGCCCGTCCCGCAGCCCCTCGCGGGCGGTGAGCCGCTGGACGCGCGGCGCCCCGGGGATGTGCTGGCGGCGGCGGACCTGCTGGAGCCCGGGGACGTACGGGAGTTCGGGGGGCTGCTGAGCCCCGGGGACGTACGGGAGGCCGGCACCGTTCCGCTGCGGGAGACCGACGCCCGCAGCGGACGGGTCCTCGCCCGGGTCCGTGAGGCGGCGGGCGCGCAGCGCGGGCAGCTGGCCCTGGCGCTGCTGCTGGGCAGTCTGGCGGTGGGGTCGGCGGTGGGGCTCATGGCCGTCTCCGGCTGGCTGATCTCCCGCGCATCCGAACAGCCGCCGGTGCTCTACCTGATGATGGCGGTCACCGCGACGCGCGCCTTCGGTATCGGCCGGGCGGTCTTCCGGTACGCGGAGCGCCTGGTCTCCCACGACGCCGTGCTCAAGCTGCTCGCCGAGCTCCGGGTGGCCGTCTACCGGGGCCTCGAACGGGTCGCGCCCGCCGGGCTGCGCACGGTGCGCCGGGGCGACCTGCTCTCCCGGCTCGTCGCCGACGTGGACGCGCTCCAGGACTACTGGCTGCGCTGGCTGCTGCCCGCCGGGACCGCGCTCACCGTCTCGGTGGCCGCCGCCGGGTTCACCGGCTGGCTGCTGCCCGGGGCGGGCCTGGTCCTGGCGGCCGGTCTGCTGGTCGCCGGGGTCGGGGTGCCGCTGGTGAGCGGTGCCGTCGCCCGCCGTACGGAGCGTCAGCTGGCGCCCGCCCGCGCCGCCCTGGCCACCCGGGTCACCGATCTCCTCGGCGGTACGGCCGAGCTGACCGTCGCCGGGGCCCTCCCGGCCCGGCAGGCGCACATGCGGGCCGCCGACGGTCTGCTCACCCGGATCGCCTCCCGCGCGGCCACCGCGACGGCCCTCGGCGGCGGGCTCTCCGCCCTGGTCTGCGGGCTCACGGTGGTGGCCGCCGCGTCCGTCGCCGTTCCCGCCGTCAACGACGGGCGCCTCTCCGGCGTCGCGCTCGCGGTGGTGGTGCTGACCCCGCTCGCCGCCTTCGAGGCCGTCGCCGGACTGCCGCTCGCGGTGCAGTACCGCCAGCGGGTGCGGCGGAGCGCGGAGCGGGTGTTCGAGGTGCTCGACGCCCCCGTCCCCGTAAGGGAGCCCGCGGCCCCGGCCGATCCGCCCGCCTCCCCGTTCCCGCTGGAGGTGCGGGGGCTGACGGCCCGCTACCCGGGCGCGCACCGCGACGCGCTGGAGTCGCTCGACCTGACGCTGGTGCCGGGCCGCCGCATCGCGGTCGTCGGCCCCTCGGGCTCGGGCAAGACGACGCTCGCGCAGGTCCTCCTCCGCTTCCTGGACGCGTCCTCGGGGACGTACAGCCTCGGCGGTGTGGCGGCGGCGGAGCTGGACGGCGACACCGTACGGCGCTCCGTCGGCCTGTGCGCCCAGGACGCCCATGTCTTCGACAGCTCGATCCGCGAGAACCTGCGCCTCGCCCGTACCGGTGCCACCGACGCGGAGTTGTACGACGCCCTCGCGCGGGCCCGGCTGGACGTGTGGGTCCGCTCGCTGCCCGAGGGGCTCGACACCCCGGTGGGCGAGCACGGCGCCCGGCTCTCCGGCGGCCAGCGCCAGCGCCTCGCCCTGGCCCGCGCGCTGCTGGCCGACTTCCCGGTCCTCGTCCTGGACGAGCCGGCCGAGCACCTCGACCTCGCGACCGCCGACGCGCTCACCGCCGACCTGCTGGCCGCGACCGAGGGCCGGACGACCGTGCTGATCACCCACCGGCTGGCCGGGGTCGAGGCGGTCGACGAGGTGCTGGTGCTGGACGCGGGCCGGGTGGCGCAGCGCGGACCGTACGCGGAGCTCGCCGCCGAGGACGGTCCGCTGCGCCGGATGCTGGAGCGGGAGGCGGAGACGGTGGGGACGGCAGAGACGGTGGGCGCTTGAGCGCGGTCGATGCCCAGCACGGAGAAACCCGACTTTCCTCCCCAATCGCCACTAATTAGGCTCAAGGGCATGGCAGAGCCGGACCCGCAGGACTCACTCGATGCCGCCACGCAGGCCACCCGCAGCCTGAAGGGCCTCTCCACCGAGCTCACCGCCCGGGTTCCGCAGCTCCTGGAGGCGATGCGGACCGTCGGCACGGGGCTGGAGCTGCACTCCACCCTGGACCGGATCTGTGCGACCGCCGCCGAGCTCGCCCACGCCCGGTACGCGGCCATCGGCGTCGTCGACGAGGCGGGCGAGGGGCTCTCGGACTTCATCACCCACGGGGTCCCGGAGGAGGTCGCCCGGGCGATCGGGCGCAGACCCGACGGGCACCGGGGCCTCCTGGGTGCGCTGATCCACGACCCCGACCCCGTACGGCTGGCCGATCTGACCGGCGATCCGCGGTCCGCCGGGTTCCCGCCCGGCCACCCCCGGATGCGGAGCTTCCTCGGGGTGCCGATCCGGGTCCAGGGGGAGATCTTCGGCAACCTCTACCTGACCGAGAAGGAGGGCGGCGGCGAGTTCAGCGACTACGACCTGCACATGGTGCGGGTGCTCGCCACCGAGGCCGGGATCGCCATCGGCAACGCCCGGCTCTACGAGGCGGCGCGCCAGCGGGAGCGCTGGATCGACGGGTCGGTGGCGGTGACCACCGCGCTCCTGTCGGGCGGGGACGCCGACGACGCGCTCTCGGTCGTCGCCGAACAGGCCCGCCACCTGGCCGATTCGGCGGCCGGGATCGTGCTGCTGCCCACGGAGGAGGGCGGTTTGGAGATCGTCGCCGTCTCCGCCGACGACCCCTCGTCCTCGCTCGGGGTGATCATCCCGGCCGGTTCCACGGTGGTGGCGAAGCTGCTGGCGGGCGAGGCGGTCTTCATCGACGACTCGGCCACCGACAGCCGGATGGTGACGAGGCTGGCCGGCCGGTTCGGTCCGAGCATGCTGCTGCCGCTCCAGAGCGGCGGCCGGGTGCTCGGCGCCCTGGCCACACCCCGGGCGCGGGGCGAGCGCCCGTTCAGCCGGACCGAGCGGACGCTCGCCACCCAGTTCGCCTCGCAGGCCGCCCTCGCGCTGATGATGGCCGAGGCACAGCGGGACCGGGAGCGGCTCGCGGTCTACGAGGACCGCGACCGGATCGCCCGCGACCTCCACGACCTCGTCATCCAGCGGCTGTTCGCCACCGGCATGATGCTGGAGAGCGCCCAGCGCCGGTCGGTGGTCCCCGAGGTGCGGACGGGGGTGGGCCGGGCGGTCGACGAGCTGGACGTGACCATCCAGGAGATCCGTACGGCCATCTTCGCGCTCCAGCAGGAACCGGCCGAGGCCCCGTCGGGGCTCCGCACCCGCGTCCTGCGGGAGATCAACATGGCGGCCGTCCCGCTCGGCTTCAAGCCCTCGCACCGCTTCCTGGGCGCCGTCGACGCGCTCGTCGGCGAGCTGACCGGCAAGAACCTCGTCGCCGCCCTGCGCGAGGCCCTCTCCAACGCCTTCCGGCACGCCGGGGCCTCGGTGATCGACGTGGTCGTCGACGCCACGGCGACCCTGCCGGACGGCCGGGCCGCCGTACGCCTCTCGGTGGCCGACGACGGGGTGGGCATCCCGGAGGGCGGGCGCCGCAGCGGGCTGCGCAATCTGGCCCGCCGGGCGGAGTCGCTGGGCGGGTCGAGCCGGATCGCCCCGGGGATCGGGGAGGACGGGGGCGGTACGACGGTGGTGTGGGAGGCGCCGCTGTGAGCTCCGGGGACGAGCCTCAGGGGGACCGTGTGAGCTTCAGGAGCGGGGGATCAGCGGGCGGCGAGAATCCGCTCGATGACCACGGCCACCCCGTCCTCCTCGTTGGTGCCGGTCCGCCCCGAAGCGGCGGCCAGGGCGGCGGGATGCGCGTTGCCCATCGCGTACGAGGTACCGGCCCAGCCGAGCATCTCGACATCGTTGGGCATGTCGCCGAAGGCGACCACCTCGGCGGCCGAGATGCCGCGCTCGGCACAACAGGCGGCGAGCGTACTGGCCTTGGAGACCCCGAGCCCGCTGACCTCCAGGAGCGCGGTGGGGCTGGACCGGGTGATGGACGCCTGCTCCCCGGAGACCGTACGGGCCAGCGAGAGGAAGGCGTCCGGCGGCATCTCGGTGTGGTGGGCGAGGAGTTTGAGTACGGGGGCGCCCTCGCCCGGTACGTCCTCGTGCAGCAGCTTCTCGGCGACGGCGACCGCGGCGCCCGGGTCCAGGTGGAAGGGCGGGTAGGACGGCTCGTAGTTGATGCCGGTGGTCAGCTCGACGGCGAAGGAGGTGCCGGGAGCGGCGTCGCGCAGGGCGCGCACGACGTGCAGGGCGTCCCCGCGCTCCAGCGGCCGTACGGTGAGCAGCCCGCCGTCCGCCCGCAGGTCGGTGACCACCGCGCCGTTGGCGCAGATCGCCAGCCCGTGGCCCTGCACATGGTCGCTGACGACGTCCATCCACCGGGCCGGCCGGCCGGTCACGAAGAAGACCTCGATCCCCGCCTCCTCGGCCGCCGCGAGCGCGGCGACGGTGCGCGCCGAGAGCGTCTTGTCGTCGCGCAGCAGGGTGCCGTCGAGGTCGGTCGCGATCAGCCGGGTCACGGCGGGCAGAGGCGCATCGGTAGCTGAGGTCACCCCGCCATTCTCGCCCACCGGGGTGCACGTGCGTGCGGAGGGGCGCACATGTGAGTGGGTGCGCCTCTGAGCTGCGGAACGTTCCTCAGGCATATGCCAAGGGGGTGCGGGCGCGTCACCGCAAGGCTCACTCCTTCGGCAGGGTGACCTTCTCGGGCCCGCAGCCGATCCGCTCCGCCTCGGCGGCGACGTAGGCGGGCAGGAGGTCGCGGGTGTACCGGTAGCGGGAGTCCGCGCTCTTCAGCTGCTCCACCATGAACACCACGCGCCCGCTCCGGCAGTCCTTCTCGTAGACCGCACGGGTCGTGCCGAGCGTTCCGCGCCCCTTGGTGCCCCTGAGGTACGGGCCGCCGTCGAACAGGTCCCTGGTGAAGACGTTCGCGGTGAGGGGTTCGACCACGGTCGTGAACCGTACGGACGCCCGGCCGCGGCCGTAGGTGCCCTCGCAGACCCGGGCCGGGCCGCCGTCACCGGCCACCGTGCGCGTGGTGGTCAGCGACTTTCGGTGGCGGTCGGGCAGGACGAACCCCTCAATCCCGCAGAACGCCCGGGGATCGGCGTCGGTCCAGTCGACGGGGTCGGCCAGCTCGCCGGGGGCGGGGTAGGCGCCGGAGCAGTCGAAGTCGCGCATGACGCCGTTCGCCACCGCCACCACCGCGCTGGCGAGCGCGGACCGCTCGGCCGGGTCGTACGCCGAGTCGAGGTCCAGGCTCGCGTGACCCCTTCCCGCGTCGACCACGGCCGGGCCGCTGTCCCCGCCCCCGGTGCAGCTCTGCGGCAGGGCTATCCAGGCGCGCATGCCCGAGGCCATGCCGGGCAGCCCCTCCCCCAGCGGTGCCATGTTCGCCGCGAGGAACTCCGCGGGCCATGTGCGGCTGTCGGTGCCGAAGGTGGCGTCCAGCCTGCGGACATGGACGGTCACCTGCCGGGCGGCCCTCTCCTCGCCGCGCACCTCGCCGTAGCCCGTGATCCGGCACTGCCCGTACGCGAGCCTCTGGCCCTCGGGGTCGGGCCGGAGGGACTGCTCCTCGACCTCGGTCCTGCGGTCGCCGAAGAGGGCCGTCATGGCGGAGCCGTCGAGGGAGTCCCAGCACGGCCGGGGCCCGACGAGCGGCAGCGTGTCCGTCCGCCAGGCCACGACACCGGCGCCGAGCAGCGCGCCGACCAGCCCGGCGACGGTGACGGTCCGGACCGTACGGTTGCGCAGGAACCGCCCCAGCCGGGAGCGCCGTACCGGGGCGGGCCCGGTGTTTCCGGCGGCCGTCTCCGTGCCCTGACGAGGGCTCTCTCCCGGCACCGCGTCGGGTGGCGTGCCGCCGGAGCCCTCGCCCGTACCCTCGGGCCTTCCGCCCGCTGCCCCGGTCCCGTCCCGGTGGCCGTTGTCCTCGCTGCCGCTGCCTGCCCTCACGTGCATTCCCCCTGCTCCCGGCCCCCGCCGGCTCCCGATCACGCGTCTGCTGCCGTCCAGCTCTATCCTCCGGAGTCCGCGGAAGTCCAACTCCGGGCGGGGCGCGACCAGTAGCGGAGCTGCTCGGGCGGCCTCGGGGTGATTCCCGGCGCCTGCTCGGGCTGGCCCCGGTGCGGGGTCCCCGGCGCCCGCTCCCGCGGCAGGCCCGGGGGAGCGGGCGTATCGTCGGGGCCATGCGTCTGAGCACGGTGATCCTCCCCATCCACCGGTGGGCCGAAGGGCAGAAGATCTGGCGGCGGGCCGAAGACCTCGGGTTCCACACCGCGTACACGTACGACCACCTCTCCTGGCGGTCCTTCCGGGAGCGGACCTGGTTCGGGGCCCTCCCCACCCTCACCGCCGCCGCGACCGCCACGCGACGGCTGCGGCTCGGCACCCTGGTCACCTCGCCGAACTTCCGGCACCCCGTGACCCTGGCCAAGGAGCTGATCTCCCTGGACGACATCTCGGGCGGCCGGATCACCCTCGGCATCGGCGCCGGAGGCAGCGGGTTCGACGCCACCGCGCTGGGCCAGGACGCCTGGACCCCGAGGGAGCGCGCCGACCGCTTCGGCGAGTTCGTCCCGCTGCTGGACCGGCTGCTCACCGAGGACGCGGTGACCCACCACGGAACGCACTACTCCGCCGTGGAGGCCCGCAACATCCCGGGCTGCGTCCAGCGCCCCCGGCTCCCCTTCGCGGTCGCCGCGACCGGCCCGCGCGGGCTGAGGCTGGCCGCCCGCCACGGGCAGGCGTGGGTCACCACCGGCGACCCGAAGCTGTACGAGGAGGGCACCCCGGAACAGTCGGTGCAGGCCCTACGGGACCAGAACAAGAGGCTCGACGCGGCCTGCGAGGAGGTCGGAAGGGACGCCTCCGGGCTGGAGCGCATTCTGCTCACCGGCTTCACACCCGACCGCAACGCCCCGCTGGAGTCGGTGGACGCCTTCGTCGACTTCGCGGGCCGCCACGCGGAGCTGGGGTTCACCGAGATCGCCGTCCACGCCCCGATCCCGGACTCCGACTTCGCCATCGATCCGGCCGTCTACGAGCGCATCGCGACCGAGGCGCCCGCCCAGCTGGCCTGACGGCCGGGGTTCAGCCGGGCAGGCGCAGGAACCGAGGGGGTACGGCGTCGGCGAGCCAGACCCCGTTGGCGCTGACCCGGAACACATGACCGGCGCGGTGCATGGCGCCCGCGTCCACCGTGAGGACCAGGGGGCGGCCGCGCCGGGCGCCGACCCGGGTGGCCGTCTCGCGGTCGGGGGAGAGGTGCACGTGGTGGCGGGCCATGGGGCGCAGGCCCTCGGCCCGGATCGCGTCCAGCACCCGCGCGACCGTGCCGTGGTAGAGGTACGCCGGTGGCTGCGCGGGCGGCAGGTCCAGGTCGACGGTGACCGTGTGGCCCTGGTTGGCGCGGATGCGCTCGCCGTCCACCGTGAAGCGGCGCTTGTCGTTGACGGTGACGACATGGTCGAGCTCGGCGCGGGTGATGGTGAAGCCGTTCCGGGCCGCCGCGCTCAGCAGCGTCTCGACGCCCACCCAGCCGTTGTCGTCGAGGGTGATGCCGATCCGCTCCGGCTGGTGGCGCAGGTGTTTCGAGAGGTACTTGGACACCTTGACGGTGCGACGTTCGTCCATCCCGCCAGAGTGCCCGTGGGCAGTTCATCGGTGCATCCGGATTTCCTACAGGATTCTTTTCGGCTTTCTCCGTACCCAGGTTTGATCCACAGCCAACTCGACTTATCCACAGGCTATTTGACAACTCTGTGGACAACTGCCGGGCGATTTAACCCTTTTCGTCAACTTTATTGGTTCTTGCGTGAGATGAGGTGAGCGCATCCAACGTGCGGGCCTGCACCTCGCGTTCGGCGGCTGCCGCGATGAAGTCCGCCACCCGGTCGGCGCCAACCAGGTCCTGAACAGCCTGTGTTGTCCGGGCCGGGAGCAGCACCGGGCGGGTCTCGCTCCCCTCGATGGCGCTCTCCTGGGCGCCGAGGTGGTGATGCAGATGCCGGGTGGCGAACATCTGCATGGCGCGGGCCAGTTCGGCGTCCACCGTCTGCTGCGCGAGCGGCCGGAGGCGGCGCACCATCGAGGCCGCCTCGGCCGCGTCGGAGTCGGTGGGCGGGCGGTGGCCCAGATAGCGGGCGAAGACATGCTCGGTGGTGAACTCCAGGAAACGGGAGGCTATGTGCTCGACCTGGCCGCGAAGTTCCTTCAGATGACCGGAGATCGCGAGCAGCGGAACGCCCGCCGCGTGCAACTCGACGGCCACCGCCAGCTCTTGCGGGCTCGGTACGAGGAACTCGTCGTCCCGGCCCGGGACGCGCTCCAGCACCCCGAGCTCCACCGCCTCGGCGATCGCCTCGTCGTCCTGCGTACCGCCGAACTTCGCGTCCAGCTCCGCGCGGGTGATCCGGCTCGCCTCCTCGTCGGTCCAGGGCCCGTGCACCTCGGCGACCAGGCCGAGCACCCCGCCCAGCCCCCGCCCCGCGTCCCACGCCTCCAGCAACTCCTTGATGCTGGCCAGGGTGTAGCCGCGCTCCAGGAGGTCCGCGATCCGGAGCAGCCGGGCCAGATGGGCCTCCCCGTACACATTGGCCCGCCCCCGGCGCTCGGGCGTCGGCAGCAGCCCCCGGTCCTGGTACGCCCTGATCGTGCGCACCGTGGCCCCGCTGGCATGGGCCAGATCCTCGATGCGGTACTCGGCGCCGCCGCCGTCCTGACCGTGGACCGCCGTGGGTGCCGTCCCCGCCTCCCGCCCGCTCACAGCGGCGGCTTCACTCGGGCGAGCCGTCGCAGCGCCCCGGGGCTCAGCCGGGACAGCAGCCGGGCGCCGCGCGCCTCCGGAGTCACCGGCACCACGGCCCGGTTGCGGACGACGGCCTCCAGGATCGCGTCGGCCACCTTCTCCGGCGGGTAGTTGCGGCGCCCGTAGAGCCGGGTGGTCCGCTTCCGCAGCCGCTGCTCCTCCGCCGCGTCGGTCCCGGCGAAGCGGGTGGTGGCGGTGATGTTGGTGTTGACGATGCCGGGGCATATGGCGCTCACCCCGATCGACTTCTCCGCCAGCTCGGCCCGCAGGCACTCGCTCAGCATCAGCACGGCCGCCTTCGACGTGCTGTACGCGGGCAGGGCGCGGGAGGGCTGGAAGGCGGCGGCGGAGGCGGTGTTGACGATATGGCCGCCCTGGCCCCGGTCGGCCATCTGCCTGCCGAAGATCCGGCAGCCGTGGATGACGCCCCAGAGGTTGACGTCCAGGACCTGCTTCCACTCCTCGCTCGTGGTCTCCAGGAAGGAGCCGGAGAGCCCGATCCCGGCGTTGTTGACCAGGACGTCGACCGTGCCGTACTCGGTGGCGACCTTGTCGGCGAGCTTCTCCATCGCCGCCTCGTCGCTGACGTCGACCGCCTCGCCCCAGGCCGCCGGGGCCCCGATCAGCCGGGCCAGCTCCGCCGTCCTGGCGGCCCCCTCCGCATCCCGGTCCACGGCCACCACCTGGGCGCCCGCCTCGGCGAACGCGAAGGCCGTGGCCCGCCCGATCCCGGAGGCGGCCCCCGTCACCAGCACCAGCTGACCGCCGAACCGCTCCGCGTACGGCCCCTTCCCCGCGGGCTGCTGGGCCGTGGGCCCCTCCTGGCCGTCCGCCTCGTTGGCGGCGGCGAAATCGTCGATCCACGCGGCCAGTCGGTCGGGCCGGGTGCGCGGGACCCAGTGCTTGGCCGGAAGCGACCGGCGCACCAGACGGGGGACCCACTGCTCCAGGTCGTCGTAGAGCCGCTCGGAGAGGAAGGAGTCGCCGGTCGGCGTGATGAGCTGGACCGGAGCGTGGGCGTAGGCGTCGGGGCGCGGCCTGCCCAGCCGGGCGCGGACGTTGTCCCGGTAGAGCCAGGCCCCGTGCGCCGCGTCGTCGGGCAGGGAGGCGGTCGGGTAGTCCCCGGCGGGCACCTTCTCCAGCCGCTGGAGGATGCCGGGCCACCGCCTGCCGAGCGGCCCGCGCCAGGCCAGCTCCGGCAGCACCGGCGTATGGAGCATGTACACATACCAGGACTTGGCGCCCTGGCCCAGCAGTTGACCGACCCGGCGCGGGGTGGGACGGGTCATCCGCCGTTTGATCCAGTGCCCGAAGTGGTCCAGGGACGGGCCGGACATCGAGGTGAACGAGGCGATCCTGCCCTCGGTCCGCCCGACCGTGACGAACTCCCAGGACTGCACGGACCCCCAGTCGTGACCGACCACATGGACCGGCCGGTCCGGGCTGACGGCGTCGATCACCGCGAGGAAGTCGTCGGTCAGCTTCTCCAGGGTGAAACCCCCGCGCAGCGGCTTCGGGGCCGTCGAACGGCCGTGGCCGCGTACGTCGTACAGCACGACGTGCCACTCCTCGGCCAGCCGCACGGCGACCTCGGACCAGACCTCCTTGCTGTCCGGATACCCGTGGACCAGCACCACCGTCGGCCGCTCCGCGTCACCCAGCTCGGCGACACACAGCTCGACGCCACCCGTACGTACCCGGCGCTCGCGCGCTCCCGGCAGATTCACGCCGCCACCCTCTCCTCGGCCCAGCGCCGCACATGCGGCAGATCGTCGTCCAGCCAGAAGGCGCTCTGCTCGGGGTCCCTGGAGTCGGTGACGACCAGGATCTCCTCGAACTTCGCGCCCGTACCCCGGAATCCGAGGTGGGGTTCGACCGCCCACAGACCGGGCTGCGGGGGATGGTCGGAGAAGCGGTACGGGCTCCACAGCGGTGACCAGCCGTCCCGGTGGCCGTGCACCGCGTCGCTCACCAGCCCCTTGAGGGCCTGGGTGCCGAACCCGAACACCTGCGGCGACCAACGCCGTTCGGCGACGCGGTCCACCTTGTGGGCGATCACGCCGAAGGGATAGGCGCGGTGCCTGTTCGCGTACCCCTGGGCGGTCATGAGGCGGTCGACGTCCTCGTAGATCTCCCGGAGCGAACGGCGCTCGCGCACCTCCCGCAGGATCAGCTCGCGGTGCGCCTCCAGATCGGCCAGCAGCCTGTTGTGGAGCGGGTTGAGCCCGAGACAGCCCGCATACCCGATGTCGGCGGTGAAGCCCTTGTACACCGGGGCCATGTCGAGGATGAACGGCATGCCCGGCTCCAGCTTCCGGTCGGTCGGGAAGAACTGGAGCGGCACCTTGAACCCGGCGAAGGCCGTGCGGTCGCCGAACCACGCGAAGGGGAGGTGGAACCAGTCCCGCACGCCCCGCTCCCGCAGCCAAACGCGCTGCATCCGGGCCGCCTCGCGCTCGGTCACCCCCGGTCTGAGCTGACCGGCGACGGCCTCGGCGCAGGCGTAGGCGAGGCGCTGCACTTCCCTGAACCCCCGCAGCTCTGGGGCGTTTTTGCCCCGCGCTGCCGAAATCGTCTGCACTGCCGAGACCATGCCACCGTCCGTTCCCTGCCGTGTGCGGTACGTGCCCGTAACGTGACACTGATGAATGTGACAATGTCCGGCGGCTGCGTCAAGGGGTGTGCACCGCCTGTGGAAAACTCCGGGACAGGGGCGTCGGCCGCGGCCGGAACTCCCGCTCGGCTCCTCCTTCACGGGGTCCCCCTACGGGGCCGTACGTCTGGAGTCTGATGCCGATCCAGCCGTCAGGGCTGACGATCGCTGTGGCCCGCGCCACTACCGTCGTCAATGTGACTGCCGTTATCGCTACTGAAGCCCTGAGCAAGCGGTTCCCCCGGGTGACCGCGCTCGACCGGCTCACGTTGGACATCGGACCAGGTGTGACCGGTCTGGTGGGTTCCAACGGGGCCGGCAAGTCCACGCTGATCAAGATCCTGCTGGGTCTCTCCCCCGCCACCGAGGGCCGGGCCGCGGTGCTCGGGCTCGATGTGGCGACCAGCGGTGCCGCCATCCGGGAGCGGGTGGGGTACATGCCGGAGCACGACTGCCTGCCGCCCGATGTGTCGGCCACCGAATTTGTCGTGCACATGGCGCGCATGTCGGGGCTGCCGCCCACGGCGGCCCGCGAGCGCACCGCCGACACCCTGCGCCACGTCGGCCTCTACGAGGAGCGCTACCGGCCCATCGGCGGCTACTCGACCGGCATGAAGCAGCGGGTGAAGCTGGCCCAGGCACTCGTCCACGACCCGCAGCTGGTCCTCCTCGACGAGCCGACCAACGGCCTCGACCCGGTCGGCCGCGACGAGATGCTCGGCCTGATCCGCCGCATCCACACCGACTTCGGCATCTCCGTCCTGGTGACCTCGCACCTCCTGGGCGAGCTGGAGCGCACCTGCGACCACGTCGTCGTCATCGACGGCGGCGCCCTCCTGCGCTCCAGCTCCACCAGCGACTTCACCCAGATCACCACCACGCTCGCGGTCGAGGTGACCGACAGCGACACCCACCCCGACGGCACCGACGCCCTGCGCAAGGTCCTCACCGGGGCCGGGGTCACCCTGCTCGGCCACGACGGGATCGACACGGAGGGGCTGCCGGGCGCGGGCCACATCCTGCTCGTCGAGGCGACCGGCGAGGAGACCTACGACCTGGTCCGCGACAGCGTCGCCGGGCTCGGTCTCGGCCTGGTCCGCATGGAGCAGCGCCGTCACCACATCGCCGAGGTCTTCCGTACCGAACAGGCCGGTGCGCGCACCGGCTCCGGCCCCGTCCCGGCTCCGGCCACCACACCGACGCCGTACCAGCCACGGACAGAGGGCGCCGTACCAGCAGAAGGGGAGCGGTCGCGATGAGCACCGAGACCAAGGCCGCGTCCGGGCGCGAGACCTCCCGGATCCACAACATCGGCTACCGCTCCTACGACGGCAGGCGGCTCGGCCGGGCCTACGCCCGCCGCTCGCTCTACTCCCAGACCCTGCGGGGCTCCTTCGGACTCGGCCGTTCCGCCAAGTCCAAGGTGCTGCCCATGCTGCTGTTCGGCGTGATGACCCTGGTCGCGGCGATCCTGGTGGCCGTCTCCATGGCCACGCCGGGCTCGACCCAACTCGTCGTCAAGTACACGTCGTACGCGATCTACCTGCAGGCGGTCATCGGCCTCTTCATTGCCGCACAGGCCCCGCAGGCGGTCTCCAGGGACCTCCGCTTCAAGAGCGTCCCCCTGTACTTCTCGCGGCCGATCGAACGCGCCGACTACGTCGTCGCGAAGCTCGCCGCCACGGCGTCCGCGCTCTTCATCCTCACCGGAGCGCCGCTGCTCATCCTCTATGTGGGCTCTCTGCTCGCGAAGTTCGACTTCGTCGACCAGACCAAGTGGTTCGGCCAGGGGCTGGTGTCGGTGGCGCTGCTGTCCGTGCTGTTCGCCGGGCTCGGCCTGGTGATGGCCGCCCTGACCCCGCGCCGGGGCTTCGGTGTGGCCGCGGTGATCGCGCTGCTGACCATCTCCTACGGTGCCGTCTCCACGGTCCAGGCCATCGCCTGGGAGACCGGGTCGCCCGGGGCCGTGGAGTGGCTGGGCCTCTTCTCGCCGATCACGCTGATCGACGGTGTGCAGACCGCGTTCCTCGGCGCCACCTCCGCCTTCCCCGGAGGGGAAGGCCCGGGGGCCGGTACCGGAGTGGTCTACCTGTTCGTTGTCCTCGCGCTCGTCGCCGGCTCGTACGCCGTCCTGATGCGCCGTTACCGGAGGGTCGGGCTGTGACCACCATCGAGATCGACCACACCTCGCGCTGGTTCGGCAATGTGGTCGCCGTCAACGACGTCTCCATGACGGTGGGCCCCGGCGTCACCGGACTGCTCGGCCCGAACGGCGCCGGGAAGTCCACGCTCATCAACATGATGGGCGGATTCCTCGCCCCCTCGACGGGGAAGGTCACGCTCGACGGGCAGCCGATCTGGCGCAACGAGAGCGTCTACAAGAAGATCGGCATCGTCCCGGAGCGGGAAGGGATGTACGACTTCCTGACCGGCAAGGAGTTCGTCGTCGCCAACGCCGAACTCCAGGGGCTGGGCGGGGCCGAGGCGCAGAAGGCGCTCGCCACGGTCCAGATGGAGTACGCGCAGGACCGCAAGATCTCCACGTACAGCAAGGGCATGCGCCAGCGCGTGAAGATGGCGTCCGCGCTGGTCCACGAGCCCTCGGTGCTGCTGCTGGACGAGCCGTTCAACGGGATGGACCCGCGCCAGCGCATGCAGCTGATGGAGCTGCTGCGGCGGATGGGGGCCGAGGGGCGTACGGTCCTGTTCTCCTCGCACATCCTGGAGGAGGTCGAGCAGCTCGCCTCGCACATCGAGGTGATCGTGGCGGGGCGGCACGCGGCCTCCGGCGACTTCCGGAAGATCCGCCGCCTGATGACGGACCGGCCGCACCGCTACCTGGTCCGCTCCAGCGACGACCGGGCGCTGGCGGCTGCCCTCATCGCCGACCCGTCGACGGCGGGCATCGAGGTCGACCTGACGGAGAAGGCCCTGCGCATCCAGGCCGTCGACTTCGGGCGCTTCACCGAACTGCTGCCGAAGGTCGCCCGCGAACAGGGCATCCGGCTGCTGACCGTCTCCCCGTCCGACGAGTCCCTCGAATCGGTCTTTTCCTACCTCGTAGCGGCCTGAGTAGTGGCCTGAAAGGAGCTGTGCACCGTCATGTACGACCCCACAGTCGCCCGGCTCACCTACCGGGCCCTGCTCGGCCGGCGCCGGGCCGCCATCCTGTTCGTCCTCCCCGCGCTGCTGCTGGCCCTCGCGGCGGCGGTCCGCACGTTCGCCGGGGCCGACGACCAGGTCGCCGCCAACGTCCTCGGCGGGTTCGCCATCGCCACGATGGTCCCGCTGATCGGGGTGATCGCCGGAACCGGGGCGATCGGCCCCGAGATCGACGACGGCTCGATCGTCTACCTGCTGGCCAAGCCGGTGAAGCGGCCCACGATCATCTTCACCAAGCTGATCGTCGCCATCGCGGTGACCATGGTCTTCTCCGCCCTGCCGACCCTGCTCGCGGGGCTGATCCTCAACGGCAACGGACAGCAGATCGCGATCGCCTACACGGTCGCGGCGCTGGTCGCCTCGATCGCGTACAGCGCGCTGTTCCTGCTCCTCGGCACCGTCAGCCGCCACGCGGTGGTCATCGGCCTGGTGTACGCGCTGGTCTGGGAGGCCCTCTTCGGCAGCCTGGTGCCGGGCGCGCGGACGCTCAGCGTCCAGCAGTGGTCCCTCGCCGTCGCGGAGAAGGTCGCCGGTCAGGGCATGGTCACCTCGGACGTGGGCCTGCCGCTCGCGACGGTCCTGCTGGCCGCCGTCACCGTGGCCGCCACCTGGTACGCGGGGCAGAAGCTGCGGGCGCTGAAGCTGGCCGGAGAGGAGTGAGCCCTCGCCGGGTCTGATCCCGGTGGCACCTTGCGCAACCCCCGCCCCTTGTTCCCCAGGGGCGGGGGTTGTCGTATGACCAGGACAGATGTGCGCGTAACCGTACGTTTATCGGGTCGTTGGTCAGGGTGCGTGGAGGCAACTGGAATCCGTGGCGTCGTAGCGTTCGTGAAATCGGGGAGTGCCGGACCCGGGTGAGGCGGAGCCCACCGGTCCGGTCATCGAGTGAGTGGCAACCGTGAGCGTCCTCCACCCCTGCAGCCCGGGGTAGGGGCCGTCCCTTGTCATTCCCTCGTACGGAAGGCATGCCCATGCCCACGGAAGTCGCCCTGCTCGAATCGCGCGCGCTGCGCGTCGAGCAGATGGGGCGCGTCGATGTCCTCGACAAGGTGAAGAGCCTTGTCATGCTCCCGGACGGAATTCACGTTCGCACAGAGGATGTGGCACGTTACTTCGAAGTATCCACAGAGGTCGTCAAAAAGGTGGTCCAGCGCCATCGGGAAGAGGTGGCGGAGAACGGACTCAAAGTGCTCCGAGGCTCTGAGCTGCATGTCTTTCAAAGGGACATGGAGTCCCTTTGGGGAGGTGCGGAGGGGGAAAGTTATCCACAGGCAGCCACCCAGCTGACCCTCTACACCCGCCGAACCGTCCTCAACGTCGCATTGCTTCTTCGCGACAGCGACATCGCCCGCTGCGTCCGTACGTACCTCCTCGACGCCGAGGAGTCGCTGCGGGCCCCGTACGACTCGCTCGATGTGCGGGTCACCCGGATCGAGAGCTGCCTCGCCGATGTCGGCAGTGCGCTCCAGGAGCTCGGGCCGGTGCTCTGCCGGATGTCGGAGCGGCTGGACAGCCTGGACCGGAAGGTGGAGGCGACGCAGCAGGTGGTCGGTGCGATGAGCGTGCGGCTCTCCGACCTGTCGCAGGACGTCGTGCGGATGGACGCCCGGTTCGACGCGTGCATGGAGGTGTTCGCGCAACAGCTGAAGGACCTGCGGAGGCGCGGCGGGCGCCGCTGAGGCGTGATGGGAGAAAGCCCTGCCCGCCGCCGCTGGAGTTCAGCGGCGGCGGGCAGGGCCGACAGCAGTGTTACGTCAGTGCGGCGCGGCGGCGATGGAGCCCGTGCGGAGCAGCTCCTCCAGGACCACCGCGATGCCGTCGTGCTCGTTCGACGCGGTGACCTCGTGTGCCACGGCCTTCAGGGTGTCGTGGGCGTTGGCCATGGCCACGCCGTGCCGTGCCCAGCCGAACATCGGGATGTCGTTCGGCATGTCACCGAAGGCGATGGTGTCGGCGGCCTTCACGCCGAGCCGGCGGGCGGCCAGCGAGAGGCCGGTCGCCTTGCTCAGCCCGAGCGGGAGGATCTCCACCACGCCGGGGCCCGCCATGACCACGTCGACCAGATTGCCGACGGCGGCCCGCGCGGCGGTGGCGAGGGCGTCGTCGTCGAGCTCCGGGTGCTGGAGGTAGACCTTGTTCAGGGGGGCGGCCCACATCTCGGAGGCGTCGTCCACGAAGACGTACGGGAGCGGCCCTTCCTGCACCCGGTAGCCCGGGCCGACCAGCACCTCGCCCTCCAGCCCGTCGCGGCTGGCCGCCAGCGCCAGCGGGCCGACCTCCGCCTCGACCTTGGAGAGGGCGAGCCCGGCGAGCTGCCGGTCCAGGGTCAGCGAGGTCAGCAGCCTGTGCTCGCCCGCGTGGTAGACCTGCGCGCCCTGACCGCAGACGGCGAGGCCCTCGTAGCCGAGGTCGTCCAGGATGTGCCGGGTCCAGGGGACCGAGCGCCCGGTGACGATGATGTGCGCGGCACCGGCCGCCGTGGCGGCGCCCAGTGCCTCGCGCGTGCGCTCGGAGACCGTGTCGTCCCCGCGCAGCAGTGTGCCGTCGAGGTCGGTCGCGACGAGCTTGAAGGGAAAGGTCACTTGGCGACCGGCTCCAGGACCTCGCGCCCGCCCAGGTACGGACGGAGCACCTCGGGCACCCGGACCGAACCGTCGGGCAGCTGGTGGTTCTCCAGGAGCGCCACGATCGTGCGCGGTACGGCGCAGAGCGTGCCGTTCAGCGTGGCCAGCGGCTGGACCTTCTTGCCCTCGCGCATCCGGACGGAGAGGCGGCGGGCCTGGAAGCTGTCGCAGTTCGACGCGGAAGTCAGCTCGCGGTACTTGCCCTGGGTCGGAATCCACGCCTCGCAGTCGAACTTGCGCGAGGCCGAGGCGCCGAGGTCGCCGGTGGCGACGTCGATGACCTGGAAGGGCAGTTCGAGGCCGGTGAGCCACTGCTTCTCCCACTCCAGGAGCCTGCGGTGCTCGGCCTCGGCGTCGGCCGGGTCGACGTACGAGAACATCTCGACCTTGTCGAACTGGTGGACGCGGAAGATGCCCCGGGTGTCCTTGCCGTATGTCCCTGCCTCGCGGCGGAAGCAGGGGGAGAACCCGGCGTAGCGCAGGGGGAGCTTGTCCGCCTCGACGATCTCGTCCATGTGGTACGCGGCGAGCGGCACCTCCGAGGTGCCCACCAGGTAGTAGTCGTCCTTCTCCAGGTGGTACACGTTCTCCGCGGCCTGGCCGAGGAAGCCGGTGCCCTCCATGGCGCGCGGACGGACCAGCGCGGGGGTCAGCATCGGGATGAAGCCGGCCTCGGTGGCCTGGGCGATCGCCGCGTTGACGAGGGCGAGCTCCAGGAGGGCGCCGACGCCCGTGAGGTAGTAGAACCGCGAACCGGAGACCTTCGCCCCGCGCTCCATGTCGATGGCGCCGAGCGCCTCGCCGAGCTCCAGGTGGTCCTTGGGCTCGAAGCCCTCGGCGCCGAAGTCGCGGATGGTGCCGTGCGTCTCCAGGACGACGAAGTCCTCCTCGCCGCCGACCGGAACGTCCTCGTGGACCAGGTTGCCGAGCTGGAGCAGCAGCCGCTTGGCCTCGGCGTCGGCCTCGTCCTGGGCGGCGTCGGCCGCCTTCACGTCGGTCTTGAGCTGCTCGGCCTTCTTCAGGAGCTCGGCGCGCTCCTCGGGGGTGGCCTTGGGGATCAGCTTGCCGAGCTGCTTCTGCTCGGCGCGGAGTTCGTCGAAGCGGACGCCGGACGACCTGCGCAGCTCGTCGGCGGAGAGCAGGGCGTCGACGAGCGCGACGTCCTCTCCACGGGCGCGCTGGGAGGCGCGAACACGGTCGGGGTCCTCACGGAGCAGGCGAAGGTCAATCACCCCTCCAGGCTACCGGTGCGTGGATCTCGCACTTGAACCGATATTGCCAGGCGTGTCACTTTGACCGAATTGCCGGAATTGATATTTCTGGGGGTGAATCGCGAGGTGGGGTCCGGGGGTTGTTCGCAGGGCTCGGGCCGGGGTTGCGTCAATAACGGCGGTTAACTCCCCTGAACAGGGCAGAAGGGGCGGGGCCTCTTGACGCACGAACCTTGGATGGAGGGGGAGTTGGGGGCGAATCCCCTGGCGTTGTCCACAGGGGGAAGCGTTCCGGGGTGGTTATCCACAGGCTGTGAAGAAGTTCTGTGGATGTCGGAACGGAATGTTCCGGAGGCTGGACGAAGGCCGGTCGAAGATCCGTCGATTCCCCCGCATCCGCTGTCGAAACTCGCCCCGCACGCTCATTCGGGTGGCAATTCGTCGCTCTGGTGAGTTGATCAAGGGAATTCGCACGACCGGGGAGGGCTCGTGCCGAGTCGGCCCTCTGTGGACACCTCCGGGCTCGCTGCGTTGATTTGTCGACGATGTCGTATTGGGGTGTCGACTTGTCCCCAGGTCGAGAAGCCAGCCTGTGGATAACTCTGTGGGCGGATGACTATCTGTAGGTAGGACCACAGCGCAGCGCATGGAGCCGCCCGATCCGGAGCGGTTCGGTCCGGCTCCCGCCCGATCCGGAGCGCTCTGATCCGGATCTGCACCTGGATCTGCCTCCGGCTCCGGCTGTGGTCGCGGCGACCGCCGGGCAGAGGTCAGATCCGCCCGTCCTGGCTGCGCGCCAGCCAGTCGGCGGCCTCGGTGAAGTCGCTGTCCGACGTACCCGCCCGCAGCGGCCGGACCTCGTCGGCGGAGACGCCCGCCCGGGGGTACGAACCGAGGAACCGCACCTTCGGGCAGATCCGCTTCAGCCCCATCAGGGCCTCCCCCACCCGCCGGTCCGCGATGTGCCCCTCGGCGTCCACCGCGAAGCAGTAGTTGCCGATCCCCTCGCCGGTCGGGCGGGACTGGATCAGCATCAGGTTGACGCCGCGCACCGCGAACTCCTGGAGCAGCTCCAGCAGCGCACCGGGGTGGTCGTCGCCCAGCCAGATCATGACGGACGTCTTGTCGGCCCCGGTCGGGGCGGACGGCCGGGCCGGGCGTCCCACCAGGACGAAGCGGGTCTGGGCGTTCTCCGCGTCGTGGATCTCCGTCACCAGCGGTTCGAGGCCGTAGGTGGCGGCGGCGAACTCACCGGCGAACGCGGCGTCGTAGCGCCCCTCCTGGACCAGCCGGGCGCCGTCCGCGTTGGACGCCGCCGACTCCCACACGGCCTGCGGGAGGTGGGCCGCCATCCAGTTGCGCACCTGCGGCTGGGCGGCCGGGTGCGCGGTGACCGTCTTGATGTCGGACAACTTGGTGCCCGGCCGTACGAGCAGCGCGAAGGTGATGGAGAGCAGCACCTCGCGGTAGATCATCAGGGGATCACCGGCGGCCAGTTCGTCGAGCGTGGCCGTGATGCCGCCCTCGACGGAGTTCTCGATCGGTACGAGAGCCGCCGCCGCCTCCCCGTTGCGTACGGCGTCCAGGGCGGCCGGTACGGACACCATCGGGACGAGCTCGCGGGTGGCGGCTTCCGGGAGCGTGCGGAGGGCGACCTCGGTGAAGGTGCCTTCGGGACCGAGATAGGCGTAGCGCGTGGCTGACATACGCTCACCCTATTGCGCCGTACGGCAGGGGCGGGGCCGTCTCAGAATCCGGTCGGGACGGAAGCGTACGGGACTCGGGGCCCCGCCCTCCACGCCCCCGGCGGCACGCCTCCCACGCCCCCGCCTCCCACGGCCCCGGCGCACCACCTCCCGTTCCCCCGGGGCCACTTCCTCGGAGTCCGGCCCCCTCAGGACTCCAGCAGCCGCTGCCCCACGTACTCGCCCTCCGCCGCCCCGCCCGGCACCGCGAACAGGCCGCTCGCCTCGTGCCGGAGGAACGGTGACAGGGCGTCGCCCCGGTCGAGCTTGCGCTGCACCGGCACGAAGCCCTTGAACGGGTCCGCCTGCCAGCAGATGAAGAGGAGCCCCGCGTCCGGAGTGCCGTCCTCCGCCATCCCGTCGTGGTACGAGAACGGGCGCCGCAGCATGGCCGCCCCGCCGTTCTTCTCGGGGGAGGAGATCCGGGCGTGGGCGTTGTCGGGGATCACGAGCCGGCCGTCCGGGCCCGCCTTGTCGAGGTCCATCGGGGTGGTCTCACCGCCACCGCTGAGCGGGGCCCCGTCCGCTTTGCGCCGCCCGATGACCCGCTCCTGCCGGTCCACCGGAAGCTTCTCCCAGTCGTCCAGCAGCATCCTGATCCGGCGGACGACGGCGTACGAACCGCCCTCCAGCCACTCGTGCGGGGTGCCGGGGGAGGCGGGCACGAAGACCCGCCGCTCGAAGTCCTCGTCGGCCTGCTTCGGGTTGCCGGTCCCGTCGATCTGGCCCATCAGGTTGCGGGCGGTCATCGGCCGGGCGGTGGCTCCAGGGGTGCGGTTGAAGCCGTTCATCTGCCACCGCACCCTTGCTGTTCCCGCGCTCTCCTTCTGTACGGCCCGCAGCGCGTGGAAGGCGACCAGCGCGTCGTCGGCGCCGATCTGCACCCACAGGTCGCCGTCGGACCGCTTGGCGTCCAGCTGGTCGGAGGAGAACGCGGGCAGCGGGTCGAGCGCGGCGGGCAGCCGGGAGGTGAGGCCCGTACGCGCGAAGAACGTACGGCCGAAGCCGAAGGTGACGGTGAGGGAGGAGGGGCCCGCGTCCAGCGCGACCCCGGTGTCATGGCCGGGCCCGTCCGCCGAGCCCCCCGCCGGGCGGCCCGCCATCAGCTCCCGCGCCACCGCCGACCAGCGCCGCATCAGGGCCACGGCTTCCTTGCGGCCCGCGCCCGCCACCAGGTCGAAGGCGACGAGATGGCCCCGGGCCTGAAGCGGAGTGGTGATCCCCGGTTGATGTTTCCCGTGAAACATCGCCTCGGTGGAGCCGACGGTCGTCAGGGCGGTCGGCGCGTCGGACCGGGTCGCGGCGTACCCGGCGGCCCCGCCCGCCGCCCCGAGCACCAGCCCGGTGGCGCCCGCCGCGCCGACACCGCCCAGCAGCCGCCGCCGCGAGACCCCGGCGGGGCCGGAGTCAGGGGCCGACTCCTGCTTCCGGTTCTCCTGCTCCTGGCCCCCGAGCTGCTGCTTCCCCTGCTTCTGGTTCTGCTTTCCGGTCGTGTTTCCGGTCGTGCCCACGTACTCAGCCGATCTTTACGCTCTTGTCGATGGTGACCTGGTCGATGTCCGACGTCCGTACGGTCACGTCGACCTTCCACTCCCCCGCCATCGGGATCTGGACGCCGCTCGCCGACCAGTGCCCTTCGGCGAGCCGGTCCGGCACGACCGGCAGCGGGCCGATCTCCTGCGCCTCCAGGGTGAGCGCCACCTTCAGCTCGGGGACGTCCATCGGCTTGCCGTCGCTGCCGTCGACCCAGACGTGCAGCTCGTTGGAGCCGGTGCGCCCGGGGTCGATGTCGATGCGGACGGTGCCCTTGCCGTTCTGGCCGCCGGTGTCGAAGGGCATGCTCAGGTTGACGGGGCCGGAGGCGGCGGGAGCGGACGAGGCGGCGGACGCGCCCGCGGCCTCCTCCGTACGGCCCGGTTCGGTCGTCGTCAGCATCGTGGTGACGGCCAGCACGACCACCGCGATCACTGCCTCGGCCAGCACCGAGCGGCGCAGCCCGGAACGCTCCGGGTCGGCGTCCCGTATCCGCTTCTCCTTCGTCGCGGTCAGGGCGGCCCGCTGACGCGCCAGTTGGGCGGCCCGCTCGGGATCGACCTCGTCGGCGGTCTTCACCGGACTGATGCCGCCCGGGGCCTCCGCCGGATCGACGTCGTCCGGAGCCTCCGCCGGATCGGCCGCGCCCTCGGGAGCCTCGGCGGGTACGGCATCCGTCAGCCGACCCGTCCACCGCCGCGAGAACCACGCCACGGCGAGCAGGACCGCGATCAGCACGACCTTGATGATCAGCAGCTGCCCGTACCGCGTCCCGGTCAGCGCCGACCAGGAGCCGACCTGCCGCCACGACTGGTAGATCCCCGTCGCCGCGAGGACGACGACGCTCGCGAACGCGACCCGGGAGAACCGCCGTACGGCACCGCTCCCGATGTCCGGCGTCCGGTACAGCGCCACCAGCAGGGCCACCAGACCGCCGAGCCAGGCGGCGACGGCCAGCAGGTGCAGGACGTCCACCGGCATGGCGATCGCCGTCTGGATACCGGTCGAGGCGTGCTCGGACATGGCCCAGGTGGCGGCGATGCCCGCCGCGACGACGGTGCCGCCGACGGCCAGGCCGAAGGTGAGGTCCTTCTTCTCGATCGCGTCCTCGCGCCGGGCGTACGTACCGAACAGGACGGCGATGAACAGGGCGGCGGCGCCGAGCAGCAGCAGCCGTGAGACGAGGGCGGCGCCCGGCTTGGTGTCCAGGACGGCCTGGAGCCCGTCGAGGTCGAAGGCGTCGGCGAACTTCCCGCTGCCGGTGTACGGGTTGCGCAGCAGCAGCATGGCCAGGGTCGCCGCGGTCAGGGTGAGCCAGCCGCGCACCACCAGCCGCTGCATCGGCCGCGCCCGCGCACCGCCGGGCCAGCAGCCCAGCACGAAGGCCGCTCCGCCCGCGAGCAGGACGAACCCGGCGTACGCGGCGTACCGCGCGATGCCGTAGACCGTGCCGACCGGGCCGCCGCCCACCTCTTCGGAGGGCAGGGCCACAGTGGTCTCGGAGGGGGCGCCGATGGAGAACGTGAAGGCGCCGGAGATGGGGTGGCTGTCGGCGGAGATCGCCTGCCAGGCCACGGTGTAGGTGCCGTCCGGCAGGCCGGGGTGGAGGTCGACGCCGTACCGGACGGTGGAGCCGTCGGACAGGTCCTTCGGCTCGGCACCGGTGTCGGCGCGCTTGCTGCTGGGGTCGAGGACCCGGATCGACCCGTCGCCGACGGCGATCGCCTCGGAGAAGGTGAGGGTGACCTCCTTGGGCGCGGTGGCGACCACCGCCCCGTCCTGCGGGTCGCTGCCGGTGAGGGCGGCGTGCGCGGACGCCGGGCCCGCCCCGGCCAGCAGCAGCCCGGAGACCAGGCTCACCAGGACGGCGACGAGCGCGGCCGCGGTGAACGGCCGCCGTATCGGGGACGGCCGCAGGCGCGGGGCGGTGGCAGTCATCACGGACACTCCCTCAGTGCTTCTTCGGGTTGTGGGTGGTTTCCTTCACCGGCAGGTCGACCGTGATGGGGTCGGCCTTCTCGAAGTGCAGCTCGACGGGGACCTTCTCGCCCTTCTTGGGCTGCTGCTTGAGCTTCATGAACATGATGTGGTTGCCGCCGCGTTCGAGGTCGAGCTCGCCGTTCGCCGGCACCTCGAACGACGAGACCTCGCGCATCTTCTGGTTCTTCGTCTCGTGGATCGTGACGTCGTCGGAGAGCGGGCTGGTCACCGAGGTGAGCCGGTCGGTGGTGGAGCCGGTGTTCTGTACGACGAGGAAGCCGGCCGCCATGTCGCTGACGGGCTGCGGCATGAACGCGCCGACGACCTTCAGTTCGGGCTTGCTGTCCGTGGAGCACCCCGTCAGCGCCAGCCCGGTGGTGAGGGCGAGGGCGCCGACGAGGGTCGTGCGGCGGTTCACGGGTTCTCCCCCTTGATCAGCTTGGGGAGGTCCTTCGCGTACTCCTCGGCGCTGGTGTCCTCGCCGTACAGCACGTATCCGCCGTCCGTCTTCGGGGAGAAGGCGACGACCTGGGCGCCGTGCATGGAGACGACGGTCCCGTCCTTCTGCTTCTGCGGCGCGTCGATGCCGATGCCGATCTGGCGCGCCCCCGCCTGGATGGTGGCGAAGTCGCCGGTGAGACCGGTGAAGGTGGGGTCCTGCGCCTTGAGCCACTTGCCGAGCGAGGCGGGGGTGTCGCGCTCGGGGTCGGTGGTGACGAAGACGACCTGGAGCTTGTCCTGGTCGGCCTTGGGCAGGTCCCGCTTGGCGATGGAGATGTTGCTCATGGTCAGCGGGCAGACGTCGGGGCAGTTGGTGTAGCCGAAGTAGATGAGCGTCGGCTTGCCCTTGGTCGCCTCGCGGAAGTCGTACTCCTTGCCGTCGGTGTCGGTGAGGACGAGGTTCGGCTTGGTGAACGGCTGGTCGAGGACGGTCGCGGCCTTCGTCTTCGGCGCGGCGCTCACGTCGGCGATGGCCGAGGAGTCCTTCTTGCCGTCGTCGGTGCCGCAGGCGGAGAGGGTCAGTGCGGCCGCG
Source organism: Kitasatospora albolonga (assembly GCA_002082585.1). Lineage (NCBI taxonomy): Bacteria > Bacillati > Actinomycetota > Actinomycetes > Kitasatosporales > Streptomycetaceae > Kitasatospora > Kitasatospora albolonga. Next base: position 4,061,899 of record CP020563.1, read on the forward strand.
GCGGCGAACGCCACGGCCGTCACTGCTGTTCTGTTGCGCATGAAAGGGGTGTCCTGAATGTGGTGCGGGTGGTGGACCGGCGGGCCGGGCCGTACGGCTGTACGGCCCGGTGGAACCGGTGGGCCGGGCCGTACGACGTCGTGAAACCGGGCGGTTCGGGCCGTACGGCGTGGTGGACCGGCGCGGGCCGGGCCGGATGCGTACGCCGTACGGCCCGGCCTGACCGGATCAGGCCGTGCGGCGGCGTCCGGCGAGCACGCCGAACGCGACGCCCGCGATGCCGACGACGATGCCGATGATGCCCAGGGTGCGGGCCGTGGTGTCGCTGGAGGACGCGGCGTGCGTCTCCTTCTTCTCCCCCTCGGCCTTGTCCCCCTCGGCCGACGCGGCCTTGTCGTGCTCCTTCTCGTCGGCCTTGTGGTCGTCGTCGCCGCTCTTGTCGGCCGCGCCGCCGCCGTGGTGGTCGTCGGTCGCGGCGGACAGCTTCAGGACCGGGGCCGGGCTGTCGGGCTCTTCGCCGTTGGCCGTGGGCTCCTCGATCCAGCGGACGACCTCCTTGTTGTCGTACGTCTGGATGGCCTTGAAGATCAGCTGGTCGGCGTTCTCGGGAAGCTGCCCGACGGAGACCGGGAACTGCTGGAAGTAGCCGGGCGCGATCTCGGAGCCGTCGGCGGTCCAGGTCACCTTGGTGACGGCCTCGGTGATCTTCCGGCCGTGCACCTCCAGGGGCTTGTCGAGCTTGCCCTTGGTGATGTCGATCTTCCAGCCCGGTACGGCCTCGGGGGTGACGGAGGAGAGCGGGTGGTCGGCCGGGAAGTTCACTTCGAGCTTGACCGTGGACGCCTGGTCGCGCTCGTTGGGGACCTTGAAGTTGAGGGTGGCGTAACCGCCCTTGGCGGCCTCGCCCTGCGGCTGGACGCTGACGTGCGCGGCGGCGGGCCCGGCGAGCAGCAGGACGGTGGACGCGGCGACACCGGTGGCGATGGCGATACGGGAAACGTTCATGGCGGGAATCACTCCACAGAAGGTGAGGAAGACGGTGGTCCGGCACGCGCGGGTGCGCGCCGGCAGCACGACACACTTCGTCCGGGCCTCGTCCGGTCCGGGAGCGACCCGGCCCTGCTCACGGAGGAGCCGCCCAGGAACAGGGAAGGGCGGCCCGTCCCGGCTGGTGGGCCGTTCCGAGCAAGAGGCGCAGAGGGCGCAGGTGTCGTGTCAGGCTGCGAGGGCGTACGGGGCCGGAGGCCCGCGCCTGATCACCAGGTGCTGAAGAGGGTCCCCGGCGGTCGGTACCGGGTCGTCGTCGGCCGTACGCAGGGCGCGCGGGCCGCACGCGAGCTGCTCACGCGCTCCGGCGCGCAGGGCGCGTACGAGCGCGAGCGCCGCGCGGAGGGAGCGCAGCCGGGCACCGGCCGCCAGCTCCTGGGCGCCGTACGCCGAGAGGTGCGCCAGCCGGAACAGGGCGGCCTCACCGCGTCGCAGCAGCCAGCCCGCGGCGAGCGCGGCCAGCAGGTGGGCCAGGAACATCGGGACCCCGGGCAGCAGCGCGACCACGGCGGCGTACGCCGACGCCAGGCCCGAACCGCCGTCCGGAGCGGCCGCGAGGGCCGATCCCGCCGTCCCCGCAGCTTCCGCCGCCCCGGTGGCGCCCGCTGCTTCCGCCGCTCCGGCCGATGACGCGAGGTGGCCGTGGCCCGGCGAGAGCGTCGAGGGGTCTATGCCCGCCGTGGTGATGATGCGGTGGGCGTCGGCGGCGTCGAGCTGCCCCGGCCCGGCCCCGCACACGAGCCCGGCGGCGAAGCGGATCAGGGGGTTCTCGCCGCTGCCCCGGGGCGCGGCGGCGGCGACGGCCTGCGCGCTGCCGTGGCTGCCATACGCGAAGAGGGCGTGCAGGGCGACCTGTCCGGCCGCCAGCGCGCCCGCGATCGACGGCAGGGAGCGTTCCCGTCCGGCGAGGGCCGCGGCGACGGCGAGGACGCCGAGGAACCCGGCGAGCAGGGTCCACGCGGGGACCGTCGCACCGGCGGCGAACGCGTGCCCGGCGGCGGACAGCACGACGCAGACCGCGGTGAACACCGCGGCCCTCATGAGCCGCAGACCGGCTCCGGCGTGTGCGACAGGCGTGGACATGGCCGGGACATCATCGCACTGCGGCCCCCTCCTCGGTACGGCAGGTCCGGAACATCAGCCTCCGTCCGCAAGCGTGCTTGTTGCGGCTGTTCGCGGGGGATGTACGGACTGCGGACGTGCCGCTTCCGGAACCCGCCGGGCCACCCCGGCGGCGGCCATACACCGGTGCGCGGAATATCCGCATCCGCCGAATGAGGGCTCTCACAGCCGTTCTGTGCTTACGGAGTGCCTTGTGCGGCAATACGTATCGGTACGTCGAGCCGCGGCCGGGAGGCTGGAGCATGAGCATCTGGTGGTCACTCCATTTGCGGCGCGAAGCTGCGAGCGTTCCGCTCGCCCGTCGTTTTCTGCTCGGCACCATGGAGACCGCGGGGGTGGACCCGGATATCTCCTTCGACCTGTCGGTCGCGCTCAGTGAAGCCTGCGCCAATGCCGTCGAACACGGCGGCGAGCGGTCGGGCCTCGTGGAGCGGGGGGACGCCGGACCGGGAAGGCCCCTGGCGGACTCGCACGCCGACTCCGACTCCGGGCAGTACCGGGTCACGGCCTATCTGGACGGCGAGATGTGCCGTATCGAGGTGTCCGACTCGGGCCCGGGCTTTCCCGCCCGGTGCGCTCTCCCCCCGGCCGCGCCCGTCCCCTGCGTCGCCGAGAGCGGTCGCGGGCTGGACCTCATCGAGCAGCTCGCCGACCACGTCCAGTTCGGCAACCGGCCGGGCCGGGGCGCGGTGGTCAGCTTCGACAAGGTCCTGAAATGGCGGGAGGGCGCGCTGCTCATGGTGTGAGCGACGCGCCCTCCGAAGCCGTACGCGTACGGCAGAGGCCGATACCTACGGCAGCGGGTCAGCCCTTCAGCTGTGCCATCCACGCCTCGACCTCGTCGGCCTGGCGGGGCAGCTTGTCGGACAGGTTCCGGTTGCCGTCCTCGGTGACGAGGATGTCGTCCTCGATCCGGACGCCGATGCCCCGGTACTCCTCGGGCACGGTCAGATCGTCGGCCTGGAAGTAGAGACCCGGCTCCACGGTCAGGCAGACGCCCGGCTCCAGGGTGCTGTCGACGTACGTCTCGGTGCGCGCGACGGCGCAGTCGTGGACGTCCATGCCGAGCATGTGCCCGGTGCCGTGCAGGGTCCAGCGGCGCTGGAGGCCCAGCTCCAGGACCTTGTCCACGGACAGATCGCCGAGCAGGCCCCACTCGACGAGCTTCTCGGCGAGCACGCGCTGCGCGGCGTCGTGGAAATCGCGGTAGGCGGCACCGGGCTTCACGGCGGCGATGCCTGCCTCCTGGGCCTCGTACACCGCGTCGTAGATCTTGCGCTGCACCGGCGAGAACGTGCCGTTGATCGGCAGGGTCCGGGTCACGTCGGCGGTGTAGAGCTCGTTCGTCTCCACGCCCGCGTCCAGGAGCAGCAGCTCTCCGGCGCGTACGGCACCGTCGTTGCGGACCCAGTGCAGGGTGGTGGCGTGCGGACCGGCGGCGCAGATCGAGCCGTAGCCGATGTCGTTGCCCTCGACGCGGGCGCGCAGGAAGAACGTGCCCTCGATGAAGCGCTCGCTGGTCGCCTCCGCCTTGTCCAGGCTCTTGACGACGTCCTCGAAGCCGCGCGCGGTGGCGTCGCACGCCTTCTGGAGCTCGGCGATCTCGAAGGCGTCCTTCACGAGGCGGGCCTCGGAGAGGTGGACGCGCAGCTCCTCGTCGCGCTCGGCGGTGACCTTGTCGGTGAGGGCGGCCTCGATGGACGCGTCGTGACCGCGCACGGCGCGGACCGGTCCGGTGGCCTCGGCCAGCGCGGCGGCGAGCTCGCGGACGTCCTTCGCGGGGATGCCCAGGAGCTGCTCGGCCTCGGTGAGGGAGTGGCGGCGGCCGACCCACAGCTCGCCCTGGCCGTCGAGCCAGAACTCGCCGTTCTCCCGGTCCGAGCGGGGCAGCAGGTAGATGGTGGCCTCGTGGCCGCTCTCGCCGGACGGCTCCAGGACGAGGACGCCGTCCTGGGTCTGGTCGCCGGTGAGGTACGCGTACTCGGTGGAGGCGCGGAAGGCGTACTCGGTGTCGTTGGAGCGGGTCTTCAGGTTGCCCGCGGGGATGACCAGGCGCTCGCCGGGGAAGCGGGCGGAGAGCGCGGCGCGCCGGGCGGCGGTGTGCCCGGCCTGGGCGATCGGTTCGAGGTCGCGCAGCTCGGTGTCGGCCCAGCCGGACTTCATGTTCTCGGCAAGCTCGTCGGAGACGCCCGGGTACAGGCCGTTCTTCCGCTGCTTGATCGGCTCTGCGGCCTCGTTCTCTTCGGTCTCCTGCTCCGGGGTCTCCGGGATGAGCTCCTCAGACACGATGTGAATCTCCTTGCTGTGACACTGGACCGCCATCCATCGTACGGGCGTACGAGAAGGGGCCCAGGGCCGAAAGACCTGCTTGGGGGCCTGCTCACGGAAGAGGCGGGACCGCGGGTGAGGTCGTCAGTCGAAGTGCGCGGCGAGGATCACCACGTCCTCGGTGGAGTCGCTCCGGTCGAGCCCGTCGGGCAGCATCGTGCGCAGTACGTGGTCGGCGACGGCGGCGGGATCGTGCCGCCCCGCCTTCGGTACCGAAGCGGCGGCCGAGTGCAGCCGGGCGAAGGCCCGGTCCATCGGGTCCCCGGTGCGGCGCAGCAGGCCGTCCGTACAGAGAAGCACCGTTTCTCCCGGCGCGGGGGAGAACTCCACGCTCGGCGCCTCCCAGCAGGCGAGCATCCCCAGCGGGGCGGAGAGCGTGGTCTCGACGAACTCGCAGCGCCGCTCGCCCAGCACCAGCGGCGGGGTGTGCCCGGCCCCGGCGAGCACGACCTTGCGGGCGGCGGGCTCGCAGTAGGCGAAGAGGGCGGTGGCGGTCCGCGCGGGCTCGGTGAGCCGCAGCAGGAGTTCCAGATCGGAGAGTACAGCGACGGGGTCCTCGCCCTCCATCACGGCGTACGCCCGCAGACTGGCCCGCAGCCGCCCCATCGCGGCCATCGCGCTCGGCCCCGAACCGCCCACGGAGCCGACCGCGAGGCCGAGCGCGTGGTCGGGCAGCGGCAGCGCGTCGTACCAGTCGCCGCCGCCCCGGGGCCCGGTCCGGTGGAGCGCGGCCAGCCGGACACCGGGGATACGGGGCAGCCGGCTGGGCAGCAGCTCCTCGGCGACGGTCGCGACGTCGGCGCGGGCCCGCTCCAGTTCGGTCAGGCGGGCCAGGTGCTCGGTGGCGTACCGCGCGTACAGGCCGACGAGGTGGCGCTGCTTCTCCGAGGGCTCCCCGGGCTCGTCGTAGAGCCAGACGGCGCCGCCGAGCCGCCCGGCCGCCTCGGAGGCGAGGGGCAGGGCGTACGTGGCGGCGTACCCGAGCCGGGTGGCGACCTCGCGGTGACGGGGGTCCAGGTGCTCGTCGCCGAGCAGATCGGGCCCGGCGATCCCGTCGGCGGTGCCCGGGAGCCCGTCGAGGACGCGGCCCAGGGCGGTGGCGGCGCGGGGCACGGTCTCGAGGTGCCCGAGATCGGCGTGGGAGAGACCGAGGCCGACGGTGGTGGACGGGCTCCCGCCGCCCGCCGGTTCCAGTACGAGGAGTCCTCGGCGGGCGCCGACGAGGGCGGCTCCGGCGTGCAGCAGCTCGTCCAGGGCGGCATCGAGGGTGGCGGTCACGGCCAGCCGCTCGGTGAGTTCGTGCAGCGTCGTGAGATCCGAGACCCAGCCCGCGAGCCGGTCCTGGATGAAGGCTCCGGGCGCTGCCGGGACCTCCCTCAGGGGTGCGGGAGTCTGCGTTGAAACCGGAACTTCTGGATCGATTCCAGCCACTTTCGGCAGGTGTGGGGCGCTCATGGCAGCCAGCTTTCATGCCGGTGCGATTCGTCGAATAGCATCGCAAACCCCCATGTGATTCTGCGCCACTATCAATGCATCCACATGTACACGCACAAGTAACCCGATGTCCAGCATTGTCCCTTGAAGGCTCGCCGGATTCGCGCTCCTCCAGTGTCAGTCAACTTGGCCGAAAAATGCACCCTCCGGGAGCTATTTGCGGTCGACTGGGGCAGCTCAACACGGGGTGCCCCAGGGAGGAAATCCCAGGGGCGGCGTCATTCCGGGCAGGCTGGGTACGTAATCGACGATGCTCGGGGCGGACGCTTCGGGGCGGCGGACGCCCAGGGGCCGAGATCCACGGGCGGACGCCCGTGGGTGGATGCTCAGGGGCGGATGCGATCGCCCGGGAAACAGGAACCCGCCGGCGGGTCCTGACGTCCTTCCCCGTGACGGTCGTGATCAGCGGCGGTCACGCCTCCGCCCCATGCGACCGGGGCCCGGACCGGACCCGGGCCGACAGGCACGAGGCGCCCTCGGCGGGCGCTCCCGGCTCCACGCAGCTCGGCTCCACCCCAGATCTGTTCCCATCGGATCGGCTCCACTCGGCTCGGCTCGGCTCACGCCCGGTATCGAAGGCACGCCCGTACCGCAGAACCTGATGAGCACGTACGCACAGCGAAGAGACGCACACGCGGTGTCACGCACGCGTGGTGTCATGTGGACTCGGCGTTCAACGGAAAGGAACGAGCGCTCATGCGCGAGATCCTCGGAAGGCGACGCAGGCTCCGGCTCCGGCGCAAGGAGGGTGCCGCCCGGCTCGACGCGGCCCTGACCTTTGCCACCCGATGGCGGTGGCCCGTGCTCCCCGGAGCCGGGACCGCGCCGGCCGCCCTGCGCGACGGGCGTGGCCTCGGCTGCGCCTGTCCGGACCCCGACTGCGCCGTGCCCGGCGCGCACCCTTTCGACCCCGGACTGCTGGCGGCCACCACGGACGAGCGCATGGTGCGCTGGTGGTGGACCAACCGCCCCACCGCCCCGGTGATGCTGGCGACCGGCGGCCGGGCGCCCTGCGCGGTGAGCCTGCCCGCCTTGGCCGGTGCGCGAGCGCTGACCGCCCTGGACCTGATGGGCATGCGGCTGGGCCCCGTCGTGGCGACGCCCACCCGCTGGTCGCTGCTGGTGGCCCCGTACACGCTGGAACGGCTCGGCGAGCTGCTGTACAGCAAGGACTGGGTGCCCAGCTCGCTCCGGTTCCACGGGGAGGGCGGCTATCTCGTGCTGCCGCCCTCCGAGATCGGCGCGGGCCAGGTGCGCTGGGAGCGGGCCCCTCGGCCCGCCGCTCCGGCGGACTCCGCCGTTCCGTCCCCGGTCTTCCCCGTCTTCCGCCGGGCGGCGAGGGGCGGGGGCGCTCCGGCGGAGGCGGCCCCCTGGCTCCCGGACGTCGAGGCGGTCCTGGACGCCTTGGTCGAGGCGAGCACCAGCGCTCCGGACGGTGGCAGCAGGCTCGCGTACTGAGGGGCTTGAGGTCCGCCGGATGCGGGGGCGGGGGCCGGGTGTCCGGCCATCCAGGTGCCTGGGCGTACGGCTACCTGGATGCTCGGCTGTCCGGCCGTCCGGCCTGCTGTCCGGCCGTCCGGGGGTCTGCCCGTCCGCCTGTCTGCCCGTCCGGTCGTCCATACAGGCGGGCAGCGGGGCTCCGGCTCACTCGTACGGGTGTGAGCCGGGCCGGATCGCCGGTAAACGGGTGCCGGACGCCCCGGGCGCGCGGCGCGCGTCGATATCGTCGCTCCCACTACCCGCGCGGTCGGCAAGGGGGGCGCCATGAATCTCCGCATGATCGGTCTTACGGCTGTCGTCGCGTTCGGATGTCTGATTCCGATCGTTGCTTCCGCAGATCCGACGGATTCTGCGGATTCTTCTGGTTCTGCGAGCCCTGCTGGTTCTACTGGTTCTGTGGGTTCTGTGGGTTCTGTGGGTTTTTCAGATTCACCGTATTCCGTATCGACTGAAAAAGAATCCGCGGACAGTTCATCAGAAAGCTTTTCGAGCCTGCTTTCTGATGAACTGTCCGCAGACGGTCCGGCGGGTTCGTCGCCCTCCCCTGATCGGTCTCCCTCGGGAATGAGCTCCGACGGGACGGCGGCCCGGTGCGGCCCCGAGCTGGTCGCGCCGGAGGGTGTCGAGGCGCAGACCTGTGTCATGACCGGGGCCGGTGAGACCTGGGCGCGCGCCTACTACCGCAACACCTCCGGCGCCGAACTCCGTTCCGTACTCACGCTGATGGGCCCCGGCGGCCGGACCGTGGAGCTGCACTGCGTACTGGCCGCCCACGACGAGCCGGGCAGCTGCGAGACCCCGCGAGCTCCTTCGGCGGGCGGACCGGGTGCCTATGCGGCGGTGGCGGAGTACGCCGGCGCGGGGCCGGTCGAGGAGGCGCCCCTGCTGCTGCGCGCCGGATCGAACCGTGCGCCGGGCGCATCGGACTGAGTCCTGGGGGTCCGGCGGGCCCGGGGCCCGGGGTTCGAGGGAGCTCTCCGGTGCGGCGGCGCGGAGGAGGGGCTTCCGGGGGCCGGTCGGTGCGGGCCGCAGCCGGAAATGAAGACGCCCGGTCGCTGGCGACGGGGGATGCACCAGCGACCGGGCTTCTAGAACGGTAACAAGAGATCTGCCGTTCGCAAATTCGATCTCGCCTATGGGGACGGCGATTTACTTGTGAGTACGGTGAGTTGTGACGCGGGTCACCGGCTCGGCGGGGCTCCGGGGAGGGTCAGCTGAGCGTCACCTGGCGGTTGGTGAGGCCGCCGCGGGCGCGCCGCTCCTCGGCGGTGAGCGGGGCGTCGGAGGCGAGCGCCGCCGCCAGCCGCTCGGCGAACGCGACGGCGGGCTTCTCGCACGCCTCCGCGCCCATCGAGCTCGGCAGGTCCCAGACGGGTACGACCAGACCGTGCGCCCGGAACGAGCCGACCAGCCGGGTGCCGTCGCCGAGCGAGGAGGTGCCTGCGGCGTGCAGCCGGGCCAGCGCGTCGAGGAGCTGCTCCTCGGGGTGCAGCATGACCCAGCGCAGGTGGTTCTTCTCCGGGGTCTCGCACCAGTACGCGGCGTCGACGCCGGAGAGCAGCACCGTCGGGATCGCGGCGGCGTTCGCGCGCTCGAGGGAGGCGGACACCTCGGGGGTGGCGTTCTCCGCGTCGGGCACCCAGAACTCGAACCCGGTGTGGACGACCGGCTCGAACGCGGCGTCCGGGTCGAGCAGGTCCTGGAGGCGCGGCCCGTCGGCCGGTACGCGGCGGGCCGCGACCGGGTTCCCGGGCTCGACCTCCAGGGCGCGCTGGAGGGTGTCGGCGAGGTCGCGGCTGAGGTCGCCGGATGAGGTGTCGTTCTGGAGGGCCAGGAGGACGGAGCCGTCGTCGCGGCGCAGGGCGGGCCACGCCATCGGCAGCACGGTCGCGAGGGTCACCGACGGAACGCCCTCGGGCAGCCCGTCCTTCAGCGTCAGTTCGACGGTGGCGGCGGGCACCAGCTCGCGCAGGGCGACCCAGTCGCACTCACCGGCCAGTCCCTCGAACGGGCGGTGGACGAGCTCGGTCACGGCCTGGGCGGCGGCGCGTCCGTGACACGCCTTGTAGCGACGGCCCGAACCGCACGGGCAGGGCTCACGGGCCCCGACGACCGGGATCTCACCGTCCTTGAGCTGCTGCTTCCCGGCCTTGGTCTGAGGGCGCTTCTTGGCCATGGTGGGCATTCTCCCGATTGCGACAGTGCGGACTCGGCGCGAGCCTAGCCGCCCGCGACGCCACCGCCGTACACCTGCCCGCGGCAGCGTTCTTCGACGCCTGAGGCCGCTGCGGGGGCGGGTGCAGGCGCGTCGAGGGCATCGCGCATCGGCGCGCCGCGTACCGACCAACGCCGCGCATCAGCTCACGAACGCCCGCCGCCTCATCGGCTCACGAGCTCTGCCCAGCTCACGGGCGCACGCCGCGCATCAGCTCCAGCGCACGCCGCCTCATCCATCGGCTCACGGGCGCATGCCGCATGCCGTACGCCGCGCCCACCGCCCATCAGCTCGCGTCATCGAGGACGTCGGAGAAGTCCAGCCCTTCGAATCCGGTCAGTCCGCCGACCGCGCCCAGCCCGTGCCCGCCCCGCCCGCCGGTGCCGGGACCGTCCCCGCTCATCCCGGGAGGCTTCTGCGAGGAGACATGGGCCCAGACGGTGACTTCGCCCGACGAGTCGTCCCGTACGCCCCACTCCTGTGCCAGGGCGCTGATGATGTTGAGCCCCCGGCCGCCGCGTGCCGTCACCGAAGGGGTGGCCGGGACCGGGCGGGTCGGCCCGCCGCCGTCCGTGACCTCCACGGTCAGGCCGCCGCTCGTCTCGACGCGCCAGGCGGCACGGATGTCGCCGTCACCGACATCCGTGTGCCGTCCCAGCGGTCTGCCGTGCCGGCAGGCGTTGCTGAGCAGTTCGGAAAGAATGAGAACAGCGTCGTCCACGACCGCGTCCGACACCCCGTTGCTGCGCAACTGCTCACGCATCCGGTGCCGTGCCTGCCCCACGCCCGCAGGACCATGGGGAACGGCCATGCTCGACGACGCAGGCACCTCTTGTGCCACCACCAACGCCACCCCCGAGACCTCCTTTGCCCCACGCCACGGGTTGGATGCCCCACTGAGCTGCACCGGAAACCGGCCGAGGGGCTGTCGGTGACGCACTCGTCACGACTGAACGCGCAGTGAATGCGCCGGTGTACTCCCCGTCATGGTGGTGCGGGGGTACTGCCGGGTGCCTGTTGTGTGCTAAATGCGGCCCAGTTGGGACAGAACCTGCTTCGGCCGGTTGGTGATGATCGCCTCGACGCCGAGTTCGGCGCAGAGCTCCACGTCGGCCGGTTCGTTCACGGTCCAGACGTGCACGCGGTGGCCCGCCCGGTGCAGCCGTTCGATGTACCCGGGGTGGCTGCGCACGATCCGCATGCCGGGCCCGGCGATCCGGGAACCGGCGGGCAGCCGTCCGTCGCGCAGCCGGGGCGAGACGAACTGCATCAGGTAGACCGTGGGCAGCGAGGGCGCGGCGGCCTGGACGCGGTGCAGGGAGCGCCCGGAGAAGCTCATGATGCGGATGGGCGAGGGCTCGTCGGCGGGCGGCGCGGTCAGGCCGAACCGGTCCAGCAGCTTCAGGAGCCGCTCCTCGACCTGTCCGGCCCAACGGGTGGGGTGCTTCGTCTCGATGGCCAGCTGGAGCGGCCGCCCCGTGGCCCGTACGTCGGTGAAGAGCTCCAGGAGCCGTTCCAGGGTGAGTACGGAGGTGAGCTCGCCCGGCACCGGGTCCCAGTCCGGCGACTCCTCGCGGTCCTTCCAGGAGCCGAAGTCGAGGGCGGCGAGATCGGCGAGCTCCAGGGCGGAGACGGCGCCGCGCCCGTTCGACGTACGGTTCACCCGGCGGTCGTGCACGCAGACGAGGTGGCCGTCGGCGGTCAGCCGGACGTCGCACTCCAGGGCGTCGGCCCCGTCCTCGATCGCTTTGCGGTAGGCGGCCAGGGTGTGTTCGGGGGCGTCGTCGGAGGCTCCGCGATGGGCGACGACCTGGATCGAGGTGTGCGCGCTGCGCTGCCGTGCGTGGGTCACCCGGGCCATGGTGTCACCGCCGTGGGAGTGGGTGAGCACATGTCACCCTGGAGGTCCGTTTTGTCTGATGTAAAGATTGGTGTGCGGATGCACAGGTCCTGCTTACAGTGGCCAGACGCGCTGTGGGAAAAGCTGACCGCAGACACGTGCACAGCGGATTTCTTGCCTGACGCCGACTGGATGCCGAGTGGAACCGAGGAGTAAAGAGCTGTGAGCACCGAGAACGAGGGCACCGAGGGCAACGCGGTACCGGCCGTGCCGTCCGTTCCGCCCGCACCTCCTGTGCCTGCCACGACTCCCGAACCGGCCACGGACGGGGCCGCGGCTCCGGTGTCTCCGGCGGCCGACGACGTACACGCCGATGCCGAGGACGGCTCCGACGCGCGGACACCGTCCCCGTCCGCCCCCGCCGCCACCCCTGCTCCGACGGCGCCCCCCACTCCGGCGCACGCGGACGCACCGCGCCACACGCCCACGCACCAGGGCTCCCCGGCGCACTCCGGCACGCACCAGCCCTCCCCGGCGTACCCCGCCCCGACGACGCCCCACCCCCCCGACCGAACCCCACACGCCCCACGCCTCCCACTCACCCCACACCCCTCAGCAGCCCCACCAGCCGCCGCACTCCCCCCAGCACTCCCCGTACGGGGCGGCGCCCGAGCCCCCCCGAGGGCGCCGCCTCCTGGCCCCCGCCCCCGCCCGCGGTCCCCTCGTACGCGAGTGGCGGCGGGGCCCACACCCCCGGCGGCGGCGTCGGCAACGGAAGCGGCAACGGCCCGGTCTGGGGCACCCCGACCCCGCAGCCCGGCCACAACCCCTCCCCGGGCACCGGAAAGCGGGGCGCGGGCGGACTGATCGCGGCGGTCGCGGTGGCGGCACTCGTCGCGGGCGGCATCGGCGGCGCACTCGGCTACTGGGCGGCCGACCGCAACGACAACGGCTCCTCCGGCACGTCGACCACCGTCTCCGCGTCGGACACCCCGAGGGACCTCAAGCGCCCGGCGGGCACCGTGGCCGGGGTCGCGGCGAAGGCGCTCCCCAGCGTGGTCACGATCGACGCGCAGGGCGGCGACGGCGAGGGCGGCACGGGTACGGGCTTCGTGTACGACGAGGAGGGCCACATCCTCACCAACAACCACGTGGTGGCCTCCGCGGCGGAGTCCGGCGAACTGTCGGCGACGTTCTCCGACGGCAAGAAGTACGCGGCCGAGGTCGTCGGCCGGGCCCAGGGCTACGACGTGGCCGTACTGAAGCTGAAGAACCCCCCGGCGGGCCTGGCCCCCCTCCCCCTCGGCAACTCGGAGAGCGTGGCGGTCGGCGACTCGACGATCGCGATCGGCGCCCCCTTCGGCCTGTCCAACACGGTGACGACGGGCATCATCAGCGCGAAGAACCGCCCGGTCGCCTCCGGGGACGGCTCCAGCAACAAGAACTCGTACATGAGCGCGCTCCAGACCGACGCCTCGATCAACCCGGGCAACTCCGGCGGCCCGCTGCTCGACGCGACGGGCGCGGTCATCGGCATCAACTCCGCGATCCAGTCCACGGGCGGCGGCCTCGGCCAGTCCCAGGCCGGCTCGATCGGCCTCGGCTTCGCCATCCCGATCAACCAGGCGAAGAACGTCGCCGAGCAGCTGATCAAGACGGGCAAGCCGGTCTACCCGGTGATCGGCGCGACGGTCTCCATGGAGGAGAAGACCGGCGGCGCCGCGATCTCCCCCGAGGGCGCAGGCAACACCCCCTCCGTCACCCCGAACGGCCCGGCGGCCAAGGCGGGCCTCAAGGCGGGCGACGTGATCACCAAGTTCAACGACACGGTGATCGACAGCGGTCCGACCCTGATCGGCGAGATCTGGACCCGCAAGCCCGGCGAGAAGGTCACCCTCACCTACGAGCGCGACGGCAGGACGGCAACAGCGGAAGTCACCCTGGGCCAGCGCGAGGGAGACAGCTGACCGGCTAGGCTGTACCGAGCGTCGAACCGGCCCCCAGGGGCCCTGACGGCCCATCGGCCATCACGGCCCGGGGCCGCCGACGCGGGGTGGGTTGCCCGAGCGGCCTAAGGGAACGGTCTTGAAAACCGTCGTGGCAGCGATGTCACCGTGGGTTCAAATCCCACACCCACCGCCAGGTGAGAGAAGCAGCAGGTCAGAAGAGGCGTCCCGCGTCAGGGGCGCCTCTTCTCCGTTGGCCCGTCCCGGGCCCACAGGCCATCGGGTCGCGCGCCGCTGACCAGCACGTACATGAGCAGGCGCAGGGCGCCCCGTCGTGAGGATGCCTCTTCGGGGCGGGGTAATGTCGACGAAAGCAAGATCAAATCGTGGGCTTCCGGCATGCCCACCACTGGCGCGATGCTCTCGGGGGATGCCGCGTTGCTGACGTATCACGAGGTCATGACCACCGACTTCGGCCTTCTCACCAAGGCCGCGACCGCGTGGGACGACACGGCCGCGGAATTCAAGAAGATCGAAGAGCGCTACAAGAGCGCGATCCTGCCCGTCGCTACGGGCCCCTCCTGGGTGGGAGTGTCAGCAGACGCCGCCGACCGCCGGTTCGCCGGGACCCACTACGAATACCGCGCGGCGCAGACCCAGGCAAAGGCCACCGCCAAGCTGTTGCGCGCAGGGGCCAGGCGATTCGCCGAGCTCAAGAAGACCCTGGAGACCGCGCGGGCGGACGCCGTGGACGCGGGCATGAAGGTCTCGGAACAGGGACGCGTCGCCTATGACTACGACCGCCTGACCGGCCAGCAGCGCGCCGACCTTGAGGCGGATGCCAAGGCTCTCCAAAAGGTCAAGGAGAACGAGGCGTCCTGGGCTGAGTACATCGATGCCTGTGTGAAGTCCTTCGACGAGGCGGACAAGGACCTCAAGGCGTCGTTGGAAGCTGTCGTCAAAGACTCGGTCAACGGCAGCGAAGCGAACGACATGACGCTCGGCGGTGGATTCAACGGCCGGGCGAAGGGCGCCATCGTCGAAGCCGCACCGGCGACTGCCGACGGCGGTGTATCCCTCGATCTGAGTTCGCTGATGATGGACCCGAAGAAAGAGACCCTGAGCATGTGGGCGGCGCGCGCCCAGGGCGACATCGTCACCAGGCTCACGGGCAACGCGGAGTGGGGCAGGCTCTACTCCCGCTATGTATCCGGCACTGTTTCCATCGCGGCTTTCGCCAGGGCGACCAAAGTGTCGGTCGGCGGTGCGCTTGCCCTGATCCAGGCTTACCGCAACCCTGCTCTGCTGAACGCCCCGAGCACATGGACCGCGCGGCTGGTCAACGGCAGTCTGCACGTGCCTCAGGTCACCAGCGCATTGAATGGCATAGCCCCTGGCGCGCGGGCTGCTATTGGTGGCTCCCACGCTCTGGCCGCACAGTACGGCTCGTATATGAAGAATGGCGCGCTCGTCACACCCACGGCCAGCCAGGTGAACCTTCTCACGGTCGCGGAGAAGGGCGGCGTGGCCAATGCGGCCAAGGCAGCCGGCGCGATGCGGGGGCTCGGTGTCGTCGGCTCTGCGGGCGCGACGCTCTACGGGGTCGCGAATCTCTCCACGTACGACTCCGAAAAGATCGCGAAGAACCCCGACAAGTTCGCCTCCGACCTGACGGGTACCGCGTTCAACGCGACCCTGACGGCGGCGATGGTCGCGCCGAACCCCGTCACCGTGGGCCTGGCCGTCGGCACCGGTGTCATCTACGCCGGTGCCCTCGCCTGGGAGAACCGGGAGAACATCGCCGACGCGTGGAACACGTCCACCGAATGGGTGGGGGACAAGGCCGAAGACATCGGGGAGGGGATCGTGTCCGGTGCGAGCAAGGTCGGCAAGTTCCTCAACCCCTTTGATTAGGAGCACTGATTGACCACCTCGTTCGAGTTGAGAGAAGTGCGCAATGAGAAGCGTGCACTCTGTTGGGCCGGTACCTCTGAGGAGTTCGGCACTATCGAAGTGCGCTATCCGGCGGACGGCCCGATGGGATCAACTACCGCCCGAGTACTGGGTAGTGCGATTCCGACAACGCTCCTGATCGGATGGTCGCTCTTCGATGACAAGCCGAGACTGACGAGCGCTCAGCTTCAGGTGGAGAGTGAGAGCGTGAAGCTGCGGAGGAATCCATGGGCGGTGAGTCGTAAGGGGCGCTCGCTGCGTATGGAGTACGGCGGAACCGAGTACCGGTGCAGGGCGGTGCGCCGGAAGCGGTACGTTTTCACGCGTCCCGGACTCGTCGTCACGGTCACTCAATCAGGGATCGGAAGGAAGCGGCGTCGCGTTCTGGTGATGATCGATGGTCCCGCCGAGCCGATCGACATTTCCCTGGCCGTTCTCTTCTCCGGCGTGAACCGCGCTCAGCTCACCCTGGGCGGGGCCTTCCGAACGGGCTTCGCGACGATTCTCACCTTCGCGACCGACAACACGGGACGGGTCTGACCCTGCTGGAGCACTCTTTGAAAACCTCGTTCGAGTTGAAAGAAGTGGTCGTGGAGCGTGGGCGGTGCTGGTCCGGCCCCTTCGGCAACTTCGGCGATGTCGAAGTGCTCTCCCCGGCGGACATCGGCCCCACGAACGGGGCGGGCGCGAAAGCACAAGGCAGTGCGATTCCGGGCGCTTCTGGTCGAGTGGTCGATTTTCCAGGACAAGCCTCGACTGGCGGGCGCTCAGCTCTGGTTGGAGGCGAGGAGGTGAAGTTGAGGAGAAACCCGTGGGCAGTACGGCGTAAGGGGCGTTCCCTGCGTATGACGTACCTCGGGACCGAATACCGGTGCACAGCGGGCAGTCGGAAGTCATACCTCTTCACCCGCCCTGGACTCGCTGTCATGGTCACCGAATCAGGGATCAGGAAGAAGCACCACCGCTTCCTGGTGGTGATCGACGGTCCCGCCGAGCCGGTCGACCTCTCCCTGGCGGTTCTCTTCTCCGGCGTGAATCGGTCTCAACTGACCCTGGGCGGAGCCTTCCGCGCGGGCTTCGCGACGGTTTTCAACCTCTGAGTCGACCCACCACGGTAAGGACCTGCCCCATGCCCTCCTACGACAGCGCCCGCTCCCGCTTCCGTCTGGCCACGGACCACCTGACGCTGCTGAGCCACTTGGCCGGCGGAGTCACGCTCCCCGCCGGTCACAGCACCGCCGCAGCCGAACTCCAGCACTCCGGGCTCGTGAGCGAGGACGGTGAACTCTCCGTCCAGTTGGTCCCCTTGCTGGAGACGCTGGCCGAGCCCGTGGTGGCGATCGGTGTGGAGGTGATCGGCCAGCAGGGCACGCTGAACCACGGGCTGGTCATCGGCCAGGAGCATGTCTTCTCGCACGAGACCTGGCCCGGACAGCGCGAAGTGGAGTACGCGCAGATCGAACCCAAGATGCTCGTGTGGTCACTGGCCCAGCTGGTGAACCTCCGGCAGACCGCCGCCCTGGACGTGGGGGTGCCCTGCATCGAGACGGCCATCGGGGTGATGGACGCCGGGCTTGCTGCCCTGGACGGTCCGGTGCACTCCCCGGCGTACGGCGACGCCCCGGAACGGGTTCAGCAGGCGCTGAGGGAGGCGGGAAACCTCATGGAACCTGCCCTCTCCCTGTTCTCCCACCTGCTTCTCGAATTGCGCGCGCACTGGCGCCTCACCTCGGCCTGGCACGGCCAGGACGACACGCGGCCGACTGTCGGTGTGCGCGGATTCGGCATCTGGGACTGCGGCCCGCTGGGTTACTGGCACCGAGAATCCCCGGCTGAGCCGGTGCACGAGGGGGAAGTGGGGCCGGACAGTCCCCTGGTGCTCCGGCCCATCGGAAGCAAGCCGATCTGGGAGATGCTGGCCGATCTTCTTCCTGACGAGAGGGAAATCCGGCGGATCGTGTAGCAGGGTTTCCTGGTGCATCGATGCTGTCTTATGGCAGCGATGATGGCACCGAACCTTTCGGGCTCTAGTTCCTCGACCCCTTGATGGGGAGCATTCGTTGACTGCCTCGTTCGTGTTGAAAGAGCTGCGCGATGAAGAGCGTGCACTCTACTGGTCCGGTACCTCTGAGGAGTTCGGCACTATCGAAGTGCGCTATCCGGCGGACGGGCCGGTGGGCTCAGCTACAGCCCGAGCACGAGGAAGTGCGATTCCGACGACGCACCTGATCGGATGGGCGATCTTTCAGGACAAGCCGCGGCTGACGCATGCTCGACTCCAGGTGGAGGGTGAGGATGCGAAGTTGTGGAGGAACCGGTGGGCGGTGAGTCGTAAGGGGCGCTCGCTGCGTATGGAGTACGGCGGAACCGAGTACCGGTGCAGGGCGGTGCGCCGGAAGCGGTACGTTTTCACGCGCCCCGGACTCGTCGTCACGGTCACCCAATCGGGGATCGCGCCGAAGCGGCGCACCATCCTGGTAGTGATCGACGGCTCCGCCGAGCCGGTCGACCTCTCCCTGGCGGTTCTCTTCTCCGGTGTGAATCGGTCTCAACTGACCCTGGGCGGAGCCTTCCGAGCGGGCTTCGCGACGGTCTTCAACCTTTGAGCCGACAGCAGGGTAAGAACCTGATCCATGTCTTCCTGCGACAGGAAGAAGCAGTGATGGGTGAGGGGGCCCGAGGGGCATTCGCGGTGGGAGTGTTGCCTGGCGGGTGTCCGAAGCCTCGTGCGTACGGCCGGTGAACCGCTTCGGGGCGACCACGACGGCGGCTGCTGACCGGCTGCGTGGACACGCGGACTCGTCGTGGTGTGTTCCTGGTGGGTCGCCCGGCTACTGCGGCCCATTGCCCGTCGGCACCGGCACCGGCACCGGCACCGGCATCGGCCCGAGCGCCCCCAGTACCACCGGCATGTCCTTCTTCTCCGTCACGATCAGCACCGGTACACCCCCGTCCTCGCACTCCAGTACCACCGCCCGGCCTCGGTAGTCCGGGCGGCCCGGCGGGTCCGTCAGGTATGGCGGGCGGAGGCGGAGCGGGGTCAGGGTGTTCGGGATCTTCTTGTGGTGGAAGAGGCTCACCGGGTCGAGGGCGGTTTCCAGGGAGCCGGGGGCGGCGATCAGGGAGACGGAGCTGACGCTGTACGCGTTGCTCGCGTACGGAACGTCGCCCAGGATGGCGCCGGTGACGACCTTCTTCTCGGTCAGGACGGCCGGCTCCATGGTGATGGTGTCGTCGCCGCGATTGCGCCACCACAGGATGGGCGCGGCCACCGCGCAGCCCGCCAGGACCACCAGGGTGCTCAGGCCGAGCAGGTGCAGCGCGCCGCCGATGTCGTGGGTCGGCCAGGGTGCCACCGCGCCGGCCACGGTCAGGCAGAGGCCCCCGGTGAGTGCGAGGTTGGTCTGCCAGGTGTAGACCTTGGGCGAGCGCCGACCGGTCCAGAGCGTCACGAGCGCGCTCGACGCGATCATGACCCCGAACGCGCCGAGCCCGAGACCGGAGGTGAGCGGGAGCCGGTAGTCGCCGCGTACATCCGCCTTCGTGGACCGCCGTACGGACTCGAAGTCGACGTACCGGATCTGGCCCCGCCAGTAGGTGACCTCGATCTCCGCTCCCGGGTGGGCCACCGTCCGATGTGCCGGAGTACCCGCGAGGCGGGTACGGGTGGACGTGCCGTCGGCCTCCGTGATGTTGAGCCAGAAGTTGGGTGACCTTCCCTCGATCTTGTCCAGGCTGTCGATCACCGCCGGGACCGTACGCAGGCAGTCGTCGTTGCCGGCCTGGCCGTCACGAGCGTTGCCGCGGGCGTCTCCACGGGACGAGGAACAGGACGTCGCCTCCTTGAAGGCGCGTTCCTCGGCCTGTGCGCCCGGTGTGGTGACCAGGATCAGCCAGACCGCGATCAGCATGCAGACGCCGGCGACTGCCAGGGTGCCGAGCATCGCCATGCGGAGCTTCGGGATGGGGGGAACGTTCCGCTTCGGGGTCACCTCCCCATGGTGTGGTGGTGAGAGCGGAAGCGGTATGGGTGCTGCCTGCATATATCGGGAGGTGCTCGTTGCCGGGAATCAGCAACCTTGAATCGGCAACCTGGATCGGCAAAGGGGAGTGAGGAGCTGGGAGCCGCGCGGACTCAGTCGTTCCGCCCCTGCGTCAGCCGCGCCGCAGAAGCGATCGCGGCTCGGGCCTCCGTCTCCGTGAGGCCCGTGCGGACCGCGGCGGCGGTGAGGGCGTCGGCCAGGGCGTCGCCGAAGCCGTGTTCGTAGGCGCGGCAGGCGGCCCAGAACAGGCGGGTGTTGCGCTGGCCCTCGTGGGCCGCCAGGACGAACTGGACCAGGCCCTCGCCCCGGCGGCCCCGGGCGTCTTCGGTGGCGGGGGGCCGGGGGCCGCGCGGTGGAGGGGTGAGGAGGCGCAGGAGGGCGCGGGGGCAGGGGGCCGGGGCGAGGTGGGCGGTGCCGGGGGCCAGGCGGTAGCGGCCGTGGGCGGTGACCGATCCGGGGCCGACCAGGTAGCCGCCGCTGCCGCGGATGTCGATGCCCGGGGCGAGGCGGCCGGCCGAGTTGGGGACCGTGGTGTCGGCGGGGCCGGTGAGCCAGAGGTGGCGGCCGCCGCTCGGGGTGAGCACGGTGACCGTCGGCGGGATGGTGAACAGGTGGTGGAGGGCCAGCTGCTGGAGGGCGCCCACCGAGTCGTTGCCGTACGCGGTGTCGATGTCCAGGTCGATGCCGATCAGCCGGTGCGGGGCGCGTCCGCAGGCGATGCCGTAGCCGGTGGCCCGGGGCGCGGCGGCGAAGAGGGCGCGGACGGCCGCGGGGTCCGTGGTGGCGTCGTGCACCCCGTGGCCCGGCAGTCCGCACGCGCCCCGGCAGCGGACCGGCGGCTGCTCGCCGTGGTGGGGGGAGCGCAGGGCGGGGAGCTTGGTGGCGGACAGGGGGAAGACGGGGAGCCCGCGCTCGGCGGCGGAGAGGGCGTGGGCGAGGGCCAGGGTGGCGGTCTGCCGGTCGATGGTGGCCATGGTTCTATTTTCGTACACAGGTTCGAATAAGGGAAGTGGGGGCGTGGAGGGGGAGGGGTGGAGGCGGGTGGGAGGTCGCTGGTGGTGGAACGTTTTCCCCCTTGAGAGCGAAGGGGGAGTGCGGGTGTATCGACCGGTTCGTCATTCCCTGCCGCATAGAAGGTTTATCGCCTCTTCCTCATACGTGCGAGGGAATCAGGCGGCAAGGCATGGTTCGCCGGGGATGCGCTGGGCAACTCTGCTCTCGCGACGTCGTGACCAGCACCGGGGCGGTCGGCCAACTCCCCCGGAACCAGCCTCACATGCACCTATGAAGCCGGACTTCCGGTTCCTGGAGGAACTCACATGGCAAGCATCCGTACCGCTCGCGTTCTCGCCGCAGTCGCCGCGCTGCCCCTGACCGTCGCCCTCTGCGGCGGTGTGGCCCTGGCGGACAACGGCTCCTTCGCGAACGACGGATCGAACGCGGCCGTGGCGACGGTCGGCGGCAGCGGTGTCGGCGGCGCCAACACCGGCAACTCCTCGACCACGCAGCAACAGGCCGTCGGCCCCGGCGCGTCGAACCAGAACACCTCGGCCCAGGTGAGCGGCTCGGCCTTCACCGCCATCGACCAGTCCGACCACAGCGTCGCCGTGAACTTCACCCCGTTCTTCTGGTGATGGCCTCGCGGCTCCGAGGGCGATGACTCCGAGGGTGGCTCCTCCTCGGTGATCAGACTTCCGGGACCTTCCGGGGGGTGGGTCCCGGCCGTCTGAACAGCAGCCCGTGCGGCGGCACTTCGGTGCCCCGCGCGGGCTGTCGCCGTTGTCCGTGACCCTTGACAGGGAGAGTTGATCTGACGGACAGTCAGAAACCGTTCGGTTTCCGTCTCCGTGCCCCTGGAGGTCCCCCGTGCACCTCGCCCCCACGGAGCGCCAGCAGCGGCTGCGTACCGAACTGCGCTCCTACTTCGCCGCCTTGATGGCGGGGAGCGGAGGGAGGGGAGGAAGCGGCGGAGGCGGGGGGAGCCGACGGGACGATCCGGATGAACAGCGGCGGCTGCTCCGGCAGATCGGTGCCGACTCCCTGCTCGGCCTCGGCTGGCCCGTGGCATACGGCGGCCAAGGGCGGGGCCCCGACGAGCAGTTCGTCTTCTTCGACGAGGCGTACCGGGCGGGCGCCCCCGTCTCCATGGTCACCCTCAACACCGTCGGCCCGACCCTCATGCGGTACGGCACCGAGGAGCAGAAGGCGTACTTCCTGCCCCGCATCCTCAGCGGCGAGCTCGTCTTCGCGATCGGTTACAGCGAACCCGAAGCCGGTACGGACCTGGCGGCCCTGCGCACTCGCGCCGTGCGCGACGGCGACGGCGATCGCGGGGAGGGCGACGGCGGCGGGGATGGCGGGGGCGAAGGCCACTGGGTCATCGACGGCCAGAAGATCTTCACCAGCAACGCCCAGCAGGCGGACTGGATCTGGCTCGCCTGCCGTACGGACCCCGACGCCCCGAAGCACCGGGGCATCTCGATCATCCTCGTGCCGACCGACGACCCCGGCTTCTCCTGGACGCCGATCGAGACCGTGGGCGGCCTGACGACCACCGCCACCTACTACGACGGCGTACGCGTCCCCGCCTCGAACCTCGTGGGGGAGGAGAACGGCGGCTGGAAGCTCATCACCAGCCAGCTCAACCACGAGCGCGTCGCCCTCGCCGCCATCGGTATGCAGGCCGAGGACTTCTACGAGGAGGCCCTCGCCCACGTCTGTACCCCCGACCCCGCGACGGGGCGCCGCCGGATCGACGAGCCGTGGGTACGCGCCCGGCTCGCGGAGGCGTACGCCCGGCTCGCGGCGACCCGGCTGCTGAACTGGCGGCTGGTCGGGGCCGTGGGGGCGGGCGCGCTGGCCCCCGGGGAGGCGAGCGGGGTGAAGTTCGCGGGGACCGAGAGCGCCGTGGAGGTCTACCGGATGTGCCAGGAGGTGGTCGGGGAGGCCGCCCTCCTCCGGGGCGGATCACCCGGCTGCTTCGGAGCGGACGGCAGCGGTGGCGGTGGCGGTGGTGACGGTGCTGTCCGCGGTGGTGGAGAGCTGGAGCGGATGAACCGGGCCGCGCAGATCAACACCTTCGGCGGCGGCGTCAGCGAAGTGCAGCGCGAGATCGTCGCGACCATGCGGCTCGGGATGACACGGGGCAAGCGGTGAACCCGGCCACCCGGGCAGGCCGGGAGCCCACCGCCCCGGACCCCAAGCCCACCGCCCCGGACCTCAAGCCCGCCACCCCGGACACCCGGACAGGCCGGGAGCCCACCACCCCGCCCCCCCAACCCACCGCCCCGGACGACCCCCTGTACGAGCAGCTCGCCGCCTACGCCGGTCGCCCCGCCGCCACCGCCGCCACCGGCAAGGACCCCGTCAACGCGCCCATGATCCGCCACTGGTGCGAGGCGATGGGCGACACCTCGCCCGCCCACCGGGGCCCCGACGCCGTCGCCCCGCCCACCATGCTCCAGGTCTGGACGATGCGCGGCCTCTCCCAAGCCCCGGGCCCCGGCGGCGACTCCGCCCGCTCACCCGCGTACGACGAACTCCTCCGCCTCCTCGACGGCGCCGGGTACACCTCCGTCGTCGCGACCGACTGCGAGCAGGAGTACCTGCGGCCGCTCCGCCCCGGCGACCTGATCACCTTCGACTCCGTGATCGAGTCCGTCTCCCCGCGCAAGACGACCAAGCTCGGCACCGGCTACTTCGTCACCACCCGCATGGACGTCCGCGCCGACGGCGAACCCGCCGGGACGCACCGCTTCCGCATCCTCAAGTACCGCCCCCCGCACCGTACGAAGGAACTCCGCCCCCGCCCCGTCATCAACCGCGACAACGCCGGATTCTGGGCCGGGGTCGCCGAACACCGCCTCCTCATCCAGCGCTGCACGGCCTGCGCGACGCTCCGCTTCCCCTGGCTCCCCGGCTGCAACGCCTGTGCCGGGCAGGAGTGGGACACGGTCGAGGCGGGCGGCGAGGGCACGGTGTTCAGCCATGTCGTGATGCACCACCCGTCCTTCCCCGCCTTCGACCCCTCGGGCGAGGGCGGCCCGTACGCCGTCGCGCTGATCGAACTCGCCGAGGGCGTACGGATCGTCGGCAACGTGGTCGGTGTGCCGTACGACCAGGTCCGCGTCGGCCTGCCCGTACGGCTGGAGTTCCTCCGTACGGACCCCGAGCTGGAACTTCCGGTCTTCCGGGCGAGCGAAGGCGGTTGAGATGGACTTCACCCCGAGCGAGGAGCAGAGCGCGGCACAGGGTCTTGCCGCGCGGATCTTCGGTGACCTGTCGACGCACGAGCGGCTGGTGGCGGCGGGGACCGGGACGGACGCCGGGCTGTGGAAGGAGCTGTGCACCGCCGGGCTGCCCGGCGCGGTGGAGGACATCGGGCTCCTGGGCCTGGTCCTGCTCCTGGAGGAACAGGGCCGGACCACGGCCCAGGTCCCACTGGCGGCGACCGGGGTGTACGGGCTCCTCGCGGTCGCCGGGCACGGTACGGCGGAGCAGCGGGAACGTCTGCTGCCCGCCCTGCGCGACGGTACGGCGGTGGCGACGGGCGCCTTCCCGGCGCGGGACGGCGGGGTGCGGGCGGTGGACGGGGCGCTGTACGGGGCCGTGCCCTGGGTGCCGTGGCTGCGGGACGCCACCCATGTGCTGGTCGCGGACGCGGAGCGGGGGCTGTGGATCGTCGAGGCCCGGGGACCCGGGGTGACCGTCCTGCCCGTGGAGACGACCGCGCCCTGGTCGGCGGGGCGGCTCGGTCTCGACGGCGTACGGGCAGAATCCCTCGGTACGAGTACGGGGAGGGGTACGGGCCCGGGGGCCTACGCCTCGGTCCTTGCCGCGAGCCGGATCGCCTTCGCCGGGCTCCAGGCGGGCGTCTGCGCGGGCTCCCTCGCGCGGGCGGTCCGGCACACCACCACCCGCGAGCAGTTCGGCCGCCCGCTCTCCACCAACCAGGGCGTCCTTCTCCGCGCCGCCGACGCCCATATGGACACCGAGGCCATCCGGGTCACGGCGTACGAGGCGGCCTGGCGGTACGACCAGCGGCTCGACCACGCGGCCCAGGCGCTGACGGCCGCCTGGTGGGCCTCGGAGGCGGGGCGGCGCGTCGTGCACGCGGGGCAGCATCTGCACGGCGGCACCGGGGCCGACCTGGACCACCCGGTCCACCGGCACTTCCTCTGGGGGCGCCAGCTCGACGCGTATCTGGGCTGCGGCAGCGAAGTGCTGGAGGAGCTCGGCCTGTTGATCGCGGAGGACGGCCGTCAGGAGGGCCCGTCGTGAAGGACCCGTACCGCGTCGGCGACGAACTGCCGCCCCTGGAGATCCCCGTCACCCGCACGCTCATCGTCGCGGGCGCCATCGCGTCGCGCGACTACCAGGACGTGCACCACGACGCCGAACTGGCCCGGGAGAAGGGCTCACCGGACATCTTCATGAACATCCTCACCACCAACGGGCTCGTCGGCCGCTACATCACCGACCACTTCGGACCCGCCGCCGTCCTCCGGAAGGTCGCGATCCGCCTCGGCACCCCCAACTACCCGGGGGACGTACTCCGGTTGACCGGTCATATCGCGGCCCTGGAAGGCGAAAACCACACTCTTATAGAAGTCGCCGTCGTCGGCGACAACCGTACAGGGCGTCACGTCACCGGCAAGGTCACCGTCGCCCTTCCCTACGTGTCCCATGTGTCCCACGTGTCCCACGGCGAGGGGGCGTCATGAGCCTCCGCAGACCCGACACCCTCGGCGGAAAAGCGGCCGTCGTCGGCATCGGTGCCACCGAGTTCTCCAAGAACTCCGGCCGCAGCGAACTCAGACTGGCCGTCGAAGCCGTCGCCGCCGCCCTCGACGACGCGGGCCTCACCCCCGCCGACGTGGACGGCCTCGTCACCTTCACCATGGACACCAGCCCCGAGATCACCGTCGCCCAGGCGGCCGGCATCGGGGAGCTGTCGTTCTTCTCCCGCATCCACTACGGGGGCGGCGCCGCCTGCGCCACCGTCCAGCAGGCCGCCCTCGCGGTGGCGAGCGGGGTGGCCGACGTCGTCGTCTGCTACCGGGCGTTCAACGAGCGCTCCGGCCGCCGCTTCGGCTCGGGCGTCCAGCGGCGCGAGCCCACCGCCGAGGGCGCGGCGCTCGGCTGGAACCTGCCGTCCGGGCTGCTCACCCCCGCCTCCTGGGTAGCGATGGCGGCCCGGCGCTATCTGCATACGTACGGCCTCGAACCGGAGGTCTTCGGGCAGGTGGCGGTGGTCGACCGGCGGCATGCGGCCCGGAACCCGGCGGCGTACTTCCACGGGAAGCCGATCACGCTCGCCGACCACGCCGCCTCCCGCTGGATCGTCGAACCGCTGCGGCTGCTGGACTGCTGCCAGGAGACCGACGGCGGCCAGGCCCTCGTCGTCACCAGCGTGGAGCGCGCCCGCGACCTGCCCCGGCCGCCCGCCGTCGTCGTCGCGGCGGCCCAGGGCGCGGGCCGGTCCCAGGAGCAGATGACGAGCTTCTACCGGGACGGGCTGACCGGGCTGCCGGAGACGGGCGTGGTCGCGCGGCAGCTCTGGCGGAGCTCGGGGCTGGGCCCGGCCGATATCGACGTGGGCATCCTCTACGACCACTTCACGCCGTTCGTCCTGATGCAGCTGGAGGAGTTCGGTTTCTGCGGCCCGGGGGAGGGCGGGGCGTTCGTCGCGGCGGACGCGCTGCCCCTGAACACCCATGGGGGTCAGCTGGGGGAGGCGTACCTCCACGGGATGAACGGCATCGCGGAGGCCGTCCGGCAGATCCGGGGCACCTCGGTCAACCAGGTGGCGGGGGCGGCGAGGGCCCTGGTCACGGCCGGTACGGGGGTCCCGACGTCCGGGCTGCTCCTCGGCGCGGACGGGTGAACCACCGCGGCCGGAGCCGGGGGCGGACCCTGAGGGCGGGGCGCGGGCCCGTCCATCTTCAGGAGGTGCAGGGCGTACCGCCCCTACAACCTGAGGCGGACGGCGCTTCGGGACCTGGGGGCGATCCCCCGGGCGGCCCCCGCTCCTAGCGTTGGGTACATGACCACGCCAGTCTGCACGGGCGCCTCCAGGGCGGCCACCGCCACCGCCGCCGGCCAGCAGCACCACGTGCCCTACGTGTCGTTCTCCGCGTACGTACGGGCCCGGGGCCCGGTCCTGCTGCGCACCGCCCGCTCGCTCACCGCGAACCCGTGCGACGCGGAGGACCTGCTGCAGACCGCGCTCGCCAAGACGTACGTCGCCTGGGAGCGGATCGAGGACCACCGGGCGCTGGACGGCTATGTCCGCCGGGCGCTGCTCAACACCCGGACCTCGCAGTGGCGCAAGCGCAAGGTCGACGAGTTCGCCTGTGAGGAGCTGCCCGAGCAGGGCGGCGCCCCGGCCCCGGACCCGGCCGAGCAGCAGTCGCTGCACGACGCGATGTGGCGCGCGGTGCTCAAGCTCCCGGACCGCCAGCGCGCGATGGTCGTCCTGCGGTACTACGAGGACCTCAGCGAGGCGCAGACGGCCGAGGTGCTGGGCGTGTCGATCGGTACGGTCAAGAGCGCCGTCTCCCGCGCCCTCGGCAAGCTCCGCGAGGACCCGGAGCTGACCCCGGTCCGCTGACCCTGCTCCGCTGGCCCCGGTCCACCGAGCCGGCCCCCGAATCGGACCGCTCGAATCCGGTGAGCGCGAGGGAATTCCTCCCGCGAGTAGTGACATACCGCGTGGTATGTGCGCAGAATCAGCGCAACCCTACTGCCGCGTAGCGCCCACCGGGAGGACGCCGTGCTGAGCACCATGCAGGACGTACCGCTGACTGTCACCCGCATCCTGCACCACGGGATGACGATTCATGGGAAGTCTCAGGTCACGACCTGGACCGGCGAAGCGGAGCCGCACCGCCGCACCTTCGCCGAGATCGGCACCCGCGCGACCCAGCTGGCCAATGCGCTCCGCGACGAGCTGGGCATCGACGGCGACCAGCGCATCGCAACTCTCATGTGGAACAACTCGGCGCATGTAGAGGCATACCTCGCAATTCCCTCCATGGGGGCCGTGCTCCACACCCTCAACCTCCGGCTGCCGCCCGAACAGCTCGCCTGGATCGTCAACCACGCGGACGACAAGGTGGTCATCGCGGACGGCACCCTGCTGCCCCTCCTCGTACCGCTCCTGCCTCATCTGCCGGGCATCGAGCACGTGGTCGTCTCCGGCCCCGGCGACCGCTCGGCGCTGGCCGGGGCCGCGCCGCGCGTGCACGAGTACGAGGAGCTGATCGCGGGCCGCCCGACCACGTACGACTGGCCGGAGCTGGACGAACGCCAGGCCGCCGCCATGTGCTACACCTCCGGCACCACCGGGGACCCCAAGGGCGTCGTCTACTCCCACCGCTCCATCTACCTGCACTCCATGCAGGTCAACATGTCGGAGTCGATGGGGCTGACGGACAAGGACACCACGCTGGCCGTAGTCCCTCAATTTCACGTAAACGCGTGGGGGCTCCCGCACGCCACGTTCATGAGCGGCGTCAACATGCTGATGCCGGACCGCTTCCTCCAGCCCGGTCCGCTCGCCGAGATGATCGAGCGCGAGCGCCCCACGCACGCCGCCGCCGTCCCCACCATCTGGCAGGGCCTCCTCGCCGAGGTCACCGCCAACCCGCGCGACCTCTCCTCGATGGCCAACGTGACCATCGGCGGCGCGGCCTGTCCGCCCTCCCTGATGGAGGCGTACGACAAGCTCGGCGTCCGGCTCTGCCACGCCTGGGGCATGACGGAGACCTCGCCGCTGGGCACGATGGCCCACCCGCCCGCCGGACTGAGCGCCGAGGAGGAGTGGCCGTACCGCATCACCCAGGGCCGCTTCCCGGCCGGTGTGGAGGCCCGGCTGGTCGGCCCGGCGGGCGAGCACCTGCCGTGGGACGGCGAGTCGGCCGGTGAGCTGGAGGTACGGGGGCCCTGGATCGCCGCCGCGTACTACGGCGGGGCCGACGGCGAGCACCTGCGCCCCGAGGACAAGTTCAGCGAGGACGGCTGGCTCAAGACCGGTGACGTCGGCGTGATCAGCACCGACGGCTATCTCACCCTCACGGACCGGGCCAAGGACGTCATCAAGTCCGGCGGCGAATGGATCTCCAGCGTTGAGCTGGAGAACGCGCTGATGGCCCACCCGGACGTCGCGGAGGCGGCCGTCGTCGCCGTACCGGACGAGAAGTGGGGCGAGCGGCCGCTCGCGACGGTGGTCCTCAAGGAGGGTGCCGCCGCCGTCGACTACGAGGCGCTGAAGGCGTTCCTCGCCGATTCGGGCATTGCCAAGTGGCAGCTGCCGGAGCGCTGGTCGGTGATCCCGGCCGTGCCGAAGACGAGCGTCGGCAAGTTCGACAAGAAGGTGATCCGGAAGCAGTACGCGGACGGGGAGCTGGACGTCACGCAGCTCTGACCCTTCACGCTCTGTTTCACGTGAAACAGAGCGGCCCGGAAAGGGCGGGGGCGGGGACGGACGGGGCGGGGGCGGTACGGGAACTCCGTACCGCCCCCGCCCTGTTGTCCGCGTGTCCTGGTTACCTAGTTGGTCCCTATCTTCGCCAGCAGGTCGACGATCCGGGACTGCACCTCGTCGCTGGTGGACCGCTCGGCCAGGAAGAGAACGGTTTCCCCGGAAGCGAGCCGCGGCAGCTCCGATGGGTCCATCCCGGCCGAGGTGTAGACGACCAGCGGGGTGCGGTTGAGCTGCCCGTTGGCCCGCAGCCAGTCGATGATCCCGGCGCGCCGACGGCGTACCTGCATGAGGTCCATGACCACCAGGTTCGGCCGCATCCGGCCCGCCAGATCGACGGCCTCGCTGTCGGTCGCCGCGCGGGCGACCTGCATCCCGCGCCGCTCCAGGGTCTGTTCCAGCGCCGCCGCGATCTCCTCGTGCTCCTCGATGAGCAGGACGCGGGGCGGGTGCTGCTCGCTGTCGCGGGGAGCCAGCGCCTTGAGGAGGACGGCCGGGTCGGCCCCGTACGCGGCCTCCCGGGTCGCCTGCCCCAGACCGGCCGTGACCAGCACCGGGACCTCGGCGGCGACGGCCGCCTGACGCAGTGACTGCAACGCGGTACGGGTGATGGGACCGGTCAGCGGGTCGACGAAGAGCGCGGCGGGGAACGCGGCGATCTGGGCGTCGACCTCCTCCCGGGAGTTGACGATCACCGGCCGGTAGCCCCGGTCGCTGAGCGCCTGCTGGGTCGGTACGTCGGGGGCGGGCCAGACGAGCAGCCGACGCGGGTTGTCCAGCGGCTCGGGCGGCAGCTCGTCGTCGACGGGGTGGGGCTGCGGCCGGTTGGCGACCTCGACCGCGCCACCGGGCCCGTCCAGCGGCTCGGGCCCCTCGGCGCCCTCGTCGGGCGCCCCTATGGCGTACGCGCGCCCCTCGGCCACGGGAGGCGCCAGCAGCTGACCGGAGCCGACGCCGGAGCCAAGACCCGTGGCGGTGGGCTGGGGAGCGGGGGCACCTTCCGGCGCCTGGGGGAGCTGCTGCCCCTGCGCGCCCGGGGCGGCGGGGTCCGTACCGTCGGCGGCGGGCGGCTGGGCCGTGGGGCGCTCACCCTCCGGCGGCGCGGCGAGCTTACGGCGCCGACCGGCCCCGCCGAGGCTCTGCTGCGGCTGCGGCGGGTTGGGCTGGACCGGCTGCTGCCCGGTCTGGTGCCCGGGCTGGTTCTGCTGCTGGGGGAGGTGCTGGGCGAAGGGCACGCCCTGGCCCAGCGTCCGCACGCTGAACGCCCGCCCCTGGGTGGAGTCCGGGTTGACGCCCGGCATCGGCTCCTCGGCGGGCAGCGGCTGCCGCCGCCCGTCCGGCACCGGGGCGCCCGTGCCGCTGTCGGCCGGGTGCGCCGCCGGGCCGGGGACACCCGCGGTGCCGGTGGTGTGAGCGGTCTGCCCGTTGCCGCCCCAGGACCGGTCGTCCGGCGCGGGGTGAGGGCCGTGCGGGGCCTGGGCCTGCGGTACGGGTACGCCGTTCCGGTCGGCGCCGGGGCCGTGCGGGGCCACGGGGTGCGCCTGCGGGGGCGTGTGACCGGCCTCGGGGGCGGTGCGCTCGTGGTGGCTCTCGTCGCCGTGCGGGGGTACGGGCCCGGTGCCGGGCGCTTCGGGTGCCCGGTCCGCGTCGGCGGGGGGCAGGGCGAAGGCGGTACGCGGACCGGCCTCGGCGGCGATGCGCTCCTGCGCGGCCGCCAGCGCCCGCCGGGCCCGACGCCCACCGGGCTGCTGGACCTGGTTCTGGCCCTGATTCTGGGCCTGGTCCTGAAGCTGCTGGGCCTGCTCGGGCTCCGCGCTGCCCTGACCGGCCGCGAGGGCGGGGAGCGCCGGGCGGTGCTCCTCCTCCCGCCGCGCACGCCGTCCGGTGGGCGGCACCGGCTGCTGCGCCTCCGCCGGTACGCCCTGGGGCGGCACGGTCTGCCCGCGCTGCGGACGCCCGCCGCCCTGAGCACCCTCGGCGGCGGTGACGACGGAACCCTCGGAGGGGGCCGGGACCGGGACGGCGGGGGAGAGCGCGGAGGCCCCGGAGGGGGCGGAGGACGAGGCCGAGGTCAGCGCGAGGGCCTGCCGCTGAGGCTGTTGCGGCTGCTGCGGCGCGGGTTGGCCGGGCTGCGGGCCGACGCCCTGCTCATCACCGGCTGCTCCCCCGCCCCCGACCGCACCGAGCTGAGCGGCGCTGACTTCAGAAGACGGCCCGCTCTGAGCCCCCCCGACCTGAAGTGAACCATCCGGAGACATCCCGGCCGAAGACATCCCGGCCGGAGGAACCGCGACCGGAGAAGCCCCGGCTCCCCCCGGCCCGATCTCCAGCACTCCGTTCCCGTTGCCGCTCCCGCTCCCGACCGCTCCGGCCTCCGCCGGGCTGGGCCGACCGCGCCGACGCCCCGACCCCTCGCCCTGCTGGGCCGGGATCAGCTCGGGGGCCGTCTGCTCCTCGGGGGCGGCGGGTCCACGGCGGGCCCGGCGGCGCCCGGTCGGCTCGGCGGCGGGCCCGTCCCCCGGGCTCCCCGTACCGGCGGCGGCCCCGGCCTCCGCTTCGGCCTCCGGCGCACCGCCGGGGCTGCCCAGGAACGCGTCGGTGGACGACCGGCGCGCCCGGCGCCGCCCGCCACTGGTGACACCCGGCGCCCCGAGACCCTCGGCAGGCGCGGCCGGGGCGGGCGCGGGACCGAGTGCGGGCTCCACCGGCACCTCAGGAGGCGCGACGGTGCCCGAGCCGGTGCCGATCGGGATGTCGAGGACGTACGCGCTGCCGCTCATCCCCGGCATCTCATGGGTCTGGAGCACACCGCCGTGCGCCTGGACGATGCCGCGCACGATCGGCTCGTGCACCGGGTCGCCCCCGGCGTACGGTCCGCGTACCTCGATCCGTACGACGTCACCGCGCTGGGCGGCGGCCACGACCACGGTCGAGTCGATGTAACCGCCCCCGGGGACGGCCCGGGCCTTGCCGGTCGAGTCGACTCCGCAGACGTCCGCGACCAGGTGGGCGATGGCGGTCGCGAGCTGCCGCGCGTCGACCTCGGCCTCGATCGGCGGGGCGTGCACGGCGAACTGGGCGCGGCCGGGCCCGATCAGCTCGACCGCCCCGTCGATACCGCCCGTCACGATCCCGTCGACCATGGCGGGGGCCTTGTGCAGCCCCTCCACCCCGGCGTCGAGGCGCTGGTAGCCCAGGACGTTGTCGACGAGGGTGGTCATCCGGGCGTACCCGGCGGCGAGGTGGTGCAGGATCTGGTTGGCCTCGGGCCAGAGCTGCCCGGCCGGGTCGGTGGCGAGCGTGGACAGCTCCCCGCGCAGCTCCTCCAGGGGCCCGCGCAGCGAACCGCCGAGGACGGCGGTGAGCTGGGAGTGCTGGGCTCCGAGGGCGGCCAGCCGCTCGGCCTGCTCCTCCAGCTCGGCGGCGTACCGCTCGGCCCGGTCGGCCAGCTCGGCCGCGTGGGCCTCCTTCAGCGACTTCAGCTCGGCGGCGTGGGCTTCCTTGAGCGCGGTGACCTCGTCGGAGTGGCTCGTGGTCAGCTCGGCGACGACGTTCTTGTGCTGGGCGGACAGCTCCTCGTACGGGCGGCGGTCGGTGAACGTCATCACCGCGCCGACGAGCTGGTCCCCGTCCCGTACCGGCGCGGTCGTCAGATCCACCGGCACCTGGGCGCCGCTCTTGGACCAGAGCACCTGGCCGCGCACGCGGTGCTTGCGCCCGGACTTGAGGGTGTCGGCGAGCGGCGACTCCTCGTACGGGAACGGCTCGCCCTCCGCCCGCGAGTGCAGGATCAGCGAATGCAGCTCCTGGCCGCCGAGGTCGCTGGCCCGGAAGCCGAGGATCTGGGCGGCGGCGGGGTTGACGAGGACGACGCGCCCGTCCGTATCGGTACCGACCACGCCTTCGGACGCGGCGCGCAGGATCATCTCGGTCTGGCGCTGCGAACGGGCCAGCTCGGCCTCGGTGTCGACGGTGCCGGAGAGGTCCCGTACGACGAGCATGAGCAGCTCGTCGCCGGTGTAGCTGGAGTGGATGTCGTTGTACGCGGCCTGGCCGCTGTCCAGGCTGGCGCTGGTGACCTCGACGGGGTACTCGTGCCCGTCCGTGCGCCGCGCGGTCATCCGCGTCGGCTTGGTCCTGCCCTGCTCGTCTGCAGCCTCGGGCCGGCGCATCGACCCCGGGATCAGCTTGGAGTCGAACTCCGGCAGCAGATCGAGCAGTCCCCGACCGACGAGCGCGGTGCCCGGGGTCTCGAACATCTCGAGGGCGATGGCGTTGGCGTTGACGACCGTGCCGTTGCAATTGACGAGCAGAAGCCCGTCCGGAAGGGCATCGAGTATGGCTGCGAGGCGAGCAGTGCCTCGGGATGGCCTGCTGCTCACGACGACGCTTCCTCCCTGATTACCGCACCTTGCCGACAGCGGGCCCCATCTTGCCCCTCGGGCCGCAGACTGTCACTGGAGGAGTCTAAGGCCGGGGAGGGCCCGGGGGCGGCGGATGAGGGGGAGCTCTCACCAAGGTTCTGTGCACGGCGTGTACGCCACCGGCCTGTGACGGATACGTCCGCGCACCCGGTGACGTGCGCGGACGCATACGGAGAGACCTCCGGGGCCCCTGCCGGGAGCCCCTTCGGGAAGCCCTTACCGGAGGTCGGGGAGGACCGGCACCAGGTTGTTCCAGCGGGCGATCTCGCAGCCGTCGCCCCGGGTCACGGTGGTGTCCACGCTCCGGCCCTCCCAGGTCCCGACGATGCGGGCGTAGGCGTCGCCGCCGTAGATCATCGTGCACATGGTGCCCTCGGGCGCCGCCCGGAAGAGGTCACGCCCCGCCCGGGTCGCGCCGACCTCCGCGAGCCGGTCGCAGGCGGCCTGCCGCTCCGGGTGGGTGCCCCCCGTGGGCCCGCAGGTCAGCTCGAACGTCCCGTCGGCCCCCGCCACCCCGGAACGCTCCACGGTCACAGTGAGCCGGGTCCGCGCGGCGGGCTTCTCGCTCCCCCCGCTGCCGCCGCCCTTCAGGAACGAGGGCAGCGCCGGGAGCGGCACGGGCAGCGGCCCCGGGGCTGGCTGGGCGGCGGAGAGGGGCCCGGAGGTGGGCAGGGCGGACGGCACCTGCCCGGAGGCGGACGCGGCGGGCGCGATGGCGGACACCGCGGTGAGGGTGACGACGGCGGTGAGGGCGAGACGGCGCAGCATGCGGGGCTCCTGGATCTCTGCGTCACGATCGCGGACACCCGCGAGGACCCTGGCGGTCACGGACGATCACGGACGACCGCGGACGCGACGGACGACGAACGGTCGGGTGATGGGCGGCGGGCCGACCGCTCCCGCACTCCCGACCGACGGAGGCCGAAGCCCCCACGCCTCTCTAACGCGCCTCCCGCCCGGACGTTGCGCCACCACGCCGAAGTGCTTTGCCCTGGCCCCCGCATGGCGAGTAACGTGGTCGCCGATTGGTGGCACGACGTTCGACTGTGTCATCATCTGCACGCACCACTCGCGTCCGCGCGAGGTGTGTGGAGGAGGCGTCGCCTAGTCCGGTCTATGGCGCCGCACTGCTAATGCGGTTTGGGTCTTAAAGCCCATCGAGGGTTCAAATCCCTCCGCCTCCGCTCCACCCTGAAGCCCCGTGCCCCTGGCGCGGGGCTTCGGCCGTTCCCGGCACGGGACGACGCGGGACGGCTCGGGCGGGCGGTCAAGGGGGTGGCCGGGATCTGCCCCGGAAGAGTATTTCCGCAGGTCAGGCGGGGTGAAGGCAATGGATTTCGCGTCACGGCGCAGGTCATGTAATGTTGTTCCCGCAACGCCGACCAGGCAGAAAAGCCCGGAACGCCAAGCACTCGTAGCTTAACGGATAGAGCATCTGACTACGGATCAGAAGGTTGCAGGTTCGAATCCTGCCGAGTGCACAGCAGACCAGAGGCCCTGTGGAGTGATCCACAGGGCCTCTGGCTTTTGTCTTGACGGTAGTGTTTGACGGCCATCGCCTTCAGGCGCCGATCAGACGGCTACGAGGACGCTCAGCGCGCAGCACCGCCGAGGTGGACAGCCGGAGCGGGAAGCAACCCGACCAGCCCGAGCGTCAGGACCAGGTCGATGAGGTGCGTGCGATCCGGGCCGATGATGAAGCGTGCGGGCTTCCACAGCTCGTACAGGTCGGGCCCTTCGTGCCACGGCTGGAAGTTCCAGGTGCCCAGCTCTCATTCGCCGTACGCGAAGTCATCGAGGCCGAGGCGGTACAGCACGGCCCTTTCGCGCGCGGGGCGAGTGCCGTCCAGGGCTGTGCGGGCCAGTCGGCCGTGGCCTCGATCGGGTAACCGGGCTTCACGGCGTACTGCCCCCGATGGCTCTCGACCTCCCAGACCATCGAGCCCCGACGATTGACGACCAGGCGCTGAGCCCTGGGCATCAGTGCGTCGAGCACGACGATCGGCAGTTCAGGGGGTTTCCGGGACGACGTCCGTTCTCCTTCCGAGCGGCGCGGCCGACCCCGCGCCGACGCCGGGGTGAGTGGTGGGTCGAGACGTGACGAGGCTTGAGGAGGGGGGTGGATGCCACGGCCTTAAGCTCACAGTCCCGAGGCAAGACCCGGGGACCTTTGTGCCCACCCCCCCTTAACCGCGGACCTCAAGGGTTCTCTGGCCGGTCTCGACGAGCAAGCTAGCAAGAGGCACTGACAGTGGACCTGTGACAGCGTCCAGGGCCTTCCTTGTTGCTGCCCCACTTTTTCCTCACACCCCCGTTGATCTTGCACGGCTGGCGGAGAGTCTCGTTCAACCAGCTCTGCGGTGTGCGTACCAGGTGGTGGCGGCTGCCGCGAGGCGCAGGGTCCATGGATCGGGGTCGGCGTCGCTGATCTCGGACCAGAGGTTGGCGTTGGCGGCGGTGAAGGCGGTGATGCCTTCGGTGGGGGCGGTGTGCCAGAAGGGGATCTCGGCAGCCCAGTGCTCGGCGGACGCGGAGGCGTGGCCGGCGGCGATGAGCCAGATGACCCAGTAGCCGGCGTCGAGCCAGGCCGCTCCGCGGGTGGCCCAGGCCCAGTCGACCAGGCGGGCCCGGTCGCCCGCCGGGGCGTGGTCGTCGACGAGGACGTTGGTGTTGTTCAGGTCGGTGTGGAGGAGGTGGGGTCCGGCGAAGAAACGCAGATCGTCGGGGTGGGCGGCGTAGTGCTCCAGACGCTGTTCGGCGTGACGGAGTTCGATGCCGGGGCACGGGGTCTCGCCCAGGTGGCACAGGAGGGCGGCGGCTTCGGGGAGGTCGGGGGAGCCGGGGGCGTAGTCGGCATGGTGGCCGCCGAGGGCTTCGAAGCCGAGGAGGTCCCATCCGGCGGTCTCGACGCGCCAGTGGAGGGCGGGGGCCAGCCCGGTGAGGAAGGGGGCGACGGCGGCCTCCCGGCGCTGGGTCCAGGCACGGGGGTGTTCGGTGCGCAGACCCTTGATGTGCCAGGTGCCCGTGGCGGAGGTGACGCGGGCCGCGATCTCGCTGTTGAAGCCCTCGGTCGTCTCCTTGACCGTGAGGAGGGGGCCGGTGTGCTCTTCGACGGCGGCGCGGGCGGCGGGCGGCAGCCGGTCGAGGCCGATGCGGGGGGTCGCCATGGGGCTTCACTCTTCCACGAGGGCAGTGGTGGGGGCTTCGGGCGGAAAGGCGGAAGGTGTGACCGGCGGGGCAGCCCTGGGAGACGCCGGTCTTGTCCAGGAAGCCGGGCGTCTGTTCAGCCGCATATCGCCCGCGGCTGCTTTGACGGCCTGTACGTACGCTCCGTCCCGGACGAGAACCCCACGAGTTTCTGATCAATGGGTGTGCGGGGCGGTGATGTGGGTCTGCGCGTTCATGACCACACCGTGGAGGCGTCCCGGCTGTACGCCCTCGTGCGCCATCCACTCGTC
This sequence comes from Kitasatospora albolonga, assembly GCA_002082585.1. Taxonomy (NCBI): domain Bacteria; kingdom Bacillati; phylum Actinomycetota; class Actinomycetes; order Kitasatosporales; family Streptomycetaceae; genus Kitasatospora; species Kitasatospora albolonga. The sequence goes on from CP020563.1 coordinate 4,098,753, forward strand.
GAGGCGAGGGCGCAGGTGCTTCGCCAGCCCGTGCCCGTGGCGGCGTAGGGCGGAGCGGTTGACCGAGATCTCTTCCTGGATCTCTCGCCGCAGGTCGTCCGTCCAGCCTTGTTCGCGGTCGGTCGGCTCCAGCGGGGCCTTCAGGGCGGCCACTGCCTTGTCCAGAGCTTCTGCAAGGTCCACGGTTCTCCCGCCACGAGCGCTTCTGAGGCCGACTCCACGGTGCTGTACCGCAGCCTAAAATCCCTGCTCATGGGAACTATGGGCGGGGATCTGTTCGCATCTGGCGCGGAGAGCGGCGCGGAGGGCGGTACGGAGGGCGGAGCGGTCGTGGAGTTTGTCTATCGGCCTACCGTCGCGGACTTCGAGGAGGCCCTGCGCGCGCGTGCGCTGAAGACGGCGGCGGGGCGGGTGCAGGTGTTGGTGATGTTGCTGGCCGTTGTTGTTCCCGCGGTGATCTTCGTGCTGGTTGTCGACTTGGCGCCGTTGTTGAGCGGGCTGGTGCCGGTGCTCTCGGCGGTGGTCATGATCGTGGCCCTGGTGCGGGGGATGCGTACCCAGGCGCGGCAGATGTTCAGCATCGTGGAGCCGTACGGGGAGTGCCGCATGGTGGCCGACGAGCGGGGTGCGGTCAGTACCGGTGAGCGGGTGTCGTTCACCACTGAGTGGTCGGTGTACAGCGGGTACCTGGAGACCCCTCGGCTCTTCGTGCTCTTCGGCGGTGAACGCGCGTCCGGGGTCGCCGTGCTGCCCAAGCGTGGTGCCCAGGACCCCGCGGATGTGGAGCGGCTCCGGGGGGTCCTGGGGCGGAACCTCAAGAGGTCTTAGCCTCCGCCGGATTCAGGTTCGGGTTCGGAGCCGTAGTCGGTGCCGGGGTCTGGGCGATGGCACGGCGGCGGGTGGGGACGCCCAGGGTCGGGTTCGCCACGCCCCAGGCCGCGCCCTTGCAGACCAGTTCCTTGTAGAGGGCGGCCAGGCGGCCGGTCAGGGCGGCGGGGCGGGCTCGGTCGTCGGCGGTGACGTACTGGATCAGGCCCTCCTTGCGGCCCAGGGAGATGCACTGGTTGAAGTAGCGGAGCGGGACGGTCGGGGGCTTGGCGCCGGTCAGGCGGGCCGCGATGGTGTCGGCGGCCTGCCAGGCCATGGGGACGCCCGAGGCGCACGACATGCGGAGCGGCTTGTTTCCCGGGCCCATCAGCAGGGCCGCGTCGCCGATGGCGTACACGTCCGGGTGGGACAGCGAGCGCATGGTGCTGTCGACCTCGATCCGGCCCGTGGCGTCGATCCTCAGCGCGGTCGCCTGCGCGATCGGGTGGGCCGCGAAGCCGGTCGTCCAGATCGTGACCGCTGCGGGGAGGGTGGAGTCCGTGGTGGTGATGTGGTCGGAGGCCACCGCGGTGACCGTCGTGTTCTCGTGCACCGTGATGCGCAGGCCGGCCATGACCTTCCGCAGGTGGCGGGCGCCCCTGGGGGAGAGCCAGTCGCCCAGGGTGCCTCGGGCGGCGAGGGTGACCTTCAGGTCGGGGCGGGCCTCGGCGATCTCGGTCGCCGCCTCCAGGCCCGTGAGCCCGCCGCCCACGACGACCACGGGCTGTCCGGCGCCCAGGGCGGCCAGGCGTTCGCGCAGCCGGAGGGCGCCGGGGCGGCCGGCGATGTCGTGGGCGTGTTCGGCGGCGCCGGGGACGTCGTGGGTGTTCCAGGTGGAGCCGAGGGCGTACACGAGGGTGTCGTACGGGAGTTCCTCGACGGCGGTCGCCCCGGAGGCGGCCCCGCCGGTCCCGGTGGTCCTGGTGGTCCCGGCGGTTCCGGCCTCCGTGATCGATACCGTCCTGCGGTCCGCGTCGACGGCCGTCACCCTCGCGAGCCGCAGCCGCACCCCCGTACCCGCGAACATCTCGTTGAACGGGCGGGGCCTGAGCTCCTGCCCGACTGCCAGCTGGTGCGTCCTGACCCGCTCGACGAAGTCCGGCTCGGGGTTGACGAGGGTGATGGCGACGTCCTCGCGGCGCAGCCGCCTGGCGAGGCGGCCGGCGGCGGTCACTCCGGCGTATCCGGCCCCGATGACGACGATGCGGTGCTGTCCGTGTCCGTGTCCGTGTCCGTGTCCGTTTCCGTGCTGCATGACCTCTACTCCTGTCTCGCGCGGGCTTCGCCCCTTGAACCGGGCAGCCCGTCGATTCCTGACAGGGGTGAGATGTGATCTGGGTCACGCAGAGGAGTCAGAAGGCGTGGAGCAGGGGGTCCCCGTGCTCCGTGGCCGCCCACCGCCTCGTCGCGCGTTCGAGCTTGTCGGGGTTGGCCTGGCTGCGGAACGCGGCGATCCCCTCCGCCGTGATCTCCAGGCACAGGATGCCGACGACCCTGCCGCCGACCACCGCCACGAGCGCCGGAGAGCCGTTGGCGGTCGTGGCGTGGATCTCGGCGGAGCCGCCCACCAGGTCGCGCTTGGCCTTGCCGGGCTTGAACAGGCCCCGCATGAACTTCGCGACCGCCACGGCCCCCTCGAACGCCTTGGTGCGGGCCGGTACTTTTCCGCCGCCGTCGCCGATCGCGATGGCGTCCGAGGTCAGGAGCCGTACGAGGGGTTCGGTCCGCCCGCTGGTCGCGGCGGCGAGGAACTCCTCGACGATCGGCCGGGCGGCCGCCGCGTCGATCGCTGTACGGGCCCTGCCCTCCGCGATGTGCTTCTTCGCGCGGTGGAAGAGCTGCTGGGCGGCGGCCTCGGTGATGTCGAGGATCTCCGCGATCTTCCGGTGCGGGTAGTCGAACGCCTCCCGCAGCACGTACACGACCCGCTCGTTGGGTGAGAGCCGCTCCATGAGGGTGAGGACGGCGTACGAGACCGACTCGCGCTGTTCGGCGGTGTCGGCCGGGCCCAGCATCGGGTCCCCGGCGAGCAGCGGTTCGGGCAGCCACTGGCCCACGTACGACTCGCGCCGGGCGCGGGCGGAGGTGAGCTGGTTGAGGCACAGGTTGGTGAGGACCTTCGTCAGCCATGCCTCGGGGACCTCGATGCGGTCGATGTCGGCGGCCTGCCAGCGCAGGAACGTGTCCTGTACGGCGTCCTCGGCGTCGCTCGCCGAACCGAGCAGGCGGTAGGCGATGGCTTCCAGACGGGGCATGGATGCCTCGAACCGGTCCATGTGGGTCCTCGTCAGAGCCATGGGCCGGATACTAGCTCTCTCTCCGGCGGTGGCGGGGCTGATGAACCTGTAGGGAAAAGGGAGCAGTTGCGCGGCCCTGCTGACTCTCGACGTTCTTGCTGGCAGCCCCGTAGCCCCATGCCCGTAGCCCCATGGACAGTGCCGCGCAGGCGCCGTTGCCCGCCAGGCCGTACCCGGGGCCGAACGCTTCTCCGGGGTCGGCCATCATGAGGCCGGCAGGGCAGCAGCAGCGGGAGGGGAGGAAGGCCGATGGGCGGCTCGTTTCTGGATGTGGCCGATTATGTGCTCCGGATGGTAGGAGGGCTGGCGATCGGTTCCGTCGGCGTGGCGTCGTGGCTCAGGCCGGACCGGGCTCCGCTGGCGGGCGGCCCGCCGTGGCTGGTGCGGTGCGGGTCCGTCGGCTGGCTGTTGTTGGGGGGTGGGGTCGTGTCCCAAGGCGTGTTCGGCCTGGCCGGGCGGGAGGAGCACCCGCTGCTGGACGCCGCCGGTACCACCGGATTCTGGCTCGTGGCGATCTCGTTGGTGGTCGGGGCGGCCTTCGAGCTGCCCAGACTGTATGCCAGGCGGGGGCAGCGGCGGAAGCGGCGCTAGCAGGTCTCCTGATCCGGGGGTTTGCCCCCCTCTGACCTGGGGTGCTGGCCGTCTGGGAACGGGGCCGCCGGGTTTCTACGGTGTGATCATGACGCGAACCACCGCTCTCACCGCCGCGATTACCGCGATTACCGCCATCACCATGATCCTGGCCGTCGTTCTCACCGCCTGTGCCCGCGCCCGCACCTGTGCTCGTGCCTGTGCCCGCGCCGGAAGGCGGCCGACGATGCCGTGTACGCCGAGACGTTCCCCGCCGACGTGGACGTGCTTGTCCTCGGCAGAGCTGAAACCGTACGGGCGTGTGGCTCCGGTCGCATCAGGGCCGGGGGCCGGGGTAGCCGGAAGAGCACGGGGCGTGGTGGTCGCGCCCGGCGCGGAGGTTACCGATGGAGTCCGGGGAGCAGCAGGGACAGCACGGCGAGTACGGCGAGTACGGCAAGTACGGCGAGCAGCAGGGGCAGCGCGGACGGCGCGGGCGGCCCGAGCGGTGGCAGGACCGGTGGTGGGCCATAGCGCTGCTGGTGCTGGTGGCGTGGGTCGGTATCCGGCTGGTCTTCGACGGGTGGTCGGGGTGGCCCGGGATTCTGGTCGGCGGGTTCCTCTACGCCGGGTTCATGACGTGGTTCCTGATGCGGCGCAGGCGGCGGGACGCCCGGGCGGTGGGTACCGACGCCGCGCGTGTGCCGGAGCTGGAGCGGCGGATCGCCAAGAACGGCGAGCTGCCCGAGGACCCGGCCGAGCGGGCGGTCATGGTCCGGCTGATCCGGCGCCGGGAGGAGAAGCTCCGGCGCAACCAGTGGTGGGCCTTTCCCTTGCTGGGGCTGGTCTTCTTCGGGCTCCCCATATTCTGGTTCGCCGCCGGGAACGTGCCGATGGGCGTGTGGGGGCTCGTGTTCGGTGCGCTGCTCCTGGGGTGGATGGTCTGGTTCAACCGGCGTTTCGTCCGCCGTATGGCCCGGATGCGGCAGCGGATCGAGGGCGTCGGGGGCGGGTCGGCAGGGGCCTCGGCCGCGGGCCCGGTCGGTGGTGGTGCGCAGGGGTTTGCTCACGGCGCCCGTTAGCCTTCGCGGAGACGTGGGGCCCGGGGGCGACTCCCGGTCCAGGGTGGTCGGCCCGTACGGGGTGTTCGGGGTGGGGCGGAAGAGGGCGGGGTTCGGGTGGCCTTCGGGTGGCGGTGCACCGGGGTCGGGTGGCCGGGGGAGGTGCCGGAGCTGCGGTGGAGCAGGGGGCGGGACCGGCGGGTGAGCGTTCTCGCGTACGGGGGCGGGCTCGGGTTCCGCGTGGTGGGGGAGCGGCACTGTGTGGGGGCCCGGGGGAACGTGTGCCCCCTGGGGGCCGTGGTGCCCGCGCGCAGTACCGGGGCTCGGTGCGCGGAGTGTGCGCGGCTGGACCGGGCCCACTCGGTGGCCGCCGACACGATGGTGGACGACCCGCGTACGTACCGCGTCTACCTCGCCTGGTTCGGGCCCGGCATGGTCAAGGTGGGGATCACCCGGGAGGAGCGGGAGGCCGCGCGGCTGCGGGAGCAGGGGGCGGTGGCGTTCAGCTGGCTCGGGCGCGGGCCCCTGATGGCCGCCCGGCGGACCGAGGAGGTGCTGCGGGCGGCGCTGGGGGTGCCGGACCGGATTCCGTACGCCAGAAAGCGGGGCGTGCGCGGGCAACTTCCGGGAGCAGAGGAGCGGTTCGCCGAGGTGGCGGAGTTGTACGGGCGGGCCGTGGAGCTCGAAGGGCGCGGGTGGCCCGAGTCGTTGGAGCGGCTGCCCCTCGAAGTCGTCGACCATGTGGGGATCTTCGGGCTGGACCGTGCGCCCGTTGCCGCACGGGCGGTGAGCGAGCTGGTGGAGGGGGGTGTGCTCGCCGGGCGGCTGGTCGCTGCCGCCGGACCCGACCTCCACCTTGCCGTGGACGGGGAAGCCGTGGCCGGGAAAAGGGGAGGGGATGGAGAGGGCGTAGATGGGGGCGGGGGCGTTGTGGTGCTGGATACGCGGTTGATCACTGGGTGGGAGCTTGCCGCCGTGGGCCCGGGGGCGGGGAGTGAAGCAGGTGTTCCCCTCATCGACATCGCGGGTGGTGGCGTGCAGGGTGGGTTGTTCTGACCTTGCCCGACGAGGCCCTGTAACCGGACGAGACCCTGTAGGGAGCTGCGGGTGGAAGACGACAGCCTTGATGCCGTGCGGTTCTGGGAGCGGCTCGGGCTGCCCGGGATCATCGACGTGCACACCCACTTCATGCCCGAGCAGGTCCTGCGCAAGGTGTGGGCCTACTTCGACTCCGTCGGGCCGCTCACCGGGCTGGAGTGGCCGATCACCTACCGGTATGAGGAGGAGCAACGGATCGCTCTCATCAGGTCGTTCGGGGTTCGGCGCTTCACCTCCATGCTCTATCCGCACAAGCCCGGCATGGCCCCCTGGCTGAACGGCTGGGCCGCCGGCTTCGCCGCCCGTGTGCCCGACTGTCTGCACACCGCGACCTTCTTCCCGGAGGAGGGCGTGGGGGCGTATGTGAAGGAGGCCGTCGAGAGCGGGGCGCGGGTCTTCAAGTCGCACCTCCAGGTGGGGGCGTACGACCCCAACGACCTTTTGCTGGAGCCGGTTTGGGGGCTGCTCGCGGAGGCCGGGGTGCCCGTCGTGATGCACTGCGGGTCCGGGCCCGCCCCGGGGAGGTTCACCGGGCCCGAGCCCGTCGGGCGGCTCCTGGCGCGCCATCCCCGGCTGCGGTTGATCGTCGCGCACATGGGGATGCCGGAGTACGGGGAGTTCCTCGCGCTGGCGCAGGCGTATCCGGAGGTGCGGCTCGACACGACGATGGCGTTCACCGACTTCAGCGAGGGGTTCACACCGTTCCCGGCCGGTGAGCGGGGGCGGCTGGCCGATCTGGGGGACCGGATTCTGCTGGGGACGGACTTCCCGAACATTCCGTACCCGTACGTCCACCAGTTGGAGGCCCTGGAGCGGCTGGGGCTCGGGGAGGAGTGGCTGCGGGCCGTCTGCTACCGGAACGCGGAGGCGTTGTTCGGGCCCGGGCCCGCCTCCTGAGGAGTTGCGAAGGGCGTGGGGCCTTAGAACTCCTATCGGAATGAGGCTGGGACAACCTGGTTGTGCCCAATGATCGGGTTCAGCACCATGAGCTCTGACAGAAGCGAGCGGGTAGAGCAGAGGGTGCACGGTGGAACTGATCAGCCTCTCGGATGGCGACAACAGCTTCCGGGTGCGTGTGCTGGGGCGTCGGTCGCCGGGCGTGCTGCATCTTCACGACCAGCTCGAAGCAGAGGTCATTGTCACAAGCAGCTTCGTCAGCGGTCGACTGGCCATGTCCCTGCTCCCTTCCGACCTGGAGGAGTGGTCCCGTGCTCTGGACTTGCTCGCTGCCGGTCAGGACATCTGCTGGAGGGACGACGACCACAGCCCCGAAATCAAGATCCAGCCGTACAACGAGGAGCACGAGACTGCCGCTGTCCGTGTAGAAGATCTGGGCAGTTCGGACGTCTCTGTGTTCCTCCCCTTGAATCTTGAAGAGGACTGGATCGACAAGCAGCGGAAGCTGCTCGGGCAGGTGCTGAAGGAGTGGCCGAGCGAAGTGCTGGAGTCTTCACCCGGTGCCTATGAGTGGCGGCGCTGAACTGCAGCCAGACGCCGCCAGCAGATGAGGGCGCATCCCAGGGTGAGGAATGCTTCGTGGATGTCGTCGCGTATCTCCCAGCGGATCCGCAGGCGACGGAACCAGTGCAGGTGGGCGAACGCACGCTCCACGACCCAGCGTTGACTACCCAGGCCCCAGGCCGGAGCCGTGTTCGGTGCCGCGTCGCGCAATCAGCGGCTTCACGCCGAGATCCCGGACCAGGCGGCGGTACTTGTCGTGGTCGTAGCCGCGGTCACCCAGCACCACGTCTGGGCGGCGCCGGGGCTGGCCGCGCTTGCCCCGGCGCCGGCGGCACGGCCTGGAGTAGCGGGATCAGCTGGGTGACGTCGTTGCGGTTGCCGCCGGTCAAGGTGACAGCGAGCGGGATGCCGGTGGCATCGGTGATCAAGTGGTGCTTGCTGCCCGTCCTGCCCCGGTCGACAGGACTTCGTCCCGTCTTGGAGCCCCCTTTAGCGCCCGGATGTGGGAGCCGTCGACCGCCGCACGGGAGAAGTCCAGGGCGTTCGCGCTGCGCAGCTTGGCGAGGAGGACCTCGTGCAGCCGGGGCCATACGTCGGCCTCGGTCCACTCGGCCAGGCGTCGCCAGCACGTCATGCCCGAGCCAAAGCCCAGCTCCTGCGGCAGGTGCTCCCAGGCGATCCCGGTGTGCAGCACGAACAGGATGCCCTGGAACACCAGCCGGTCCGGATGCCGCTTGCGACCCGGATGCCGGACCCGGCGCTCCACCTTGGGCAACAGCGGCTCGACCACTGCCCACAACCCGTCATCGACATCCCACGGCTTCGGCCGAGCCACCCCACACCCCCAGATCGAGAGTCCCGGAGCGATCCAACCACCTCGAAGATCATTTCGTTAGGAGTTCTAAGGGCCTGTCTCCTGAGGAGCCGCGAAGGGGTGTGAGACCTGAGGGCCTGCCATCTGAGGAGTTGCGGAGGGCGTCGGGCCTGAGGGCCCGTCTCTGGGCAGCCAGGGGCCCGGTTTCTCAGGCAATTCACAGAAACGGGTCAGGCTTCTCTCACGGGAGCCTCACAGGGTGGACCCATGACGACGACGACCGCGCCCCAGGGGCGTACCGAACTGCTCAGGCCGGACCGTACGCCCGTGCGCGTCCTGGTCGTGGACGACGAGGCTCCGCTCGCCGAGCTGCTCTCGATGGCCCTGCGGTACGAGGGGTGGGAGGTGCGCAGCGCCGGTGACGGGGCCGGGGCGGTGCGCGCGGCCCGGGACTTCCGGCCGGACGCGGTGGTCCTGGACGTGATGCTCCCGGACATGGACGGGCTGGCGGTGCTGAGCCGGCTCCGGCGCGAGTACTCCGACGTGCCCGTCCTCTTCCTCACCGCACGGGACGCCGTGGAGGACCGGATCGCCGGGCTCACGGCCGGTGGCGACGACTATGTGACCAAGCCGTTCAGCCTGGAGGAGGTCGTGGCCCGGCTGCGCGGGCTGATCCGCCGCTCGGGCACCGCGCTCGCCGCCGGGCGCAGCCACTCGACGCTCACCGTCGGGGACCTGGTGCTGGACGAGGACAGCCACGAGGTGAGCCGGGGCGGGGACGCGATCCACCTGACCGCCACGGAGTTCGAGCTGCTGCGCTTCCTGATGCGCAACCCGCGCCGGGTGCTCAGCAAGGCGCAGATCCTGGACCGGGTCTGGAACTACGACTTCGGCGGCCAGGCCAACGTCGTCGAGCTCTATATCTCCTACCTCCGCAAGAAGATCGACGCCGGACGGACGCCGATGATCCACACCCGGCGCGGGGCGGGGTATCTGATCAAGCCCGGTGAGTAGCGCCCGGGGCGGGTGGGAGGTGCTGCGGCGGCCCTGGAGCCTGCGGACCCGGCTCGTCGTGTCGGCCGTCTCCCTCATCGCCGTCGTCGCGGCCGTCATCGGGTCCGTCACCGCCATCGCCTTCCACAGCTATATGTACGGCAAGCTCGACGACCAGCTCCACTCCGTCGCCGTACGCGCGGAGCGGCCTCCCGGCCCCGATCCGGTACCGGAGGCCCAGCTGCCCGAGGCCCTGCGTGAGGCGCTGCGCGACGCCGGTCCGCTCGGGTTCGTCGGCGGGGGCGGGCAGCCGCTCGGCACGTTCGGGGCCCTCCTCGACGGCGGGGACATCACCGCGTCCAAGGTTGTCGAGGACAGCGGGCTGCGTTCCCAGGAGAGCGCGAAGCCGCTGACGGAGGCGCAGCAGCGGGTGCTGGAAGCCCACGCTCCGGCCACGGGAGGCGAAGCCCGGAGCGTCGAACTGCCCGGTCTCGGCGGCTACCGCGTGGAGGCCGCCACCACCGCCGAGGGCCGGACCGTTCTCGTCGGCATCCCCACCGCCGAGGTGAGCGGCGCGCTGAACACCCTGATCCTTGTCGAGGTCTGCGTCACCGCCGCCGGGCTCATCGCCGCCTCCCTCGCGGGTACGGCCCTCGTCGGCATCGCCGTGCGCCCGCTGCGCCGGGTCGCCGCCACCGCCACCCGGGTCGCCGAACTCCCCCTGCACAGCGGTGAGGTGGCGCTCCTCGAACGCGTACCGGAGGCCGAGGCCGATCCCCGTACCGAGGTCGGGCAGGTCGGGGCGGCGCTCAACCGGATGCTGGGGCACGTCGGCTCGGCGCTGGCCGCCCGGCAGGAGAGCGAGACGCGGGTACGGCAGTTCGTCGCCGACGCCAGCCATGAGCTGCGCACCCCGCTGGCCTCGATCCGGGGGTACGCCGAGCTGACCCGGCGCGCGACGGGCCGGGAGGCCCCGGACACCGACCCCGTCACCCGGCACGCGCTGCGGCGGATCGAGTCGGAGGCGGACCGGATGACGGGTCTGGTGGAGGATCTGCTGCTGCTCGCCCGGCTCGATGCCGGACGCCCGCTCTCGTACGGGAGCACTGATCTGCTGCCGCTGGTCGTGGACGCGGTGAGCGATGCCCGCGTGGCCGACCGAGGCGAGGAGGGCCACGACGCCCACCACCGCTGGCGGCTGGAGCTGCCCGATGAGCCCGTCACCGTACGCGCCGACCCCGCCCGGCTCCAGCAGGTGCTGGTCAACCTGCTGGCCAACGCCCGCACCCACACCCCGCCGGGGACCACGGTGACGGTCTCCGTGCGGCAGGCCACCCGCGCCACGGAGCCGATCACGCTGGAGGTGCGGGACGACGGGCCCGGCATTCCGGCGGAGCTGCTGCCGCACGTCTTCGAACGGTTCGCGCGCGGGGACGCCTCCCGCACCCGTGGCGCGGCCGCTGAGAAGGCCACGGGCTCCACCGGTCTCGGCCTCGCCATCGTGCAGGCCGTCGTCTCCGCGCACGGCGGGCGCGTACGGGTGGAGTCGGCGCCCGGCCGTACGGTCTTCGCGGTCGAGCTGCCCGCCGAAACGGCCGCCCACCAGGGTTCACAGGGCAGGGACAGGCTCACCACACCCGTGTGACAGCGCGGTTGGCGAACGTCGGAGCCATGACCACCACCGACAGCCTCCGGAGCGGCCCCGGAACGACCGGCCGCAGCGGCGGGGGCGGGGACCACGGCCGTCTGCCGGGCCGGGAGCACCTCCCGGCCCGGCAGACGGCGTCCGACCCCTCCGGCGTCCCCGTCCTCGATGTCGTCGTCCCCGTGTACAACGAGGAGAAGGACCTCCGCCCCTGCGTCCTGCGCCTTCACGGCCACCTTTCCCGGACCTTCCCGTATGCCTTCCGCATCACCGTCGCCGACAACGCCAGCACCGACGCGACCCCCGCCGTGGCCGCCGCGCTCACGGCGGAGCTGCGCGGGGTGCGGTACGTACGGCTGGAGGAGAAGGGGCGCGGGCGGGCGCTGCGTACGGTCTGGTCGGCCTCCGACGCCCCCGTCCTCGCCTATATGGACGTCGACCTCTCCACCGACCTCAACGCCCTCCTGCCGCTGGTCGCCCCGCTGATCTCCGGCCACTCCGACCTGGCCATCGGCTCGCGGCTCGCCCGGAGTGCGCGGGTGGTGCGCGGGTCGAAGCGGGAGTTCATCTCGCGCGCCTACAACCTCATCCTGCGCTCCTCCCTCGCCGCCGGGTTCAGCGACGCCCAGTGCGGGTTCAAGGCGATCCGGAGCGAGGTGGCCGAGCGGCTGCTGCCGATGGTGGAGGACAGCGGCTGGTTCTTCGACACCGAGCTGCTGGTCCTCGCCGAACGGGCCGGGCTGCGCATCCACGAGGTGCCCGTCGACTGGATCGACGACCCCGACTCGACCGTCCATATCGTGCGCACGGCCGCCGAGGACCTGAAAGGCGTGTGGCGGGTGGGGCGGGCGCTCGCCGTGGGCGCCCTGCCGCTGGACCGGCTGGCCCGGCCCTTCGGCGACGACCCGCGCGACCGGGCGCTGAACGGGGTGGAACGCGGACTGGCCCGCCAGCTCATCGGGTTCTGCGTCGTCGGGGTCCTCTCCACCCTCTTCTACCTCGCCCTGTACTCCCTCTTCCGGCTCGGCGTCGGACCCCAGCTCGCCAACGGCGGCGCGCTCCTCGTCTCCGCCGTCGCCAACACCGCCGCCAACCGGAGGCTCACCTTCGGCGTACGCGGCCGGAGCGGAGCCGTCCGCCATCAGGCCCAGGGCCTGGTCGTCTTCGCCATCGGCCTCGCCCTGACCAGCGGTTCGCTCGCGGCGCTCGGGGCGGCCTCCGGATCGCCGTCCCACAGAGCCGAGTTGGCCGTCCTGATCACCGCCAACCTCGCCGCCACCGTGCTCCGCTTCCTGCTCCTGCGCGCCTGGGTCTTCCCAGCCCGCGCCCGTACCCGCCCCCGCACCTCTGATGACCCCGAGGACCTCCGATGACCACGACCGTCGCCCCTGTGATGCCGCCCCCGCCGACGCCCGGTCCGGTGGACAGCCCCCGCTGGGCACGCCCCGCGCTGTACGGGCTCCTCCTGGCCGTCGGCCTCGCGTACTTCTGGAACCTCAGCGCCTCCGGTTACGCCAACTCCTTCTACTCCGCCGCCGTCCAGGCCGGCAGCCAGAGCTGGAAGGCGTTCTTCTTCGGCTCGCTGGACTCCGCGAACGCCATCACCGTCGACAAGCCCCCGGCCGCCCTCTGGCCGATGGCCCTCTCCGTACGCCTCTTCGGCCTCAACTCCTGGGCGATCCTGGCCCCTCAGGTCCTGATGGGCGTTGCCACGGCAGCCGTGCTCAACACCGCCGTATGCCGTCGTTTCGGGCCGGTCGCCGGGCTGATCGCGGTCGGGGTCCTCGCGCTGACGCCGGTCGCCGCGCTGATGTTCCGCTTCAACAACCCGGACGCGCTGCTCACCCTGCTGATGACCGTCACCGTGTGGTGCGTGCTGCGCGCGCTCGAGGACGGGCGGACGAAGTGGCTGCTCTGGGCGGGGGCGGCGGTGGGGCTCGCGTTCCTGACGAAGACCCTCCAGGCGTTCCTGATCCTGCCGCCGCTGGCCGTGCTGTACGCGGTGTGCGCCCCCGTTCCCGTACGGAAGCGGCTCGGCCAACTCGCCCTGTCCGCGCTGACGATGGTCGTCGCCGGTGGCTGGTGGGTGGCGATCGTGGAGCTGCTGCCCGCGTCGTCGCGGCCGTACGTCGGCGGCTCGCAGACCAACTCGTTCCTGGAGCTGACCTTCGGCTACAACGGGCTCGGCCGGCTCAACGGTGAGGAGACCGGGAGTGTTGGGGGACGGGGCGGAGGCGGTGGCTGGGGCGAGACCGGCATCGGGCGGATGTTCGACTCCGAGGTCGGCGGCCAGATCGCCTGGCTGCTGCCCGCCGCGCTGATCCTGCTGCTGGCCGGTCTCTGGCTGACCCGGAAGGCCGGACGGGCCGATTCCGCGCGGGCCGCGTTCCTGGCGTGGGGCGGGGCGCTGGTGATGACCGGTGCGGTGTTCAGCTTCATGGCGGGGATCTTCCACCAGTACTACACGGTGGCCCTCGCCCCGTACGTGGCCGCGCTGGTCGCCATGGGGGCCGTGGTGCTCTGGGAGGAGCGGGCCGCCCGGTGGCCGAGGGCGGTGCTCGCGGGGACCGTGGCGGTGACGGTGGTCTGGGCGTACGTGCTCCTGGGCCGCACCCCGGAGTATCTGCCGTGGCTGCGGTGGGCGGTGCTCGTGGGCGGTCTGGTGGGGGCCGCCGGGCTGCTGGTGGTGGGCCGGGTCGGCGGGCGGGCGCTGGCCCTCGCGGTGGTGGGGCTGAGCTTCGCGGCGTCGCTGGCGGGCCCGGCCGCGTACACCGTCAGCACCCTGAACTCCGGGCACCAGGGGTCGATCGTGACCGCCGGGCCGTCGGGCGGGGGCGGTATGGGCGGACCCGGTGGCGGCGGCCGGGGCGGGCCCGGCGGTGGTCCGGGAGGTGCTCCCGGTGGTGGCCCCGACGGTGGCGGCGGGCAGCGCGGGGGGACGCAGCCGCCGGGTGGGATGCCCGCCGCGCCCGGGGGTGCCGTGCCCGGAGGTGCCGTGCAGGGTGGTGCCGTACCAGGAGGCGCGGGTGCGGGCATGAGGGGCGAAGGCGGCGGCGGTATGGGCGGGCTGCTCAACGGCGCGTCCGTCTCCGCCGAGGCGAAGGCGCTCCTGGAGAAGGACGCGGACGACTACACCTGGGCCGCCGCTGCCGTCGGCGCGCAGAACGCGGCGAGTTACCAGCTCGCCACGGGCGATCCGGTGATGGCTGTCGGCGGGTTCAACGGCAGCGATCCGTCCCCGACGCTCGCCCAGTTCAAGAAGTACGTGGCGGAGGGGAAGATCCACTACTTCATTTCGCGTGGGACGGACGGCGGCATGGGTGACGGCATGGGCGGCGGGGCCGGGACCTCCTCGCAGATCACCGCCTGGGTGGCGGAGAACTTCACCGAGGTCTCCGCAGGCGATGCCACCACCCTCTACGACCTGACGCGGCCGGTGAGCTGATGTTCGGGGGCGTACCCGGCCGGGCTCGGTACCCGGCCGGGTACGCCCGGAAGCCCTACGAGCCCCGCAGCACCAGGTCCGCCACGACCGCCCGGTGGTCCGAGGCGGTGCTCTCCGGCACCCACGCGCCCCGCACCTCGGCGGTCCCCTTCGCCACCGCCACGTAATCGATCCGCTTGACGGGGTCTCGCGCGGGGAAGGTCGGGGCGCCTGGATCGGCGTCCGTCAACTCCTCCCAGAGCGGCGCCAGTTCCGGGGCGTCGGGTTCCGCGTTGAAGTCGCCGAGCAGGATCTTGGCGCCCCGGTCCTCGGCCATGATCCGCCGGGTGTCGGCGACCTGGGCGATGCGTACGGCGGGGTCCGGGCGGTAGTCGAGGTGGGTCACGTACACGTGCACGGGCCGCCCCTTCACCCGTACGACGACCTCGCCGAACCCCGGAGCGGGGGCGGGGGCCGGGGCCGGGTCCTGGGTCGAGAGCCGGGTGATCTCGTGGTTCTCGGCGCTCACGATCCGGTACCGGGAGAGCACCGCCACCCCGTACTCCGCCTGTGGCCCGCCCGGTTCGGCGGGGTCCAGGCTGTAGATGGGGGCGAAGTACACGTACATGCGCAGCCGTTCGGCCAGTTCGCCCGCGAGGTCCCGCCAGTCGCTGCGGGCGCCCCAGTGCCGGTCGACCTCCTGAAGCCCGATCACATCCGCTTTCAGCGACCGCAGTTCGGCCGTCTGGCGGTCGAGGTCGAAGACGTTGTCCATGCCCGCCCCGGCGTGGATGTTGTACGTGGCGACCCGCAGCGGCACAGCACGGGAGGCCGGGGCGGCGGTAGCGGCCGGGGGTGATCCGAGCAGCGCGCCCAGCAGGGCTGCGGTGAGGAGAAGGTGCGGGAGACGGATGCGGCGGCGGCGAGGCGGTGACATGGCTCTCCGGTCTGCGGGGGTGGCGCACGGGCCGTATCTGAGTTGTACGCCGTACAAGGAGTGTCCTACGGTGTACAGCGCCCACTTCCTATACACCGTATAACTCACCCCCCGGCCGTCAAGGCTTCGCGCCGTGCCGGAGAGCCAGGAGCCCGAATGACGGCGTCCGCCGCCCCGCGAACCGACCTCGCCCCGCAGGGGCATCCGCAGCGCTGGCTGATCCTCGGCGTCATCTGTCTCGCCCAGCTCACCGTGCTGCTCGACAACACCGTCCTCAACGTGGCGATCCCCTCCCTCACCACGGAGCTGGACGCCTCCACCGCCGATGTGCAGTGGATGATCAACGCCTACTCGCTCGTCCAGTCCGGGCTGCTGCTCACGGCGGGCAGTTCCGCCGACCGGTACGGGCGCAAGAAGATGCTGGTCGTGGGCCTCGCCCTGTTCGGCGTCGGTTCGCTGGCGGCCGGGCTCGCGCAGTCCTCCGGCCAGCTCATCGCGGCCCGCGCCGGGATGGGGGTCGGGGGTGCGCTCCTGATCACCACCACCCTCGCCGTCGTCGTCCAGATCTTCGACGACTCCGAGCGGGTCAGGGCGATCGGCCTCTGGGCGACCGTCAACTCCCTCGGGTTCGCGGCCGGTCCGCTCGTCGGCGGAATGGTGCTCAACCACTTCTGGTGGGGCGCGATCTTCCTCATCAACATCCCGGTCGCCCTGATCGGGCTGGTGGCCGTCGTCCGGCTCGTACCGGAGTTCAAGAACCCGCGCGGGGAGCGGCCCGACCTGCTGGGCGCGCTGCTCTCCACGGTCGGGATGACCGCGGTCGTGTTCGCGATCATCTCCGGACCCGAGCACGGCTGGGCGTCGGGCCGGGTGCTGCTGACGGCGTGCGTCGGGGCCGCCGTCCTCGCCGGGTTCGTCCTGTGGGAGCTGCACATCCCGCACCCCATGCTCGACATGCACTTCTTCCGGAACCAGAAGTTCATCGGCGCGGTGGCGGGCGCGATCCTGGTCGCCTTCGGGATGGGCGGCTCCCTCTTTCTGCTGACGCAGCACCTTCAGTTCGTTCTCGGGTACGGGCCGCTGGAGGCGGGTCTGCGGACGGCGCCGATGGCGCTCACCGTGGTCGCCCTCAACCTCACCGGTCTGGGCGCCCGGCTCGTCCCGAAGCTGGGGACGCCCGCCACCATCGCGGCGGGGATGAGCTGCCTGGCGGCCGGTCTCGCGGCCGTCGCGGTGTTCGGCCGCGACGGGTACACCGGGATGCTGCTCGGCCTGGTCGTGATGGGCGCGGGCATCGCCTTCGCGATGCCCGCCATGGCCAACGCCATCATGAGCGCCATCCCGCCGGAGAAGGCCGGGGTGGGCGCGGGGGTCAACGGCACGCTGGCGGAGTTCGGCAACGGGCTCGGGGTGGCGGTGCTGGGCGCGGTCCTGAACATCCGCTTCGCCGCCCTCGTACCGGCCGCCGTCGGCGCCGCCTCACTGCCCGCCGCGCTGGCCGCCGCCGACGGCGAGGGCGAGCGCGCCACCATCAGGGACGCCTTCGCCTCCGGCCTGGAGACCAGCCAGCTGGTGGGCGCGGTCGCGGTGCTGACGGGCGGTCTGCTCGCGGCGATGCTGCTGCGCCGGGCCGAACGGGTGGAGGCGGCGAGGGGGAAGGCCGGGGAGGCAGGGGAGGCGGGGGAGACCGGGGAAACCAGGGAGACCGGGAAGGCCGGGGCGACTGGGCATACCGGGAACGCTGTGGCCGGTGGTGTGCCTGAGACGGTCGGTGGCCGGGCAGACTCGCCGGGACCGTCGGCACGGCGGCCTTCGGCATAGCATCGGTGGGGACGCGCGTACCGGACGGTAGATGTCGGGCACATGCGTCCCCACCGCCCGGGCAAGGGCACGGCGGGAGCGGGCAGGGACGGGCCAGGGCAGGACCGTACCGGCGGGACGGGTCCCGCGAGACTGTGGGGGCCGCCCCGCAAGACGAGGAGAGTGTGCGCCATGGTGTCCGCGTCCGACCGCGCGAAGAGCCCCGCGCGGACCAGCGTGTGGCTCGACCGACGGACCCCGTCGCGCTCCCGCCGCACCGAGTCCCCGGCGGGCCTGGACCGCGACCGGATCACCGAGGCGTCCGTACGGCTGCTGGACGCCGAGGGGCTCGCCAAGTTCTCCATGCGCAGGCTCGCCGCCGAACTGGACGTCACCGCGATGTCCCTCTACTGGTACGTCGACACCAAGGACGACCTCCTGGAGCTGGCGCTCGACTCGGTCTACGCGGAGATCGCCCCGCCGCGCGAGGACGCCGACTGGCGGGAGCGCCTGCGCGAGCTGGCCCGCAGCTACCGCGAGCTGCTCGTCCGGCACATCTGGATCTCCCCGCTCGCCGGGACCTTCCTCAACATCGGCCCGAACTCGATGCTGTTCTCGTACGCCGTCCAGGACGTCATCCGGGCCACCGGCCTGCCCCTCGAACGGCAGACGGGCGCGCTCTCGGCGTGCTTCCAGTTCGTGTACGGATTCGGCACCGTCGAGGGCCACTTCAAGGCGCGGTGCGACGCGACCGGGCTGACGGAGGACGAGTACCACCGGCACGCGATGGGCACGATCCGGGCCCAGCCGCACCTGCGGAAGATCGTCGAGTCCTCCGACGAGCTGATGGCGGCCCGGGGCGGCGACACGGTCGAGGAGATGCGCGAGCGGGACTTCGTCTTCGCGCTGGACCTGCTGATCGCGGGCATCGAGGCGATGTGCGACCGTACGGACTCTCCGGCGGCGACCGCGCGGTAACCCCCTTGGCAACGCGGCTTTCTCAGTACCCCCGCCCCGTGTCCACGGCCAGCTCCGGCCGCCGCCGCCCCACCGCGACGGCCTCCCAGCAGGCGGCGAAGTCCTGGGCCACGTCCTCGTCGGCGGTGATCCCCGCGGAGTGCGAGGTGATGACCGTACGGGGCAGCCGCCAGACCGGGTCGTCGGGCGCGGCGGGCTCCTCCGCCAGCACGTCCAGCACCGCGCGCCGCACCCGGCCGCCCCGCAGCGCGCCCTCCAGCGCCACCGGGTCCACGGTCGCGCCCCGCCCCACGTTGACGAACGTGGCCCCGCGCACCGCCGCGAACCGGCCCGCCCCGAAGAAGCCCTCCGTCGCCCTGGTCAACGGCAGCGCACCGACCACCCACCGCGCCCCCGCCAGCTCCGCCGCCTCCTGCTCCGCGTCCTCCGCCGCCCCGATCACCCGGTCGAAGCCCGGCGGCGGCGCCCCGGCCCGCCCGGTCCGGCCCACCCCCACCGTCCGCACCCCGCAACTCCGCAGCAGCCCGGCGACGGCCCCGCCGATGCGCCCGGTGCCGTAGACGAGGGCGGTCTGCCCGGCGACCAGCTCCGTGGGGAGGCGGCGCCACTCGGCGCGGGCGTGCTGGGCGGCGTACTCGGGGACGGCCTGGCACTCGGCGAGCACCCAGCCCACCACGTACTGCGCGATCCGCTCGCCCATCCGCCCCACGGTCCGGGTCAGCAGCGCCCCGGCGGGCCAGGGCCCCGCGCCGAGCAGCGCGTCCGTACCGGCGTTGACGCTGTGGAACCAGAGCAGCCGCTCGGTGCGCAGGGCCTCGGGCAGCACGGCCCCCACACAGAGAAGGGGACCGTCGGTCGTCCCCCCTTCCCCCGACCGCTCGGCGCTCCGCCCGGTGATCCGCTCCAGCTCCCGTACGAGAGAGGGGCTCAGCCTGGGCGCGACGAGCAGCCGGGCCCGCGCGAGAAGCTCGGGCGCGGGCACCCCGGGAACCGCCCCCGGCACAGCGGGTATCACGGGCCCGGAGCCAGGTGGGCCGGGAAGCCGCCGGTCGCGACCGGCCCCCAGCGCTCCGGTGTGACCCGGATGATCGACTTGCCCTGCCTGACCATGGCGGCCCGGTACTCGTCCCAGTCCGGGTGCTCACCGGAGATGTTCCGGAAGTACTCGACCAGCGGCTCGACCGACTCCGGGGCGTCGAGCACCTCCGCCGCACCGTCGACCTGCACCCACGGCCCGTCCCACTCGTCGGAGAGGACGATCACGCTGACCCGCTCGTCGCGCTTGGCGTTGCGGGTCTTCGCGCGCTCCGGGTACGTCGACATGACGATCCGGCCCGCGTCGTCGACCCCGCAGGTCAGCGGGGAGCCCTGGGGGCGGCCGTCGGACCGGGTGGTCAGCAGGACCGCGCGGTGCCGGGGCCGTACGAACGCCAGCAACTCATCGAGGTCCACGGTGGTGTTGGTCGCGATGTCCGGTGCCATGCCCTCCACCCTACGACCGGGTGCGCGTCCGACCGGAGCAGCGAACCACCTGCTCAGGCCGCTTGCCCCGGCAGGGCCTCGCCCCGCACCGCCTGGATGTCCAGCTCCACGCGCAGGGTGGTCCCGATCGCGGAGATGCCCGCCTGGACGACCTGGTTGTAGTTCATCGCGAAGGCGTCGCGGCGCAGCTCGGCCGTGGCGTGGAAGGCGGCGCGCACCCCGCCCCACGGGTCGGGCCCGGTGCCGAGGTAGGTCAGGTCCAGGTCGACCGGGCGGGAGACGCCGTGCAGGCTCAGCTCGCCATGGACGGTCCAGCGGTCGGGTCCGGCCGGGGTGAGGCCGGTGGAGCGGTAGGTGATCTCCGGGTACCGGTCCACGTCCAGGAAGTCCGGCGAGCGCAGGTGCTTGTCCCGCATGCCGTTGCCGGTGTCGATGCTCGCGGCGCCGATCACCGCGTCGACCCGGGAGCGGGTGACGTCCTCGGCGATCTCGATCCGGCCGCCGAAGTCGGTGAACCGGCCGTGCACGCTGGAGATCCCGAGGTGCTGGGCGACCGCGCCGACCGAGGAGTGGGCCGGGTCCAGCGACCAGGCGCCCGGCGGCGGGAGCTGGACCCCGCCCTGACGGGCCAGCACGATCTGCCCGCCCTCGATCCGGCCGCTCGCCGTGACGAGGGCGGTGGCGGCGGCGGGGGCGTACCCGACCGCCGTGACGATGACCGTGTACGCGCCGGCCGGCAGGGACCCGTCCGTGCGGACGGCCCCGTCCTCGTCGGCCGCGGCCCGCAGCACCTGGGTGCCGGTCATGTCGGTGACCGTCACGACGGCGTGCTGGACCGCCCAGCCGTCCCGCGTCCGTACCTGTGCGCGAAGTCCCATCCGTATCCCTCTCCTACTCCTGGCTCCATGACCCCGGGGGTCACATGAGTCGGGCCCCATGAGCCGGGCCCCGGGGCGGGTACGGCAGGCCGTCCCCTGCCTGCCGTACCCACCACCGGGGCCCCTTTCCACCCGGCCGCGACAGCCTCTCCGCAAGAAGTACTGTCCGACCAGGGGGCTTTGCGATCCCTTCACCTCACGTGTTCACGCGCCTCCCTATGGACACACGCGCACACGCGAAGAAGGGATCAATCACGCGTCCGGGTGGGCGAGTTCGATGTCATGCCCGTCGATACCCTGTCCGCTCACCGTCAGCGGGCCCGCCACCGGCGGGTAGCCAGTCGCGACGACGGAGTACTCGCCCGCGTCCAGGTCGGTGAAGGCGTATGCGCCGTCCTCGCCGGTCGTCGCGGTGGCGACCACGTTGCCCGCCGCGTCGATCAGCGTGACCCGGGCGTCGGCCAGCGGGCTCCGGGCGGCCCCGGCCCGTACGGTGCCCCGCACCAGCGACCCGGCCCGCAGGGCGGCCTCGACCCGGGTGACGCCCTGGCCGCCGATCTCCACCGGCAGCGCCAGCGGGCGGAACCCGGCCGCGTTGACCGCGACGGTCACGGAGCCCGGGACCAGCTCGCCGAACGCGAACTCACCGGCCGGGCCGGACGTCCCGGTGGCCAGGACATCGCCGCGTACGTCGGTCACGATGACCATCGCGCCCTCGACCGGCGCACCGGACTCGGTGGCCCGTACGGTCCCGGCCAGTCCGCTCGTACCGGAGAGCAGGATGTCGAAGGCCAGCGGCTCCCCGCCGACGACCACCGTGGACGCCTGCGGCTGGAAACCGTCGGCGGAGGCGATCAGGACGTAGCTGCCGGAGCCCGGCGCGTCGAGGGCGTACGTACCGTCGGCCTGGGCGACGGAGCGCCCCAGCTGACGGCCGCCCAGCGAGATGAGCGTGACGGCCGCACGGGCGACCGGAGCCCCTTCGGCGCCGCGCACCACACCGCGCACGGTCGTCCCGTACGGGGTGACGGCGTCCTGCCCGGTCCCGTACGGGGTGACGGCGGCGGCCGTGTCGACCGAGGTGACCCCGGCCGCGCCCTCGGAGACGGCCCCGGTGGCACCGACGGTGGCCGGAACCTCCGCCTCCACGGGATCGGCCCCGGCGGCGGCCTCGCCTTGAGGGCTGTCGTTCCCAGTGGTGCTGCTCTTCAGGGCGACCTCCTTGATGAAGAGCGTCACGACGAAGGCGATCAGCGCGCACGGAGCGGCGTAAAGGAAGACGTCGCCGACGCCGTGCCCGTACGCGGCCTCCATGACCGTACGGAAGGGCTCGGGCAGCTTGTCCAGGTCGGGGATGCCCCCGCCGCCCGTACCGCCGTGGCCGAAGGCGGCGCCCTCGGGGCCGAGTGCGGCGATGCCGTCCTTCACGTAGTGGGTGACGCGGTTGCCCAGGACGGCACCGAGCGCCGAGACGCCGATCGCGCCGCCGAGGGACCGGAAGAAGGTGACGACGGAGCTCGCGGACCCGAGGTCCTCGGGTGCGACCTGGTTCTGGGTGGCGAGGACCAGGTTCTGCATCATCATGCCGATGCCGAGGCCCATGACGAACATGTAGACGGCGACGTGCCAGTACTCGGTGTCGTACCGGATCGTGCCGAGCAGCCCGAGCCCCGCCGTGACCAGGAAGCCACCGCTGACCAGCCACGCCTTCCAGCGGCCGGTCCTGGTGATGATCTGTCCGGAGACGGTCGAGGAGAGGAAGAGGCCCGCGATCATCGGGATGGTCATGACGCCGGACATCGTCGGCGACTTGCCGCGCGCGAGCTGGAAGTACTGGCTGAAGAAGACCGTGCCCGCGAACATCGCGACACCGACGAAGAGCGAGGCGACCGACGCCAGCGTGATGGTGCGGTTGCGGAAGAGGCGCAGCGGGATGATCGGCTCGGCGGCCCGCGACTCGATGAGGACGAAGACCGCACCGAGCAGGACCGAGCCCGCGACCATCACGTACGTCTGCCACGACAGCCAGTCGTACTTGTCACCCGCGAAGGTCACCCAGACCAGCAGCAGCGAGACGGCGGCGCTGATGAAGAACGCTCCGGCCCAGTCGACCTTGACGCCCTCGCGCTTGACCACCGGGAGCTTCAGGGTCTTCTGGAGCACGATCAGGGCGATGATCGCGAACGGCACGCCCACGTAGAAGCACCAGCGCCAGCCCATCCAGCTGGTGTCGGTGATGACACCGCCGAGCAGCGGCCCGCCGACGGTCGCGACGGCGAAGACCGCGCCCAGGTAGCCGCTGTAACGGCCGCGCTCGCGCGGGGCGATCATCGCGGCCATCACGATCTGCGCGAGGGCGGAGAGGCCGCCGACGCCGATGCCCTGGACGACGCGGCAGGCGATGAGCATGCCGCTGCTGGTCGAGAGACCGGCGACGACCGACCCCAGGACGTAGATGATCAGCGCTATCTGGACCAGCAGCTTCTTGCTGAAGAGGTCCGAGAGCTTGCCCCACAGGGGGGTGGTGGCGGTCATGGCCAGCAGCGAGGCCGTGACGACCCAGGTGTAGGCGCTCTGGCCGCCGCCGAGGTCGGAGATGATCTCGGGGAGGGCGTTGGAGACGACCGTCGACGACAGGATCGCGACGAACATGCCGAGCAGCAGCCCGGTCAGCGCTTCCATGATCTGCCGGTGCGTCATCGGCGTGCCGTCGGAGGCCCCGGAGCCGGCGGAGACACCGGAGCCGCTGCGGCCTCCGTGACCTCCGTGACCGCCGTGGTCCCCACCGCCTCCATGGCCTCCGTGCTTGGCGTGGCCGCCCCGCACACCGGCCGGTGTGGTCGTAGCCATTGAGTTCCTTATCCGTCCGTATTTGCTTCTGTTACACAGGTGTACGGGTGTACGCGTCGTCGCCGAGCCCGTTCCGGCACTCGCCGGAGTGGCTTCCGGGGGCGCAGCCGCCGGGTCCGCGGCAGGCGAAGCTGTCGCGCAGCCGGGACAGCAGCTCGTTGAGCCGGCCGACGTCGTCGTCGGACCAGTCCGAGAGGTTGCGGGCGAACACATCGGTGGTCCGCCGCGTCAGCTCGTCGAGCTGAGCGTGGCCGCCGGGGGTCAGCCGCAGGATGCGGGACCGCTTGTCCGCCGGGTCCGGGGACCGTTCGATCCAGCCGTGCTCGGCCACATGGGCCACGTGGCGACTGGTCACCGAGAGGTCCACGGCCATCAGCTCGGCGAGCCTGCTGATCCGCATCTCGCCGTGCCGGTCCAGGAGCGTCAGCACGGCGGCGGAGCCACCGGGGCACTCGGGGGGCAGAGCGCGGGCGAGCCCCCGCTTGACGGCCCCGACGGCGCTGAGCTGCCGTGCCAGTTCCTCGTACCGGCTCCGTGCGGCCACGGGACCCCCCAACGCACCGATGTCCATGTTGTTGCTTAGGGCAACCATAGAAGCCGATGGTTGCTACAGGCAAGCGAAAAGGGGCTTGCAGAAGTAAAGGAACGCAAAAGCCTCCGCCGGGTCCGGGTCAAGCCCCTTCGCCCCGCGCGCCGCCCCTGTTCGGACGGGGTGCGGGGTGGCCCCGGGGGTTGGGCGGCAGGCCCGAGTTCGCTAGGGTCCTGCCCCATGGCACACAACCCCCACGCCCCTCAGCCGGGCCCCGAGGGCACCCCTGATCCGGCGGGCAGCACGCAGATGTTCCGCGCCTTCGTCGACGAGGGCGAGCCGCAGCGCCGGGCTCAGCCCGCCGCGACCTCGTCCGGGCCGAGAGTCGGGGTGATCGTGGCGGTCGTCGCGGTTGTCATCGTCCTCGGCGCGGTGGCATGGCTCGCGTTCTGACCAGCACCGTCTCCGACCGTCCGTACGACAACTGAAGACGACGTCACTGAAGACGACGTCACTGAAGACGACGTTGCTGGAGACGACGTGAAGGCGACGTATGCGTCTACTACGTCGTAGAACGACGTGTGACGACCTGAACGAACGCCCGTGGGGCGGTCGGCGGAACCGCGAGAGCGCGACCGCCGACCGCCCCACGGGCGTTTCCGTACGCCGCCGCGCCGCCCCTCCACGTGCCGTCGTCCCGCCGGGACTCACTCCCACACGGCGGAGACGTCCTGGGTCTCGATACGCATCCCCAGGGGCACGCGCCAGGCGTCCACACAGACGGTGTACGTCTCCGACCGCGCCGTACCGCCCGCTATGGGCGTCGGCAGCGGCCGGCTGGAGGTGATGGTGGCCCAGTCGACGCCCAGGGCCCCGATGATGTGCGTCCCGAAGGTGACGCTGCCCGAACGGGCGGGGGAGCCGCCGGTGTTGCGGAACTCCACGGTGACCTTCTCGCACCACCGCTTGTCCGTCGGCGCACGCTGAGGGGCGCTCAGCTTCAGCGCGGCGGGGGCGGGGGGCGGCCCGGGCGGAGGCCGGTCCGTACCGCCGCCTCCGCCGCCGGGCTTGGGGCTGCCCGTGGCCGGGGGAGGTGGGGACCCGCTGCCGGGGGTGGAGGGCTGTGAGGGCTTGGAGGGCGCCGAGGGCTTCCCGGCCTGTCCTCCGGGCCCTGCCCCCGCGCCTGTCCCGGTACCGGCCCCGCTCCCGGGCGCGGCGGCCCCCGGACCGGAGCCGCCGGGCGCCTCCGTATCCGTACGAGATCCACCCCCGCCGCTCGCTCCGGAACCGGAACCGGAACCAGAACCAGGGCCGGAGCCGGGGCCGTCGGGCGGCGCCGCGGACGCCGCAGAACCTCCCGTAAGCCCCTCGCCTGCTTCTGACCCCCCTTCCGGCCCTCCGGAGCCCCCGGACCCGTCGGCGGCCCCTCCGGAGGGCGACGAGGAGGCTCCTGGGGCCCGGCTGCCACCACGCCCTCCGGCGGGCTCCCCGTCCAACGGGACCAGCACCACCTTCCCCGGGGACCCTCCGCCCCCGTCCGAAGGCCGCTCGGCCCCGCTCCCGGCCGCGCCCACCGCCGCGTAACCCTCACCGTCCTGCCCGCCCCCGCAGCCGACCAGGAGGCCGCCGCCCAGACACAGCGCGACCGCCGAGGCGGCGATCACGGTGCCTCGGCGGTCGTTGGGCCCACGTGCCTGACGGCTCCAGGGTGCCCGGGGGCTCTGACGCATCTGACGTCGCATCGCGGCAGTGTGCCTGACGGTCCGTCACATGTGAACCCTCATGCGCGGCTCAGTCGGAGATGAGCCCTTCCCTGAGCTGGGCGAGGGTGCGGGTGAGCAGCCGGGAGACGTGCATCTGGGAGATGCCGACCTCCTCGCCGATCTGCGACTGGGTCATGTTGGCGAAGAAGCGCAGCATGATGATCTGCCGCTCGCGCGGGGCGAGTTTGGCGAGCAGGGGCTTGAGCGACTCGCGGTACTCGACGCCCTCCAGCGCCGCGTCCTCGTAGCCGAGGCGGTCGGCGAGGGAGCCCTCGCCGCCGTCGTCCTCGGGCGAGGGGGAGTCGAGCGAGGAGGCGGTGTACGCGTTGCCGACGGCGAGACCGTCGACCACGTCCTCCTCGGAGACCCCGAGCGCCCGGGCGAGCTCCGGCACGGTCGGCGAGCGGTCGAGCTTCTGGGCCAGCTCGTCGCTGGTCTTCGTCAGCGCGAGCCGCAGCTCCTGGAGGCGCCGGGGGACCCGGACGGACCAGGAGGTGTCGCGGAAGAAGCGTTTGATCTCACCGACGACGGTGGGCATCGCGAACGTCGGGAACTCCACGCCCCGTTCGCAGTCGAACCGGTCGATCGCCTTGATCAGGCCGATCGTGCCGACCTGGACGATGTCCTCCATCGGTTCGTTACGGCTCCGGAACCGCGCCGCGGCGTAACGCACCAGCGGGAGGTTGAGCTCGATGAGTGTGTCCCGCACATAGGTCCGCTCCGGACTGTCCGTTCCGTCGGGACCCGAGGCGGGGCCGAGCGCGGCGAGCCGCAGGAACAGGGAGCGGGACAGAGTGCGGGTGTCGATGGCTTCCGGCGAGCTGGTGAGCACGGCGGGTGCCGGCACGCTCTTCGTGAGCGTGAGCACCTTCGAGCTGCCCTGTTCTGCGGACATGCCACCCCCTTGAGGTCGCGGACGGTCGCGGTGGCCGCGACCATCGGAGGAACGCAGCCTCCACCTGAATACCGGAGGTGGGGCTGCGGCAAACTCGCTTCGAGCAGAATGTCACATGTCGGCAACACGCTGTAGTGACATGTCGACAAGTCAGCGCCGAATCCGCCCTGGAAACAGGGGGTGTAGGGCTTTTACGCCGTCAGAACCGGTCCCTGGAGGGTCTACCCGTTCCGGTTACGCTTCGATCCTGTTTGCGGACCTCAGTCGAGCGAAACTTCGGGCCAGAAGCCTTGACACATGCATCTGGGAGACGCCGAGTTCGGCGCTGATCTGAGACTGGGTCAAGTTGCTGTAGTAGCGCAGGAGGAGGATGCGCTGCTCGCGCTCGGGGAGCTGGACGAGGAGATGGCGTACGAGGTCGCGGTGCTCGACACCGGCGAGCGCGGGGTCCTCGTAACCGAGCCGGTCGAGCAGTCCGGGCAGCCCGTCGCCTTCTTGTGCCGCTTCCAGGGAGGTGGCGTGGTACGAGCGCCCCGCCTCGATGCAGGCGAGCACCTCGTCCTCGGAGATCTTCAGCCGCTCGGCGATCTCGGCGGTGGTGGGGGAGCGCCCGTGGGCGGTCGTCAGGTCCTCGGTGGCGCCGGTGACCTGGACCCAGAGCTCGTGGAGCCGCCGGGGGACGTGGACGGTGCGGACGTTGTCGCGGAAGTAGCGCTTGATCTCGCCGACGACGGTGGGCATCGCGAAGGTGGGGAACTGGACGCCGCGTTCCGGGTCGAAGCGGTCGATGGCGTTGATCAGCCCGATGGTGCCGACCTGGACGACGTCCTCCATCGGCTCGTTACGGCTCCGGAACCGCGCGGCGGCGTACCGGACGAGCGGCAGGTTCGCCTCGATGAGGGCGGCCCGGACGCGGCCGTGTTCCGGGGTGCCGGGCTCCAGCCCCTTGAGCTGCCCGAAGAGCACCTGGGTGAGGGCTCTGGTGTCCGCCCCGCGGGTTCTGGCGGGCGGGGCGGTGGGGTCGGGGGTCTCGGTCTGGATCTCCCCGGCCGGTACGGCCTGAACGGCCCTCTGAGGGTGCTGGGCGGACGGCTGGGCGGATGGCTGGGCGGACTGGGGAGGCACTTGAGGCGCTGTACTGGCCGGCACGGTGACGCCACCCCTTCGCGATCAACTACGGTCAACTCATCCGTCAAAAGCGGTCATAGCATCACAAGACATGTCCACTGTGTGCAAGCACCGCAAAACGTCGTGTTGAGGCCATAAAGGCTTAAAAAGCACGAAGAAACCCCTCGCCTGAACGGCGAGGGGTGGAGGGAACAGATCCCGCAGACGTCGGAGGAAGGATCAGAACGGGTAGTCCGCGATCACCCAAGTGGCGAATTCGCGCCACTGGCCCGCGGCGGCCTGGTGGGCCGGGTGCTCGATGTAGCGCTTGAGGGCGTCCTCGTCGGCGACGGCGGAGTTGATGGCGTAGTCGTACGCGATCGGCCGGTCCGTGATGTTCCAGGCGCACTCCCAGAACTCCAGCTCCGGAACCTGCCCCGCCAGCTCCCGGAAGGCCCGGTCCCCGGCGACGACCCGCGGGTCGTCCCGCTCGACGCCCTCGTTGAGCTTGAACAGGACCAGGTGGCGGATCATCGGTACCCCTACGGTTTTCGCTACTTCACCAGTTCGGTCATGAAGTCGCCGACGCTCTGGGCGGCGCTCGAAACGCCTTCGAACCCTACCCCTACGAGCTCGGCGGACCTCTGGGGAGAGGTGATGATCGTGTACAGCACGAAGACCACCACTATGTAGAGCGCGATCTTCCTCGCTTGCGCCACTGCCCCTGCCTCCCCGTAGCCCCCGCCTGGACCCTGCCCGGATCTCGTCCGGACCTCGCGTGCGATCGGCAGATTGTATCCGCACGTATGGCCGTATCCAGTGGCTGCTCCCGATCACTGATGCGCCTTTTAAGGACCTACGACCTCCCCACCGGGGCCTTTTGCCCGCCGATACGGCTTCTGCGCCCCGGCAGGATGGGACCCAGGCCCTCCGGCCCTGGCAGGAACCGGAGGCCCGGAACAGGCCCTCACTGTGGGGTCACCGCCGCGCGACTTCCCCCTGACCGCGACGGCTGACCGAGGACCCTGTTCTCACCGGGGGAAGCGGCTTGTCCCCCCGACGCCGCTTCCCCCGACCTGACTTCCGACGCCCGGCCGCCGTCCACGCTCCCCCGCGCGCGGGGACCGCTACTCGACGTCCTCGCCGTCCTCCGTGTTCGGGGGACCATCCCCGCACGCGCGGGGGCCACGCCAGGGCCGCGCAGGTGATCCACGGGTCCTCGGGACCACCCCCCACGCGCGGGGACCACTGAAGTAGGCGCTCCAGGTCTGCCCATGCTCAGGGGCCACCCCCGCACGCGCGGGGACCACCCCACCCCCCAGATCGTGATCCGCTGGCCTCGGGGACCACCCCCGCACGCGCGGGGACCACGGGGCGACCGGAAAAGGCTCCGGGAAGGTGACGGGGCCACCCCCGCACGCGCGGGGACCACCAGGGCTCGGCCGGTGAGCTTGTGCCAGGCCCGGGGCCACCCCCGCACGCGCGGGGACCACAGTTGCTGACCTGCGGTGTTATCCGGGCGGGAGCCTGTTTTTACTTACTTCCATAGATTCCGGCATATCGGTCACTTCTCTCACTACGTCTGCCTGGCCCACTGAAACCTCCGATGGCATCACCCTGCGCCCGGGACTCCCCCACCACCTACCGCCCCCCGAACCTCCGCCTCTTCGACGCCTTGCTCCACCCCTGCCGGGGCACTTCCGCAGGCGCCTTCCCCGACTGCGGCCGTGGAGCGTGCGGGCTCGGGCGGTGGATCAGGGTGAGGCCCTCGTGGTCGGTCGGGTGCCAGGTGTGGTCGTGGGTTTCGAAGGCGTAGCCCTGTTCGTTGTCCGTCTGGTAGGCGAGCAGAGCGCGGCCCTGGCCCGCGTACTCGCGGACCTCGGCCCACAGGAGTTCGCGGATGCGCGTCGACGGGGCGCCGAGGAAGACGCCGGGCGAGATCTCCAGCAGCCACCGGGTGAGGAAGCCCCGCAGGCCGACCGGGCAGTTGGTGAGGACGATGACGGTCACCAGATGATCTCGTCTCCGTAGTTGCGACCGGCTTCGAGGTGGACGTCTCCGTCGGACTGGAGCATCACCCGGTCCCGGTCCGACGACGTGCCGTCCGCCTGGGTGGTGTCGCGGGTGCCGTCGTAGCCGAGCAGGTCCCTGATGTCACGGACGCAGCGGTCGAGCAGGCCCGTCCGGTTGATGCGGTCCCGGAGCATGCGGCGGGTGCGGGCCGCGACGTCCTCCACCCCTTCCGCCGCCGCGTCGAAGGCGGCCGGGATGGCGACCTCCGTCTTGTAGAAGTCCGCCACGTCCATGACGAACGAGCGCTCATGGCCCGAGTGGACGAAGCCCAGCCCGGGGGAGCAGCCGAGCGCGGCGACGACGGAGTGGGAGACCCCGTACATGCACTGGGCGGCGGCCGTCACGGCCTGGTTGGGGGCGTCGCCGGCTGCGAAGTCCTCGCGGTGGTATTCACGCCGCCGCCAAGGGACGCCCGTGCGCAGTGACTCCCGTTTGTAGCACTCCTTCAGCCGCCGCCCCTCCATCCCGAGCAGATCCTGCCGGGTACGCCCTGTCGTGTCCTCGCCCGGAAAGCGCAGCCGGTACATGGCCCGCGCCACTTCCAGCCGGGTGCGGCGGTTCGCCCACGCCGTGGCCTGCGCCTCGATCAGGCCCGACGAACGGGTGAGCGCCCGCCCACCCGCGTAGTACCGCACCCCGTGTTCGCCGACCCAGGCCACGCCCGCGCCGCTGTCGCCGAGCAGCGCCATCGCCTGGTGGGTGACGCGGGTCCCGGGGCCGAGCAGGAGGGTCCCGATCGTCGCGGACGGGATGTGGGTGACGCCGTCCGCGTCCTCGGCGGTGATCGCGTTGGAGTCCCGGTGCACCGTGCACCGCTCCAGGTAGACGAACGAGAGCCGGTCCCCGACGCGTGTGAGCTCGCGGGGCGTGGAGGCCCCCCTGCGGCCGACCGTGCTCACGCCTCCCCCTCCCCCCGTACCGGAGCCAGGGTCATCAGGCCGCACCCGTACGCCTTGGCCTTGCCCAGGCCGTGTGTGAGCGTCCGCCGGAACAGCTCCGGTTCCGTGACGCGCAACCGGCCGTCGAAGGTGACCTTGGTGATCTGTACGTCAGCTCTCCCCGGGGCCCTCGTCCGCGGCTCCTCTCCCGCCTGGGGCCGACGGAACTGCAGCGGGATCTGGTCCCGTACGACCAACTCGTACTCGTCCCCCACCGGCAGCAGCCGCCGGTCCTCCGGCTTCTGGACGATCTCGAAGCCCGCTCTCTCCTGGCGCTCCAGCAGCCACCGCATCTGGTGACGGGGCGTCCGGTGCGCGGCCCGCTTCGTCCGCTCCCCCTCCTTCAGATACTCGTGGCGGATGTTGTGCACGGGATTGGCGGTCAGCCTGAACCCCCAGGTGTCGCCCGCGTGCAGCGCGGTGAGGAAGTCCGCGTACGAGAACGTCGCCCACCCCGGCTCGTCCGACGCGGGCCAGCCCGCCTGCTCGACCAGGTGGGTCAGGTCGGGACGGCCGGGGCTGACGATGTACAGCAGGGTCTCGGAGTTCGCGTTGCGGTCCACCCGCCACAGCACCCGGGGGCCCGAGCCCTCCCGCGAGGGCGGCGTCGGGAAGGACGCGTTCACCGCGCCGTGCAGGCGGTGCGGCGAGCCGAGCAGGCGGCGGGCGTCGGACCGGTGGGTGTTGACACGGAAACGGGTGAGGTACATCAGTCGGTCCTCGGCGTGACGGGGGTGAGAAGGGACGTGGGTTCGTGCGGCGGTGGCGGTGGCGATGACGGCCGCGCCCCGGGCTCGATGGGAACCCGGGTCTCCGTCGTACGGACGCCCCGCAGCCCGTACCGCCGATGGCGCGGATCGAAGCTCATGGGGAGATCCCGCAGCGTGATGTCCGGCAGCCGGTCCGGGTCGGCCGGACTGTCCAGCAGGAGATCGAGGCGTACGTCGTCGGGCGCTTCCTGGCCCCGGCGGCGGAAGGAGGCGGTGCGCTTGTCCCTGTACCAGCCGGACGCCTCCCACCGAGCCTCCCGCAACGCCTGCTCCAGCTCCCCTTCCGACGGCTCCGCGATCGTGACCGGCCGCGAGGGCGGGCAGGAACGGCGGCCCAGGTACGGCAGGAACACGGGCTCCAACAGCGCCTCGTACAGCCGCTGTACGAGCCCGGCCTCACCGCTCACCCCGGCCACGAACACCGCGTCGGCCAGGTAGAAGCGCTCCGACAGGGGCATCGACTTGAGCGTGTCGCTGTGGTGGGCGGTGTGGAAGTCCCGCAGTCGGCTGCCGGGCTGGTCGATGCGGACGCCGAACTCCAGCGCCGCCAGGTCGGAGAGGTCGGCGTCCCGTCTGCGCCCCTGGGCGGCGGCGAGGAGACCGACGACACCGCTCTTCGTCGGCGCGTTCTCCGTGGTGCGGCGTGTGAAGCGGGCTGCGGACCCCCAGGACTGGAGGGGGCCCGCGAGCCGCAGCAGCAGCACGCTCATGCCCCGGACTCCGGTGCGGCGCCGGAAGAACCACCGTCCGGGCCGCCGTTCTCCGAGGGCTCCGGCGCCAGCCGTGCGGCCACGGCGTCGCCCACCTCGGCCAGCAGCTCGGGCAGGTTCACCGCCTTGCCCAGCCCGCTGAGGTCTTCCGTCTCCTTGCCCACCCGGAGCACCCACCCCTCCGGACCCCCGGAGAGACCGAAGCTCGCCTCCAGGTCCGGTACGAACGCGGCGAGCCTCTTGCAGCTCCCCTTGAGGAAGCCACCGCCCTTGCTCGGCGCGACGGGCTCCTCGAAGGCGGCCACGTAACTGACCGGGCGCCGGGAGCGGACCTTCACGATCACGGCGGCCGGCAGCGTCTGGTTGCCGAAGGTGTTGATTTTCCCCGTCGGGAGCGAGGTGATGAACCCTTCGAGGAACGCGGCGACGGCCCGCCGCGTGGGCTCCACCGGCCGGGCGTCGTCGTGCCCGGCGCCCAGGTTCTCCTGGAGGCGGTTCACGTCGAGCGCGGCGTAGCGGTAGAGCGTCGCGGAGTTGAAGTCGACGGTGCCGATCATCCCGGCGCCGGTCTCGGCATCGGTGTTCTTGTCGTCGACCGCTGTGTAGTAGTCCGACTCGACCTCCACGGCGTGCACGCTGAGCGCGTGGGCGACCTGGGCCGCCGCGTCCACGTTGAGGTCGGTCGAGTCCGCGACCATGCGGCCGAACAGCGCGATGTCCACCGAGTGTTCGGTGAGGACGAGCTGTTTGGCCCGGGCCTTGTTCTCCTTGACCTTGAAGTAGTCCTTGAGAGCCTGGAGGTCCCCGCCCTTGCCGCCCTCGACCGTCATGGCGGCGAGTCCCGCGTACTGCCGGTTGCTCAGGAACATCAGGTACGTGGACTCGGCGGGGGCGGGGTCCTCCGCGTCCTGCTTGCTCTTCCGGCCGGGAACGGCGACCTTCGAGCCGGTCGCCGTGGTGATCGTCTCCGCCGCCAGGGCCTGCGCGGCGGCAAGCGGGAGCGACGAGTCCAGCTCCATCACCCGCTCGGCGAGGACTTCCACGACCTTCTTGGTACGGATGCCGAGCTCGGAGGAGTCGAGCAGCTCCCCGAACGCCTCGCGCGTGGCCCTCTTCCACGCCTGGCTGGACACCCGCGAGCGCCGCACGCCCCCGTACGTGGCCGACTTCGGCGTCCCCGTGTCGTCGCGGTTGAGATTGCTCGGCGGAACGGTCTGGAGGATGTGGATATCGAGAATGGTCCTGTTCAGGGTCACGCGTGCTCAGTTCCTCTGTTCGTCGTGTGCGGAAGATGCTTGTCGGGGCGAAACGAAGGTTTGGGGAGACACGAAGGTTCGGGGAGACACGGGGGTCGGGGTGACGAGAGGGGTCGGGGTGACGAGGGGCGGCGAGGACGGGGTCGCTCACGCCCGGCGCTCGGGAGCCGGGCGTCACTCCCCGGCCGCGTAACCGCCGTACTCCTCCTCATCGGCCGCCAGCGTCCGGTCGATCGCCTCGCCGTCCGTGCCCGAGGCGGCCGCCCTCCCCTTCTTCCCGGCAGCGGCGGCCAGATGGAACTCGCGCCCCCACTCCCGCTGGACCCCGGCCCGCTCGGGGCGGTGTTGCCAGCGGTAGAGCTGCCCGGCCAGGCGTGCGTAATCGAGAGGCACCTTGGCGCCCCGGAGCAGCAGCACGATCTCTCTGAGCCGTACGGCGACGGAGTCGAGGGACTCGGCCGTACCGACCCGCACCAGGCGCTTGCGCAGCGGGGAGTCCTCCTCGTCCTCACCCGCTGTCCCCTGCGAGCGGATCAGGGCACGCACCGCCCCGCCCAGGGTCTGATTCCGCTGGTGCATGCCCTGGTCACGGCCGGACTGCTGGTGCAGGGCCCACAGGGTGCAGGCGAGGAAGACCGCCTCCTCGGCGTCCTCGGCGCGGCTGAACCTGCCGTGGTCCGCAAGCAGGTTGGCCAGATCGTCCATCCCTTCGATTCCCCAGAGGTCCGTGACCTCGTGGGCCCGCTTTCCCGCCCCGCGCCGCAGCCGGGCGAGCTCCGCCACGGCGTGCGGCCGGTCGGCCAGGTACTGAGGCTGAATCCGGGCGATGTACGTACCCGTCGCGCGGGTGACCAGCCGGTGGACGGGCACCTCTTCGGCGCCCTTCCCCGCTTTGTTCTCCGGCGGTGGGGCGTTCGTGCCCGCTGTCGTCGGGGTGATGGTCATGCGGTTCCCTCCGGAGGTGCTTCGTTGCCGGTGTCGCCGTCGGCCGGAGCGGACACCGTGGACGGCGGCCTGGGCAGCACCTTGTTGATGCGGGTCCGGAACCACAGGTCCGCCCGCGAACTGTCCACCCAGCGCTTGCCCGTACCCGGCAGCTCGACCACGCGCCCCTCCGCCGCGCTCCTGCCCGCCGCATCGAGGAGCTGACGGCCGAGGTCGAGAACGAGGTGCCGTGCGATGTCCTGCCACTCCACGCGGGCGGCATCCGGATCGGGTTCGTGCCGGAGGCCGACCAGCCACTGCCGGTACGGCCCGTCCAGCGCCCCGAACCCCAGATCGCGGGCGGTGGCTGTGGGTCCCTCCGGGGCCGAACCCGCCGCGCGCGCCAGGTTCCCGGCCAGCTGACCGAGCGCGGCCACGGCCCGCTCGGCGTCGGAGACCGCGTCGACCGCGACCGCGCCGTACGGAGGGCGGTCCTCGTGGAGCAGAACGACCGGCAGGGAGATGGCGTCGTCCACCACCTCGTCCACCACGGACTGCTGCGTCCCGTAGACCGCGCCGACCAATCGCGTACGGATCAGTGAACCCTTCGGCAGCACGCCTTCCCCTCTGAGCAGGGCCAGCCACCGCACGACCCCGGGAGGCAGGCTCCGGTCCGTGCCCCGCCCCGAGGTGTCGCCGTCCTGCCTCTGCGCGTACAGCAGGCTCGCCAGACCGCGCCACGCCGCCCGTGCCGGGTCGTGCTGGCGCGGCAGATAGATCTGCGGACGGCCTAGCTTCTTCTCCTGCACCGTGCTGCGCCGCCAGCCCGTCATCGGTTCCGCCTTGTGCTTGTTGGCGGGGGCGAGCGGATCTCCGTAACCGAGGACGACCCCGGTGACGTCGGTGCCCTCCGTGTGGAGGAGCAGCCGCCGGGACTGCCAGGTGTAGAGGTCGCGGGGGCCGGCGGGCCGGGCAACGGACGGATCGCCCTCGAACACCCCGGGCCCGGGAGGCGGCTCGCGCCGCCACACCGGAAGATCAACTTTCGGCTCCGACTTCAGGATGCCTTCCTCATCCGTCGGAATCAGATTCAGCAGAAGGGTCTCGCGCAGGTTCTCGCCCTCCGCGAAGACACCGCCGAGACCGCCGACCCAGCCGACGCCCTGCGGATACACCTTCCCGCCCTTGACCCGGTCGTCCCCCTCCATACCGGACTTGATGCCGGAGGAGTCGTACGCATGCGTGTGGACGAGCCAGCGGGCCGCCTCCGCGAGACCGAGCCGGTCGACTCCGGGGCGGCGCATGGAGAAGAACGCCTCGCCGTTCGGCACGTCGGCCACGATCCGGTTCAGCGAGGCGACTTCGTGCTTCTGCGTGTGCAACCCGGCCACCTGGAGGAACGGCCGGGCGGGGTGGAGGAGGTCGAAGCGCTCCCGGTGCCGGTCGAGGTAGTCACCGACGACGCCCAGGGAGTCCGGCGCCTCCCACAGCGCCTCCCAGTCCTCCAACTTCGCGGGCGCGCCCGCCGATCTGCCGTCGGCCTCGTCGAGGGCGTCGTACAGGATCGCCAGCAGCAACCGCAGCAGGGCCAGCTCCTGCGTCGGAAGATCACCCACCAGCCGACGCACCCCGCCCGCCCCCGCGAAGACGTCGCGCAGCGAGAGCTCACCGGTGGACCCGTCCCCGTACTGGACGGGCAGCCACGGCCGGGAGACCAGGTCGAAAGAAGGCACTGTGGACGCCACCGCTTCGAGCCCCTTTGCTCTGCCTGCGCTGCGCGCGCCGACCGGACCCACCCGGAGTCCGTCGTCGGCGCTGTAGTGGACTTCCCAGCCTGACAGGTGGGTCTGACAATCCTCGTCCAGGACGAGCAGCAACTCCCCTGCCAGCCAGGGGCACTCCTTCACCTGCCAGGCGGGCACGACGAACCGCTCCAGCTCCGCGATGGTCCGGTCGATCACCCCCGGATGGGTGAGGGCGCGAGGCAGTGTCAACGCGCACGCGGCGACGATCTCGGCGGTCCGGTGCGGCGGAGGCGCGTGCTCCGGCAGATCCAGGCCGCCGCGACCGCCGTCGAGCCACTCCACGGTGGTCAGCCGGCCGTCCGCGCGCCGCTGGACGACCAGCACCTCCAGGCTCTCGTCGCTGTCCCGCACCTGCGCCCGCCCGCTGCGACTGTCGTCCGCGTCCCCGGCGTTGCCGTCCAGCCACCCGAAGAGGGGCCGCCCGGCCCGGCGTACGGGCCCTAGCCGGAACACGTCGGCCTCCTCCCGCTTCTTCGCCAGCCTGATCAGATACTGCCGTCGGGCATCGGCCAGCGCGGGCGCCCAGTGCTCGGGCCCGGCGGCGCGATCGTCGTAGGCGGCCTGCACCAACGGGCTGATGTGGTCGGGCAGCACCAGCGGTACGCCGTCGAGGTGCGGCCCCAGCACGGCGAGCGCCCGGAGCAGGGTGTGCGGCCCTTGGTAGACGGCGACCGACCCCTTCACCGGCTCGGGCGGTTCGGCGCCCCAGTCCGCCACCCCGGTGATCAGGCAGCGGGCCCGGGCGAGGCGGGGCGGCCGGGTACGCGGATGGCGGTGCAGCCGCCCCATGCGCTGGAGCACCAGGTCGACGGGGGCGAGATCGGTGACCAGGAGGTCGAAGTCGATGTCCAGGGACTGCTCGACCACCTGACTGGCCACGACGATGTGCGGCCCGGCGGGACGGCTGTACGGCCGGTCCGGGGAACCGCCCGGCTCGGCGGAACCATCGCCACCGCCCGGCCCGAACCGTTCCCGCAGCTCGGTGTCCTTGCGCGCCCGGTCGGCGGCGATGAACCGGGAGTGCGCCACGGTGACGGCGTCCGTCCCGAAGTGCGCACGGAGGTGTTCGGCGGCTTCCAGGACCCGGTCGACGGTGTTGCGTACGACGAGGGCGCAGCCGCCGTCCCGCAGCTCCTCCGCCAACCGGGCTACAAGCAGGGGAAGTTCATCATCGAGTCGCTCCAGCGTCACGTCCGTATGCCGCCCGGAAGCAGGCGCGGGCAGGGCCGTCAGAACGTCGTGGCCGGGGGCGACGGCGGTGATCAACGGATAGGCGTCGTCGGGCAGATGAAGGGCTTCGGCGAGCTCGGGGGTCTCCTCCCCCGCATACGCGGCGGCCAGCTCGCGCCTGCGTTGGGCGGGCAGGGTCGCGGAGAGCATCACCACGGGCACCCGGTAGGCGGCCAGCCATTCCAGTACGCGGTCGAGATAGGTGTTCATGTACGCGTCGTAGGCGTGCACTTCGTCGATGATGACGACCTTGCCCGCGACGGCGAGGTGGCGCAGCGCCAGGTGCCGGCTCTTGAGCCCGGCGAAGAGGACCTGGTCGATGGTGCCGACGGCGAACGAGGCGAGCAGCCCCTTCTTTCGGCCACGCAGCCACTGGTGGGCGTGGAGGGAGGCGGGGGCGGCCCGGGCAGCGGCCCCGGCCGGGGAGACGGTCTCGTCCGGCCCGTCGAGATCGACGGCGGCGATGGTCCGCCGGTCGGCCTTGGTCATCCCGGCCCACACCTCGTTGAGGGCGGCCTTGGCGTGGGCGAGGACCACGGACCGGGGCCCGTCCGCGGGCAGCCGCTGCAACCAGCCGATGAGCCGGGGGAACATGGCGTCCCCGGTCGCCCGGGTGGGCAGCGCCACGAGACACCCCCCGGCACCGGACCGGGCGGCCAGGACCTCGGCCGCCGCGAAGGCCGCCTCGGTCTTGCCCTCGCCCATGGGCGCCTCGATGATCAGAAGCCCGGGGGCGGCCGACTCCCGGGCCACCCGTACGGCTTCTTCCTGTACGGCCCTGATCCCGGCACCTTCAGGGAGGTCGAACCGCTCCCGGAACAACTCGGCCGCGCTGCAACCGGGTTGCTCGGCCCGCCAGGGCCCGGGCAGATCCAGCCCGCTCCAGGCAGCGGCAAGGCGACGCCGCTCCCCTTCTTCACCCCCCGGCGCCCAGGAGGCGGGATCGTACGGAAACAACTCGGACGAGCTGGCGATCCAGTCGGAGACGATGACGATCGCGGTGAGCACGACCTGCACGGGCTGCGGCAACCGGACGCCCTGCCACGCGGCGAGCCGCCCCTCCACACCGGCCCGCACGGCACAGGCGTCCATCAGCTCGAACTGGACGCTCTTCCAGACCTCTTCGCTCTCACCCCTGGTACGCAACAGCCGGGGCCGAAGCCCGAGATCGTGGATCTGCTGATGCCCCGGCGGCGTCCCGTGATGCCCACCCGCCACCACGGCGAACTGCCCCGAGGCCCGCTCACTCCACCCGAACCGCTCACCCAGCCACTCCTGGATGAGCAGCTGCCCGGCCAGCCCGTGCGGAGCCATCCTGCGGTCCAGCCCGAACTGCTTCTGATACGGCATGTCGAGCCCGACCGCCCGCATCCGGTCCGCGAGCCCGTCCACCTGACAGGCGAAGGCGGGGGTGGCCTTCCCGATGTCGTGCACGCAGGCGAGATAGACAGCCACCTGCCGCGCGTCGTCGACCCCTTCAGGGAAAGCATCCGCGACCAGCGCTTTGACGTTCCCGGGCACCCATTCATCCCAGAGCCTGCCCGCGACGGCAGCGCTGTCGGCCATGTGCCGCCAGAGGGGGAGCCACTGCTCGGTCGGCCGATCGTGCTTGCCCCAGGGGGTTCGGGCGGTGGGGGAGAGGTGGCGGAACGCGGTGAGGAGTTCCGTGTCGATCGCGGGCATGAGGGCATTTGACATGGGGAAATGCCCTAGAGGGGCCACTTGTTCAAAAGTGATTCGAACTCGACGGAAATTGATCGAGTTCCGGTTTCGGGCGGCCGGGGTTTATCCCCGCGTGCGCGGGGACGACGAACTCGGCGGGTGGCTCGCGCGGCCCTCGGAGGGAACACCCCCGCGTGCGCGGGGACGACCACAGTTCATCCGTGGCGCCGAACTCAAGGACGGGGAACACCCCCGCGTGCGCGGGGACGACCCGGCCTGGTGCATCAGGTCGTAGATGCGGTTGGGAACACCCCCGCGTGCGCGGGGACGACTCCCGGCGCCGGTCGCTCTCGTCGGCGGTCCAGGGAACACCCCCGCGTGCGCGGGGACGACACCCCCGGCGCGGTGCGCAACCGGCGCTACCGGGGAACACCCCCGCGTGCGCGGGGACGACACTTCCGCTCGGTCCTTCGGCGGGCGGCTGGCGGGAACACCCCCGCGTGCGCGGGGACGACCGACCGGAGAAGCCTGCCGACATGAACCAGGAGGGAACACCCCCGCGTGCGCGGGGACGACAGCGTGAGCTTGAGCGACGGATGACGACGATCGGGAACACCCCCGCGTGCGCGGGGACGACCTGATCGGGTACCGGGCCAGCGCTGCACAGGGGGGAACACCCCCGCGTGCGCGGGGACGACCCTCGTGCTGCGGGGCCGACTCGTCGGAGCAAGGGAACACCCCCGCGTGCGCGGGGACGACCGGCTGAGTAGCCCGAAGTACGGGCCCAGCGGGGGAACACCCCCGCGTGCGCGGGGACGACCTCGGGCAGCAAAATGCTGCTCGCGCTGGCGTCGGAACACCCCCGCGTGCGCGGGGACGACTCCGGAAGGTGGGGGGGTGATGCCGCATGGCTGGGAACACCCCCGCGTGCGCGGGGACGACGCCGCCCAGACCGCGTGCCACCGCGGCCACCCGGGAACACCCCCGCGTGCGCGGGGACGACAGCTCCAGGTGCAGCTTCCGGAGACGGGCCAGGGGAACACCCCCGCGTGCGCGGGGACGACCCGGGCGTCGGCCACGCTGGCGATGAGGGCGCGGGAACACCCCCGCGTGCGCGGGGACGACAGTTCGTGACCTGCGGTTTTATGCGGCCAGGGGCTCGTTTTTACTCACTTCTTGAGAAACGGACATATCTCCCCCATCGAACGGTCAGGCCGAGCCGGAAGCTGCATCTCCCCTCCGGCCTCTGCGGCGGGTGTGTCCCCCCTCGCGGGCCAGAGGCTCACTCTCTCCGCAGATTAGTCACTGCGCAGCAGAGACCGGGAGCGTTCGCGGGCTTTCCGTCGCTTCTCACGATCCCGGCACCCCGGGTCTCTGCCAGGGTTGCGCGAGAGGCGCCGTCAGGTCCCAGGGCAAAGCACTTGGGCGATCCCCTGCGATCCCATGCTGCTAGTCCTCAGACAGGTTTGAGGAGGTCGCGGAGGTTGGCCATGCGCGCCTTGATGTCGGCGACTTCGGGGACTTCGGCGGGTTGGGCCGGGGCTTCGGCGGTGTGGGTGGTGCGGCAGGGTCGGCAGAGACCGTCGGGGAGGTGTTCGGGGCGGCCGGGGCGGCCGCAGTCGGTGCATTCCATGAGGATGCGGCGGGCGGTCGGGGCCGGGGCGTCGGGTGAGGTGTTCTCGGCCGGCAGGCGGGGCGGCATTTTGTCGGTGAGGCGGCGGCGGATGAGGCCGACGGGGGAGTCGACCTTGGCGGGGAGTCCTGCCGTGAGGGCGCTGGTGAGGTAGTCAGCGCTCACGCCTCGGGCAAGCCATTCGGCGGCCTGGGCCTCCAGGGCGGCGCAGTCGTCGGCGGAGAGCGCGAGGCGGTGGTCGGCGCGGCCCAGGCGGGCCAGGGCGAGGTAGGCGGGAGAAGGACCCGCTTCGGGGGCCTGCGGTGCTGCCGGAGCCCAGTTCGGGGCGGGAGGTGCGGGTTCGGCGTCCGAGGGCTGAACCGGGGTGCGTTGCTGCGGTACGGCGGTGGCTTCGGGGCCCTGGACCAGCCCGGGGTCCTCCGGCGCGGGCGGGGGCTCCTCATCCGGGACCCAGGGCGGCGGAGTGGTCGCTTCCGGCGCGGGGGCCGCCGCCTTCGTGGCGGTCTCGGTGGCCAGGTAGGTGTTCCACCACTCGTTGTCGCGTGCGGTGCGGGACCAGAAGGTGCGGGAGACCCACCTCGTCTCGTCGCCCGCGCCGACCGGGCACCGTACGCGCCGCAGATGGCCCGCCACCGACAGGGCCGTCAGCGCCGTGGAGATGGCCTGCTGGCCGTAGAGCGGGAGTTGCTTGGCGAGCTGCTTCACGCTCATCGCCGCGCCGTCGGGGAGGTGGTCGACGAACCCGGCGACGTACCGCTCGCGCACCGGGAGGAGTGCGAAGTCCTGCGAGGTACGGGGGCGTTGGCCGGGCGCGGAGCGTTTTCCGTAGCCGGGGTTGGCCATCGGGTACGTCGGGGAAAGTGCGGGGGCGTGCAGGGCGGAGCTAGGCTGCTGTGTAGCCACGGGATCGGCTTTCTGGGTTGCGATCTTGCGGTCAGACCCCGGCTCGGTGTGCCAACACCTACCGGGGTCGCTTAGTTCTCGAACCGTAAGCACTCGTGACGCTCCGCCGCAAGCTGTCACGATTAGTCATACTTGCTCGCCGTGCCAGGTACGGGAGGGAGGGGAGGTTTTCCCAACCCCCTTCTTCTACCTGCCGGTTACAGAAGGCGCTCGGACCTCGAAGCTCGTGTCCCGAAGCTCGTATCCCGAGACCCGAGCTTCGGGCCGGGACCCCATCTCCGTACCCCTGCAAGAGTGAATCGACCGCCCCGAAACTCGGGGTTCGGAGCTTGAGCCCCGAGCCTCGGGCTGCCCCAGGGGTTGGTGCGTGCTGCGGGATCGGCGAGCTGTCCACCACCTCATGCTGGTTGCGGAGTCCACCACTTCCGCGCCCGTCGGTTGCGCACAATCGCCTGGTCCTGCCGATGATCTGCAATCTCCCGCAATTCGTCGGTGACGTCACGCCATCCGTCGCATCCTGGTCTTCACCGAGCGCATATGGAGGGGATCATGACGCTTCTCAGGTTCATCGGCACCACCAGCGACGAGGGCGACTGCCCAACGCTCTACGAAGTCGAGGGCACCACCGACATCCTGGTTCAGGGCGACCGAGTCGTTGACCCTGAGCAGCTTGCCCAGCTCCGTGACGTCAAGGACAGCGAGACGTTCGTGCTCGTCCCGCGTGAGCTCCTCATTCGCTTCAGCCCGCGTACCACTGTGCAGCCGATGGTTCCGTTCTCCGAAGTCGCCCCGCTGTTCCGCGACTTCGCGCACACTGCCTTCCGGTTGGAGACCCGGCGCGGATACGCCTCTGACCGTAACAGCCCGAAGTGGCGCCGGTGGAAGCAAGGCGCGGAGATCTCCACCGAGCCGGGCAACGCGTGGCGAGAGAACGTCCGGGTGCAGACCGCGCTGGGGAAACGGTTCGAACGAGTCCGGATCGTTGACCAGCCTCTCACCGAGGGGCAGCAGTTCCTCCTCGCCAGTGGGCACAGCAACGTGTCGGCGGGAGAGGACATCCGTAATCTGTACCGGGCCGAGGCCACCCGTATCGGCCTGCCGGATCACGACTTCTGGCTGTTCGACTCCCGGCTCGTCGTACGGTTCGTCTTCGACGAGGACGACACGACTCTCGGCGTCATCCTCAACGAGGACCCGTCGGAGGTCGCCGCTGCCTGCCAGGCACGGGACGCGGCCTGGCACTACGCCACCCGTACTGCGGAATTCGCCAGGACGGTACCTTCAGCGGGGTGACTGCCGGGGACCACCCCCGCGTGCGCGGGGACCACGACCGGGTGCTCTCCGTGGCAGAGACGCGGGAGGGACCACCCCCGCACGCGCGGGGACCACCTCCCGGCCGGTCATGCCCTCGGGCGCCCGGCCAGGACCACCCCCGCACGCGCGGGGACCACGTCGGAGACGGCTCCAACCAGAACGCCCAGGTGGGACCACCCCCGCGTGCGCGGGGACCACCATCGGTGATCGATGACGCATCCTGTCCGCAAGGGACCACCCCCGCGTGCGCGGGGACCACACGACGTGTACACCCGCGTCCACAATGCCTGGGGGGCCACCCCCGCGTGCGCGGGGACCACCGGCCAGCCCAAGAGGGCGCGCTTCAGGGAACGGGGCCACCCCCGCGTGCGCGGGGACCACACCGTGTCCCCGGCGTCCGCCTGGATCTGGGCGGGGCCACCCCCGCGTGCGCGGGGACCACGCCATCGCCGAACTGGAGGAGGAGTCGGCCCGGGGGCCACCCCCGCGTGCGCGGGGACCACACATCTTGAAGGGAGTCCCCGATGATGACCGTGGGGCCACCCCCGCGTGCGCGGGGACCACAGTTCGTGACCTGCGGGTTTATACGGCTGAGGGGCTGTTTTTACTGACTTCTTGAGAAACAGACATAAGTGCCCTTGCTTCGCAGGTCGTCTTCATCGCTCCGCACGTCAGCGCAGAGCTACAGAAGCCCAGCCGCGACCGCCCCGACCATGGCCGCGAGCGCACCCCGGCCGACGACCAGAGCCGGCCCGTTCGGCGCCTTGCTGTCCCGGACGGCGATGTGGTCGGAGTCGACGATGCCGCACTCCAGGCAGTCGGACTGGGCGTGGGAAGCGGAGGACTTCCACCAGGCGACGGGGAGGCTTGAAGAGTCGGGGATGATCATTTCTGGTCCCTTGCTTGTTGGATCAGGTCGAGTGACTTCTCAACGGAGAGCGCTGCGGCCGTAAGTGACTCGTGAGCGTCCGCATAGGTGCTGACCTGGTCGTGGTCCTCCACGTACAGGGCGCTGGTCAGCTGCTCCAGGTGTACGACGCTCAGTTCCGTGAGGTTGCCGAACCCGAGGATCGCGAAGCTGCCGGTCTGACCGACCGTAAGGGGAGCGCCGACGGGTAGCACCTGGATATTGATGTTGGGCAGCGTCGCGAGGTGCACCAGGCGGGAGAGCTGGTCGTGCATCACGGCCGGGTCCGGCAGTTGGGTGCGGAGTGCCGCCTCCCCGATGATCGCGCGCAGACGCAACGGCTCTGACCGGGACAGTACGGACTGCCGTGCCAGCCGCACATCGACCAGCGCTTGTACCCGGTCGCTTATGGCCTCGGACATGGCTGTCGACGTGATGGCCGCGTGCGCGTACTGCGGCGTCTGCAGCAGCCCGGGGATCGACGCGATCTGCCACGTCCGGA
The DNA here is from genome assembly GCA_002082585.1 of Kitasatospora albolonga. Lineage (NCBI taxonomy): Bacteria > Bacillati > Actinomycetota > Actinomycetes > Kitasatosporales > Streptomycetaceae > Kitasatospora > Kitasatospora albolonga. Next base: position 4,142,829 of record CP020563.1, read on the forward strand.
TGGTGGTCGCCTCTGCCTCAAGGCTGATCAAGTCCTGGTAGACCGGGGAGAGAACGCTTCGGTAGGACTGCCACCACCCGCGCTGTCCGCCCTCCCGGGTGAGACGGATGATGTCGCGGCGCAGCTCGGCGTCGGTGACGCCGTAGAGATCCAGAAGGAGTTCGACGTCCGAAGCCGAGGCGGCGTTGCGGGCTGTCTCGATGCGCGACAGCTTCGCCGGGGAGATCTTTCCGCGTGTGCCGTCGGCAGCGTCTTCCTGGGTGAGGCTCAACCGCTCCCGCATGGCTCGCAGGGTGCGGCCGAGTTGCCGTCTCCGAACCGTGGGTGCCGACACGTACCCCTCCCGTTGCTGTTGGTGACGGTCAGTCTGCCGCCAGCGCCGCTTGGCTGTCACCTTTGGTCTCCCTAGTTGCAGCAGCTCCCGCGCAAGAGTGCAGATTTGCACATTACTTAGAATGGCTTGCACTTAAGTCTGGATGTCGGCACTCTGAAGTGACGATCTGCAGTCAGGTCGACACGGCTGTGATGGCGTGTGTCGGCCAGCCCTACCGTGAGGGGGCCGCATGACGACCATGCGTCCGAGCGCCTTACCGTCCACCTCGTCCACCCCATCCGTCCCGCCCCGCCGCACCTCCGCCGTGCCGCCGCAGGCGATCTACTCCGCCGAGCCCGAGTCGGTCCGGCCCGCCCGGCGCTACGTCAGGGAAGCGGCCGCGTACCAGGAGCCGTCGATCGGTGAGGACGCGCTCGACACCCTGGAGCTCCTCGCCAGCGAGCTGGTGACCAACGCCGTTCGGTACGGGTCCGAGCCCGGCGACTCCTTCAAGGTCACCGTTGCCGCCGAACCCGGTAAGTGCCGCCTTGAAGTGCACGACACCCGGCGGAGGGCGCCCCGCCTCCGGCCGCCCTCCGATCAGCGGACCCGTGGGCGCGGGCTGCATCTGGTCGAGGCGTTGGCCTCGCGGTGGGGGGTGGCCGAGCGGCCCCTCGGCAAGATCGTGTGGGTGGTCGTCACGTGGTGACCCGCCGCCGAGCGCCGCAGGCGCCGTACATCGGGGACCGTGGAAGGGAACCGTAGAAGCAGAACACCCCCTTGACCGCGTCTCCGCAGATCAAGGGGGTGTCAGAAGCGGTAGCGGTGGGATTTGAACCCACGGTGACGGGTTACGCCACACTCGCTTTCGAGGCGAGCTCCTTCGGCCGCTCGGACACGCTACCGAGAGAGAGCTTAGACCATCCCGGGGCGTGCGCAGAAATCGGTTCCCGGGGGCGGGGGCGTGGCCCGTCAGAGCGTGCGGAAGAACGCCGTCAGCTGCGTGGCGCAGGCGTCCTCCAGCACGCCCGCGATGACCTCCGGGCGGTGGTTCAGACGGCGGTCGCGGATGACGTCCCAGAGGGAGCCGGCCGCGCCCGCCTTCTCGTCGCGGGCGCCGTAGACCACTCGGGCCACCCGGGACTGCACCAGGGCGCCCGCGCACATCGTGCAGGGCTCCAGGGTGACCACCAGCGTGCAGTCGGTCAGGCGCCACTCGCCGACCGCCTCGGCCGCCCGGCGCAGGGCCAGGATCTCGGCGTGGGCCGTCGGGTCGCCGGTGGCCTCGCGCTCGTTGTGGGCGGCGGCCAGCTCGGTGCCGTCGGGGGTGAGGACGACGGCGCCGACCGGTACGTCACCGGCCGACGCCGCCCGCTCGGCCTCGGCCAGGGCGCGGCGCATCGGGGCCTGCCACGGATCGCGTACGGGGTCGGGGTCGTGCACAGGTACGCGTACGGGGTCCGGGGCGGGCCGGGAGGAAGGGGAAGAGGGGTTCGGCGGGCGTGCGGTCACCCGCGGACCCTAACGGACAGGGAAGGAGGGGAGGGAGGGGAAGCCCCCGGCGAACCACGCGCCGGACACCCCCTACCGCACCGCCTCCAGCACCTCCGCCGCTCCCAGCGCGTCGGCGATCTCCGTCAGCGCGTCGGTCCGCAGCGTCAGCAGGTCCTTCTCGGAGACCCCGAAGTCGGCGAGGATGCCCAGCTCGCCGATCGGGCCCGCCGGGACCGCGTCGGAATCGACATCGGAGTCGGGGTCGGGGGCCGGGCCGGAGCCGGAGGCCGTGTCGTCGGTCAGGGCGGAGGCGGGCCGGGACGACGGGGTCGGTTCGCCGTCCTCCTCCTCCGTGCCGTCGAGGTCGACGAGCTCCTCCAGCGCGGCGATCTCGTCCTCGGCCCCTGGTTCGCGGCCGAGCAGTTCGTCGGTGAGCAGGATCTCCCCGTACGAGGAGCGGGCGGCGGCGGACGCGTCCGAGATGTAGATACGGGGGTCCTCCTCACCGTCCACCCGGAGGATGCCGAACCAGGCGTCCTCCTGCTCGATGTAGACCAGGACCGTGTCCTCGTCCACCGAGGCCCCCTGGGCCAGATCCGTCAGGTCGGACAGGGTCTCCACATCGTCGAGCTCTGTATCGCTCGCTTCCCACCCGTCTTCGGTGCGCGCGAGCAGTGCGGCGAAGTACACCGTGACTCTCCCACTGGTCATAGGTGAATCGGTCCGACGGGAGGGCAGACGGGAAGTCCGTCTGCTCTGAGCCCCGCCCAATCGGCATCGTGGCAGAAACAAGCGCCGGGCGAGACCTCTTCGGCCGTTGCGTCGGCCATCAGTTCCAGGAGTGCCCGGTCGGCCGTCGCCCTGACGGAACGGCAGGAGGACCCGATCGGCGGGGGAGTGCGCCGGTGGTACGGGACGGCTTCAGGGGCCTCACCAGCGGAACGTACGCATCCGCATCTGTTGGCGCATACGGGCGGCACGGGCCCGGCGCGGCTGCACCCGGTCGCGCAGCTGCTTGGCCTCGTGGAGCTCGCGGAGGAACTGGGCGCGCCGTCGGCGCCGCGCCGCGTCACTCTCCTGCGCGTCCGTGACGTCACCCGCCGTGTCGCGTGTCGTTTCGCGTGTCGGGTCACCCGTCGTGTCGCGCGGCTCGCGCGCGTCGCTCACTCCGCGTGAGCCCGGGCTCCGCCGCTGTTCCCCGTCCGCCGCCATCGACACACCACCCCAACGCTGGGTCCGTATGCCCCCACCTTCCCCCCGAACAGGTGGTTGATGCCAGCGCAGAGTGCCGGAAGGCGCGGTTACTGTTGACGCATGCGGATCCACGTCGTCGACCACCCGCTGGTGGCGCACAAACTGACCACGCTGCGCGACAAGCGCACCGACTCCCCGACCTTCCGGCGCCTCGCCGACGAGCTGGTCACCCTTCTCGCCTACGAGGCCACCAGGGATGTGCGTACCGAGCAGGTCGACATCGAGACCCCGGTGACGCCCACGACGGGCGTCAAGCTCTCGCACCCCCGGCCCCTCGTCGTCCCGATCCTGCGCGCCGGTCTCGGCATGCTGGACGGCATGGTGCGGCTGCTCCCCACCGCCGAGGTGGGCTTCCTCGGCATGATCCGCAACGAGGAGACGCTCCAGGCGGAGACGTACGCGACCCGGATGCCCGAGGACCTCTCCGGCCGCCAGGTCTACGTCCTCGACCCGATGCTGGCCACCGGCGGCACCCTCGTCGCCGCCATCCAGGAGCTGATCAAGCGCGGCGCCGACGATGTCACCGCCGTCGTCCTCCTCGCGGCGCCCGAGGGCGTCGAGGTGATGGAGCGCGAGCTGGCGGGCACCCCCGTCACCGTGGTCACCGCCTCCGTCGACGAGCGGCTCAACGAGCACGGCTACATCGTTCCGGGCCTCGGCGACGCCGGAGACCGGATGTACGGCACGGCGGAGTAGCCGGAGCCCCACCCGTTCAGGCCCGTCAGGCCCAGCGCAGAGCGGTGCCCCTTGCTCCCGTACGGGACGTACGAGATGTACGTACGGGAGCAAGGGGCACCGGTGCGTTCAGGCGGCAGGCGCGGCCTCTCAGCCGCTCTTTGTCGTCGCCGTCGGCGCGCAGGAGGCGGACGGGGCCGGGGACGGCTTCGTGAGGGCCGCCATGGCCGCCGTGGCCTCCGCCGGGGTGCTGAACGCCTTGAACTTCGCGCCGAGGATCAGGTCGACCTCCGCCGTCTTGCGCTTGTCGGTCTTCTGCACCGCGCCCGGCAGCTGCGTGCCCAGTACGGCGAAGCTGCCGTTCGCCGCCGTCGGGGCGCCGAGCAGCACCGCGGTGCCGGGGACCTTCTTGTCGTACGCCTCCGGGGCATTGCCCACCTCGCCGATGGCGAACCCACGCTTCTTCAGCTCGTCCGCCGCCGCCTTGGCGAGCCCGGTGGTCGTCGTCGCGTTGTAGACGTTGACCTTGATGGCGGCCGGCTTCGGCAGCGCCTTGGCGGGGGCCACCGGCTTCGGGGTGGGGCAGTCCCGCGGGTGGCTCGCGGCGACGGCGCTCTTGTCGCCGCCTGTGAAGACGTCGATGAGCTGCAGCGTTCCCCAGCCGGCCAGGCCGAGGGCCACCACGGCCGAGACGCCCGCGAGGACGATCCGTCGGCGGTTCCGGGGGCGGCGCATGCGGGGGTAGGTGTCGCCCGTGATGCGGTACTTTCCGCCCATGCCGGGGGGAGTGAGCATGCTCATGGGGGCAGCGTAGTGCGACCCGGTGATGATGCGTACTAAATGATCAACGTATGGCACCCGGATGAGCTCGAAAGCACCCGAAAGGCCCGAATTCGCGTGCCATCGTTGGGGGAGTGCTAAGCGGTGCCGTCGCGAGGGTGCGCCGAGCGGTGGGGGGCTCGGAGGGGCGGCGGCGTCAGCCCAGGTCGAGGACGCGTGCGTGCAGCACCTGCCGCTGCTGGAGCGCGGCCCGGACCGCCCGGTGCAGCCCGTCCTCCAGATAGAGGTCGCCCTGCCACTTCACGACGTGGGCGAAGAGGTCGCCGTAGAACGTGGAGTCCTCGGCGAGGAGGGTCTCCAGGTCCAGCTGCCCCTTGGTGGTCACGAGCTGGTCCAGGCGAACCGGACGTGGCGCGACGTCCGCCCACTGCCGGGTGCTTTCCCGGCCGTGGTCGGGGTATGGCTTCCCATTTCCGATGCGCTTGAAGATCACACGGAAAGCCTACCGGTCAAGGGGTGCCGGGCGCAGCCAGGGAACCTTGCCGCGGCGCTCCGCCAAAGTGGGGTGGAGCGCCGCATAGCGCCGGATAGCGGGGCACGCCGCAGGCGGTGGGTGCCGGGGCCGGGGCCGGGTCCGGACCAGGGCCTGGGGCTGGACCAGGGCCTGGGGTCGAGCCCGAGCCCAGGCCCGAGGCCGGACCCGGAGCCGAGCCCGGGCCCGAGGCCGTGGCCCCGGAGCCGGGCCCTGTGGTTCGAGCCCGGCTCCGTCTGCGACGTGCCGCGTTCATGACGTGGTGCGTGGTGCGTGGTACGCGGACGGGGTGTTACTCCCTGACCTCGTGCCCGTGGCCGTCGTGCAGGCCGCCGCCGCTGCCCGGGGTGCCGGTGCTCGGGACCGGCTTGACCGGGCGGGTCAGCGAGCGCAGGTCGTGGGCGTACGTGCCGACGGCGTTGGCGATCACGTCGATGTTGACGTCGAAGTGCTTCATGCTGATGTTGCTCAGGTCGTCGCAGGCCGCGTGGTAGCACGGGTCGTAGGCGACGCCCGCCTGTCCGCCGTACGTCCGGGCCTGGGCCGCCGTCTTGATGCCCTCGGCGCCCGTGAACGTACCGCCGGAGGGGATGCCCACCTCGATGAACGGCCCGTAGTCCGAGCGGCCGGTGAAGTCCGTGCCCTCGTGCTTCTTGCCCTTGCTGTCGAGGAACTTGGTGATGTCCCGCTCCAGCTGGGCGGAGCCCTCCGGGCCGGGGCCCGCGCCGACGCCGTCGGAGTCGTCGCCGTCGTAGACGAACTGGACGCCGTTGGGCGAGGCGATCATGTCGAAGTTCAGGTAGAGCTTGATCTGCTTGATCTGCTTCTCGGAGAGCGCCGCGACGTACGCCTCCGAGCCGAGCAGGCCGTTCTCCTCGGCCGACCACCAGGCGAACCGGACCTTGTTGGCGGGCTTGCTCTTCGACTTGGCGAGTTCCAGGGCGACTTCGAGCAGACCGGCGGAGCCGGAGCCGTTGTCGTTGATGCCGGGGCCGTCGGTGACGGAGTCGAGGTGGGCGCCGAGCACGACGGTGTTCGCCGCCTTGCCGCCGCGCGTCTCCGCGATGACGTTGCGGGTGGTGCGCTGCTCCTGGAGCTGGCGGACCTCGAAGGAGACCGTGACCTCGCCCGCGGCCAGGTCGGCGGCGAGCTTCTCGCCCTCCTCCTGCGTGATGCCACCGGTCGGGATCTTGCCGGCCGCGGCGTCGCCGAGCGTGCCGGACAGGGCGCCTTCGGTGTTGTTGTAGATGACCGCTCCGGCCGCTCCGGCCTCCGCCGCCAGCGCCTGCTTGTCGGCGAAGGCGCAGCCGCCGCGCTTGATCAGCGCGATCTTGCCGGTGAAGTCGGCGGAGGCGTAGTCCGACGCCTCGCAGCCGGTGGTGTCGTCCACGGGGACGTTGACGAGCCCGGCCGTCAGACCGCCCACCGGGGTCGACCGGGTGTACGTCATCGCCTTGATCGTCACATCGCGCGGCGACGGCGACACCACGGCGAGCTTTTCGGCCAGCGTCTCCGTGTAGGGGAACTGGAAGGTCTGGTACGAGACCTGGTACCCGGCGCGCTGGAGCTCCCGGTAGACGTACGCCGCCGAGGCGTCGTAGCCGAGCGATCCCGCCGCGCGGTGACCGCCGGCCGAGTCGGCTATCGCCTGGAACTTCTGGAGGTGGCGGTAGGCGTCACGCGCGGACGAGTTCTTCACCAGCTCCCGGGAGAGCTTCACCGCCTCCTTGGAGGGGCCGTGGGACCCGTGGGAGTGCCCGGGGTGTCCATGGGAGGGCTTGTGGTGCGGGGCGGCGCCCAGGAGGAGCGGTGTGGCCAGAGCGGTGGCGGCCACAACAGCCATGGCTCTGCGACGTGTTGCGTGCACAGGAGTCCTTCCGTGGAGACGTTCTGGACGTGTGAACGAATGTGGAGCGAAAGCTAGCGAGTGGGGTGGCTCCTGGGAACCGCAGTGGCTGATTTTGATCGCTTCTTCCGGCCGTTCTGTCCGGCTGTCTCTTCTGGTCGCCTACGCACGCGGTGCTTTCGGGTCTTTCGGGGCTTTCGCTGTCTTCGCCTGAGCGTTCGTTTCCGTCTTCGCTGTTCTGGCCGCTGCGCCCGGTTTCGTCTTCGCCGCCTTGGCTGCCTTGGCCGCCGCTTTCGCCTCCTGCTTGTACGCGCGTACCTCCGCGAGCGACTCCGGCCCCGTGATGTCTGCGACCGACCGGCGCGACCCGTCCTCCCCGTACGCCCCCGCCGCCGCCCGCCACCCCGTCGGACGTACGCCGAACTGCTTGCCGAGCAGCGCCAGGAAGATCTGGGCCTTCTGGGTGCCGAACCCCGGCAGCGCGTTCAGCCGCCGCAGCAGCTCCTCCCCGGTCCCGGCGTCCCGCCACACCGCGCTCGCGTCCCCCTCGTACTCCGCCACCAGGTACTGGCACAGCTGCTGGACCCGCTGCGCCATGGAACCGGGGTAGCGGTGGAGGGCCGGTTTGGTGGTGAAGAGGGCGGTGAACGCCTCGGGGTCGTACGCGGCGATCTCCCCCGCGTCCAGGTCGTCCGAGCCCATCCGCTCCGCCAGCGTGTACGGGCCCGTGAACGCCCACTCCATCGGCACCTGTTGGTCCAGCAGCATGCCGACGAGGGCGGCGAGCGGGCTGCGGGCGAGGAGCTCGTCCGCCTCCGGCTGCTGGGCGATCCGCAGGGTGATGTCCTTGCCGCTGTCCGTCTTGCCGCTGCGGCTGCCTTTGTCGCTCTTGGTCATACTTTCGATGATCCCGAGGGCGGGCACCGACGGCGACTCCAGTGACGCCAAGTGACTCCGGTCGCGCCGATCGCTCCTGCCTGAGGGTGAGCGGGACTCACCTCTCGGCGACGGAGTCGCGCAGCCCCTCCCAGTCCTTCAGGTGAGCGGCTTGTCCGGTGGGTGCCGCGAGCGGGCGCACGGCAACGGGAGGGCCGGGAAGACCGATGTCCATGCCTTGTGAGTGGCGCCAGTGCACTGGCGGGGAGACTTTGCCGAAGTCTTCCTTGTAGGAAGCGACGATCCTCAGATCGCCGTCGACTTCAGTCGCGTAGAGCAGGCCGCCGTACGATTCGGCCGTTCTGGTCCTGTCCCCGCTCACGATTCCCGCGTAGACGCTGCCACCGTCGCGCCCCCGGTACTCGGCGACCAGGAACAGGGTGCGCCGTACCAGGCTGACGTTCCGCGCCAGTTGGGCCAGTTGATCGGAACCCATTCCCATGGGGCGCCCGAAACTCGGTGACAGGGGTGTCCCCGGCTCCGCGTGCCAGAACCGCATGCTGCCGGTGCGGTACTCGTTCACCACCTCGTCCGGCTCCGAATAAGTTGCTGTAATTCCCGCGTGCTCGATATCCGAATAGGCGTTGAAGAAATTCACGGCGTCGTCGATGCTGATCACGGATATGCTTCCCTCTTCCGGTGCCGGCCCTATGAGCCCGCACCTATGGTTTCTGTGCGGTCTTCCAGCCTGGCGTAGGGTTTCGACAGGTCGTCATCGGGAAATTCTCGTGCGAGGAAGTCGAGCCCGTCCCACAGGTAGGGAAGTGAAGCGCCCATGCCGTAGTTGCCGGGATACGGCGCCGCGTAGAGGTACTGCCAGTCGTGGAGCCCTTTGGCGAGCAGGGTGACGTCGAGATATTCGCGTAGCTGATGTGGAGCCGAGTAGGCCCCTGCCTGAGGTCGAAGTACCAGATCTCCGTCGAGTCCTCTGAAGTCTCCCGGGTGCTCCGGGTGCTCCGAGTCTTCGTTCGAGGTGAGCCTCAGTGCGGAGTAGGTTCCGGTTCCCCCTACCGGATGGGTGCCGAAGACGCGCAACTCGGCCATCAGCTTCTCGGCTTCGGCCCTGGGTTCGGAAGCAGGCTCGGCACTCTGCCTCTTCTGCGGGCCGTGGGCCACCGCTTCAGCTGTATGGGTCAGACAGAATTCCCCTGAGATTGACTCGGGACGTTCTCGTGCTCGCCAGGAGAAAATTACTCTGGAGTGGCGGTGAAAGTTTTTGGATAAATCTTTGGGCAGTGGTCTGCCTTCTGCGAGCTGTGCGATCTTCAACGCGTCTTCCGGGTGCTCCATGTATGTGACAAGTGGGCCCAGTTCGTGCCTTTCTACCCTTATTGACCCTCTTCCCTGGACCTGCTCCACTGTTTCGCGAACCCTCCGCGCGTATGCTGTTTCCATGTTCATTCCGGTATCGGTGCATGTGTGCGGGTTGTTTTGGGTGGATGCACTCTAACCTGAAACCCGAGACCTCTGCTTCCGGTGGTCGCTTCTGTGCTGAGGTGCGGAAGTCATGGCAGGGGTGAGGTCGATGAAGGGTTTCTCTTCGAGTTTTCCTTGAGGCATTTCTGTCTGCTGCGGAACATCTTCGCCTCGGCTGGGCTCTCGATGGCGCGTCGAACATCGGGTTGCTGATGAGAACCCCCGCTGGAGGGCCCGGAACGGCAGGTTCAGTAAAGTTCGGCACCGTTACGCCCGCCTGCCCCCCGGCCCCCTGCCTCCCTGAACGAGGTCCTCCGACTGTGTCTGCCGCCCCCTCCGTGATTCCGCCCCCGCACCCCGTCTCCGTCGTGGGGATCGGCGCGGACGGCTGGTCCGGCCTGTCCGGCGGGGCGCGGGAGGCGCTGCGGGGCGCGGAGGTGCTGATCGGCGGGGCGCGCCAGCTGGAGCTGCTTCCGCCGGAGTGCGCGGGCGTACGGGTGGCGTGGCCGTCGCCGTTGCGCCCCGCCGTGCCCCGGCTGCTCGCCGAGCACCGGGAGCGCCGGATCGCGGTGCTGGCCAGCGGGGACCCGATGTTCTACGGGATCGGGCGCGCGCTCGCGGAGGAGCTGGGGCCGGAGGGGCTGTACGTGCTGCCGCACCCGTCCTCCACCTCGTACGCCTGCGCGCGGCTGGGCTGGCCGCTGGAGGACACGGAGGTCGTGACGCTGGTGGGCCGTCCGGCGGCCCGCCTCGTCGCCTCCCTCCACGAGGGCCGGAGGCTGCTGGTCCTGAGCGCGGACGCGACGACACCCGCCACGGTGGCCGCCCTCCTCACGTCCCACGGCTTCGGCCCGAGCCGGATGCGGGTGCTGGAGCAGTTGGGCAGCGAGGCGGAGGCGTACGCGGACGGCATCGCGGAGAGCTGGGCGCACGCCCCCGGGGACCGGCTGAACGTCATCGCGGTCGAGTGCTGGGCGACGGCGGACGCGCTGCGGTTGGGCGCGGTCCCGGGCCTGCCGGACGAGGCGTACGAGCACGACGGCCAGCTCACCAAGCGTCACATCCGGGCGGCCACGCTCGGGGCCTTGGCGCCCGCGCCCGGCGAACTGCTCTGGGACGTGGGCGGCGGCTCGGGCTCGATCGCGATCGAGTGGATGCGGGCCCATGGATCGTGCCGGGCGGTGAGCGTGGAGCGGGACCCTGCGAGGGCGGAGCGGATCACCCGTAACGCGGAACGCCTGGGGGTGCCGGGGCTGCGCGTCGTGACCGGCCGGGCTCCCGCCGCCCTGACCGAACTGCCCACCCCCGACGCGGTGTTCATCGGCGGCGGCCTGACGGCGGCGGGTCTGCTCGACGCGTGCTGGGAGGCGCTGCGCCCCGGCGGCCGGCTGGTCGCGAACACGGTGACGCTGGAGTCGGAGGCGCTGCTGGGGGAGCGGTACCGGTTGTACGGCGGTGAGCTGACCCGGCTCGCGGTGGCGCACGCGGTCCCGGTGGGCGGGTTCACGGGCTGGCGCCAGGCGATGCCGGTGACGCAGTGGTCGGTACGCAAATCCTCAGCCCCCGTCTCAGCCTCAGTCCCAGTCCCAGGAGATCGAACATGACGGTGTACTTCATCGGCGCGGGCCCGGGTGCCGCCGACCTGATCACGGTGCGCGGCGCCCGCCTCCTCGCCGCCAGTCCGGTCTGCCTGTACGCGGGCAGCCTGGTCCCGGTCGAGCTGCTGGCCGAGTGCCCGGAGGGCGCCCGCCTGGTCGACACGGCGAACCTGGACATCGACCAGATCACCGAGGAGCTCGTACGGGCCCACGCGGACGGCCACGACGTGGCGCGGCTGCACTCGGGGGACCCGTCGGTGTTCAGCGCGGTGAACGAGCAGATGAAGCGGCTGGACGAGGCGGGCGTGCCGTACGAGGTGGTACCCGGCGTCCCCGCGTTCGCCGCGGCGGCCGCCTCCCTGAAGCGGGAGCTGACGGTCCCCACGGTCGGCCAGACGGTCATCCTGACCCGCATCGCCCAGCGCGCCACCGCCATGCCGCCCGGCGAGGACCTGGCCACCCTGGGCCGCAGCGGTGCCCTGATCGTCCTGCACCTGGCGGCCCGCTACGTGGACCGGGTGGTGGAGGAGCTGCTCCCGCACTACGGGGCGGACTGCCCGGCGGCGGTGGTCGCGATGGCGTCCCGCCCGGACGAGATCGTGCTGCGGGGGACGCTGGACTCGATCGCGGAGCAGGTGAAGGCGGCGGGGGTGATCAGGACGGCGGTCATCATGGTGGGGCGGACGCTGGGGGCGGAGCAGTTCCGGGACAGCCACCTCTACTCGCCGGGGCGGGACCGGGGAGCCTGCGGTTCCTGAGTTCCTAGACTTCGGAGCCATGACCACGATTTCCCTGGCCACCGGTCAACGTTCCCTCGCCGACCCGGACATCGGCTATCCGCTGTGGCCGCCGCTGACGCATGGCTGCCCCCGGACCAGCTCGGACACCATGTCGTACCCCCTGGAGATCGACTACGACTACACCCGTGTGACGTCCGACTTCATCACCGGGCAGGGGCGGCCGCGCTCCGGCCTGGACCGCTGGGCTCCCCTGCTGCCGCCGCTGGCCGCGCCCGGACTGGGGGAGGGCGGAACCCCGCTGATCGAGATCGGCGACGGGGTGTACGTGAAGGACGAGTCGCGCAACCCCACGTGGAGCCACAAGGACCGGCTCAACCGCTGCACGGTGAGCGCCGCCGTGGCCGTGGGCGCTCCGGGCGTGGTCGTGGCGTCCTCGGGCAACCACGGTGCCTCCGCGGCGGCCTACGCGGCACGGGCCGGGCTGCGCTGTGTGGTGCTCGGCTCGTCCGAAGTGCCGCCCGCCGTCGCGTCGTTCCTCAGCGCGTACGGGGCGGTGGTGCTGCCCGTCGAGACCGCCCACCGATGGCCGCTGACCGAGCGGATCGCCGAGGAGTTCGGCTTCCACCCCGTCAGCAACCTCACGCAGTTCCACACCGGGCACGCCTTCGGGCCCGAGGGGTACAAGACGGTCGCGTACGAGATCGCGGCCGACCTCGGGGAGCCGGGCGCGGTCTTCGTGCCCACCGGCTACGGCGAGCTGCTCTTCGGCATCTGGAAGGGGTTCGCGGAGCTTCACCGCCTCGGCCTCGTCTCCCGCGTCCCGCGCCTGTTCAGCTGCGAACCGGCCGCCGGGGGCCCGCTCGCGTCGGCCCTGCGCCAGGGCCTGCCCGCCACGAGGGTCGATATGGCGGACACGGAGGCGTACGGCATCGCCTGCCCGGTGAACAGCTACCGCGGCGTGCGCGCGATCACCGGCAGCGAAGGCCGCGCGCTGACGGTCGACGACGAGGCGATGCACCGCGCCCAGGCGGAACTCGCCGGGCAGGGCCTGTGGGTGGAGCTGTCCTCCGCGGCGGGTCTCGCGGGCCTGCGCACCCTGCCGGACGACGAGACCGTCGAGGGCCCGGTGGTGTGCGTCACCACATCCAGTGGCTTCAAGGACACCCACGTGGGCGACCATCACCTCACGCCGGTGGACCCGTCGTGGGACCAGGTGCGGGCGCGGCTGCGGGCAGCGGGCATCCGGGGCTGAGCGACCACCGTCACCGTACTGACTGATCGAGGGCGGTGGCCTACGGCCTCTCTGCGGGTGGAGACTCCAGCACGGTCCGCCCGGTCAATCGAGCCGTACGTGCTGGACGTCGGTGTCGATCATTCGGTGGGGCGGAAGCGGAACGGGTGCTGACACCCTCCCGGGGCCTGCTCCCGAACACTGGGGTACCGGACCTGCCCGAATGACGGTTCTCCCGCCAGGGCTGTCAGATGGAGCGCAGCCCTGCTGCCCTCGCCAGCTCCCGAATGCCTGTGGTCCGGGGGTGACGTGCATGAATCTCGGTGACCATCTGTCGGATGGCCGGACGATCCCGTACCTCGCCCGGTGAGACACGTACTGCGGACAGAAGCTCGGTGGTGGTCTGCTCCGGCTTGCCCCACTGCCACCAGGCTCGCGCGAGGTCCGTGTGCATGCGGCTGCGGCGCTCAGCCGTCGTGAACTGCGCGGCGCGCAGGCCCCGACCTGCTTCGAGTGCCGCACCGGCGTCACCGAGCGCCCAGTGGACGCTCACGGCATAGAGGTCGACAGAGGCAGGGGTGACGGAGAACAGACGCCCCGCAGGTGGGTCGGCCGGGAGGCCACGGGCAGCCCGTGATGCCTCCCGGATCAACGTGACGGCCTGATGCCGGTCACCTGCGACCGCAGCGGTGTACGAGGTGGTGCAGAGCATCTGCGCGTAGGCGGACGCCTGGGCACCCGTCGTGAGCCCCGTTGCCTCCACCTGCGCTACGGCGTCGAGAATGAGGCGCTGTGCGGCTACGGGCTGATTCTGGTGGCGGAGTACGATGCTCAGTTCGCGGGCGGCGGTTGCGATGGCGAGCGGGGAGCCGGACAGCTCGGCGTATACGGACGCGCGGTCGGCGGTCAGCCGGGACTGCTCGTAACGACCCACCTTCGTCAGGACCTGCGAGGCGAGGCTGTAGGCGGATGAGAGCCTGCGGTACGCCACGTCGGTGCGTGCCTGCCGTACGCCGTCATGCGCGTCGGCCAGAAGCCCTGGGAGCACCTTGAGCAGGTGGGTGTTGTGGGCGGCGTCGAAAGCGGAACGCGCCTCTGTGAGGCGGACATCCAGGGGGACAGAGGACCCTGTGGGATCCGGCATGGCGGCCAAGGCCGTGTCCATTCCCGCGAGCAGCTGGACCGGGGCGGCCAGGCCGGCTGCGGTGAGCAGGGTGCGGCGGCGCATCGGGTCCTCCTCCACTCGTGGACCTACCGGCGCAACCCTAGTGGCTGTGGGCCTCGCCAGCCCCAGACACTCCGCCAGAACATCTGTAGGCAAGCCGACTTCCGAGGCCGCCCTGCGGAGGAGCCGCAGATCGGCATGGTGCCCACGCTGCTCCAGACGGGACACGGTGGATGCCGAGCACCCGATCCGTAGGCCGAGGTCCGCCTGCCGCCACCCCCGTTCTTCGCGCCCTATGCGGATGAGCGCCCCCAGCTCGTGACGGGCGACGAGCGCCCTTGCCTTCGGCGAGTGCCACATCGGATCGATGGTGCGCATTGCACCTCCATGGCCGTGGTGGGACCGTCTTTCCACGTTAGGTGGTACGGCGACGGCCGTACACGGCGCGTGCAGGTCGTGCAAACGCGTTGCACAGTAAGGGAGTTGCCTGTCGTACGGTTCCGGTACGGGGTGTCCTTCTGTCATCGCCCCCGGTCGGGGGCCGACCCGGAAGAGGCTGCCCCCATGACCGTAGTCCTGGACACCCTTGCTCGTCGGCGCACCGGACCCGCCGGTTCCCCGCGGGACCCACACGCGTACGTGCCAGCCGAGCAGTGGGCCAAGCTGGTCGGTCTGCTGATGCGCGACTACCCGTTCGACTCCGTGATGGCCGAGCGGGTACTCGGTCAGGCCGTCGCCTACGTGATCACTGCCATGGAGAACAAGGGACGTCGACTCGGCATGGGGCCGGGCCGCATCGTCGACATCGGGGTTCACTCGATCATGCTGGACACGAAGGCGTTCTTCGCCCTGTGTGAGCAGTACAACGGCGGCGAGTACCTGCACCATGTGCCACTGGTCGAAATGAAGGGTGACGGGTCCGTGGCTCGGACCGCCGAACTGCTCGCCCGCGCGGGCTGGGACGTCGACAGCCCGCTGTGGGCCGCTGATTCCTCCCGGTGCACGCCGTGCCGCCCTGGTGAGGACGGGCACTGAAGGAACCGCCTGTACCCGCCGCCCTTCCTCCGGCAAGGGCGGCGGGCTGCGCACTGCCGAGCGAGGCGGAGCACGTACGGGTGAATGCTGCGAGGCCGCTGCGGTGGTTGCGGCGGGCAGGCCAGGATATGGGCCGTGACGTCGACCTCATCCTCTCCGGCAGACGCCCTTGACCGCTGGTACCACTACGGGACCTCCTCAGCCGGGCGACGCGCTGTTGGCCGTCTGTACTGGGACTGGTACCAGCGCAGGGGCCCGGGGGACGACCTGCTGGGTGACCTCACCGGTCGTACGGTCGCGGAACTGGGTGCAGGGGCCGGTCACCAGGCTGCCTATGTCGCCGCCGAGTTGAGAGCTCGGCGCGTCATCGCGATCGACAGCTCCGCCGCTCAGCACAGTCGCGGCCGTGGCCTCTACGAGGACGTGCCCGGGCTGGACTTCGTGCACGGCGACGCTGCCGCGTACCTCCAGGACCACCCGTCCAGCCTCGACACCGCCTACAGCGTCTTCGGCGCGCTCGACTTCAGCGACCCCCGGACCGTGCTCCCGGCCGCCGCGGTGGCGCTCCGGCCCGGCGGCACCCTGGTGTTCTCCACGCTCGCCCACTACCGAACGGGCGCGCCGCCCGAGACCGACTGTCGGCCCGCCGACATTCCGACCCGTCTGCCCGACGGCAGTCCGGGCACCATGCGGCGGTGGGTCCTGGAACCGGCGGTATGGACGAAGCTGCTGGACGAGCACGGGTTCGACCTCGTGGATTCCGACGCCGTCCACGATCCGGGGGCTGATGGCGAGTCACCGGTGGCGACTGGTCTCTTCCGTGCGAGGAGGCGTGGGCGGCGGGCCTGCTGATCGGCGGTCAGCCTCGGCGGAGCTCCCACCCCGGTCCGCCCGGAGCATCGAGCCACACGCGTTGTACGTCGTTGTCGATGGTGAGGCCGTATCGCTCGGGGCCCGGCTCCTCGTGCTCGGTGAAGGTGCGGTAGGCGTCTTCGAGGCGGGACCAGAGGGAGTGGGGGCCTGTCTCGGTCACGGTGCCGTCGGGGTGGAGGGCGGCGATCGCGCCGTCGGGGGACCAGGCGCGGGCAGCGGTCGGCTTTCCGTCGTCGTTCAGGTCGTACTGCCAGTCGAGGTGGGGTTCGAGGAGGCTGAGCAGGAAGCGGTATGCGTTGTCGGCCAGTGCGGGTGCGGGGATGTCGGTGTGGCGGGCCTTGCCGGTGGGGAGGGCGGGGCGCCGGGTCGGGACTCCGGCGGTGGTGCTGTGTCGCAGGGGCATGAAGTACGCCCCGCCGGGGAGGAAGCGGCCTTCGGCCTGGTGGGGGCCGGTTCGGTGGATGCGGATCAGGGCGTTGCCCAGCGGGGCGAGGACCTGGCCACCCTGGGCCGCAGCCACGCCTTTGTGTGAAACGCCTTCCGCGCAGGCCAAGATGGTCCCCGGCAGCGTAAGGCCCACGCCTGCGGCGTGAACGGCGCCGCCCTACCTCTCGAGTGCGGCCCGCTCTTCATCCGGCAGGATCAATGAGATCTTAGGCCGCCCAGTACGTGCCGCAGACAAGAGCAGACATCTGAAAGAATTACTGGCTCGGACACCGTCTTCGGGTGGGGCCACTAAAGGAACTTTGCGAGAAAGGCGGAAGATTACGTGAATATAGACGAGGCTGTAACATTTTTCCGAAATTTTCTCACTGTGGTATACGAACAGGACATTGCCAACATCACGGAGCCGGACGAACAGCTTGAGCAGCGGGTCGCACGTACGGAGAGCTTCATGCACTCCTTCCCCGGAGCCAGCATGACGTCACCGTTCATGCGTCCTCGGCGTCTCTCGGCCGAGAGATTGGCCAAAATCTCAGAGCAATCATCGACGCCGGTGTGTCGCCCGTTGTACATGGTCGTGGGGTATGACGTGCCCGGGTGGGGTGTTTGCTTTGCCGCCGACGTTGGCGGTGGTGAGGAAACCAACTACATCGCATATGAGCGCCAGTACTGGGCGACGGAGGTCGACGGGGAGCTGAAGGTTATTGCGCTGTACGGGATTGACTTCTACTCCGAAGCGCTAGCTTGGGAGAACGTCTCGGGAGCCGTTGTCGGGCGCACCGGGCCTCCGATCGCAGTCCGAGCTTTGGAGGAACCTCGTGTCCCGCGCGACCGGGACGGTTACCAGAAAATCGTCGCGTCGGCCCCGCCGGAATCTATCTAGGAAGTAATCTCGAATGTCGAGCGGATGTCGCCACCTGTCGACTCGGGCGGACGGCCAGATGATCCCTTGATCGGGAGTCGCCCAACAGTCGGTCGGGCATTGCGGTGGGACATGAAGACCTCTGTGCGGTGAGGGCTCGACACCTTCATCGCGAAGGGGGAACTCTTCATGGTCGAGATCGATCTGTGTCGGCAATTTTCGTGATCGATGCCAATGGTGCGTACGGGTTTTGCCTATGTGTGGGCGAATTCTCCGCGCTCCACTTCCTGGCTGGTGACAGGTCCAGCGAGGTTGTCCAGCCAGATCTGCGTCTGTGCTGCGTCGTCTATTGCTGCTTGAAGAGGTCGCATCGATTCCCGCCCCAGTCCTTTGTTTCTCTATTCTCCTGTGTATGAGTGATAACCGTCAGGAGAACCCGTCGGCGCCGCTCCACTCCGTGTCCGTGGCCGGAGTGGTCGTCCGGGAGGACGGACGGGTGCTCGCGATCAAGCGGGCCGACAACGGGACCTGGGAACCGCCCGGGGGCGTGCTCGAACTGGCCGAGGCGCCCGAGGACGGTGTACGGCGCGAGGTCTATGAGGAGACCGGCATCAAGGTCCAGGTGGACCGGCTCACCGGGGTCTACAAGAACACCTCCCGAGGCATCGTCGCCCTGGTCTTCCGCTGCCGTGCCGAAGGCGGTCACGAGCAACTGTCCGACGAGGCCATGGCAGTTGAGTGGCTTACTCCGGGCGAGGCGACCAGCCGGATGGCTGAGGTCTACGCGGTCCGGGTCACCGATGCCCTGCTGGACGGTGCGCCCCGCGTGCGTGCGCATGATGGCCGGAGGCTTGCTCGGGGCGCTTGAGGTCCAGGTCAACTACCTGGTGCGGTCAGCGGGTTGCCTCGTCCATGAGTACGTAGAGGAGTCCGACGAGGGCGCGTCCAGGGCTCCGGCGGCCTTGGCGCGGTCCATGGCCGCGTGCCGGTGGGTGCGTTCGGCGGCGTTGAGCCGGGGGTGGCCGGGTCGATGGTGCGGTCGGCGTTCATGAAGACCCCGCCGTCCCGGACGAGCTTGCCGAGCTGCCCGTACGGGGCGGCCAGCGGTTCTCTGTGCAGCCTGTGCAGGGCGGTGGCGGTCAGGAGAACGCCCTCTGAACACACACCCCAGCCAGAGGGCTCGTCCGGGCACAGGGAAGTCCCGCCCATGCGCCACGAGGTACAGCGCACAGGCGGGGCAGTTCTGCGGGGGTCAGCCGGTGGCCGGAATGGGCTGATCGGGATGGTCCAGCCATGCGGACTCTCCCGTGACGCTCACGGTCAGGCCGAACCGCTGGGGCCCGGGACGGTCGTGCAGCAGCCACCAGGCGTGTGCGGCTTCCACTTCGCTCCAGAGCGGGCGTGGTCCGTGCTGCCATACCGTGAACCGGTCGTCCGACTTCCCGTCCCAGTCCACGGCAGCCCACGACGTGGCGTCGGTCGTCGCGACCCACAGCCGGGACGCCACCCCTTCCACGTCCGGGTTGTCGTGCCACGCCCACCACACGTCACGGAGCTGTAGCCCCATGGCGAACTGCGCGGCGAGATCGTCTCCGGCCACCCGCCACGGCGGGAGGGTGGTGGTCGACTCGTCGGGCCGGTGGTCGTCGAGTACCACGTCGCGGAAGATCCGCAGGTTGCTGCGCTGGTTCCTCATGAGCATGAACGCGGAGTGCGGCGAGAACGGACCCGACGCGCTTCCGCTGTCGTTCACCGTCATGCGGAGCAGCCCGTAGCAGACCCACGGACTTTCCCACGGGGTGAGGATGACGCCCCCGGGCTTCACCTGGTCGACCCACGGACGGGGGACCGACCGCACGGAGCACGTCGCCACGAGCCGGTCGTACGGCGCGTTGTCCGCGTACCCCTCGGCCCCGTCCCCGGTCACCACGGCAGCGGTGACGCCTTCTTTTCGCAGACGTTGCCCGGCTTTCCTCGCCAACGCGGGGTCGACTTCCACGGTCGTCACGTTCCCCGGGCCGGCGACATGGGCCAGGAGACCCGCGTTCCACCCGGTTCCGGTGCCGATCTCCAGGACCCTGTGTCCCTCGTGCACGTCGAGCATGTGCAGCATCCGGAACACGATGCTCGGGGCGCTCGCGGACGATGACGCCCACCGCTCGCCGTCGTCGGGGTCCTCGCCGTCGTTGATCTGCGTCACGACGGAATCGTTGGCGTAGACGGCGCGGAGCCACGTTTCCGGGGCGTCCGCCCGGTTGCACGGCTCCAGGTTCTCACCCAGAAAGACGCGCTCGGGGACGAACGCGGACCGGGGAACATTCCATGCCGCACGCTCCCATTCGGGAGCCACCGGCGCGTCCATGTCGTTGTTCACCGCACCGAGCAGACCGCGCAGGGCGATTCGCTCGGACGCGGCGAATTCGGGTGTCGTCACCTGCGTCAGTCTTCCTTCTTGTGCTTCGGCGGGTCCTTCGGCTTGGCGGTGTCGGACGACGGCTTGGACGTGCCCGGGTCCTTCCCCCCGGAATGCTGCCCGTTGCCTCCGCTGCCGCCCTTACCCGTTCCCCATCCCATGGTGTTTCCTCTCGTGGTTACGTACGGATCTTGGAAGCCCGCCCGGTGGGAATCACGTCCCCACAGGAGCCCTACCGGGCGGACGTGGTGCACCCGAGCGCACCGGTCTGGATCACGCGGTGTGCTCGGGAGTCTTCGGGGCTACTCGTCCCCACTGGAGAACTTCGGTGGCGTGCCGCCCCGCGCCTCTGGTCGTACTCACCATCGCTGGTGTCCCCTCACGTGGTCCGACGACGACCAAGCTAGAGAGAGTGAGGCCCCAACTCCCATGCGATTGCATGAGGTTGCACGCGAGTTATCCGAGAGCATCCAGCGCCGAAGTGATCAGCGCGCGAGCGGCGGCCCCATAGACAGCCAGTGCCGCCAGTTCGGCGAACGCCTCGGCGTACATGGCCACCTCGCTGGGCTGCGTGATCGTGAGGTATCCAGAGATCAATTCGACGTTGACCTGGTTCGTGTCGTAGATCCAGAACCCCTCAGCCGGCCAGCGCTCCCGATCGGGTCGCATGGGCACAACTCCCAAGCTGACATGGGGAAGCGAGGCCGCCGAGATCAGGTGACCAAGCTGCCCGGACATGACCTCGGCGCCGCCGATTCCGGCCCGCAACACGGACTCTTCAACCAGGAACGCGAACCGCCGATCGCCTTCGTACAGCACCCGCTGACGTTCCATGCGGGCGGCTACGGCGTCGGCCACATCGTCCACCAGGCCGCGCCGCCGCTGGATCGCTTGGAGTGCTGCCATGGTGTACGGCTGCGTCTGGATCATGCCGGGCACGAGCCACGACGAGTAGGACCGGAAACGGCGGGTCCGCTGATACAGCGGCAAGCGCGCTTCCTGCGCCTGCTTGAGCCCGGCCCGTTCCATGCGGCGCCAGTTGACCCACATGCCCTCAGCGGTCCGCAGCGAGGCGATCAAGTCCTCGGTCTGGTCCTCGGCACCGCACGCCTGACACCAGGCCCGAATGTCGTCAGCGGACGGGGGTGTCCTGGCGTTCATGATTCGGGACGACTTGGACCGGCTCCACCCGCAGCGCTCTGCCAGGTCGAGACCGGTCAGCCCGGCATCCCGGCAGAGATCCGCGAGACGTTTCGCGAGGGCCTGCCGGGCCTGCTGGGCACTGGAAGATGCGGAGACAGCCATGGGTGCGCGATCAGACGGGCTGGTACTCCGCGTGCGGAATCGCGCGCTCCCATGCTGCCTCGTACGCGCTGACGTACTGTGCGGCCAACATCGGATCGTGCACGACTTCCATGCGCGCACCCGTCCACTGACCCTCGCCGCTGAAGTGGTGCAGGATCACGGTTTCCTCATCCATGACCCACCCGTCCAGCGCGGGGAGCAGCAGATCACGAGCCTGCGAGCGGGGCAGCCAACGGACGTCCTCGCCGGCTGCGACGTTCGTGAAGGTGCCGTCGTACTCGTACCGGATGTAGTCGCTCAGCGGCTCCGAGACCACACGCAGACGACGCATGACGACACCACGCCCGGTCGTCTCGGCCACCACGTCCAGCCACGACCGCCACCACGACTCGCGGTCTGCCGGGTCGTACCGGTGCCCTTCCTGCCAACGGATGAATTCCGGGTCATCCCGCATGTAGCTGTCCCGCATCTCAAGGTGCTGCGCCGAGCGCTGCGCCTTGGCGAGGCATTCACGTACCGCTGTTGCCACCGTTGTCCTCACTGTCCGGACGGGGAATGAACTGGAGCATGTTCGCAGGGAGCCGGATCACGGTCTCGTGGTCCGGAACGTCCGTCGAGTGCCCCGGCACCGAGCCGACTTCCCGCGCCTGCCGGATCGTCTCCTCGTCAGCCTTCCACGACTGGATGATGAGGTCACCGGTGGTGTCGTCCAGCCAGATCGTGGGCGAGCCGTCATCGGGGGTGTTGGGCCAAATCCCCAGGAAATTTAGGGCCATTGGGCACTCTCCTAGCGAGTCGGTTGCACAGACGTGCACGAGCTTCTTCCTGACGCGTGATCAGCGTCAAGGGCACGTCGAGACAAGTACGGGAGCGGAGTTCAGAACGCAGCCCGGCCCCCCGAACGCACGAAAGCCCCGCACCTGCTACCACGAGGTATCAGGCGCCCGCCGCCGATCCGTCCGGGTGCTTGAACGAGACCGCGCGCATCCATATCGCCGACCGGGTGCGGGAGAAGGCCGCCGCCTGGGCGCGGTGGGCCGAGCGGCGGGCCGCCGATCTGGGCGTCGATCTCGCGGAGGAGGCCGCCGCTGCCGTGGAGGCCGGGCGCGATCCGAACGGGTGGCGGGCTCGGCTCGCCGCTGCCGTCGCCCCCGGGGCGGGCGAAGCCGTCGGTGGTGAGTAGCGCACTGTGCGGCCGCCAGGCCGGGCGAGTTACTACCCTGCGTGGGTGCTGTCATATGAGGAGTTGACCCCGCCGGAGCGCGAGCTGTGGGACGCCTTCCCCGAAGGGCGTCGCGTCGATCTGCGTACGGGCACAGCCGAGTCGGACGATCCCGTCGCAGGGGCCGGGTGGGGGGCCGAACGTACCGTCCGTGCCGCCGTCGTGGCGATGCTGCTGCTCGGTGCGCACGACGGTGACCGGGGCTCCGGCACCGTGGCCTCCCTGCGGCTCGCGGGGGCCCGTGTCACCGGGCGTCTCGATCTGTCCGGGGCGGAGGTCTCGCACCTGTTCTCCCTGGTGGGCTGTCGGCTGGAGGAACCGGTGCGGCTGTACGGTGCCACCACCCGGACGGTCGTGATCACGGACAGCTGGGTTCCGGGGGTCGACTGCGAACTCGCCCGTATCGGGGGCGACCTGGATCTGCGGCGGTCCGTTGTCGAAGGCGGCTCCCTCAACCTCATCAACGCCCGCATGGCCGGGAACCTGCTGGTCTCGGACGCCGAGATCGCGGGCACGGACGAGTGGGCGGTGCTCGGCGGCGGCCTGATCCTGGAGGGCAGCGTCTTCGGGCAGCGGCTCATCACCCGGGGCGGACTGAGGCTGCCGGGCGCCCAGTTGCTCAGCGGGCTGTTCCTGCAAGGCGCACGGCTGGGGGACACCGAAGGCGTCGCGCTGGCCGCAGAGGTCATGGCCGCTTCGTCCGTGGACTGCTCCCAGGGGTTCACCGCCCAGGGGCAGGTGGTGCTGCGGAGCGCCCGCATAGCAGGTCTGCTGAGCTTCGAAGACGCTCATCTGAACGGGGACGGCATCGCCCTGGACTGTGTGTCGATGGTGGTGGGGGAGCTCGATCACCGGCCCGCCGCGCCGCCCTCGGGGGTGGTGGATCTCCGGTCCGCCCAGGCCACCTGGTTCCGGGACAGCGAGCGGTCCCGGCCAGGGAAGGTGCTCCTGGACGGGTTCACCTACGGGGGCATCCGGTCGGCCGGGGGTGGCTCGTCCGTGGTGCGTGGGGGCGACGAGGTGAGCCGTCGGCTGGACTGGGTGCGGCGGAATCCCGGCTACGCGCCACAGCCGTACGAGCAACTCGCCGCCTGGTACCGGAAGATCGGCCATGACGACGACGCCCGCCGCGTGCTGCTGGCCAAGCAGCGTCATCGGCGCCTGGGCCTCTCCCTGCCGGCGCGCCTGTGGGGGCACCTGCTCGACGTGACCGTGGGCTACGGCTACCGGCCCTGGATGGCCGGTGTCTGGCTCCTCGCGCTGACCCTGCTGGGCACGCTGGCCTTCAGTACGCACGAGCCCCGCCCGGTCAAGGAGGGCGAAGGCAGTCCGTTCCAGCCCTTCGTCTACACCCTCGACCTCCTGATCCCCATCGGTGACCTGGGGCAGCGCTCCGGGTGGTACTGGTCGGAGGGCGGTCTCCAGTGGCTGGCCTACCTGCTGATCGCCTTCGGCTGGGTGCTGACGACCGCCCTCGTCGCCGGGGTCACCCGCGCTCTCCAGAAGAGCTGAGCCGTCGCGCAGGCACCGGTCGTCCGGCCGGGGCGGAGGCCGGTGTGTTTGAGTTGGGCGTCGCGGCCGCCCCGCGCCTCAGTGGTCATGAGAAGCGTTCATGAGAAGAGTCCGTCCCGATGATGCACGTGAAGCATGTTCTTGTTCTGGGAGGGACCACCGAGGGGCGGCTGCTGGCCGAGCGCCTCGCCGGTGACCCGCGCGTCCGCGTCACCACCTCGCTCGCCGGGCGCGTGGCCGCTCCCCGGCTGCCGCCCGGTGATGTGCGCGTCGGTGGGTTCGGCGGGAGCGACGGGCTTGCCTCGTGGGTACGGGAGCACCGCGTCGATCTCCTCGTCGATGCCACCCACCCCTTCGCCGCCACCATGAGCCGGAACGCCGCCGAGGCCGCCGCCCGGGCCCGCGTTCCCCTCCTCGCCCTCCGTCGGCCCGGCTGGGTGGCCCAGGACGGCGACCGCTGGCACTCCGTCGCCTCCCTTGCCGAGGCCGCCGAGCTGCTGCCCGCACTCGGTGAGCGGGTCTTCCTCACCACCGGGCGGATGGGGCTCGCCGCCTTCGCGGGAGCGGGACTCGACGCGTTGTGGTTTCTCGTACGGTCCGTCGACGCGCCGGAGCCGCCCTGCCCTCGGAGGATGGACATGCTGCTCGACCGGGGGCCGTTCGAGCTGGAGGGGGAGCGGGAGATTCTGCGTCGCCACCGCATCGACGTTCTCGTCACCAAGGACAGCGGCGGCGACGCCACCGCGCCCAAGCTCACCGCCGCCCGTGAGGCCGGGATTCCCGTCGTGGTCGTGCGGCGGCCACCCGTACCGGAAGGGGTGCCGGTGGCCGCCACACCCGACGAGGCCGTGGAGTGGGTCGTGCGGAGGCTTTACGCGGAGGGCTCCGCGGGCTCCGGGTAGCGGCGCGGGGTCCACACGATGGAGCTGCCCGACTCACCCCGCCGCACCCACCGCGTCTGCGACGAGCCCACGATCAGCAGCGTCCGCATGTCCACCTCCGCCGGGTCGACATCGGCCAGCCGCACCGTACGGACGCTCTCCGTCGGGCCGCCCACGTCCCGTGCCAGCACGACCGGGGTGTCCGGAGAGCGGTGCTCCAGGAGAAGGTCGCGGGCCTTGGCCACCTGCCACGTACGGGACTTGGAGCCCGGGTTGTAGAGCGCCAGCACCAGGTCCGCCGAGGCCGCCGCGCGGAGGCGTTCCGCGATGACCTCCCACGGTTTGAGGCGGTCCGAGAGGGAGATCGTGGCGTAGTCGTGGCCCAGCGGTGCGCCGGCGCGCGCCGCCGCCGCGTTGGCCGCGGTGACCCCCGGCAGGACCCGTACGGGAATCTCCGCGTACTCCTCCTGCGAGGCCACCTCCAGCACCGCCGTCGCCATCGCGAAGACCCCCGGGTCGCCGCCCGAGACCACCGCGACCCGGTGGCCCCGGCGGGCCAGGTCCAGCGCGAACTCCGCCCGCTCCGACTCCACCTTGTTGTCCGAGCCGTGCCGCGCCTGGCCGGGGCGGACCGGGACCCGGTCCAGGTAGGTCGTGTACCCGACCAGGGCGTCGGCCGCCGCCAGAGCGCCCCGCGTCTCCGGGGTCAGCCACAGCGGGCCCGCCGGGCCGGTGCCCACGACGGCCACCTCACCGGAGCCCGGCCGCCCGGAGGGGCGCGGCGCGTCGATACGGCTCGGCAGCACCGCCACCGAGAAGTACGGGACGGATGCGGGGTCGATGTCCGCGAGGTCGCCCGTGCGCTCCCCGGCCATGGTCGCCCGCTCCACGTACCGCGCCTCCGCCAGCCGCCCCGACGCCTCGAACGCCCCGCGCACCGCCGGGAACGTACGCCCCAGCTTCATCACCACCGCCGTGTCCGTCGCCGCGAGACGGGCCGTCAGCTCCTCCTCCGGGAGCGTGCCGGGGAGGATCGTGAGGATCTCCTCGCCCTCCACCAGCGGGGTGCCGAGGCGGGCCGCCGCCGCGCTCACCGACGTGACGCCGGGGATGACGTCGGTGGCGTACCGGTCGGCCAGCCGCTTGTGCATGTGCATGTACGAGCCGTAGAACATCGGGTCGCCCTCGGCGAGGACCGCCACCGTCCGGCCCGCGTCCAGGTGCGCCGCGAGCCGGGCCGCGGCCTTCTCGTAGAACTCCTCCAGCGCGCCCCGGTAGCCGCCGGGATGGTCCGTGGTCTCCGTCGTGACCGGGTAGACCAGGGGCTCCTCGATGTGGTCGGGCCGCAGGTGCGCGGCGGCGATGGAGCGGGCGATCGAACGGCCGTGGCGGGCGCTGTGGTACGCGATCACGTCCGCCTCGCCGATCGCCCGGACCGCCCGGAGCGTCATCAGGTCCGGGTCGCCGGGGCCGAGGCCGACGCCGTAGAGGCGGCCCGTGCTGGTGTCTTTCACCGGGGAAGTCACTGGGGAGTTCACTACTCTTCCTCGCTCGCGATGGCGTTGAGCGCCGCCGCCGCTATCGCGCTGCCGCCGCGCC
Organism: Kitasatospora albolonga; assembly: GCA_002082585.1. Lineage (NCBI taxonomy): Bacteria > Bacillati > Actinomycetota > Actinomycetes > Kitasatosporales > Streptomycetaceae > Kitasatospora > Kitasatospora albolonga. The sequence continues at coordinate 4,168,955 of CP020563.1, forward strand.
TGCCCCGGATGATCAGGTGCTCCAGGCCCGACGGGTGTTCGGCCAGGGCCTCCTTCGACTCCATCGCGCCGACGAAGCCGACCGGGACGCCGATGACGGCGGCCGGGCGCGGGGCGCCCTCCTCGATCATCTCCAGCAGCCGGAACAGGGCCGTCGGCGCGTTGCCGACCGCGACCACCGCCCCCTCCAGCCGGTCCCGCCACAGCTCCAGGGCCGCCGCACTCCGCGTGGTTCCCATCTTCGCGGCCAGCTCCGGCACGGACGGGTCGGAGAGCGTGCACACCACGTCGTTGTCCGCGGGCAGCCGCTTGCGGGTGACCCCGCTGGCCACCATCGCCACATCGCAGAGGATCGGTGCGCCGGAGCGCAGGGCGGCGCGGGCGTCGGCCACGACGTCCGGCGAGAAGACGAGATCGCGTACGAGGTCGACCATCCCGCAGGCGTGGATCATCCGGACGGCGACCTGGCTCACGTCGGCGGGCAGCCCGGCGAGATCCGCCTCCGCGCGGATGGTGGCGAAGGACTGGCGGTAGATCGCCGGTCCGTCCTTCTCGTACTGGTGCACAGTGCTGTCGCTTTCTTCTGCCGTGAGCTCATCAAGGAAGGTGGTGCGTCAGAGAGCGCGGGCCTCGGCCACCGCCGCCGCCAGCCGCGCCGGATCGTTCCGTACGGTCGTCGGGGCGTCCCGGCGCTCTCCCCGTACGTGCGAGATCCGGTGCCCGTCCGGCGTGGCGACCACGTCGATCCACTCCCCGTGGGGGTGGCCGCAGCGGCGTTCGCACCCGGACCAGTACACAGGTAGCCGCCCCGGCGGTCCCACAGCGGCCCCCGCTTCGGCCCGTACGTCGGACAGCGACTTCGCGCAGCCGGGGTGGCCGATGCAGGCGCCCACGCCGGTCCAGGGGGAGTCGGGGGCGGTGATCAGCCCGGCCGCGGACAGCGCGCGGAGTGCGTCCGCCGCCTCCTGCCGGGGGAAGGGGCCGGGGACGATGATCCCGCGCCAGGGGGTGAGCCGCAGCTCGCCCCCGTACCGCTTCGCCGTCTCCGTGAGCAGCCGCCACTGGGCCGGAGCGAGCCGCCCCAGGGGTACGTCGACGCTGAGCGCGGCCGTCGTGCCGACCGGTGCGGGGATGGCCTTCGTGCCGACCGGTCCGGGGGCCGGGGCGGGCGCTTTACGGGGCCGGGGGCGGGGGCGGTGGACGGCCGGGCCCGTCGCCGGGCCGATGGTGCGGACCAGTTCGGTGCGTACGTCGTCGGGCAGGTCCTTCACGCGCCACGCGCCGGAGTCGTGGGCGGCGCGGAGGAACGCCTCGGCGGCCAGGAGCGCGGCGCGCGGGGCCTCGTCTGAGGACGGCAGCCGGAACACCTCGTCCTCCGCCCCGATCCGCAGCAGGGCGTCCGGCCCCCCGGCGATGACCGTCACGTCCGCGCCCAGCGCGTCCACGTCACCGCCGCCCGCGTCCAGGGCGAAGAGGAAGCGGCCGGAGAGCGCCGCGGCGGCGGGCGACGCGCACACCAGCCGGTCCAGCTCCCCCAGCCAGGCCCCCAGCGACGGCGAACCGTCCAGCCCGGCCAGCGGTGACGCCACGATGTTGCGGGCCCGCTCGTGCGCGGCGGACGGCAGGAGGCCCGCGTCCGTGAGCAGCGCCGCCAGCTCGCCGCCGCACCCCGTACCGAGGCCGCGCAGCTGTACGTTGCCCCGCGAGGTGAGATGCAGCTCACCGTCCCCGAACCGCTCGGCCGCCGCCAGCAGCGCGTCCGCCCGGCCGGGGTCCAGCACCCCGCCGGGTATCCGTACGCGGGCCAGCGCCCCGTCGTCCGCCGGGTGCAGGCGCAGCGTTCCGGGGCAGGCGTCGCCCCCGGCGCGGGCGGAGGCGCCGCCCGCGGAAACGGGCGAGGGGGCGGAATCGGGCATGGCGGCGAGCATACCGACCGGGCCGCTCCCGGCGGCGGGCCCGTGGCTGTGACCTGCGGGACAGGGGTGGCTGCTGGTGTGGGACAGGGGGTGCGGGGCGACTGCGGCGACCGCGGCGACCGGTGGCCACGCGCTGGGCCTCCGCCCCCCCGCCCCCACCCCCAAACAGTGATCACCACCGCACCCACGCCCCCTGCCCCGCCCCCACCCCCGCCGCTTAGGATGCAGGCGGCGGTCCGTTCAGGCCGCCATCGCCAGACGGCGACAGGGGAGGAAGCCCGGTGTGAATCCGGCGCGGTCCCGCCACTGTGAGCCCGGCCGCCGCCACCACCGGCTGCCGGACGAGTCAGGAACTCCCTTCTCCGAGTGCCCGGCAGCCGCCGGACCGCCCGGAGAGACCCTCCGACACCGCCCGGGGCGTGGACACCCCGAGGAAGGCCCGACGCCGCATGATCCTGCTCCTGTCGACGTCCGACACCGACCTCCTGAGCGCCCGGGCCTCCGAGGGGCCGGTCAGCTACCGGTACGCCAACCCTTCCCGCGTCGACCTCGACGGACTGCCCGAGCTGCTGGAGGGCGCCGAGCTCGTCGTCGTACGGCTCCTCGGCGGCGTACGGGCGTGGCAGGAGGGGCTCGACGTGGTGCTGGCCACCGGGCGGCCGGTCGTCGTGCTGACCGGTGAGCAGGCTCCGGACGCGCAGCTGATGGCCGCCTCCACCGTGCCGATCGGGATCGCGGCCGAGGCGCACGCCTACCTCGCGCACGGCGGGCCCGCCAACCTGGAGCAGCTGGCCCGGTTCCTCTCGGACACCGTGCTGCTGACCGGCCACGGCTTCGAGCCGCCCGCCCCGGCCCCGGCGTGGGGCCCGCTGGAGCGGGACGCCCGGGAGCTGCCCGAGGGCGCGCCGACGGTCGCCGTCCTCTACTACCGCGCCCACCACATGAGCGGGAACACGGCGTTCGTGGAGGCGCTCTGCACGGCGGTCGAGGACGCGGGGGGCCGGCCGCTCCCGCTGTACGTCGCGTCCCTCCGTACCCCGGAGGCCGACCTCGTCGACCAACTCCGCGCCGCCGACGCCATCGTGACCACCGTCCTCGCGGCGGGCGGCACCAAGCCCGCCGAGGCGTCCGCCGGGGGCGACGACGAGTCGTGGGACGCGGGCGCGCTGACCCAGCTCGACGTGCCGATCCTCCAGGCGCTCTGCCTCACCAGCCCGCGCGCCGCGTGGGAGGAGAACGACGAGGGCGTCTCCCCGCTGGACGCGGCCACGCAGATCGCGGTGCCGGAGTTCGACGGCCGCCTGATCACGGTCCCCTTCTCCTTCAAGGAGATCGATGAGGACGGGCTCCCGGCGTACGTCCCCGACGCCGAGCGCGCGGCCCGGGTCGCCGGGATCGCCGTACGCCACGCGAAGCTCCGCTCGATCCCCAACGCGGAGAAGAAGATCGCGCTGGTCCTCTCCGCCTACCCGACCAAGCACTCGCGGATCGGGAACGCGGTCGGTCTCGACACCCCCGCCAGCGCCGTGGCCCTGCTGCGCCGACTGCGGTCCGAGGGCTACGACTTCGGGCCCGAGGCCGACATCCCGGGGCTGGTCTCCGGCGACGGCGACGAGCTGATCTACGCGCTGATCGAGGCGGGCGGCCATGACCAGGAGTGGCTGACCGAGGAGCAGCTGGCGAAGAACCCGGTCCGTATCCCGGCCGCCGACTACCGCCGCTGGTTCGCCGAACTCCCGCAGGAGCTAAGGGAGTCGGTTGAGCAGCACTGGGGCCCGGCGCCCGGCGAGATGTTCGTCGACCGGTCCGCCAACCCGGAGGGTGACATCGTCCTCGCGGCCCTGCGGCGCGGGAACCTGCTCATCCTCATCCAGCCGCCGCGCGGCTTCGGCGAGAACCCGATCGCGATCTACCACGACCCCGATCTCCCGCCGTCCCACCACTACTTGGCCGCCTACCGCTGGATCGCGGCCTCAGCCGAGGACAACGGCTTCGGCGCGGACGCGATGATCCACCTGGGCAAGCACGGCAACCTGGAGTGGCTGCCCGGCAAGAACGCGGGCCTCTCCGCCGCCTGCGGCCCCGACGCCGCCCTCGGCGATCTGCCCCTGGTCTACCCGTTCCTGGTGAACGACCCGGGCGAGGGTACGCAGGCGAAGCGCCGCGTCCACGCCACGCTGATCGACCATCTCGTCCCGCCGATGGCCCGCGCCGACAGCTACGGCGACATCGCGCGTCTGGAGCAACTCCTGGACGAGCACGCCCAGATCGCCGCGATGGACCCGTCGAAGCTCCCGGCCATCCGCGCCCAGATCTGGACGCTGATCCAGGCGGCGAAGCTCGACCACGACCTCGGGGTGGAGGACCGCCCGGAGGACGAGGGCTTCGACGACTTCATCATGCATCTGGACGGCTGGCTCTGCGAGATCAAGGACGTCCAGATCCGCGACGGCCTGCACATCCTGGGCAACCCGCCCGCCGGGAACGACCGGGTCAACCTGGTCCTCGCCGTCCTCCGCGCCCGCCAGATCTGGGGCGGTACGGCATCCCTCCCCGGTCTCCGCGAGGCGCTCGGCCTGGACGAGTCGGCCGCCACCCGCACGGACGCCGACGCCATCGAGGAGCAGGCCCGCGCGCTGGTCCAGGCGATGGACGACGCGGACTGGGCCCCGGAAGCAGTGGCCGGGGTCGCCGCGGGCCTCCCGGACGCCGTGGCCGACATCCTGACCTTCGCGGCCACCGAGGTGGTCCCGCGCATGGCGGCCACGACCGACGAACTCGCCCACGCGGTCCACGCGTTGAACGGCGGCTTCGTCCCGGCGGGCCCCTCCGGCTCCCCGCTGCGCGGCCTGGTCAACGTGCTCCCGACGGGCCGCAACTTCTACTCGGTGGACCCCAAGGCGGTTCCCTCCAAGCTCGCTTGGGAGACGGGCCAGGCCCTCGCCGACTCCCTCCTCACCCGCTACCGCACCGACAACGGCGACTGGCCCACCTCGGTCGGCCTCTCCCTCTGGGGTACGAGCGCGATGCGCACGGCGGGCGACGACATCGCGGAAGCGTTCGCGCTGCTCGGCATCCGCCCCGTCTGGGACGACGCCTCGCGCCGTGTGACGGGCCTGGAGCCCATCCCGTACGCCGAGTTGGGCCGTCCGCGTATCGACGTCACGCTCCGCATCTCGGGCTTCTTCCGGGACGCGTTCCCGCACACGATCGGGCTGCTGGACGACGCCGTACGCCTCGCCGCCTCGCTCGACGAACCGGCCGAGCAGAACTACGTACGGGCCCACGCCCAGGCCGACCTGGCCGAGCACGGTGACGAACGCCGGGCCACGACCCGTATCTTCGGCTCGCGCCCCGGCACGTACGGCGCCGGGCTCCTCCAGCTCATCGACTCCCGCGACTGGCGCACCGACGCCGACCTCGCGGAGGTCTACACGGTCTGGGGCGGTTACGCCTACGGCCGCGAGCTCGACGGCCGCCCGGCCCGCGAGGAGATGGAGACCGCGTACAAGCGCATCGAGGTCGCCGCGAAGAACACCGACACCCGCGAGCACGACATCGCGGACTCGGACGACTACTTCCAGTACCACGGCGGCATGGTGGCCACCGTCCGCGCGCTCAAGGGCAAGGCCCCGGAGGCGTACATCGGGGACTCCACCCGCCCCGAGACCGTCCGCACCCGCACGCTCGTCGAGGAGACCTCCCGCGTCTTCCGCGCCCGGGTCGTCAACCCGAAGTGGATCGAGGCGATGCGCCGCCACGGCTACAAGGGCGCGTTCGAGCTGGCCGCCACGGTCGACTACCTCTTCGGCTACGACGCCACGACCGGCGTCGTCGCCGACTGGATGTACGACAAGCTCACCGAGACGTACGTGCTCGACCCGGAGAACAAGCAGTTCCTCCAGGAGGCCAACCCCTGGGCCCTGCACGGCATCGCGGAACGCCTGCTGGAGGCCGAGTCGCGCGGCATGTGGGCCAAGCCGGACCCGGCGGTCCTCGAAGCGCTGCGCCAGGTCTACCTGGAGACGGAAGGCAACCTGGAGGGCGAGGACTGACACCCTCTCCCCCCGCTTTTCTTACGTTCCCGCCCCTGCCCCGATCTGCCCCCGACCGGCACAATCACGAATATGGGGACAACGGGGCAGGGGCAGGAACGAGAGCGGGACCGGCCGGATGACGACGATCCCAACAAGGCACTGAGCAAAGGCCATTCGCCTAGGCATGGGTCCGACCATTCGCCCGGACCTGCGGGCGGTCCTTCGCCCGGGCACGCGCCCGGTCCTTCGCCTGGACGCACGGCCGAACGCCCGGCCGTGGACCCGCCCGGGTCCCCGGCCGGGCACGCGACGGCCCGCCCACCTGCCCGCTCACCTGTCCGTCCACCTGCCCGCCGACGCCTGGCTGTTCTCCGCCTGACCGCCACCTCGGCCATGGCCGGTGCGGCGCTGGCCACCGTCACCGTCGGCGTCATCCTGGAGGACATACCGGTCTCCGCCGTCGGGGGCGGGGCCCTGGCCCTCCTGATCCTGCTCGCCGTCCTCGGCGGGAAGCGACGCCCGGCGGGCGAGGGGCCACCGGCCGGCCGGCTCGCCCTGGCCCGGATCGAGGACCTGCGGGCGACGGGCGGCGAATCGGCCGACGTACCGGTCAGGTTCAGGCTCACCGTGGCACCGGAACCGGGGGACGCCCGACCGGCCTACCGCGTGAAGATCACCCAGCACATCAACCTGGCCGACCTCCCCGCCTACCGGCCGCGCGGCATCGCGGTCGTCGAGTACCGCCCGGACAAGCCCTGGGACGTGCGGATCGTCACCCGCCCCACCCCGGAGTGGGCCCGCCGGGCCGAGGAGGCGGAGATCGACTCCGCGCCCGACTCCACCCTGGTGAGCAACCCGGACGTGGACGAGGGATCGTGGTGCCTGCTGGTCCTGCTCGCGTTCCTGGCGGGCGCGGTGCTGGTGGTGCTCCTCTTCCGGGGCCCGCTGTTCACGGCGGAACCCGATGAGGACACCCCGGCAAAGCCCCCGTCCTCGTCCTCCTCTTCCTCCTCCTCGTCCTCGCGCACCTTCTCCACCTCCACCACGGTCTCCGGCCCCGGCACCTCCCTGCTCGCCTTCGGGCGGATGCGGGCGACGGCGACGGATCTGGAGACCAGGGTGGAGACCGCGTACGTCACCGAGGTCACCATCGAGGAGCACCGCATGGCGGTACGCGGCGACTCCACCCGCCCGCCCACCGGGACATTCCACCTCCAGTCGCTCCCGTACGAACTCCTCCCCGGCCTGGTCCGCGAGGCCCGCACCACCCTGGGCGTACGCGACCCCGAGAGCTGGCGCATCGACATCACCCCCGGCACCGGGGCGGGCGAGGGGCCACGGGTCCGGGTCACGGTCTCCGGCGAGGAGGGCACGGCCCACCTGGACGCGGACGCCACGGCCCGGATCACCGACCGGCGGGCGGTGGACGGCAAGGGGGCGGTGGACGGCAAGGGGTGAGAGCGGGCAGGGGTGAGCTCTCCTTCCGGAAACCGGGGCTTGGTACGTTGCCGGGGCGACGCCCGACGAGGGAACGACCGACGAGGGGGAGTACAGGCACATGCCGTGGGAAGAGTGGGAGCAGCTGAAGCAGGACGCCTCCCAGCGCCAGGAGGGCGGGACGGAGCCCGGGGAGCAGACCGGGATGCGCCTCAACCAGCTCCCGCCGGAGGACCGCCCCGGGACCGGCCCCGCAACCGGAGCCGGTACGAGCAGCGTCACCGGTGGAGTGAAGTCCACGAAGAAGGCATGGAACGACGCGGGCGCGGGCGTCGGCGCGCTGCGGGAGCCCCTCGACAAGGCGGTGGGCAAGCTGCGGGACGGACAGCAGGGGCTCGGCGCGGACGACGGCTGTCTGACGGCCGGGGCGCAGAAGACCGTGCACACGTCGTGGGACCGGTACGTCAAGGATCTCGGCAAGCGGTGCGGCAGCGTGAAGGGAATCCTGGAGAAGACCGGGCACGACCTGCTGCTGACCGACCAGGCCGTGGTCGGCGAGTTCGGGAAGATCAAGACCGAGTACGCGGATACCCCGGGCCTCGGCGGCAAGAGCGCGGGGCGGTGACGGCGGCCGGTGGACCTCACGACGCTCAAGCAGCTCAAGCCCGCCGAGTGGGAGCAGGCCGCCGACGGCTACCGCGCCACCGGTGACATGGCCGCCGAGGCCAAGGACCAGGTGGAGAACGTCGTCGCCGCCGGGATACGGAAGTCGCTGCGGGGCGAGGCGGCCGACGCGGCGCTCGCGGAACTGAAGCTGCTCGCGGCCAACTTCCACTACACCCAGGTGCAGTGCGGCCTGGTGAGCGCCGCGCTGAACGGGTTCGCCCACGACATGGACGCGGCCCGCAAGAAGCTGCTGTCGGCGCTCGACGACGCCGAGTCCCGTAAGTTCACGGTCGGCCCGGACGGCAGCGTCACCTACCCGGCGGCGGCGCCCAGGAACGGGGTCGAGCTTCCCCCCGAGGGCGGCTCCACCAACGGGCTCACCGACCCCACCGCGCAGGCGGTCGGCCGCCAGGCCGCGGGTTTCCAGCCCAACCCGCACGCGGCGGTGGCCCAGGAGATTGCCGACCGGATCGCGGAAGCGCTGAAGGCGGCGAGCGACGCGGACGCGAAGTGGGCGCCGAAGGTGCGGGCGCTGGAGGCGGACGACGACCTCACCGTCTCCGACGCCGACTGGAAGGACGCGCGGTCGGACATGGAAGGGGTACGGGAGGCGGGCAAGGCGTACCTCGACGCGATCGGCGCCCCGCCGAAGGACGGCACCCCGAAGGAGAACGCCGCCTGGTGGGCGGGGCTCAGCCCCGAGGACCGCGAGGCGTACCTCTCCCTGGACCCGGCGCTGGTGGGCAGGCTGGACGGGCTCCCCTCCGACATCCGGGACGAGGCGAACCGGGTCGTCCTCGACGAGACGCAGGCCGCCCACCGCCTCCAGCTGAACGGCATCCCCGCCCCGCCCGCCAACGAGTGGACCTGGATCACCGCGGGCCGTTACCCGGTCAAGGTCCACACCGACGAGTGGATGGCCTGGGACAAGAAGTACGGGGACGACTACCGTCGGCTGAACGCCTCGCTCAAGGGCATGGACGCGATCCGGAACCGGTTCGACCAGACCGGCGAACGCGGCCTCCCCGAGGCGTACTTGCTCGGTTTCAGCGCCGAGGGCAACGGCCGGGCCATCATCGCCACGGGCAACCCGGACACCTCCGAGCACCAGGCGGTGTACGTGCCCGGCACCACGTCGAACCTCAGCAAGGTCGAGGGCGACATCAACCGGATGACCCAGCTCTGGCGCCAGACCCAGGAGGCGACGCCCGGCGCGTCCGTCTCGGCGATCACCTGGCTCGGCTACGACGCCCCGCAGGACATCGTCAAGGACGCGCCCTTCGAGCACTACGCGTACGACGGCGCCCCCGCCTACCGGCAGTTCCTGGACGGCCTGGAGACCTCCCACAGCGGTCCGGGCGACCCGCACCGCACGGCCATCGGCCACTCGTACGGCACCACGCTCATCGGGGCCGCCGCGCAGAAGGGCGAACTCAACGCGGACGACGTGATCTTCGCGGGGAGCCCGGGTGTCAAGGTCGGATCGGCCGAGGAGATGGACGTACCGAAGGGGCACGTGTGGAACGCGGAGGCCGACGGCGACCCGGTCCCCGACATCGGCCGCTGGGGTCACGGCGGCAGCCAGTGGAGACTGGGCGGCGGGGTGTTCCTCATCCCGAGCGACGAGGTCTTCGGCGCCAACCAGATGAACACCGCCCCGGAGGGCGCCGGATCGACGGCGACCAAGGGGGTCGAGGGGCACAGCGGCTACTGGGACGAGTCCTCGACGGCGCTGAAGAACCAGGCGCTGGTGGTGGTGGGTGAGTACGGTGACGTCACCAAGCCGGAGTGAGGCGCTCCTCCTTTCCTCCCTCTTTCCTCCCCTTTCAGCTCCTGCTTCCGCTCCCGCTCCCGACCGAGGTTCTCCGTGCTCCGACCTGGACTCCGCCCCCGACTCCGATCCGCGACCGGTCCCCCCGCGCGCCGTGCCCCCCGGGGCGCCGCCGCGCTCCCTCTCGCCCTGACCGGCCTTCTCCTCCTCAGTCTCAGTGGATGTGGCATGACCGACTCCGACAGCAGCAGCAACACCAGCAGCAACACCGGCAACACCGCCCCGAGCAGCGGTGAACCGTCCGGGGGCCTCCCGTACGCGGGTGTCGCCACCACCGACGAGGCGGCGGACGCGCTCCAGGCCGTATCCAGCCGGATCTACACGTACCTCGGCGTGCCCGGGAAGGCGTCCGAGCCGGGTCCCGGGGTCAAGGAGTGCGAGGGGAAGGACCCCGAGCGCTTCTTCAGCGTGTACCACCCGTGGAACTTCCTGCCCGCGTCCGCCGAGGACACGGACGTGGCGATGGAGAACCTCAAGAAGAAGCTCAGCACGGGCGGTTGGGTGCTGAAGAGGGAGTACCGGGACAACAGCGCGAACAAGAACCTGAACCTTGTCGCCGACAACGACAAGAAGAAGGTGAGCGCCTGGATCGTCCAGTACCGGGAGCGGGCGAAGCCGAGCCTGGGGATCACGCTCACGTCGGGCTGCTACGAGGTCCCCGAGGGCGCGACGGTGGACAAGTTCTGAGAGGGGCCGGGGGGCAGCTCCGGCCCGGAGCTGCCCCCCCGGCTTCTGTACGTACGGCTGGGTCAGTACGGCTGGGTCAGTTGGCGTCCACCAGGTGGTGGGCGGGGACCTTCACCGTACGGGCGCCCTTCTTGCCGCCGAGGACGACCTTGCGGAGCGCGCTGTTGTTGCCGTAATCGGTCTCCTTGAGCTGGTTCTCCGGGTTGGCGAGGACCTGGATGTAGTACGTGCCGTTCGGCAGGTCCGTGATGTCGAAGGACTGGCCGGGCAGGTCCTGGGTGTAGGTGTCGCCGGAGCCGACGTCGAGCACCTCCCGTACGGAGATCGAGTTCTCCTGGCCGCACGCGGTGGCCAGATCGGTGCTGCCCGGGTGCCAGTTGGCGTTCTTGACGGTGTAGTCGACGGCGTCGGTGTTGGCGAGGCAGAACGCCTCCTTGCCGCTGCGCACGGACTCCTTCCTGTCGGCCTTCAGCAGCCGGTAGCTGGCGAAGTCCGTGAAGTGCCAGTGCTCATGGCCGGGGCGCGGGTCCCACTCCATGGTGCCGGTCGGGGTGTAGCCGACCTGCTTGCCCTTGGCGTCGTAGAAGTACTGGTAGGCGTCCATCAGCTCCTTGCCCGGCGAACGGAACCCGTCCACGACGAGCTTGGCCGGCCCCGCGTTCCACACGTTGGCGCTGAAGGCGAGGTAGTCCTTGCCGGGCACGTCCTCGTACCCGTCGCTGACGGTGATGCCGTACGCGGGCAGCGAGCGCAGGTCGGGCTTGGGAACATCGGGCACACTCGCCTTCCCGGTGGGCCGATCGGAGTTGGGCCGCGCCCCGGGAGCCTGCCGCGACCCGTCGGTCTGCCCGGTACGGTCACCGACCCGCGCGGCGGAGAACCCGTGCCGCGCGGGTCCGCCCTCCCCGGCGGCCTGCTTCTTGAGCGCCCAGGGGAGGGCGGGCGGCGCCGGGGGGTAGGGCCCATGACCGACGTTGTACGTGGGCCCGGCGCCGCTCGTCGCGGGGGCGGGGGCGTCGGTGCGGGCGGGGGCGCCGTGGGCGCCGTGTCCGGCTGAGTCGTGCTGGGGGCCGTGTCCGGAGTGAGCGGCGGGGGCGTGCTGGGCGCCGTGCCCCGCGTGGGCGGACTTGGCGGCAGCACCCACGTCGCTGCCCCCTTCCTCCTCCCCCTCCTCCCCGTCCCAACTACGCTCGACGACGTTCACCTTGACGCTCTGCGGCTTGTTCTCGATGCCGAAGAGATCGCGGTACTTCTTGGCCACGGAGACCTTGGCGGTGTACGTCCCGGCGGCCAGCTGGACCGGCTCGGAGTAGTACCCGGCATAGGTGTTGGCGGCCCACCCGTTCTCCACACCCCACACGGAGCCGAGGGTGAAGGGGTTGACGGGGCAGCTCTGCGGATACTTCGAGGTGGCGGGGGCGTCGGGCCGTACGCGCCCGGAGGCGTTGTTGGGGCAGAAGGGCTCGGCCTTCCTGAGCACCACCCTGCCCGCCGCGTCGGTGACGCTGATCTGCACGAAGTCCGGCAGCCCGGTGAAGTCCTTCACCAGCCCGGCGGGAAGCGCCTTGGTCCGCGTCTTCTTCCCGTCCCGGACGACCTGCGCGATGACGACCGGGTCCTTGTAGGACTTACGGGTCACCTTGAGCTCGAAGGCCCCGTTCTCGGAGGTGAGATAGGTCCCGAGGTCGAGATGGACACCGGGATCGTCCTTCCACGATTCGAGCGTCACCGAGGCGGAGGCGGCGATCAGGCCGAGCTTCGGCCCCGGCGCCGCCGTCCTCGCGTCGGGCGCGGCGGCGACGACCCCCGCCGTGACGGCGAGAGCGGCGGCGACGGCGATGGAGGGGCGGGTGAGGCGGTGGGTGCGGCGGTCCTGCTGGGATCTGGTCATCATTCCTCGTACTTCCGCTTTTTCCGAGTGCGCGATGGAACGTGGACGAGCCAGCACGGCCCCAACTCATCTGTGGCTACGCTGTGTCCGGCCTGTGAGAGGCGGCCGGGGGCGGGGCGGGTTGTCTCATGTCACCCGAGTGGCCCAGGCTTGTCCGAAAAGTGCTGTGCTCGCCCGGCGTACGTTGCGAACCACCGCGCCCCCGCCTCCCGAAGGCCCTCCTCCCCCTCCCCTCCCCCTCCCCTCCCCCTCCCCCTCCCCCTCCCCCTTTCTCCCGCCCGCTTCCTACCCGTCCAGGCCGTGTGCCGTGTCGAGGAGTGCCGTGTCCAGGTCCGTCGGGGTGAGGCCGAGCGTGCGCCGGGTATCGGTGGAGTCGAGGAGGTGCGGGTGCTCGGTGGCGTACAGCATCTCGATCAACTCGCCCAGCACCGGGGTGGACACCGCCAGGGAGGCGAGAGCGCTCCGGTCCAGGCGCTCCAGCCGGGGCGCCGGTGCATCGGTCAGCTTCGCGAACCGCTCGGCCAGCTCACCGGCGGTGGCGGTGGCGGCGGGCGCGTGCCAGGCGCGGCCCCAGGAGCGGTCGTCGTGCGCGGCCGCCACCAGCGTCGCCGCGACGTCACCGACGTACGACCAGCTGTGGGGCACGTCGAGCCGGCCGGGATAGGTCGCCACCCGGCCCGCGAGCACCTGCGGGGCGATGCCCAGGGTGAACGTGCTCAGGGCGCCCGCGCCGAGGAACGCGGCGGCGCGGACCTCGGTGACGCGGGCCCGTCCGGCGCGGTGGGAGTCCAGGGCGTCGAGCCACATCCGGGCCCGTACCCGGCCCTTGGCCGAGACCGGTGCCATCGGCAGGTCCTCGGTCATCGGCCGGTGCACCTCGCCGTACCCGTACAGGTTGCCGAGCATGACGTAACGCGCGCCCGTGCGTTCCGCGGCAGTGAGCAGAGCGGCGGCGAGAGGCGGCGCGTCGGTGATCCACCGGTCGTACGGGGGCATGGCGCAGTTGATCAACACCTCGGCGCCCACGACGAGTTCGGTCAGGCGGCCGACGTCGCTCGCGTCGGCGGCGACCCGTTCGACCGAGGGGTGGTCGACGCCTCCGCCGCCGCGGGTGATCTGGCGTACCGGCACGTTCTGGCGGGCGAGCAGTGTGGCGACGGCGCGGCCGGTCGGTCCGGCGCCCAGGACGACATGACGGGACACGGGAATCCTCCAGAGGACGGGGTGGCAGTGGAATAGGGCGGCAACGGGGGTGAGTTGGTCCTCACGACGGCCGCGTGGGACAAGGCTCCGCCACCGGGGCGGGGCGCGGCCACCCGTGAAAGTGCCGACGAACCGGAGGATTCGGCCATGCACCGTGTCGCCGTCCTGGCCGTCCCCCCGGTCACCGCCTTCGACCTCACGATCCCCGAACTGGTCTTCGGAGCAGCCCTGGTGGGGGGTTCTCCCGGGTACGAGGTACGGGTCGGCACCCCCGAGCCGGGCCTGGTGGCGGCGACGGGGAGCCTCAAGGTCTCCGTACCGCACGGGCTCGACGTGGTGGACGGCGCGCACACGGTGATCGTCACCGGTACGGGGGCGCGCGGCGACGCCGACCCGCGAGTGCTGGCGGCACTGCGCGGGGCCGCGGCCGCAGGCAGCCGCATCGCCTCCATCTGCACCGGCGCGTTCGTCCTGGCCCAGGCGGGCCTCCTGGACGGCCGGAAGGCCACCACGTACTGGCCGTTCTCCGCGGAGCTGGCCGAGCGCTTCCCCCGGGTGGAGGTCGTGGGTGATGTTCTCTTCGTCGATGACGGCGATGTGCTCAGCTCGGCCGGGCTCATGGCGGGGATGGACCTCTGCCTGCATCTGGTGCGGTCCGATCACGGCGCGGCGGTGGCGAACGCCGTCGCCCGGCTGGCGCTGGCCGTCCCGGTCCGGTTCGGCGGACAGGCCCAGGCGGCTGCGGGCCCGCCACCGGAATCCCGGGCGTTCTCGCTCGCCGAGACACGGGCGTGGGCCCTGGGGCGGCTCGACGAGCCGCTCCCGCTGGGCGAACTGGCCGCGCACGCGCACACCAGCGTACGGACGCTGACCCGCCGGTTCCGTGCGGAGACCGGGCTCACACCGCTGCGGTGGCTGCTCGAACAACGGGTGGACCGCGCCCGCGAGCTCCTCGAAGCCACGGACCTCCCGGTCGAGCGCGTGGCCGAACGCAGCGGCCTGGGCAGCGCGGACTCCCTGCGCCACCACCTGCTGCGCCGTGTCGGCCTCACCCCTCGCGCGTACCGGGACGCGTACCGGAAACAGAGGGCGGCGGGGCGGGGGCGCGAGGGGTGAGGCCGACAGGTGTTAGGTGTATTGCCCTGTGAGGTTGGGGATGGCCGGCCGCCCCGTCGGCTGCGGCGAGGGCTCAACTACCCCCCGTTGCGCCCTCCCAGGCCGTCGGCGCCGCTGATCCGGCGCAGAACCTCGTCGCCCTGAGGCACTCCCACCTCACTGAGCACCCGCGCCAGATTCACACCGACGAACCCCCGATCCTCTGGTGTCAGTGACCGAAGGGTCGCGGCGAGGGTGTGCTCCCAGCTGTTCTTGTCGGTGAGGAGATCGCGGTGGGCAACGGTCCAGTCGAGCACCTCCCGCGCCTGTTCCGGCTGCATCAGCAGCCAGAGGGCCGCCAAGTCCACAGGGCCGCCCGTGACCACCTCCCGGTAGAAGCGGTACGCCTCGCGATGGGCCTCACCGAAGCCTTCGGGAAGGGCCGGTTCCGTACCGGGACCGGCCGTGGGGAGGAAGGCGGCAGGCGGGTCCAGGAACCAGTACACGAGGCCGAAGTCCTCGAGTACCTGGGGTTGTCCGGGCGGTGCGACCTCGGCCGTGCCGAAGTACGGCGGCGGCCGACGCAGCGGATCGGCGGTGCCGGGCAGGGTGGCGGGCCCCTTGATGTGATCGATCACCAGGTGCCGGGCCCGTTCCTCGGTGATCCGTTCTCTCGCCGCGACGACCGGGTTGCCGACCCTCCAGGCAACTCCGTAGCGGGCAGGGGGTTTCGGTGGTCGGCGCGGGATGTCGACCGAGATCCGCCGCTCCGCGAGTGAGACCCACACGATGTCGTGGAAACCTCCCGCGCGTGCGGCGCGCACCGTCGGGCGCGGATATCCCCAGTGGTCGCCGCCCCGGGGCGGCACCATCTCGTCGGCCCCGTCGTTCGCGAGGAACACCAGGGCCCGGTCGGCCGGGGCGCCGAGACGGTGACGTAACAGCTGCCAGGCGGGTGAGGAACGCAGCGGCGTGATGAGCGGACCGGTCACGAGGCGAGCCCTTCTGCTGAGGGAGAGGTACGGGCGCGGTGGTGGCGCAGGACGAACCGCAGGACGCCCCGGTGGCCGCGGGCCACGCCGGAGAGCGCGCCGAGCAGGTGGGGGAAGAAAGTCAGCTGCCGCAGCGCGGGGTCGTTCTCGATCAGGGACAGGCCCATGGCCGTCGCCTCGTGGGTGGCCGGGTCGTTCAGAGCCGCGACCACGAGACCGAACGCCTGCTCGGGGTGGTTCACGAGCAGGTCGGCGAGCCGGATGCGCTTCTCGGCCGGTGCGCCGGGCAGGGGGAAGGCCGTCAGGCTCATCGAGGTGACGGCGTGCACCGCCATGTGGTGACGCGGGGTGCCCGGCTCGGCTCCCTGCCACTCCCGTAGGAGTTCGAGGACGGGGAGGTGGTTGGTGTCCTCGGAGAGGAGGGTGCTGAGAGCGAAGGAGACGGCGGTACGCAACCTGCCCTCCAGCTCCTTGCCCGGCCTGTCGAGCACGGCATCCAGGAGCGCCAGCGCGGTGGCGGGGCGGGCCAGGCCGTAGGCGCCCGCACAGGTCTCGGCCACCGTGCAGTGGAGGGGGACGAGGTCGCTCCGGCTCCACTGCCGCAGCTGTCTTCGTACGGCTGAGGTGAGGGCGGGGCGCTCGACCAGCTCTCCGAGCGCGTAGGCGACCAGTCGGCGGCGCCAGCGCCTGTCCGATGCGGCGAAGGGAGCCAGCTGGCGCAGTGTGTTCGGCCCGGTCGCGTGCGCCAGGACCTTTCCGATGGCCCGGCCCGCCGCCAGTTCGATGCCGGAGCGGTGAGGCGTCTCGTACAGGGCCTCCCACAGCAGCCCGGCCATGCCCTCGTACTCGAGCCACAGGCACCGGAGCAGGGCCTCCGACCGGTGGCGGCCGGAGAAGACGACGGGCTGGACCGGGTAGGGCTGTGCCGCGCCGAAGCGGGGAGGCAGGAGGCGTGCGCCCACGGCCTCCAGCCGGTCCTCGAAGGAGAGCCCGAGGACGTTGCGGGGTGGCCCGGCCCCTTCCCCGGCCGGTGCCGGGCCGTCGCGTTCGTCGATGCGGGGGCGCAGGATCGCGCTGAATTCCTGGATGACCGTGCGGTCCTGGTCGGCCAGCAGGGAGATCGCCGCCATCAGCGAGAGGCTGTCGGCCCGGTGGGACGATTCCGCCAGTGCTCTGCGGGCCGATTCCGGGCTGCCGGTCTGCAACTCGTCGAGTGCGGTTGCGGCGGGTCGGCCCGACACGACGAGCTCGCCCAGCTTCTCCGCCGCGGCGACGGCGTCCCGTGGCAGCGGGTGGGCGTGCAGGTAGCCGGTGAAGTCCGCCGAGGCGAGGTGTCCCAGCGCTTCGGCTTCCTGCCTGATGGTGAGTTCCCCCGCCTCGGCCATGGAGAGCAGCCGCTTGGCGGCCACCTCGGCCGGTGGTGGCGGGCGGTGCACGACCTGCCAGGGCTCCGTGTCGGCGGGAAGCGGGATGTCCACCCGTACCGTGATGACCAGATGGGCACGGAGCCGTTCCAGCAGGTCGGCCAGGCCGTTGAGCACGACCTCACCGAGCGCGGCGGCGGCCACGGGGGAGAGCCCCTGGAGCAGATAGCCGCGCCGCTCCCTGGGCCGCCAGCGCGCGAGGTCCTCCATGGAGTCCAGACCGGTGATGCCACCGGCCCCGTGGCGCTCTTCCAGCAGGGCGAACGCGGCGGTGCCCGCTCCCGCGCCGCTGCCTGCCCTCAGCACGAGGACCCTGCTGTCCAGCACCTTCCGACCCTGTACGGAGGAGTGGGGTTCGACGAACCAGCGCAGTCGGGACCGGACTTCTCCCTCGGGATACGGGCCCTCCCGCAGCCGGGGTCTGATGATCCGGTCCGTGACGTCCTCATCGAGCGGGGCGTTGATCACGGTCACGTCCCCCGCGATGCCGCCCATCACCGCCATGCCCTGGTCCAGCCGCTGCTGGTTGTCGCGGTAGGAATTCTCCGGTTCCGGCCGTAGGCCGTCGTCCGGGCCGCCGGAGCCGGGGGCGGCGTCCGCGCCGGTGCTCACCGGTGGTCTCCCGACTCGCCGACCCGCTTGTCCCCGGCCACGTTGTCGCCGCCGCCCCAGTGCTGATTGGTCCCGCGGTACGAGGTCGAGCCGCTGGTGTAGTTGATGTCCCGCCCGACGTTCCCCATCACGGCGGCGCCTTCGCCCACCCGCTGGGTGTTGCCGCTGTAGTGCGTGGTGGGCGGCGTCGCGGCGCCCTGGTCCTGCCCTTCGCGGCCTTCCTGGCCCTCTTCGCCGACAGGTGCGTCGGTCTGCCGCGCGGCGTCCTCGCGCGGCCGCACACCGGCCTGGAGGAGGTTCCCGGACGGCGACGGAACGTACAGCCATGCCCGCTGCGAGAAGGTCCTCCCTTCCAGGGTGGCCGGTACCTCCACACAGCGATCGGGGTGCAGCCCGGCGTACCCGCCGAGCACCGCGTCCTCGTAGACCCGCTGGGAGAGGATCGCCACGAGGTGGGTGACCTCTTCGCTCGCCGCGGCCAGGATGGCCTTGACCGGACGGGAGTCCAGGAGCCGGTGCGTGTCGTTGCGGGCCGTCCCGTTGCCGTCGCCGGGGCTGTCGGTGTCCGGCAGAGGCCCGACGTGGACGCTGGCCCGGAGCCGGATGCGCGGCCCCACACTCTGCCGGTTGTACGCGCCGAGGATGTCGTCCAGCACCCCCAGGAACGGCCAGAGGACGAAGGGCAGCGACGCCGGGTCGAAGCCGAACACCACTCCGTCCCCGGTGCTGGCCGGAAAACGCTTGGAGTCGCGGAGTTCGTGCAGCCCGGCTCGTTCCAGCGCCTGATCGACGAGCTGGGGGATCAGCAGGCTGACCGGACCGTGCTGAAGGGCGGGAAGACCGGTGAAGTCCTTCGCATCGACGGCGAAAAGGGCCCGGTAGGGAGGAAGGGGCCGACTCTCGGCATACGGGGTGGGCAGGGGAGTGGACATGTGTGAGCTCCTCGTGGGGCGGGACGGTGGTGAAGCCGGTACCGGCTGATTCGAGGTTCTGCTGTTCCGGACCGGCCGACTGCACAGCGCAGGGCACTTGGCGGGTGTCCCAGGTCACAGGCCGGAGCGCCGGGTGGGTGTCCGTGTCCCAGGGCAGAAGGAAGCGCACCGAGGTCTCCGCTCACGACGCGTGCAGGGACCACACCCGGGGGCAGGGCTCGTATGGCGGGCAGAGCCCACATCGTGCCGAGGCTCATACCGCGCCGAGGTTCATACCGCGGTGGCCGCCCAGTCCCGCAGCGCCTGCATGTCCCTGATGACGATCACCCTGCGAGCCGTCTCCACCGCACCGGCCTCCCGCAGCCGTTGCAGTCCGGTGATGACCGCGTTACGGGTCACCCCCGTGGCCTGTGCGATCTCCTCCTGGCTCAGGCCGGTCAGCCGTACGCCGTCCGATCCGGCCCCGGGGCAGGTCAGTTCGGCCAGCCGCAGGATGACACGTGCCAGCCGGACGACCAGCGGAAGCGTCAGCAGCTCGGTCCGGTGGGCGTCGGACTCCCGTAGCCGGTGGAGGGCCTCCCGCATCAGATCCATGACGAGTCCCCGCTCCTCGACGAACCGCCGGAACCGCTGGGCTTCCAGGACGACCGCGGTGCAGGGCGTGAGCGCGACCACTTCCGCCGTGCGTGGCGTGCCGTGAAAGACGGAGACCTCACCGAGCAGGTCCCCCGGCCCGCGGAAGGCCAGCCAGGTCATGACTCCGTCCGGGGCCCGGTACACGACCTTGGCGAGGCCATCGGTGAGCGCGAGCAGATGCGTCCCCTCGGAACCCTGCCTGAGCATCACGCTGCGCTCGCGGAACGTACGGGACGCGCCCTGATCCCGTAACTCACGCCAAACCTCGTCCGACAGCATCCGCCCCCCTCCCTCGACCGCGAAGACCGCTTTGCCCCACGAGTTCTACGTGGGTCCGGCAGCCTCCGTGGCGGGTCGGCCGACCTTGTCCGAATAACGAGTGCTCGACGGACCGTGTTGCCTGAGAGCGGTACTGGTCGACCTGCAGGACCGTACGGCGGAGGGCGCCCGGCCTGTGCCGGTGCCCCCTTATGCTTTTCCGCGCCCCTTCTCACTCTGCTACGACTGCCGGAATTGCTCAACATCTGGAATTTCTCTGGGCAGTATCAGAAAGTCGGTGTGGAGGACATCCGGCGCCGTGTTTCCGAAGGGAAAGATGTTGACCGATGTTGGGAGAAGCGTGGTCCGAACTGTTTGCCCAGGGCCGGGTGCTCAGGTACCCGAAAGGGAAAGTACTGATGCGCCAGGGAGAGGAGTGCGACCGGCTGCTGTCGATCACCAGCGGCGTGGTGAGCATCGTTCACCGGAATGCGGACGGGTCGGAGATGTGGCTCGGGCACCGCGGCCCCGGGGAGTTGCTCGGAGACATGTCGGCCATCAGCGGGAACGTGCGCAATGCCGATGTGATCGCCGTGAGCCCATGCACCGTCGTCTCCATCGAGTTGTCTCGCTTCCTCGCGTTCGTGCAACCTCACGGACCGCTTGTCGATCTGCTCCGACGCGAGCAGGCGAAACGGCACGAGTCGGATGTACGGCTCGGTGGTGGGCGGATGCTCTCGCTGACCAGCCGCGTCGCCCGCTATGTGCTTTCACTGGCGCAGAATTCGCCGAACTCACAGGTCACCGGCTGGACGCAGCAAGACTTGGCCCAGTCTCTGGGGGCTTCGCGCGGGAAGCTGAACCAGGTACTGAGCGTACTTCGTGAGGACGGCGTACTGGAGGTCCGGCGCCGGACGATCACGGTCAAGGACATGGACGCGCTGAGACGTCTGGCAGGGAACACCTCCCTCTGATTCCGCACATCGCGTGTGGCGCCCATCACCTTCTGGGTGTCACCCGGGGTGACACAAAGCCTCCTGACGGACGCGCATGCTCGGAACCGGTCGGACTCGGCCTTCCGAGCATCGGTCTTTCGTCAGGAGGTACGCAATGAGCGGAGCCGAAGGAAGGAATCCACCACCGCTTGAATCCCGTGGTGATCGACAACAGGTCGGACGGGGAATCGCGTTGCGTGATGTCGGCCGCGACCTCCACTACTACGCGGCTCCCCCCATTTCGTATAGCGCCCCGGATAGCCGGCCGCCGGACCCGGTGGCTCGTGCGCCGTACAGGAAATGGCGCGAAAGTATTTCCGGTCTTGTGTGGGCCGGCGAACGTCTGGCCAGGGCTCTGCAGCATTTCGGTTGTGGCGAAGGAGGGAACACATGACATTGCTTCTGTTCAACGGGGTGTTCGATGTCATCGAGTTGCAGATGGCCGAGTCCGACGCAGGTGAGGTCGAGAACTTCGAGGTTCCCGGCTCCCGAGCTGGCGTGCCGCTGTCCTGGCAGGAGGCCCGGAAAGCGCTGTACGGGACTCAGCGGGACGAGGTGCTCAGCGAGGCGATCTGGCGCCGGGCCGTGTACCGCGCCCGACGGGATGGAACACCAGAGGGTCTGGAACGGCTCCGGGTGCTCTGGCTGGCCCTGCCTGGCCTCCGCCGCACCGTCCGCCGAGCGTCCTTCCGGCTGTACGCCGATCGCAGGGAGCTCGAGGCGGAGGCGATGCTCTCGCTGGTCGAAGTGCTGGACGCTGTCGAACCGCAGGCGTCCCACCTCGGCCGGTCCCTTGTCGGGACCGCCTGCAACCGAGTCTGGGCCGCGGCCGGCCGGATGGCGAAGGAGACCCCGATGGCCGATGTGCCCCTGAGTCCCGGGGCGCTCGATGCCGTTTCGCCGTATGGGGGCGAGCCCGCTCTTGTCCCTCCTGGGGGCGGCTGGGAGCTCCTCATCGACCCTCCCGCCCGTGCGGACGGACTTGCCGCCTCCATCCGGTTCACGGCGCCGTCGGCCCAGCTCCAGAACGAGTGGCTCAGCGACCTGGCCGGGAGCATTGGACTGGGGGACATCGTCCACCGAGCCCGGCGTCCCGGAGAAGGCACGCGAGTTGGAACGCTGTCCTTGAGGCCGGCAGGTGACGGGCGATGACCAGGCGTACCAGGGACCTGATGACCTTCTCGGAGGCGTTCGACCTTCCGCTGGCCATGGACCTCCGCACCGCTGCCCGCGCGTTCGGTGTCTGCCCCGCGACCGCGTACAAGCTCATCCGGCTCGGCCGCTTCCCCTGCCCGGTTCTGCGGCTGGGGCATCAGTACCGGATTCCGACCTCCCATGTCCTGCGCGCCCTCGGCATCGACGAGCGCCCCGTCTACAGCGTCCCGCTGGAGGAGCCGGGCGCCGATGACGACCACGGGTCACTTGACGTACCTCGTACCGGAACGGAGCACCGCACATGAGCGTCACTACGTCGATCGCCTCAGCCAGCCCTTTGGACGACCCTGCGCGTTCCTGGACCTGCTTCGTCATCGGCCCCATCGGGGACCGGCTCGCGGAGGCAGGCAGTAAGGAGAGGAAGGCGTACGAGAACGCCGTCCGCATCTTCGAGAAGGTCATTCTTCCCGCATGTACGCGATCGGGCATCGTTCCGGTCAGGGCGGACCGCATCGCCCACGCGGGAGAACTCACCGAGCAGATCTGCCGACACGTCCTGGAGTCGGACTTCGTCATTGCGGACGTGAGCGGTGGCAACGCCAACGTCATGTACGAACTCGGTCTTCGTCATGTGACGGGCAAGCCGACGATCCACATCGGCGAGCACGGCCAACTCCCCTTCGACATCTCGCTCATCAGGATGATCCGTTTCGACCGTTCGAGCAGCGGGCTGATCGACGCCCGGGAGGAGCTGGAGAACGCTCTGGAGAGCGGAATCCGTGACGGCTTCGATCTGCTCACACCCGCCCGGATTCTGCGTGGGCTCCGGACACCCTGGCCGACGGCGGACACCACGGACGACGAAGCGACGGCGGGTGACCCGGACTCACCTGGACTGTTCGAGCGGTTCGCGGCGCTGGAGGACCAGATGGGCGCGATGAACGAGACGATGGAGGCGATCACAGCCACGCTGGAGGCCGTCGCCTCGGCAGTCGAGGCCGCAGGCGCCGACATGGAGCATGCATCTCGCCCCGGCACACCGTTCAGTGCCCGACTGCCTGTCATGGCGAAGCTCGCTGCCTCGATCACCGAACCGGCATCCGACCTCAAGGAGCACACGACGAGATTCGCCGGGCAGATGGCGGAGATGGACGCCACTGTGCACGCAGCTTTCGACTTCTACGCATCGGTTCCTGAGAAGGACCGGGGCACCGAGGAGAAGGCGTTTCTCACCCAGATGATCAGCACTTCCCAGGACACCCAGGAGCTGGCCGAAGCCATCGAAAGCTTCAAGGCGCCACTGAAGCTGATGACCGGTGCGAGCCGCCACTTCCGGGGCCCGGGCAGGGACATCTCCGCAGCCCTCAAGCAGTTTTCCGGGGCGATGGCCCGGATCGAGCAGTGGGAGAGCAGGGCCCGATCCATAGCCTGAGCACCTCCCGAGGACGCCCCACCGCGCCACTTCCGGAGCGCGTCGAAGGCCCCCGCGGCAAGCTGCGGGGGCCTTCGACGTATTGCCGGTGAGGGCAAGGGCGGAGAGTACGAGCGGGCGCTGGTGATCGCGTAACTGCGCTCGCGCATCGCCGTCGCCGGTGACCTGTGCTCCGCACGCTTCCAGCGGGTCATGGCGACCATGGACTTCGGTAGCGATGCGGCCCTGTGCGCCTACTACGCGGCACACGGAGTACCCCCTCGAGGTCTGAAACCCCGGGGCGCGGCCGACGCCTCCCTCCGGGCCCGACCCTGTTCCGGCTCCTGCCCCCTGTGATGCTCGGCAGGGCGCGGAAGGCCGGGCGAGAGGTACGGCGGGTGGCTTCACGGCCCCGGGTAGGCCGCGTCACACGGGACGGCCCGAGCGCGCCTCCACCGCGTCCAGCAGCAGCCCCATCACGAACTCGAACTGATCGTCCTCGTCGGCCTGTGCCAAGTGCGGTGCTACGGAGGCGAGTTGCGGGAATCGCTGGGGCGAGGCCATCAGGTACTCGCGCTGCCAGGCCATCCGGTCGCCCTCCCGCTCGGGCCCGTCCAGCATGGCCGACGCGGCTTCGAAGGAGCTCATCGCCAGCGTGACGTCGACCAGCGAACGGTAGTAGCGGGCGGACTCCCGCGCACCGAAACCCGCCTCCAGCAGCGCGCCGATGACCAGGTCCGCACCCCGGAACTCCGCGTCGCGCCGGGACACCCGGGAGGCGACCAGCACGGCCAGCGCCGGGTGCGCCAGGCAGGCCCGGCGTACCCGGCGGGCCAGCCCGGTCAGCGTCGCCCGCCAGGTCGGGCCGGGCTCGAAGCCGTCGACGGCCTCGGCGATCAGCCGCTCGGCGAGGCCGAGCAGGATATCGTCCTTGCCGGAGAAGTAGCGGAGCACCGCCGTGTGGTTGGACCCCAGGTCCGCGCCGAGCCTGCGCAGCGTCAGCGCATCCGGACCTTCCCGCTCCAGCACCGCCAGCGCCGCGTCCAGGATGCGTTCCCGGCTGAGCGCGTTCGACGGCGGCCGCCCTCGCCTGGCGCCGGCGGATCTGGGGGCCGGGCTGTCGGGATCGGTCATGTCTCCATCCTAGGGGCGGGGACGGTCGCGCCCCCGGGGCGAGCCATGCGCCCTCGGAGGGCGTACGAGCAGGCCCGCCCGGGGCTCCCACCTGCCCGTACGCGGCCCTCCGCATGCTCTGCCGCCGGTTATGCGTCCGCCGACAGGTGGGTCACCAGAGCGGTGAGTGCCGTCGCGGTCTCGCCGTCCAGCGCGGGGTCGTCGGCCACCGGCCACGCGCTGGTCTTCACCACCACCACGTCGGCCTCCGGGTCGACCCGGAGGAACTGCCCGTATATCCCGAGACCGGTGAAGGCCCGGCCCGCCCCGCCGAGGGTCCACCACTGGTTGGCGTACCCGTAATGGGCCGGGTACCGCTCGCCGAGCGCACCGACCTCCAGGTGCGGCAGACCGGCCCCGCGGCTCCGCTCGACCCACCGCTGCGGTACGACCTGCTCCCCGCCCCACCGGCCGCCGCGGGCCATCAGCAGGCCGAACCGGGCCATGTCCCGCACCGTGGCGTTGAACGAACCGCCGCCGACGGCCGTACGCGGCAGACCGCGCGACAGCGCGTAGTACGCGTCGGACTCCGCCCCGATCGGCCCCCACAGCCGCTCGGCGGCGTACTGCGCCAGCGTCCGGCCGGTCGCCGCCTCCAGGACCCAGCCCAGCACCTGGGTGTCGAGCGTCGAGTAGTTGAACCGGGTGCCCGGCGTGCTGTGCGGCCGCACCGACCGTACGGCTTCCAGTACGGTGCCGCCCTGCCCGGCCACCGCGCGCATCAGCCGGTTGACGGGGGCGTCCGGGTCCTCGTAGTCCTCCTCCCCGCCCGCGCCGCTGCTCATGTGCAGCAGGTCTTCGACCGTCGGCCCGTCGAACGCCGAACCGGCCAGCTCCGGGCAGTACGTGACGGCCTTGTCGTCCGTCGACCCGATCGCGCCCTCCTCCAGCGCGATCCCCACCAGCACCGACGTCACCGACTTCGTCAGCGAGAACAGCTGGAACCGGCGGTCCGGCCCCGCGAACCGCCCCGGGTACGCCTCGTGCACCAGCCGCCCCCGGTGCACGACCGCGAACCCGGTCGTACGCGTCCGGGTGTGCAGGTCGGACAGCGTCCTGGCCGCCCCGTCCCACTCGTACGTGAACTCCAGCGGCCGGGGAGCCCGCGGCAGGACGCTCGGGCGCCCGGCGCGCGGCACGGTCTCCGTCGGCAGCAGCAGCGACATGTGCGTGAACGTCCACTCGCTGAGCGGCGGACGCATGACCAGCTCGTCCTGGTGCCGCCACACCCACCGCGCCCCCGCGGCCGCCGCACCGACCGCCGCGACCACCCCGGCCCCGGTCGCCCACTTCCTGTCGCCCGCCATGTCGCCGCACCTCACAGAAGCTCGCACGTTTATTTTGAACCAATGGTGACACCGTTGGTTCGGCGAGGCAAGGCAGGGTGCGGGAGAGGTGAGAACGCATGATCTCTTGTTGCCGCAGGCCGAAGGCCGGAACGGCGAGGGTGAGGGCCGACAATCGCGAAGGGCCCCACCGCGAACGGTGGGGCCCTTCGACGTATTGCCCGGTGAGAGCAATGGCGGAGGATACGAGATTCGAACTCGTGAGGGGCCCCCAACACGCTTTCCAAATGTTCGTATGGGGGTCCGGTGGGGGTCGTGCCTGTCCTGACCTGCGGGGGAGCGTTCGGAGTGGACCCGTCCGGACGGGGCTGGACGGGGCTGGACGGGGGTGAATGAGACCAGAACTGAGACCACGCAGGCCCGCAGCCGATCAGCTGAATGGGGCAGCCGCACCGGCGGATGGTCCACGGCGGGCGGGTCTACCTTGTCCCGTCCGTAGCCCTGCCCGCGGTCGCGGCCTCGTTGGTGGATTCGGCGCGAAGATCGACAGCGCGATCGATCCGCCGCATAAGGAGGCTGGCGAAGGCGATGGCGTCGCGGGCTTCGTCCACGTTGTCCGGCGGGTGGTCGCCATGTGCTCGGACATTCCGCAGGCCAGTCATGGCACCGATGAAGAGCATCTTGTACCCGTCGCGCTCTCCAGGCGTTGACGGCCCTGCTGTGCGCGCAACGTCCAGCTGTGGGTTCGTGCCTCCAAAGGTGCTGTTCATCAGCCGTTGGCCGATCTCATTGCTGCCAGTGACCTGCTGTACGCGGTGTTCGACGGCTTTGAATGCCCTGAGAACTGCATCGGTGTAGTGGCCGTCGGCGAAGAGCTCGGCGGATACCTGGGCGATGCTCGGGTGCACTCGACCGAGTGGGCTGCTGCCTGGGCTGCCCTGCTTGGCCTGGCTGATGGCGTCAGCGATCAGGCGCTGTCGGCGACGCCAGTAGTCGTTGATGTCCTTGCAGCCCACGAACAGGTGTACGCGGTGATCGACGATGATCGTCGATGCGGTCCCGGCCCACCCGTTGCCGATGCTGCCCCCGATGCACCATGGCTCGTCGTAGATGAACTCATCGACGGATAGCCAACGATCCGGTGTCTTCGGAAACCTTTGGCGACGCAGGTCGTGCAGATCGGACTCGTGCACCGTGGCCGGTTGACCGTTCAGGGAGACCTGGCGCTCCTGGATCTCTGCGAGGAGATCGATCAGGACAAAGAGGCTCCGTAGGAATGCGGCTCCGTCGGGCAGGTGTGCAAGGGCTGCCAGACTCAGCTTGACTGATCCTGACGGCCACCCGTCACGCCAGGTTCTGGCCCGTGCGGTCGTGATCAAGAGTTGCTCGCTGAGTTGGTCCAGCGCCACCTTGGGGTCCACCTGGGCGCGCTTCAGCGGGCGCCTCAGCTCATGCCAGCTCGGCCAGCTTTCCCGCTTCCGAAATTGAGCCCAGACCTCTTCGAGTAGCGCGATACCGTGAGGACCAGCGGGAACATCGATGCCATCGGATGCGGCGTGACTAGCTGCCAAGAGGCTTGCCTCCACTTCGACGTGCTCGGCTCTTCGACACAGGGCCTGCTACCGGCTGGGACTCACACGTTGCCGACCATGGCGTCGATCGTGGTCGCAAGTGCCGCGCAGCGGAACCCCGTGTCGTCGTCGAGCATCTCCGTGGAGGCGTCGTTGAAGACGGCGGGGGTGGCGCGTGCGAAGGGGCTGGTCCAGGCGCCGGCCTTGAGCTCGTAGCGGCCAGGCTCGGAGCGGGTCGAGCACCACTCCCAGGTGTTGCCGCAGAGGTCGTAGACGCCGTACGGGGAGACTCCGCTGTGGTAGCGGCTCACCGGGGTCGTGGAGCCGATTCCGCTCTCGCGGGAGTTGCACTTGGCCGGGGTGGCGTTGTTGCCCCATGGGTATGCATCGCCGCGCGTGCCACGGGCCGCCTTCTCCCACTGCTGGGCGGTCGGCAGTTCCTTCCCCGCCCACGCCGCGTACGCCGAGGCGTCGTGCCAGGTCACGAAAACCACCGGGTGATCGAGGATGGCCTCGGGGCACTTGCCGCGGTGCCAGTGCTGGGGCGGCTCGTGGCCGGTGGCGGCCACGAAGCGCGCGTAGTCGTTGTTGGTGACCGGGAAGACGTCGATGTAGAAGGACGGGAGCCAGACAGGCTCGTTCTTCTCGCCGCACAGGAACGTGCCGGCCTCGACCAAGGCCATCTTCTTGCCGTCGCGAGGATGGCGGACCTGGTGCTGCTGAGGCTGGGGCCCTGGGCTCGGGGTTTCCTGTGTGGGAAGCACCGTGCCCAGCGAGCGGGCGAGGCTCGCGAACCGCTCGTGGACGTCGGGGGCGGAGCCGGCGAGAAGTGTGTCCAGAGCCGCTTGGTTCACCTGCCTGAGCCGGATCGTGTCCTTGCGTGATTCCCACTTGGACACCATGCGGTCGCTGACACCGAGGCGTGCCGCGAACTCCTCCGTACTCATCCGCGATGCCTCGCGTAAGGCCCGGACCTCCAGCCCGGACTATCGCTCAACTGTCGCCACCCCAGGACTCCTTGTTGCTGGACGGTCCTGTCCAGCCTAGCCAGTGGGAGCCCGGCTTCGGAGCGTTACAACAAGTCGCCCTCGATCTCCGTGTACTCCTTGCGGAGCGTGTCGATGATCGCGTGGGATTCGGGCAGCTTGATCCCATCGATCGCGCTGACGGCGCGGACGCCGATCGCCGCGTTGGTCGCGAATGCGGCCCGCATGTTCGTCAGGTCGTCCAGGCGGACCGAGCGGGTTTCGTGGCCGTGGGCGCCCTTCAGGAGCTCCATGGTCACGCCGACCAGGCAGTCGGCGTTCGGCCAGATCACCTGGCTGCCGTCGAAGAAGCCGACGTTCCACGTACCTCCCTCCGAGATCACGTGCTCCTCGTCGACGAAAAGGGCGTCGTCGAATCCGTTCAGCTGGGCCTGACGGCGGTGGTGCAGGGTCGCGAAGAGGCCGACGCTCTTGACGCTCGGTACGTCGCGTACGTAGGTCGTGGACTGCACCTTGAGCGGCGGCAGCGGGAGGGCCCCCGCCGGCCGGGAGGTCACCAGGATGTGTGGGTCGTCGGCCTTGTCCGGGTGGCCGAGGTCGAGGCTGGGGTCGAAGACGGTGACGCGGACCGTGGTGGATCCGGTGGAGGGAGCGGCACGCCTGGCCAGCTCGCGTACGCGCTGCGGGTCGATGTGGGTGCCGAAGAGCGTTCGGCAGTCGCGCTGAAGTCGCTCCATGTGCAGGGACAGACCACGTACGCGCCCGTCGTCCACTCGCATGGAGGTGAAGTGGCCGTAGTTGGTCAGGGACAGGTTCTGAAGCTGGGCCGGCTCGACCGGTTCTCCGTTGAGTTCTGCCATGCGGCCAGCGTGCCACCTGGTTCACGC
Source organism: Kitasatospora albolonga (assembly GCA_002082585.1). Taxonomy (NCBI): domain Bacteria; kingdom Bacillati; phylum Actinomycetota; class Actinomycetes; order Kitasatosporales; family Streptomycetaceae; genus Kitasatospora; species Kitasatospora albolonga. The sequence continues at coordinate 4,198,035 of CP020563.1, forward strand.
CTCTCAGCTATGAACGGCCTGGTAGGGCGCCTAAGTTCGGTGAAAGTTCGGTCCTGGGGCGGTGGGAGGACGTTCCGACGGGGCGGCCCTGACAGCAGCCTTGTGGTGTGAACACGAGCCCCCGCCGCCTCCTCGCTGGCGCCGGGGAGGACAGCTCCGTCTCCGGCTAGTACGCCACCTTCGCGATCTTCAGAAGAAGGCGATCACAGCCGGGGCCACCAACGTCCGATCTGCTTCGGAACAGCTTCGAACAGTCACAGCACGAGTGGGAGCAATGCGGATGAGAACCGACTCTCGAACGTCTCCGGCGACATCGACGCCGATCCTCATGCAGCCGACCCTCCGCTGCTTCGAAGAGCCCGGAGGACGTGACGCCGCTCCCGGTCCCCGCCCCGGCACGCGTCGCCACAACCTCGTCGTGGTCGGCTTCGACGAGATCGTCGCCAACAAGTACCTGCCCAGCATCAAGGACGCCATCGAGGCCGGCCACGTCGACTCGTACTCCGTCATCGACCTGGAATCGGAGCGGCCGACGATCGAGGAGCGCATCCAGGGCGTCGACTTGAAGCCCCGAGAGGTCGTCTACCTCCCGGACTCGGGCCGTGGCGTGACCGCGCAGCAGAGGCAGCCCGAGCTGATCGGAGCCGCATTACGGCGCCTCCGCCTGCCCGAGCTGCCGACGAAGGTGTACATCGCGACCGAGGCGCAGGCGCACGAGGCGTACCTGCACTACTGCGTCGAGAACGGGATCGACTCCCTGGTGGAGAAGCCGGTCCTGGCGCCCATGGCAGATGGCCGGTTCGCGCCGTCCCGGATCACCGAGGTCATGCGGGAGCTGATCGCTCAGGCCGGTCGTACGGGTGCCAAGCACTCCGTGATGACGCTGAGCCGGTATCACCGCATCTACAACGGGGAGGTGCTGCGCTCGCTCGAAGAGCGGGTGCGGGACTGGCAGGCCCCCGTCACCTCGTTCCACCTGCGCGCCGCCGGCGGTGTGTGGAACCTCCAGCACGAGTACGAGACGCGGGACGATCACCCCTACAGGTACGGCTACGGGATGATGATGCACGGCGCCTACCACTACGTGGACCTCGCCGTGCAGTGCCTGTCCCTCAACAAGCTCGTGTTCCCCGACCGCCGCTTCCGGATCGAAGTCAGCTCCTTCGGAGCCTTCCCCGCCGATCAGCATCTCCGGATCCCGAAGCCGGCCGCCAGCCGGTTCGAGGATGGACACCCCCGCTGGCCGCACTCCGCGATCCTGGAGAACGCCTTCGGGGAGACGGACATCACCGCAACGTTCCGCCTGGTCGACGTCGAGTCGGAGCGGACCCTGACCATCGGGACGCTGTCTTTCGAGCAGACGACGCCGTCCGTCCGCAGCTGGCGTGACCTCCCGGACGACGTCTACAACAAGAACGGTCGCACCTCCAGCGTCGACCTCGAAGCGCAGCTGTCGACCCTCTACTCCGCGCACGTCCACTGCTACGACGTGCCCCGCGGGCAGAACGCGGACCGGATCGACGCCTTCGCCCGGCTGACCACGAGGGCGAACGCCTCCCTGCTGCCGGACGAGCAGTACACGTCGGTCAGGACGTTCGACGGGCTGTTCCACAGCGACAGCAACCGGCAGCTCATGGAGAACTGGCTTCGGGGGACCGAGAACCGGAGCTCGCTCGCCGCGCACCTGCTGCCGATGCGGGTCACCGAAGCCCTGGCGACCTCTCTGCTCACGCCCGGTCGGCCCGTCGAGATCGCCGACTTCTAGATGCCTCCCCTCGCTCATCCCTCCAGCCCCAGGTGGTGCCCCTTGCCTGTACAGCACTCGAAGGCATCCCTCCACGCCTTCTACGCGGACGCGTTACGGAACGGTCGAAGCACCGGAGAGCAGCTGCATGCGCCCGTCTCGGCGCGGTTCCGCGCCCTGCTGACGTCCCTCCCCGCCGACATCCCGCGTCGCGCTCTCGACCTCGGATACGGCGCCGGGGCCTACACCATCGCGCTGGCGAAGGCCGGCTTCACCGTCGTCGCGGTGGACCAGGCCCCGGCCGAACCGCTGCTCCGGCGACTCTCGCTGCACGAGAACCTGGCGGAGCGCGTCACGGTGGTGGAGTCCCTCATCGAGCAGTACGTGGTCGAGGAGGACTTCGGCCTGCTCGTCGCCAAGGACGTGCTCCACTACCTGTCCCAGCGCGACGTCGAAGCCGTGCTCACCCAGGCCGTACAGAGCTCCCGATCGGTCAACGTGCACTACTTGGAGGTCTTCACCGGGATCTCCCGTACGGACGCCCAGGGCGGTCAGATCCACATCGAGGGCGAGGCCCGCTACACGCCGGAGACCCTCAGCCGCGCGGTGGAGCGGATCTACGAGGGCTGGGACGTGACCGTGAGCTGGGACGACCACGCCGAGCAGGACACGCGCTCGCGGCGCACCTATTTCGAAGCGGCTCGTGCGACCGTCACCGCGGTGCGGAGGTGCCGCGTTTCGGCCGGCACCGCGACCATGAAGGGACGGGAAGCCTCGTGACGACCATGGGCCATGGAGGCATCAGCTTCGTCATCCCTTGCCACAACGCCGGCGACTACCTCGTCGAGGCGGTGGAGTCGGTCGTCGAGCAGCCGCTTCGGCGTCCGTACGAGGTGGTTATCGTGGACGACGGGTCGGACGACGACACGACCCGGAAGGCCATCGACACCTGCGCCGAGCTGCCCGGCGTACGCGTCGTCCGCCTCGAGCAGCGCCAAGGGCACCACGCGGCCAGGAACGCCGGCCTGGCGGCCGCGCGGTTGGAGTACGTGATGCAGGTGGATGCCGACGACCGGCTGGCCACCGAGCCGTTCCTCCTGGCGGCCGGGTCCTACCCGGACAGGGCGGTGGAGATCCTCGAATCTGACCCCGACACCGCGTTCGTGCACACGATGTCGTGGATGTTCGGTGCCTTCGAGGGCTTCACCATCTCCTCGTACCCGTGTCGCGAGGACCTCGTGGTGCGCAAGCATCACGTCCCGACGTCGATCGTCTGCCACAGGGCTGACGCCCTGGAGTGCGGTCTGTACGACCCGAGGGTGCTCAAGTGGGGAGACTGGGCCTTCGCCGTCAATCTGCTGGCCAGTCGGTTCAGGCGAGGGGCGGCCAACAGCATCCGCTGCGTCGCCGGCCCCTTCTACGAGTACCGGGTGCACTCGCGAGTCGACCGAGTGTCCGATGCGGAGGTCTCGGAGCTCGACATGACTCGCCTCGTCGTGGAGGGGAACCTGGACTTCTTCCGGGACCGGCTGGAGCGAAACGACAGCGCTGCCGAGATCGCCCTCGACGTGCTGGAGCAGAAGCCGTCACGCCTCGACGATCTCCTGTACATGGCGCAGTTCGATCTCCACCAGGCCCAGATCGTCGCGCAGCAGCGTGAGTTCTCTCTGTCGAGCCCGTACGAGGCACTGGGGATTCCGTAGGGCCAGCGCCGAAGGCCGAAGAGCCCGAAGGGGGCCCAGACCGTCTGGTCTGGGCCCCCTTCGGCCATGCTCCGGGCGCCTACTGCTGCGGCAGCTTGTCCAGCTGGGCCTGGATGCGGACGATGTCCTCGTCCGCCTTGGCGAGTCGGCCCTTGATCTTGTCCACGACGTTGTCGGGGGCCTTGGCGAGGAACGCCTCGTTGCCGAGCTTGCCCTCGGCCTGGGCCTTCTCCTTCTCGGCGGCGGCCAGGTCCTTGGCGAGGCGCTTGCGCTCGGCGGCGACATCGATCGTGCCCGACAGGTCGAGCGAGACAGTGGCGCCGACGACCGGCAGGGAGGCGGTGGCGGCGAAGCCCTCACCCTCCGGCTGGAGACGCAGCACCTGACGGATGGCCGCCTCGTGCGGCGCGAGGGCGGTGCCGGCCAGCTCCAGGCGGGCCGGGACCTTCTGGCCGGGCTGGAGGCCCTGGTCGGAGCGGAAGCGGCGGACCTCGGTGACGACCCGCTGGACCAGCTCGATCTCCTTCTCCGCAGCCTCGTCGCGGAAGCCGGAGTCGGTCGGCCACTCGGCGATGACGACCGACTCACGGCCCGTCAGCGTGGTCCACAGGGTATCCGTGACGAACGGAACGATCGGGTGCAGCAGCCGCAGGGTGACGTCGAGGACCTCGCCCAGAACCCGGGCCGAGACCTTGGCCTGCTCGCCGCCCGCGAAGAACGTCGTCTTCGACAGCTCGACGTACCAGTCGAAGACCTCGTCCCACGCGAAGTGGTAGAGCGCGTCGGCGAGTTTGGCGAACTGGTAGTCGTCGTAGTAGGCGTCCGCTTCGGCGACGATCTTGTTCAGTCGGGACAGAATCCAGCGGTCCGTCGCCGACATCGCGGAGGCGTCCGGGAGCGGGCCCTCGACCGTCGCGCCGTTCATCATCGCGAAGCGGGTGGCGTTCCAGATCTTGTTGGCGAAGTTACGGGACGCCTGGACCCAGTCCTCACCGATCGGGACGTCGACACCGGGGTTCGCGCCCTTGGCCAGGGTGAAGCGCAGGGCGTCGGAGCCGTACTTGTCCATCCAGTCCAGCGGGTTGACCGTGTTCCCGAACGACTTCGACATCTTCTTGCCGAACTCGTCGCGGACCATGCCGTGGAACGCGATCGTGCGGAACGGCGGCTGGCCGTCCATCGCGTACAGGCCGAACATCATCATCCGCGCGACCCAGAAGAACATCAGGTCGTAGCCGGTGACCAGGACGGAGTTCGGGTAGAACTTCTCCAGGTCAGGCGTCTGCTCCGGCCAGCCCATCGTGGAGAACGGCCACAGGCCGGACGAGAACCACGTGTCGAGGACGTCGGTGTCCTGCGTCCAGCCCTCGCCCGTGGGCGCCTCGTCGTCGGGGCCGACGCAGACCAGCTCACCGTTCGGACCGTGCCAGACCGGGATGCGGTGACCCCACCACAGCTGACGCGAGATGCACCAGTCGTTGAGGTTGTCGACCCAGTCGAAGTAGCGCTGCGACATGTCGGCCGGGTGGATGGCGACACGACCGTCGCGGACCGCGTCACCGGCGGCCTTGGCGAGCGTCTCGACCTTGACCCACCACTGCAGGGACAGGCGCGGCTCCAGCGTCGTCTTGCAGCGCGAGCAGTGCCCCACGGAGTGGGTGTACGGGCGCTTCTCGGCGACGATCCTGCCCTCGGCGCGCAGAGCGGCGACGATGGCGGAGCGGGCCTCGAAGCGGTCCAGGCCCTGGAAGGGGCCATGGGTGGTGATCACACCGCGCTCGTCGAGAACCTCGATCGATTCGAGGTTGTGGCGCTGGCCGATGGCGAAGTCGTTCGGGTCGTGCGCCGGGGTCACCTTGACGGCGCCCGTGCCGAACTCCGGGTCGACGTGCGTGTCGGCGACGACCGGGATCGTACGGTCGGTCAGCGGCAGCGTGATCCGCTTGCCGATCAGGTGGGCGTAGCGCTCGTCGTCCGGGTGGACGGCGACGGCCGTGTCACCGAGCATCGTCTCGGCGCGGGTCGTCGCGACGACGATGGTGTCGTCACCCTCGCCGTACTTCATGGAGACGAGCTCGCCGTCGTCGTCCTGGTAGTCCACCTCGATGTCGGAGATGGCGGTCAGACAGCGCGGGCACCAGTTGATGATCCGCTCGGCGCGGTAGATCAGGCCGTCGTCGAACATCTTCTTGAAGACGGTCTGGACGGCCCGGGACAGGCCCTCGTCCATGGTGAAGCGGTCCCGGCTCCAGGCCAGGCCCTCTCCGAGGCGCCGCATCTGGCCGGCGATCTGGCCGCCGGACTCGGCCTTCCACTCCCAGACCCGCTCGACGAAGGCTTCGCGGCCCAGGTCGTGACGGGACTTGCCCTCCTTGGCGAGTTCCCGCTCGACGACGTTCTGGGTCGCGATACCGGCGTGGTCCATGCCCGGCTGCCACAGCGTCTCGAAGCCCTGCATGCGCTTGCGGCGGGTGAGTGCGTCGATCAGCGTGTGCTCGAAGGCATGGCCCAGGTGGAGCGAGCCGGTGACGTTGGGCGGCGGGATGACGATGGTGTACGCGGGCTTCTCGCTCTTCGCGTCCACCTCGAAGTACCCGCGCTCTACCCAGCGCTCGTACAGCGGCCCTTCTACCTCGGCCGGCGCGTACTGGGTCGGCAGTTCGGTGGTGGGCGCTGTCTGCTGCTGAGCGTTGTCGGTCACGACGGCCATTCTAGGGGCGCGCCCCGGCTGCTCTCCCCTGGCATTCCGTGGTGGCAGCGGGGCCCGGTCACCGCCTTCGGCCGGGCACTCACTGCCGAACGGGGAATGCTTTGTCGAGCGGCTGCACCAGGAGCTTGCCGGAAACCATGGCTTGCTGGACATCGCCGGTGGTCACATAGCGCCCTTGCTGGATGACAGGGGTGATCACCTCGATGGCGCCCGCCTCGGAGAGGAAGAAGACCGTCCACGACGGGTACGTGCGCCGATCCTCGGATTCCCTCGTGCGCGTGATCTCCACGGTCCCGGGAGTCGTGGCCCGGGTTCCGGGCAGGCCCTGTCCGACGGTCTCGACCTCGGTGACCTCGAATACGCGACCGCCACCGCCAGGGGTGTACATGACCAAGAGCCGCGGCCGGGCCAGGCTCAGGTGGTTGCTCGTCGCCGGGCACATGTAGATGCCGTGCTCCCGCAGCTCGGCGAAGGCCGGCTCGTTGCCCGGAACGACGACGGCGTGATCGTGCAGTGAACGGAACCAGTCCAGCGCCGCCGACCGCTCCCAGATGGGCTTGCCCTGGTGCTGGTGGGTCGGCTCGGCCAGAAGACCCCGGTCGGCCATCTTCGCGACGCTCTTCGGCTCCCGTCCGGCGAGCCCGCCGAAATCGGCACGGTTCAAGATCTCTGGCAGCTCGGGGCGTACTGGCATATGGCTGTTCCTGTTCAGGCGTGATGTCGTGCGAGCTCTGTGGGAGCGATCCGGCCCGTACGTTAGTCGGTTGCCGTGTGAGTGTGCTCGGTTCCCGGAACCGTGCTACCCGCATGTTCGATCGCGCTGGACGAGGTGCTCGGGGGCGCTGAAGGCGACGCCGGAGAGCTGGCCGCGCAGCGGCAGTGGCCGGACCCCTTCAACTTGTCCCGGACGAGCACGAGCGGGCCGCCGGGCCGCCTGGCTGCCGATGGGCTGTGGTCAGCGGATGGCGGCAGCCATGCGAGGAGAAGCTCTTGCGTCCGTGGAAGTCCGCAGCTGTCCGTCCCGTGCACGTGGCTGTCCGTCCTGTGCAACTGAGGCCACACACGCCGAAGGGCCCCACCGCGAACGGTGGGGCCCTTCAACGTATTGCCCGGTGAGAGCAATGGCGGAGGATACGAGATTCGAACTCGTGAGGGGTTGCCCCCAACACGCTTTCCAAGCGTGCGCCCTAGGCCACTAGGCGAATCCTCCGCCGCAAACAATACAAGACGTTTGAGGGTGCTCGCGAACACGTTCCCCGAAGATCGTCCGGAGCGGCCGTGCAGGTCGTCCGGCGGGGCGGGCGGGTGGACCTGAGGGGGTGGGCATCCGCTAAGGTGGGCGTCAGCCCCTCACGTGGCGCTATCTGACTGAACTCCCCCAGGGCCGGAAGGCAGCAAGGGTAGGTCGGCTCTGGCGGGTGCGTGGGGGGTCCTTGCGTTTCCGGTCCCTGACTGTCGGGCGCTGTTCCCCGGCTGCCGGGCGTTGCTGTACGGGCCGTGTGGGGCTGGTTGTCAGTCGGCCCCGATAACCTCGTAGATGTGTCGTCCCTTGCGCTGTACCGCCGCTACCGCCCCGAGTCGTTCGCCGAGGTCATCGGTCAGGAGCATGTCACTGACCCGCTCCAGCAGGCCCTGCGGAACAACCGGGTCAATCACGCGTACCTGTTCAGCGGGCCGCGCGGCTGTGGAAAGACGACCAGCGCGCGCATCCTCGCCCGCTGCCTGAACTGCGAGCAGGGGCCCACGCCGACCCCGTGCGGGGAGTGCCAGTCCTGCCGGGATCTCGCGCGCAACGGGCCGGGGTCCATCGATGTCATCGAGATCGACGCCGCCTCGCACGGTGGTGTGGACGACGCCCGTGATCTGCGCGAGAAGGCGTTCTTCGGGCCCGCCTCCAGCCGGTACAAGATCTACATCATCGACGAGGCCCACATGGTCACCCCGGCGGGGTTCAACGCCCTGCTGAAGGTGGTCGAGGAGCCGCCGGAGCATCTGAAGTTCATCTTCGCCACGACCGAGCCCGAGAAGGTCATCGGGACGATCCGGTCGCGTACGCACCACTATCCGTTCCGGCTCGTTCCTCCCGGGACCCTGCGCAGTTATCTCGCCGATGTGTGCGGGCGGGAGAACAGCCCGGTCGAGGACGGCGTCCTGCCGCTCGTCGTGCGGGCCGGGGCCGGGTCCGTGCGTGACTCGATGTCCGTCATGGACCAGCTGCTGGCCGGTGCGGGCGACGACGGTGTGACCTACGCCATGGCGACCGCACTCCTCGGATACACCGACGGCTCGCTCCTCGACTCGATCATCGATGCCTTCGCCGCCGGTGACGGGGCCGCCGCCTTCGAGGTGGTGGACCGGGTGATCGAGGGCGGCAACGACCCCCGGAGGTTCGTGGCCGATCTGCTGGAGCGGCTGCGCGATCTGGTGATCCTCGCCGCCGTGCCCGACGCGGGGGAGAAGGGGCTCATCGACGCCCCCGCCGATGTCGTCCAGCGCATGCAGGACCAGGCATCCGTCTTCGGCGCCGCCGAGCTCAGCCGCGCCGCCGACCTGGTCAACGAGGGGCTCACCGAGATGCGCGGTGCCACCTCGCCGCGCCTCCAGGTGGAGCTGATCTGCGCCCGGGTCCTGCTCCCGGCCGCCTTCGACGACGAGCGGTCGATGCAGGCCCGGCTCGACCGGCTGGAGCGGGGCGCCTCCGCCGCTGCCGCCTCGTTCGCCGCGCCGCCCGTGGGGGCCGCTCCGATGGGGTACGTCCCCGGGCCCGAGGCCCACGCCCCGCAGGCCGCACCCGTGGCCCCCGCAGCGCCCGCGGGTCCCGATGCCGCCTGTGCTGCCGTACGGGGTGAGGCCCCGGCCCCCGCGCCTGCCGCCTACGCACCGCAGCCCCAAGCCGCCCCGCAGCCTCCGGCCGACGCCCCCGTGCAGCGGCCCGGGTCCTGGCCCACCGCCGGTGGTGGCGGGGGCGAGCAGGGGCGCCGCCCCGGTGGCTGGCCCACCGCGTCCGCCCCCGGCAGCGGCCCCGCCGCCCCGGCCCCCGCCACACCCGCCCCCGCCGCCCCCGCCCCGGCGGCCCCCTCCGCGCCCGCCGCCCCGGGCGCGGGCCCGGGCATGGCCCAGGGTGCCGGACAGGTACGGAGCATGTGGCCCGACATCCTGGAGGCGGTGAAGAACCGGCGCCGCTTCACCTGGATTCTGCTCAGCCAGAACGCGCAGGTCACCGGGTTCGACGGGACCACCCTCCAGATCGGCTTCATCAACGCGGGCGCCCGCGACAACTTCACGAGCAGCGGCAGCGAGGACGTCCTCAAGCAGGCGCTCGCCGAGCGGTTCAACGCCCAGTGGCGGGTCGAAGCGGTCGTCGACGCCTCCGGCGGTGGCGCGGCGCCCCCGCCCCCCGGCGGCGGACGCCCCCCGGCCCCGCAGTACACGCCCGCCCCGACGCCCTCACCCGCCACCTCGGCCCCGATGGCGTACGAAGGACGGCCCGCGCACGCCCCCCAGCAGCCCCAGCAGCAGCCGTCGTCGTCCCCCTCCGCGTCGCAGCGGCCCCAGCACCAGGGCCAGGGCCGGGACACCGCTCCACCGCCTGCCCCCGAGCCCTCCCACGGGTCGTACGGGGCGGAGCCGCCGCGCTCCGTCGCCCCCGAGGATGACATCCCGGAGGCCGACGACCCGGATCTCGTCGACTCCGCCCTCTCCGGCCACGAGCTGATCGTCCGCGAGCTGGGCGCCACCGTGGTGGAGGAGTTCCCCAACGAGCAGTGAGCCGGAGCAGGCGGTGAGCTGGAGCGGGCGGTGAGCTGGAGTGTGGGGTGAGCCGGAGTGTGCGGTGAGCCGGAGCGGTGGCGTCGGGGCAGGGAGTCGGCTCCGGCAGCAGTTCCCGGCCGGGCGAAGCGGTTGCCCCCGGCCGGGTGGGCGAAGCAGCAGCCCCGACCGAGCGCAGCAGTAGCGCCCGCCCGAGCGAAGCAGTATCCCTCGGCCCGCCGGGCGAAGCAGCAGCCCCAGCCCGGCGTACGAGCCGTGAGCCCGGACCCATCCGCCCCTGGACGGCTATCTGCCCCGGACAGCGACCCCACCCCCCGGACGGCCATCCGCCCTGGACAGCCATCCAGCCCCGGACAGCCTCCCCGGGACGCCCCCGCGCCCGGGACGCCCTCCCGCCCCCCCCCGGGACAGCCACCCCCCCCGGGACAGCCACCCCGCCCCCCGACTGCCGTCCAAGGACCGGCGGCCGTCCGGGGGCCGCCCGTCCGGCGGTTAGGCTGCACCCCGTGAAGGTCCTCGTCATCGGCGGCGGCGCCCGCGAACACGCCCTGTGCCGCTCTCTGTCCCTCGACCCCGATGTCACCGCTCTGTACTGCGCCCCCGGCAACGCCGGCATCGCAGAGGTGGCCGAACTGCACCCGGTCGACGCGCTCGACGGTGACGCCGTCGCGCGCCTCGCGGCCGAGCTGGGCGCCGAGCTGGTGGTCGTCGGCCCGGAGGCGCCGCTCGTCGCCGGGGTCGCCGACGCCGTGCGCGCGGCCGGCATCCCGTGCTTCGGCCCCTCCGGCGAAGCCGCCCGGCTCGAAGGCTCCAAGGCGTTCGCCAAGGACGTCATGGCCGGGGCCGGGGTCCCCACCGCCCGCAGCTACGTCTGCACCACCCCCGCCGAGATCGACGAGGCCCTCGACGCCTTCGGAGCCCCGTACGTCGTCAAGGACGACGGCCTCGCGGCGGGCAAGGGCGTCGTCGTCACCGAGGACGTCGAGGCGGCCCGCGCCCACGCCCTCTCCTGCGACCGCGTGGTCATCGAGGAGTTCCTCGACGGCCCCGAGGTCAGCCTCTTCGCCATCACCGACGGCACCACCGTGCTGCCGCTCCAGCCCGCCCAGGACTTCAAGCGCGCCCTGGACGGCGACGCGGGTCCGAACACCGGGGGCATGGGCGCCTACTCCCCGCTCCCGTGGGCCGACCCCAAGCTGGTCGACGAGGTTCTCGAAACCGTCCTCCAGCCGACCGTCGACGAGCTCCGCCGCCGGGGCACGCCCTTCTCCGGGCTGCTCTACGCGGGCCTCGCGATCACCTCGCGCGGGGTGCGGGTCATCGAGTTCAACGCCCGCTTCGGCGACCCGGAGACCCAGGTCGTGCTGGCCCGGCTGAAGACCCCGCTGGCCGGGGTCCTCCTCGCCTCCGCCAACGGCACCCTGGACGTCCTCCCGCCGCTCACGTGGCGCGACGACGCGGCGGTCACCGTCGTGATCGCCTCCCACAACTACCCGGGCACCCCCCGCACCGGCGACCCGATCGACGGGCTCGCGGAGGTCGCGGCGCAGGATGCCCCGGACGCGTACGTCCTGCACGCCGGGACCCGCGCCGAGGGCGGCACCGTCGTCAGCGCGGGCGGCCGGGTCCTCTCGGTGACCGCGACCGGCAAGGACCTCGCAGCGGCCCGTGAGCGCGCCTACACCGCCCTCGGCCGCATCCGCCTCGACGGCTCCCAGCACCGGACGGACATCGCCCTGAAGGCCGCCGGAGGCTGAGCCCTTTCCCGGTGCCCCGCTAGCTCCGCAGCCCCTCGCGCCGTCCCGCACGCCACCGGCGTACGCGGGCGGCGCGGGGGGCTGTCCGCGTACGCACCACAAGTCACGCACCAGGCCCCCGCCCCGGGTTACGCACGCGTCCCCACTCCGGGTTACGCACACCAACGCGCGACGGGTTACGCACACCTGCGCGCCACGGGGTACGGCCCCGACCTCGCCCCGCACCCGCCCTGCCCTACGGACGCGAGCACGTCAGCAGCTTTGCCCAAAGCCATTCCATCGGGTGACGACTGGGCCAGACGGATGACGCCCGCCGGGGCCCCAACTAGGGTGCGGCGCAAGCGTTCCGGCACTTGGCCCACCGGCATTGCGATGTCAGTGACGGGTGCCACAGTGGGGGAGTGAGCAACACCGTCGCGGAGCAGAGGCAGAGGGGGTGACATCCGGCCGTGTCCGGTATCGACGTGGGTGAGGAGCTGGGTGCGCGGGCCGCGCAGGCCCGGGCGCTCGCCCTGCTGCGCATCCGCAGCAGGGCGGTGGCCGCGGTGATCACGCCCGCGGCCGTGGCCGTCGTGCTGTTCGCGGCGGGTGCCCAGGGGCATCTCGGCGGGCCCGTCTGGGACGGTGTGCGCTGGGCGGTGCTCGGGGTCGCCGTCGTGGTGCTGCTGACCGCCGCCGCTGTCGCGGTGGCGATCGCGCGGGCCCGGCCCGCCGTGAGCCCGACCGTCCCCGTGGCGGAGGAGGGCGCCCCCGACCTCTACCGCCTGGTCCGGGACCTGGCCGACCGGCTCGGCGTCCCCGCGCCCTCGGCCATGGCGCTGACCCCGGACTGCGACAGCTGGCTGGAGGACCGTACGCACCGGGGCGGCGACCGTGGCCGCCGGGGCGGCGACCGTACGCACCGGGGCGGCGGAAAAGCCGCCCTGGTGGCCAAGGACACCGCCCCCGTCCTGGTGATCGGTTCGCCGTTCCTGTGGTGGATGCGGGTCGCCGAGCTCCGTGCCGTCCTCGCCCCCGTCGTGGCGGGCACCGGCTCCGCCGCGCACCCCGACATAGCCGCCGCCCGGCGCTTCGTCCGGGGCCTGGACGCCGCGGTGGCCGACGCCGCCGCCCCCGGCCGGGGCGTGTTGCGCGGGGCGCCCGTCACCTTCACCGGCTGGGTCGCCCGGCTGCTGCTGCGCGCCTGCCGGGAGCACGCCGCCGAGATGGAGCGGTGCGTGGCGGCCACGGCCTCGATGCGCGCCCAGGGCGTCGACTACGCGCTCCGTATCGCCGCCCAGGAGCAGGTCGGCCTCGCCTACGCGGGCTGGGACCGGCTGCTGACCCGGGTCGCGCTGCCCGCCTGGCGGATGGGGCGCTGGCCCTCCCGGCTGGACGCCGGGGTGGTCTCCGCCCTCACCGAGCTCTCCCGCCGGGACCGGCTGGCCGACGGCTTCGCCTCGCGCCTCGGCGAGCGCCCCGCGTGCGACCTCCTCGAAGAGCCCGGCGCCGCCGACGAGGCCACCTCCCTGCTCGCCGCCCGGCTCTTCCACGGCGGCCCGGCCGAGAGCGGTCCGGACTGGGCGCCGGTGGACTGGCAGCAGTATCCGGAAGAGGTCGTCGACCGGAAGTGGCGTACGGAGGCGGCCCGGCTGCACCGGGTGCTCGACGCCATGGGCGTACCCCCGGCCTCCGCCGCCGATCCGGCGGTGCCCACCCTGGCCCGGGTCATGGAGCACCTGTCCGGCCCCGGCACCCCCGGCGAGGAGCTCGCGGCCGGGATCGGGGCGGCGGTCGCCCGCGACGACGCCCGGGCCCCGGCACCCGGCCCGGCGCAGCAGACGGCGGCGGCCGGTGCGGGCTCCGACCCCCTCGACGTCTGGGGCCCCGACCCGCTTCCCCTCTTTCCGCTCCAGCCGCCGCGTACGGGCACGGAGCTGCTCGCCGACCACGTCGCGGCCATGGTCTGCTGCGCGGCCGTGGACACGGCGGGCGCGGCCCCCGGCCTGGACTGGCTGGACGGCCCCGCGCTGCTCGTCGACGGCGAGCGCCGGGCGGACCTCGCGACGCCGGTCCTCAGCCTGGTCGAGGACGGCGACCCGGACCCGCTGCGGTCCTGGCTGGCCGAGGTGGGCGTCCGCTGCGACAAGCCGGTGCGGCTGGTATGAGCTGCCGTACGGGCCCGGACGCGGCCCTCGACCGGTATGGACGCCGTCGTACGGGCCCGGACACGGCGTTCAACCGGTATGGACGCCGTCGTACGGGCCCGGACGCGGCGTTCACACCCGGACACGGCCCTCGGCATCGGGTAGCAGCACGACCGGTCGTGCGTAACGACCGGAAGAAAGGGTTCCGTTCACGTCAATTAACGACGAAGGGTGACGGAGTGCGTGCGTTATGTGATGTGCTGGGGATCGGCGCTGACACGGAGCGCGCCGGAGTTGTCCGGGGGACCTGAGGGAGGGGCGCGGCATGGGGGCGGAGCAGATTCGCCGATGGGAGTCGGGCGCCCTCGCGCACGCGGTGAGCGACCCCTTCGGACAGGGCCCGCTGCCCTGGCTGCGCGGCAGTGAGAACTACTTCGACGACACCGGCCAGGTCGTCCCCTGGTACGCGGACCCCGAGCTCGGCCGCTCCACCGGCGGCGGCACCCGCACCGCCGACGACGTGCACCGCCAGATCAAGGGCTTCGCCTCGCCCGGAGCGGCGGCCCCCGGCGAGGCCATCGACTTCCACATCACCGTGGACCCGCCCCAGCAGTTCTCCGTCGACATCTACCGGATCGGTCATTACGGCGGTGACGGCGCCGCCAAGATCACCACGAGCCCGCGCCTCTCCGGCATCGTCCAGCCCGCCCCCCTCGCCGCCGACCGGACCGTCTCCTGCCACCACTGGTGGATGTCCTGGCGGCTCCAGATCCCCAGCTACTGGTCGGTCGGCGCGCATGTGGCCGTCCTGACGACCGCCGACGGGTACCGCTCGCACATCCCGTTCACCGTCCGCCACGACCACCCCGCCGACCTGCTGCTCCTGCTCCCGGACATCACCTGGCAGGCGTACAACCTCTACCCGGAGGACGGCCGGACCGGCGCCAGCCTCTACCACGCGTGGGACGAGCGGGGGCGGCTGCTCGGCGAGGAGGACGCCGCCGTCACGATCTCCTTCGACCGCCCGTACGCGGGGGCCGGCCTGCCCCTGCACGTGGGGCACGCGTACGACTTCATCCGCTGGGCCGAGCGGTACGGCTACGACCTCGCCTACGCCGACGCCCGCGACCTGCACGCGGGCCGCATCGACCCCAGCCGCTACCGGGGCCTGGTCTTCCCCGGCCACGACGAGTACTGGTCGCTCCCGATGCGCCGGGCCGCCGAGCGCGCCCGCGACTCCGGCACCTCGCTCGTCTTCCTCTCCGCCAACACCATGTACTGGCAGGTGGGCCTCGCCCCCTCCGCCTCAGGCATCCCCGACCGGCTGCTGACCTGCCGCAAACGCCGGGGGCCCGGCAAGTCCGCCCTCTGGCGCGAGGTGGACCGGCCCGAGCAGCAGCTGCTGGGCATCCAGTACGCGGGGCGGGTGCCCGAGCCCAGCCCGATGGTCGTCCGCAACGCCGAGCACTGGCTCTGGGACGCCACGGGCGCGGCCGACGGCGACGAGATCCCGGGCCTGGTCGCCGGGGAGGCCGACCGCTACTTCCCCCGGACGAGCCTGCCCGAGCACGACAACCGCATCCTGCTCGCCCACTCCCCGTACCAGGACTCCGAAGGCGCCACCCGCCACCAGGAGACCTCCCTCTACCAGGCCCCCTCCGGCGCGCTCGTCTTCGCCTCCGGCACCTTCGCCTGGTCCCCGGCCCTGGACCGCCCCGGCCACGTCGACGCCCGTATCCAGCAGGCCACGGCCAACCTCCTCGACCGGATCTGCAAGCGCGACTGAATCCGGGCCCGTACGACGCGGCTGGCCGGATTTATCGGCGCGGTCGGCCGGATTTGCCGACGCGGCCAACGGCCCGGAATCGCCCGGGCGTTCACGCGGCTCTGATCGCCAGCCCCTATTCAGAAGATCTTGTTCCGTGTGTAGCTTACGTGTAAGTTGACTTATTCTGCGGCGAGTTGGCCAACATCGGCAGCTGCGCTGCCCAGGGGGGGAATCCCTGGTGTTCTTCCATCCGAAGCCAAGGCCCTCGAACGGCCTTGCACCATGGGGAGATGACGAAATGGGTGCCAAGAGACCCGTGCTGACGCGCGCCGCCACGGTGGCCGCCGTGTCGGTCGCCCTGCTTGCCTCCGCCACCTCGACGGCTACGGCCGACGGCGACGGCGATTGCACGAACACCGGCAACATCTGCGTGTTCAATTACCAGCAGCCCACCAGCTACACCGAGGGCTACTACGACTTGAACGACCCGCACCCGAACTTCCACGGCAAGTACTACTTGATCAAGCGCGCGTATCTCGGTGACTCGATCGGTGCCGCGTCGAATGACGCCAAGGCGCCCACCTCGTGTGCCGGATTCACCTTCTACTGGCACACGGGCTATGGCGGTACGAGTTACTTCGCCAGCCGGAACTTCCGCTACCTGACCTTCTATGACAACAACAACGAGTTCTCCTCGTTCCGGAAGACCGGGTGCTGACGAAGGTGACCGGACTTCCGCGCGCCGTCGGGGCGACCGCCCTGCTCGCTCTCGCGATGTGCGCCTGCTCATCCCCGGGCGCAGGGGGCGGAGAGCCCGAGATCGGCTCCGTCCCCACCCCGGGGCATCTCGACGCAGCGCAGATCACCACGCCGCTCGACGCCTACCTCCCCACACCGGAGGAGAACTACACGCTCAAGAAGGCGCGTGTGCTGCTGGTCAACGCCTGTATGAGGGGCCTGGGTTACGCGCAGAACCCGCAGCCGCTGGCGCGGTTCAGCGGAAAGCCGTATCTGGAGCACTCCGAGTTCCTGGTGGTGCCGATCGCCCAGGCGGAGAAGTACGGCTACAAGCCGCCGCCCGCCCCCGACCGGGAGAAAGGGTCAGGGGCCGAGTCGCTGTACGCCAAGAACGTGACGGACGTACAGGGCGACCTGTTGAGCGGCAGGGTCTCCACGTTCAACGGCAAGAAGGTTCCCGCGGGGGGCTGCGAGGGCGAAGCCCTGCGGACCATCACGGCGGGAGCGGCGACCTCGGAGGAGGTCACCTTGCCGGACGGCTCGGCTGCCGGTGCCGGCAAGGGAGGTTTCGGCGAGGGTTTCGCCGAGATGGTGGTCGCATCCGCGCGGGGAAAGGCCATGGCCGAGGTCCGCGAGGACAGCCGCTTTCTCGACGCTTCCGAGCGCTGGTCGGACTGCATGAAGAAGCAGGGTTACGACTACGACTCCCCGAGCAGCGCCTGGAACGAGAAGAAGTGGTCCGACGCCACCCGGGCCGGGAAGCGGGAGATCGCCGTCGCGGTCGCCGACATGGGTTGCAAGAAGAAGGTCAACTACCTGGGCGTGGGCATTGCCCTGGAGACGGCCTACGAGAAACAGGTGATCGAAGAGAGCGCCGAAGTTCTCGAGGACGCCAAGGACAAGACCGCCAGGTGGATCGAGAATGCGAACCAAGCGATCGAAGCACGCTGACCGTGGTATGTCCGCCGGCGGGCCTGCGCACGATGCGCCGCCACCGGCCCTGGCCCGTCGCAGGCGCGTACTGATCGCGGTCGTCGTGGGGGCGCTGGTGGCAGGAGGCATCGGCTTCGGGGCCTCCACGATGATCAAGTCACCCGCTCAGGCCGCTGCGGAGGCGGGAGCCCCGGAGCGGGACGTACTCACGGCCGACGTCGAGCTCCGCGTGCTGCGCGCCTCGCTGGTGGTACGCGGGCAGGTCGCGGCCGAGCGGACCCTCACCGTCTCCGCGGCGGTGAGCGCCGCGGAGGGGGCCGAACCTCTGGTCACCAAGGCGCCGCTGCGGGCCGGTGACCGGGTGAAGGCGGCGAGCGTGCTCGTGGAGATCTCGGGGCGGCCGGTCTTCGCGCTGCCCGGCTCTCTTCCCGCCTACCGCGACCTCAAGCCAGGGGCCCGCGGGCCGGACGTGACCCAGCTGCGCGAAGCGCTTGCCGGGCGTGGCTTTCCCTCGACCGCCGATCCCGCGGGTGAGTTCGGCGCCGGAACCCAGGCCGCCCTGGACGCCTTCTACCGGTCCCTCGGATACGACCCACGCCCGGTTGTCGAGGACGGCGCCGCCCAGGTCGAGGCGGCCATGACGTCCGTCACCGACGCCGAGAGGGCGTTGCAGGACGTCCGGGCCGCGGACCGGCAGGAGGAGAAGACCGTGGTCCGGGCCCAGGAGGACCTGGGCCGGGCCGAGAAGGCGTTGGCCGCGGCGCGTCTTCAGGCCGGTGCCATGCTCCCCGCCTCGGAAGTCGTCTTCCTGGACCGCTTTCCGGCCCGGGTCGAGTCGGTCACCGTCGGAGTGGGTGACCGGGCTCCGGGCAGCGTCATGACGATCTCCTCCGGTTCGCTCGGCGTAAGGGGAGTGCTCACGCCTAGTCAGCGCGGCGTGGTGCGGTCCGGGCAGAAGGTGCGCATCCTCGCCGAGGCCACGGGCGACGAGTTCGACGGCACGGCCACCTCGGTCACCGAACCGGGCGGCTCGGTGCGGCGGGAAGGGGGCGACGGCGAGTCGGAAGGCGGCGGGGAGGGGGAAGCCGATGGCGCGGGCGCCCTGGCCACCCTGAACGTCACCCCGGACAAGAAGATCGACGCGGCGCTCGTCGGCCAGGAGGTGCGGCTCACCATCGAGATCAAGGCTTCCCGGGGCAAGGTCCTGGTCGTCCCCTTCTCCGCCGTATCGTCCGCCGCGGACGGCAGCACCGTCGTCACGGTCCTCGCCCGGAACGGGGAACGCCGTCAGATACGGGTACGCCCCGGTCTGGAGGGCGACGGCAGTGTCCAGGTGACCCCGGTGCCGCAGGACGCCCTCGCGCCCGGTGACCGTGTCATCGTCGGCAAGGCGCCGGGTGGCGAGGGCGGAGCCCGTTGACTCCCGCGCCGGTCATCGAGTTCCGCGGCGTCGGGCTCACCTATCCCGGCCCGCCGCCCGTCCCCGCGTTCCTTCCCGTCGACCTCGTCATCACAGGCGGTGAGTACGTCACCATCACCGGGCCCTCCGGGTCGGGCAAGTCGACGTTCCTCAATATCGCGGGCCTCATCGACGCGCCCACCGAGGGGCGTTGTCTGCTCGACGGCATGGACACCACCGGCCTTCCGGACTCCGATCGGGCCGGACTGCGCGGGCGGCGCATCGGATTCGTCTTCCAGTCGTTCCACCTGCTGCCGCACCGCAGTGCCCTGGACAACGTGGCGCTCGCCATGGTCTACAGCGGGGTTCCCCGCCGGGAACGGGCCGCCCGCGCCCGGGACGCACTGGTCAGGGTGGGGCTGGGCCACCGCGTCGACGCCATGCCGACGAGGCTCTCCGGTGGGGAGCGGCAGCGCGTGGCCATCGCGCGCGCCTTGGTGGGACGCCCCTCCCTTCTGCTGTGCGACGAGCCGACAGGCAACCTCGACACGGCGACCGCCGACTCGGTCCTCGCCCTTCTCGATGATCTGCACAAGGACGGAATGACTCTCGTCGTCATCACCCACGACGCCGCGGTCGCGGCCCGCGGCAGCCGCGCCCTGGCCATCCGGGACGGCAGGCTCACCGAGCCGCGCCCGGCCCGTGACGCGAGGCCCGCCCCGCTCCACACCTCGGCCGACCACCGGTCCGGCGCGTGAGGCCCCCGGGTCGAGGAGCCCGGCGGGCCGGACGCCGCAGGGGCGGACACCGCCGGACCGACCGGGCCGACGTCTCCCGCTTCGCGCTGCGCGACCTCCTGTCGGAGGCCGTCGCGGGCGTGCTCCAGCGGCCGGCGCGCTCGGTGCTCACCGCACTGGGCACGGTGCTGGGCATCGGGTCGTTCGTGGCCGTCCTCGGTCTGACGGCGACGACCTCATCCCAGATCGACGGCCGCTTCAACGCGCTGACCGCCACCGAGGTCACGGTCGAGGACATCGGTGCGGCCGACGGATCGGCCATCGGCGTCTCCTTCCCCGATGACGCGGCCGACCGGATCGAACGTCTCAACGGCGTCTCGGACGCCGGCGTCTACTGGCCGGTGAGCCTCCCGGACGGCGCCGGCGTCCGGGCCTCCCCCGTCGGTGCCACCGTCGGTGAGGAGGAGACCCAGGTCGCGGCCGCGGGCCCGGGTGTCCTGCGCGCGGCGCAGCCCACGCTGGAGGCGGGGCGGCTCTTCGACGAATACCACGAGAAGGAAGCCGTCCCGGTGGCCGTCGTCGGCTCCGGGATGGCCGCCAGGCTCGGCATCACCACACTGGAGAGCCGTCCGGTCGTGTTCATCGGGGACCGGCCCTTCACGGTCATCGGCATCATCGGCGACGTGCGGCGCAAGACCGATCTGCTGCTCTCCGTCGTCGTACCGGGCAGTGTCGCCGCCCGCGAGTGGGGCGAGCCCGGCGCGGAGTCCCCCGCCAGGATGCTGATATCCACGGAGCTGGGCGCAGCCACCCAGATCGCCGACCAGGCGCCCCTGGCCCTCGACCCGGCCCACCCGGAGCGGTTCAAGGCGGTTCCGCCACCGGACCCCAAGGCGCTGCGTGACACCGTCGGCTCGGACCTGAACCAGCTCTTCCTGCTGCTGGCCGTCGTGTGCCTGGTCATCGGGGCGGTCGGCATCGCCAACACGACCTTGGTGGCCGTGCTTGAGCGGACGGGAGAGATCGGTCTGCGTCGCACTCTGGGAGCGCGGGCCGGACACATCACCAGCCAGTTCCTGGCCGAGTCCGCGGCCCTGGGAACGGTGGGCGGGCTGGTGGGGACCGCGTTGGGCGCACTGACGGTGGTGGCCGTCGCGGTGGCGCGGGAGTGGACACCGGTCGTGCACCCCACCACGCTGCTCGCAGCGCCCCTGATCGGCCTGGTGACGGGGCTGCTCGCGGGGGCGTACCCGGCATGGCGGGCCAGCCGGATCGAGCCCGCCGAGGCGCTGCGTCGCTGAGTACGGGCGTGCGACGGCGGCCGGGAGGGCCGGTGGCGGGCCGGGTCCGCACGCCCCGCCGGGCCCCGCGCGCGCTCCGCCCCCTCCGTACGGGACAATCGGAACCGCTCCTGGATCAATCTACGCGGAGGCACCGTGTCCGGTTTTGTAGAAAAGCCCGAGCCCGTGCAGGTTCCGGGCCTCACCCACCTGCACACCGGCAAGGTGCGTGACCTGTACCGGAACGAGGCGGGCGACCTCGTCATGGTCGCCAGCGACCGTATCTCCGCCTACGACTGGGTCCTGCCGACCGAGATCCCCGACAAGGGCCGCGTCCTCACCAAGCTCTCGCTCTGGTGGTTCGACCAGCTCGCCGACCTCGTCCCCAACCACGTCATCTCCACCGAGCTGCCGCCCGGCGCCCCGGCGGAGTGGGCGGGCCGCACCCTCGTCTGCAAGAACCTGCGCATGGTCCCGGTCGAGTGCGTGGCGCGCGGCTATCTCACCGGCTCCGGGCTGGTCGAGTACAACGCCTCCCGTACGGTCTGCGGCATCGGCCTCCCCGAGGGACTGGTCGACGGCTCCGAGCTGCCCGGCCCGGTCTTCACCCCCGCCACCAAGGCGGCCGTCGGCGACCACGACGAGAACGTGACGTACGAGGAGGTCGCCCACCAGGTCGGTGTGGAGACCGCCGCCGAGCTGCGCCGGACCACGCTCGACGTCTACCGCCGCGCGCGGGACATCGCCCACCACCGCGGGATCATCCTGGCCGACACCAAGTTCGAGTTCGGCCACGAGAGCACCGAGGACGGCGGCGAGCGGCTGATCATCGCGGACGAGGTGCTGACCCCGGACTCCTCGCGCTTCTGGCCCGCCGCCACCTGGCAGCCCGGCCGCGCGCAGCCCTCGTACGACAAGCAGTTCGTCCGCGACTGGCTGACCTCCCCGGCCTCCGGCTGGGACCGCGCGAGCGAGACGCCGCCGCCCGCGCTCCCGCAGGAGATCGTGGACGCGACCCGCGCCAAGTACATCGAGGCGTACGAAGTCCTGACCGGCGCCACCTGGGCGTGACGGGCGGCGGATGAAAACGGAGAAGGCCCCGGTCCTCAAGGACCGGGGCCTTCTCCGTAACTGGAGCGGACGACCAGGTTCGAACTGGCGACCTCAACCTTGGCAAGGTTGCGCTCTACCAACTGAGCTACGTCCGCGTGCGCCGAAGTGCGGTGCCCACTATACCCAACCCCGCTCGCGGGCGAGACGCACCGCCGTATGCCGGTTCTCCGCACCGATCTTGGAGACGGCCGAGGAGAGGTAGTTGCGGACCGTCCCCTGCGAGAGCGAGGCCCGCTCCGCGATCTCCGCGACGGGCGCCCCGTCCGCCGCCAGTTCGAGCACCTCGGCCTCCCGGGCGGTCAGCGGGGAGTCCCCGGCGGAGATGGCGTCGGCCGCCAACTCCGGGTCGACGTAACGGTTTCCGGCGTGGACGGTACGAATGATCTCGGCGAGCCGACGGGCGCTGACGGTCTTGGGCACGAACCCGCGCACCCCGGCGGCCAGCGCCCGCTTGAGGTGCCCGGGGCGGCCGTGGCTGGTCACGATCATGGTGCGGCAGCCGGGGAGTTCGGCGCGCAGCGATGTGGCGACCTTCACACCGTCCGCGCCCGGCATCTGGAGATCGAGGACGGCGACATCGGGCCGGTGCGCGAGGGCCATCGCGAGCGCCTCGGGGCCGCTCGCCGCCTCCGCGACCACCACGAGGTCGTCCTCCAGCGCGAGCAGCGCGGCCAGCGCGCCCCGGATCAGGTGCTCGTCGTCGGCGAGCAGCACCCGCAGGGGCCGGCCGGAGCCCTCGGTGGTCATGTCCCCTTCGGCGGTCATCCTCTTCCCTCCGGGCGGGCGGTACGGGTGGTGTGGGCGGTACGGGTGTGGGTCACCGGTGCTCCGGCGGGGCGGGGCGGGCCGGAGAGGCGGTACGGGCGGTGGTCATCGGCCTGTCCGGGGAGGAGGCGGTACGGGGGGTGTCATCGGCCTGTCCGGGAAGAGGAAGAGGCGGTACGGGCCGGGGCCGGGGTCGTCCCGGTGGTCATCGGTCCTCCGGGGAGAGCGTCCGGGGTGTGGGGGACGGGCGGACCGCCGGGGCCGTGAGCGGGACCGTCGCCGTGACGCGGAACAGGCCCTCCCCGGCCGCCCCGGCCGCCAGCGAACCGCCCAGGGCCGCGAGCCGCTCCCGCAGCCCGGCCAGCCCGGAGCCGCCGTCGGCCGGGTCCGTCCCCGTGGTGACGGCCCCGTCGTTCTCGACCTCCAGCACCACCGCGCCCGAAGCCGTCGTCAGCCGGATCACACAGTTCCGGGGGTCGCCGTGGCGCAGGACGTTGGTCGCCGCCTCGCGGACCACCCAGCCCAGGGCCGCCTGGACCGCCGGGGGCGCCCCGATCCCCGCCGGGCCGTCGGCGCCCTCCACGGTGCAGCTGATCCCGGCGGCCTCCAGCACGCCCTTGGCGCCCAGGAGTTCGGTGGGCAGGTCGGCCTCGCGGTAGCCCCGTACGACATCGCGTACCTCCTGCTGCGAGGCGCGGGCGATCCGCTGGACCTCGACCATCTGGTCCACGGCCGCCGCGTTCCCGCGCTGGGCCAGCTCCACGGCCAGCTCGCTCTTCAGCGCGATCACCGCCAGGTTCCGGCCCAGCACGTCGTGCATGTCCCGGCCGAACCGCAGCCGCTCCTCCGCCACCGCGAGCCGGGCCTGCATGTCCCGCGCGTCCTCCGCCTGCCACATCACCATCAGGGTCCAGGCGCTCGGCCGGGCCGAGCTGAGCACCAGCAGGATGACGACGGCCAGCGAGAGGGACGCCCCGAACAGCAGGCCGCCGGGCACTCCGACGGCCGCCAGGAGCGCCACCACGGCCGCCGCGAAGGCCGCGGAGCGGAGCAGGTACGTCCGGACGGGGACGAGGAGCACGTACGGGGTGGCGAACGCCAGGGGGAGGTCCAGCACCAGCAGGGCCAGCCCCGCCTCGCCGACGGCGTCCACCGCCGCCAGGGCCACCAGCAGCCCGGTGGCCGCCGCCAGCAGCACCGCCGGGAGCCGCAGCCGACGGGGCGGGAAGGGCTCCGCGCCCCGGTAGTGGGCGAAGGCGGGCCCCACATTGCGGTTGCTCAGCACGCACTGCATGACGTTCAGGGCGAAGAACGCCGCGCCGAGGGCCACCGCCCCCGGCCCCCGGTCCAGGATCGCGCCGAGCGGCATCAGGCCCCAGGACAGCAGGAAGACCCAGGGGAGCAGACAGAGCGTGACCCGGGTGTAGAGGTCGATGCGCTGGAGCTTGGTCCGCTCCTGCCAGTCGCGCCGCCAGCCCCGTACCCGCTCGGGTCCGATCACCTCGTCCAGCCCCTTCGTCCGGCCCCCGCGGGGAGTCCCGTCCCCGTGGGAATTCTTGTGCACTCAGCCGCGCGGGTCCCAGCGGAACCACCGCTGCACAGCAAACACCGCGAACGCGGTCCAGGCCAGCGCCGTCACCCCGGCCGTGACCAGGTCGCCGGTCTCCGCGTGGCCGAGCCAGCCGTGCCGTACGAGGGTCATCACCCCGGTCAGCGGCAGCAGTTCGAACACCGAGGCCAGCCGGTCCGGGAAGACGTCCAGCGGGACGAAGATCCCCGAGCCGAAGAGCGAGACGAAGAACAGCGGCAACGTGGTGAGCTGCGAGGTCTGGACCGTACGGGTCATCGCGGAGGTCGCGGCGGCCAGCGCGGACATCATCACGAGGCCCACGACCAGACCCAGCAGGAACAGCTCGGGCCGCTTCGGGGCGGTCAGGTCGAAGGCGATCGCCCCGGCCACGACCAGCAGCACGCACTGGAGGAGCGCGAGGGCGACGGAGGGCAGGGCGGTGGCGGTGAGGATCTCGCGGTCGGTGATCTCGCCGGTGCGCAGCCGCTTGAGGACGAGTTCCTCGCGCCGGGTGACGTACCCGGTGACGAGGTTCATGTAGACCACCTGGACCAGCACGATGCCGATCCCGCCGGTGAGGGCGGCGCCCGCGATAGAGAGCCCGGTGCCCGCGAGGTCGATCTGCTGGAGCGAGGCCCGGATCGAGAAGATCATCACGACCGGCAGCACCAGGGCCAGGAAGATCGCGGACCGGTTGCGGACCAGCAGGATCAGCTCGGCGCGGGCGAGGGCGGCCAGCCGCCGCCCGGAGGCGGAAGCCTTCGAGGGGGAGCGGCCGGGGGCCGTGCGGTCGTCCGCGAGGACGGTGGGCGTCGTCATGCCGTCACCTTCTTCTTGCTGTCCATGGCCCCGGCCCCGCGCGGGTCCTCGGAACGGGAGCGGAGCTGGGTGTTCGCGATCTGGAGGAACGCCTCCTCCAGGGAGGCGGAGCGCGCGTCGAGCCCGAGCAGCGCCACGCCCGACTCCTGTGCCCACCCGAGGAGTTCGTGCAGCGACTCCTGGAGCGTGGCGGTACGGATCTCGATCCGCTGCCCCTCGCCGCCCGCGCGCAGGGAGAGCGGAAGGTGCCCCGCCGGTACGCCGTCGGGCAGCGTGAACCGGATTCTGGCGGGCTGCGACGCGGTGACCTCGGCGGTCGTCCCGGCCGTCACGATCTGCCCCTGGTGCATGATCGCCAGCCGGTCCGCGAGCGCCTCGGCCTCCTCCAGGTAGTGCGTGGTCAGGAGTACGGTCGTGCCGCCGTCCCGGAGCGCCCGGATCAGCTCCCAGGTGTCGCGCCGCCCCTCCGCGTCCAGCCCCGTGGTCGGCTCGTCCAGGAAGAGCACCTCGGGCCGCGAGGTCAGGGCCAGCGCCAGGTCCAGGCGCCGCTTCTCCCCGCCGGACAGCTGCTTGACCCGCACCTTCGTACGGCTCGTGAGCCCGACCATCTCCAGGGCCTCGGCGGCGGGGCGGGCCCCGGTGGTGCACGCCGACCACATCCGCGCGGTCTCCAGGACGGTGAGGTCGGAGGGGAAGCCGCCCTCCTGGAGCATCACCCCGGTCCGGGGCCGGACGGCGGCGCGCTCGCGGTACGGGTCGTGGCCGAGGACCCTGATGGTCCCGGAGGTCGGGAGCGCCAGCCCCTCCAGGAGCTCCACGGTGGAGGTCTTGCCCGCGCCGTTCGTCCCGAGCAGGGCGAACAGCTCGCCGCGGGCCACGGAGAAGGAGACACCCGACACGGCCTCGAAGCCGTCCTGGTAGCTGCGGCGGACCCCGTCCGCCACGATCACCGGCCCGTCCACCACGGGACGGGCCGCCCGGTCGCTGAGAAAGTCGTCGCTGGTCATGCTTCGAGCTTTCCGCCGGAGCGGGCCCGCGAGCAGTGCGCGCTGTCACCAGTGCCCATGACAAACGTCATGGCGGGGGAAGGCGAACACGACAGAGGCCCTGACTGATTCGGTCAGGGCCTCTGTTCTGTGGAGCGGACGACCAGGTTCGAACTGGCGACCTCAACCTTGGCAAGGTTGCGCTCTACCAACTGAGCTACGTCCGCAGTGCAACCACTCGGCTTTCACCGGTGGAGCGAGCACCACTCTACCTGATCCACCGGAGTGGTCCGAAGAGTCGTGCGGAGCGGGTGACAGGAATTGCACACTGCGCCTTCCCCCTGGAAGGGGGATGTTCTACTACTGAACTACACCCGCACGCTGCTGGGGGTTTCGGCTTTTCGGCCTCGCCCCTCGGCGTGCTCCAGACTCTAGCCGACCTGCGGGGGTGTCGCGCAAGTCGGCTCCCGGCGGGCCCCGTGAGGCGGGTCGGCGGGCGGTCCCGGAGCGTGCCGCGGAGCCGTGCGACGAGCCTCCCGGTCCGCCCGGTCGCGGCCCCGCGCACCCCTCCTGACGGAGCGTCCGCCGCCGGAGGGCGGACGCTCGCGCCCGGTTCCTCAGTCGGCCGCCTTGAACGCCTCGTAGACCTTCTTCGGGATGCGGCCCCGGGCCGGCACCTCCATCCGGTGCGAGCGGGCCCAGGCGCGGACGGCCGCGGGGTCCGGGGCGAGGGAGGTGTGGTGGTAGGCCGCGGGGGTCCTGCCGTGCTTGCTGGCATTTGTCTGCTTTCGACCGGCCGCCATGTAAGGCGCCAGGGTCTTCCGCAGTTTCTTCGCGTTGGCGGGATTGAGGTCGATCTCGTACGTCTTCCCGTCCAGGGCGAAGGTGACCGTTTCCGCCGCTGTTCCCCCGTCGATGTCGTCGGAGAGCGTAACCACTACGCGCTGGGCCACGGATATCGGTCCTTTCCTACGGCGTCGGCGCGTCGGGCGTGCGCCGGTGGGCCGGCCTTCCGGCTGTTAGGCGGATACGGGTCGACTGCTGTCGACTGTTCCGGTGTTCCCGGGGCAATGCTGCTTTCCCCGGTAATCATTTGTACAGCGGTGGGTACCGCATTGTGAAGCCCAGCCAATTACATCCGCGTGTCCGGGCGCAATCCCGGGCGTGATTCTTTCCCAGGACTTTTCCCACCGGTTGTCGTGGCCGATATCCCGATGTGATCCGCGCCGGACCCGATGTGATCTGTGCCGGACCTGTGGGGGTCCGGCCGCCGTATCCGTTCTGTATCCGTTCCGTCTCATATCTACCCGCGTAGAAATTTCGGGCAGGTACGCTGAGTGGACCCGCGGGGGTCTGGGGAACCCCCCGGAGAGACAGCCGCACCACACCACCACACCGGGAGTGCCAGTGGCACGCGTCGTAGTCGACGTCATGCTCAAGCCGGAGATCCTCGACCCGCAGGGACAGGCGGTGCAGCGTGCGCTGCCCCGTCTTGGCTTCGAGGGAATCGCGGACGTTCGTCAGGGAAAGCGTTTCGAGCTGGAGGTCGAGGGGCCGGTCGACGACGCCGCCCTCGCCCGTATTAACGAGATGGCCGAGACCTTCCTCGCCAACACCGTCATCGAGGACTTCGTCGTGAAGGTGGAGGAGGAGAAGTGACCACCCGTATCGGCGTCGTCACTTTTCCCGGCACCCTGGACGATCAGGACGCCCTGCGCGCGGTCCGGATCGCGGGCGCGGAGCCCGTATCGCTCTGGCACCGCGACAAGGATCTGCACCAGGTCGACGCGGTCGTCCTGGCCGGCGGCTTCTCCTACGGGGACTACCTCCGGGCCGGAGCCATCTCGCGCTTCTCGCCGGTGATGGAGACGCTCATCGAGCAGGCGAAGGCCGGTCTGCCGGTCCTCGGCATCTGCAACGGCTTCCAGATCCTGACCGAGGCGCACCTGCTGCCCGGCGCGATGCTGCGCAACAACCACCTCCACTTCATCTGCCGCGACCAGAAGCTGCGGGTGGAGAACGCGGAGACCGCCTGGACCGCCGACTACAGCGCGGGCCAGGAGATCAGCGTCCCGCTCAAGAACATGGACGGCCGGTACACCGCCGACGAGCGCACGCTCGACGAGCTGGAGGCCGAGGGCCGGGTCGCCTTCCGCTACCTGGACGGCAACCCCAACGGCTCGCTCCGTGACATCGCGGGCATCACCAACGCGGCGGGCAACATCGTCGGTCTGATGCCGCACCCGGAGCACGCCGTCGAGCCGCTCATCGGCACCGGCCGCACCGACGGCCTCGGTTTCTTCACCTCGATCATCAAGAAGCTGGTCAACGCATGAGCCTGGATACGGTCAAGCACGCGGCCGAGACCCCGGACGCCGAGCAGCCCTGGAAGGAGCTCGGCCTCAAGGAGGACGAGTACGCCCGGATTCGCGAGATCCTGGGCCGCCGCCCCACCGGAGCCGAGCTCGCCATGTACTCGGTGATGTGGTCGGAGCACTGCTCGTACAAGAGCAGCAAGGTCCACCTCAAGCAGTTCGGCGAGAAGGTCCCCGTCAACGACGCGATGCTCGTCGGCATCGGGGAGAACGCGGGCGTCGTGGACGTCGGCCAGGGGTACGCGGTCACCTTCAAGGTCGAGTCGCACAACCACCCCTCGTACATCGAGCCCTACCAGGGCGCGGCCACCGGTATCGGCGGCATTGTCCGTGACATCCTCGCGATGGGCGCCCGCCCGGTCGCCGTCGTCGACCCGCTGCGCTTCGGCGCCGCCGACCACCCCGACACCAAGCGCGTCCTGCCGGGCGTCGTCGCGGGCATCGGCGGCTACGGCAACTGCCTGGGCCTGCCCAACATCGGCGGCGAGGTCGTCTTCGACGCCTGCTACCAGGGCAACCCGCTGGTCAACGCCGGGTGCATCGGCGTCATGAAGCACGAGGACATCCACCTCGCGAAGGCGTCCGGCGCGGGCAACAAGGTCATCCTGTACGGCGCCCGCACCGGCGGCGACGGCATCGGCGGTGTCTCGGTGCTGGCCTCGGAGACCTTCGAGTCGACCGGCCCCGCCAAGCGCCCGGCCGTCCAGGTCGGTGACCCCTTCCAGGAGAAGCTCCTCATCGAGTGCACCCTGGAGATCTTCCGGGAGAAGCTGGTCGACGGCATCCAGGACCTCGGCGGCGCCGGGCTCTCCTGCGCCACCTCCGAGCTGGCCTCGGCCGGTTCCGGCGGGATGCGCGTCGAGCTGGACACCGTGCCGCTGCGCGACTCCTCGCTCTCGCCCGAGGAGATCCTCATGAGCGAGTCGCAGGAGCGCATGTGCGCGATCGTCGAGCCGCAGCACGTGGACCGCTTCCTGGAGATCTGCGAGAAGTGGGACGTCATCGCCACCGTCATCGGTGAGGTGACCGAGGGCTCCCAGCTGGAGATCTTCTGGCACGGCGAGCAGATCGTGGACGTGCCGCCGCGCACGGTCGCCCACGAAGGCCCGGTCTACCAGCGCCCGTTCGCCCGCCCGTCCTGGCAGGACGCGCTCCAGGCGGACGACGCGGGGAACCTCGCCCGCCCGGCGAACGCCGTCGAGCTGCGCGAGCAGGTCCTCAAGCTGGTCGCCTCCCCGAACCAGGCGTCCAAGGCGTGGATCACCGACCAGTACGACCGTTTCGTGCAGGGCAACACCGTGCTGGCGATGCCCGAGGACGCTGGCATGGTCCGGATCGACGCCGACTCCAACCTGGGTGTGGCGATGGCGACGGACGGCAACGGCCGGTACGCCAAGCTCGACCCGTACGCGGGCGCGCAGCTCGCGCTGGCGGAGTCGTACCGCAACGTCGCCGCCTCCGGCGCCAAGCCGCTCGCCATCTCCAACTGCCTGAACTTCGGCTCCCCCGAGGACCCGGACGTCATGTGGCAGTTCGCCGAGGCCACGCGCGGTCTCGCGGACGGCTGCCTGGAGCTGGGCACCCCGGTCACCGGCGGCAATGTCTCGCTCTACAACCAGACCGGTGAGACGGCGATCCACCCGACGCCGGTCGTGGCCGTGCTCGGTGTGATCGACGACGTCACCCGGCGTACGCCGGTCGCCTTCGCGGAAGAGGGCCAGCTCCTCTACCTGCTCGGTGACACGGCGGAGGAGTTCGGCGGCTCGGCCTGGTCCGAGGTCGTCCACCAGCACCTCGGCGGTCTGCCGCCGAAGGTGGACCTGGGCCGCGAGAAGCTGCTCGCCGAGATCCTCATCTCCGCCTCGCGCGACGGCATGATCGACGCGGCGCACGACCTGTCCGACGGCGGCCTGATCCAGGCGGTCACCGAGTCCTGCCTGCGCGGCGGGAAGGGCGCCCGGCTGGTCGTGCCGGACGGCCTGGACGCGTTCACGTTCCTCTTCTCCGAGTCGGCGGGGCGCGCGGTCGTCGCGGTCCCGCGCAGCGAGGAGCTCCGCTTCACCGACATGTGCGGCGCGCGCGGTCTGCCCGTCGCCCGCATCGGTGTCGTGGACGGCGAAGAGATCGAGCTCCAGGGCGAGTTCAGCATCCCGCTGAGCGAGATCCGTACGGCGCACGAGGCGACGATCCCCGCGCTGTTCGCCTGAGCCGCGCGCCGACCGGCGTTCTCGAAGCCCCCGCCCGGGCCCTCCGGGTGGGGGCTTCGGCCTTCCTCGGGCCCTCTTGATGGCGATTACGTCATTACGTAAGTTCGCTGTCATGGAGCTGGAACAGCGGGTCGCCGAGCTGGAGAGGCGGCTCACGGCGCTGGAGCGGCGGGACCGCGAGGCCCCCCGCCTGGGCGACGGCGACTTCTGGGCGCTGAACGGGCTGAAACAGCAGCTCGCCGACGTCGGAGAGGCCGCCGCCGACGGGGGCGTGCTCTTCACGGGCGCGGTCCGGCTGCCCACCGGCGAGCAGTACGAGTGGCAGTACGGCGCCCTCACCGGCGCCCTCCTCGATGGGGAGGGCGTGGACGACGCGTCGGCGTCGGCGGATTCGCTCGCCGCGCTGGGCCACCCGGTACGGCTGCGCCTGCTCCGCGAGATCCTCGGCGGCCGTCGTACCGCCGCCGAGCTGGCCGCACTCGACGCGGTCGGCACCACCGGCCAGATCTACCACCACCTGCGCCAGCTGACCGGCGCGGGCTGGCTGCACACCACCGGCCGCGGCCGGTACGAGGTGCCGGCCGCCCGGGTGGTGCCGCTGCTGGTGGTGCTGGCGGCGGCGACACCGTAGAAGCAACGGAGCATCAGGGGAGAGCGAGCATGTCCGTCCGCACAGCAGTGGAGAGGGCCCACCGGATCTCCTGGGTGGTGCTGCTCGCGCTGGTCGCCGCCGCGTTCTTCGTCGACCTGCCCGGACCGGGGTGGGCGACCACGCTGCTGCCCGCGGGGGTCGTCTCGGCCCTCCTGCTGGCGGTGTTCGTCCTCCAGGGCAGGGCCGCCGCGCCGCGGGGCGAGCCGAGGGACCCGGTGGCGGTCGAGCCGCCGGTGACCGGCCGCTGGACCGCGCTGAACAGCCCGGCGGAGAAGACGCCGAGCCATGGGACGCACGTCCACGGGCAGACGTACGCGATCGACATCCTGGCCGAACCGGAGGGCGAGGACGGCGGGCCATCCGCCCGCCCCCCGTTCCGCTGGGTCTGGCCGGTCGTCCGCCGCAACGACCGCTTCCCGGCCTTCGGCGCCCCGCTGCTCGCGGTGGCGGACGCCACGGTCGTCCGGGTGAGCGACGGACAGCGTGACCACCTGAGCCGCAACTCGCTGCCCGCCCTCGCCTACCTGATGCTCATCGAGGGCAACGTCCGCATGACCCTCGGCGCGCACCGCATCTTCGGCAACCACGTGATCCTCGACCTCGGCGGCGGTACATACGCGGCCTACGCCCACGTTCGGCGCGGCTCCCTGAAGGTGAGGGCCGGGGACAGGGTCCGGGCCGGGCAGGAGATCGGGCAGGTGGGCAACTCCGGCAACACCACCGAACCGCACCTCCACTTCCAGCTGATGGACCACCCGGACCTCCACACCGCCCGGGGCATCCCGTTCACCTGGCGGGGCGTCGGAGTCCCCGGAGGCGGCGAGACGTTCACCGTCGGGGAGCGGGCCGCATCGGCTCGACCGGGCACCGATGTCAGTGGGGCGGGCTAACCTCGGCCCCATGCCCCCGGCCAAGAAGCGCCCGCGCGCCTACGACCACCTCAGGACCCGGACGGCGGTCCTCGCCCAGTTCGCCCATGTCCGCGACGCCGTCGCCGGGTTGACGCCCGAGCAGCTCGCCCGGCCGACCCGGCTCGGTGACTGGACGGTCCGCGAGCTGGTCGCGCACATCGCGCTGGGGCTCGGCGCGGTCAGCCGGGACCTTGCCCTGCCGGAGCCGCCCGGACCCAAGCCCGCGACCACCCTCCTGGAGTGGGCACCGGCCGTCGCCGCGGCCGTCAGGGACACCACGGCCCCGCCCCCGTCCGCCGGGCGCCCCGACCTCCCCGCGCTGTACGGGGAGGTGG
The DNA here is from genome assembly GCA_002082585.1 of Kitasatospora albolonga. Classification (NCBI taxonomy): domain Bacteria; kingdom Bacillati; phylum Actinomycetota; class Actinomycetes; order Kitasatosporales; family Streptomycetaceae; genus Kitasatospora; species Kitasatospora albolonga. The sequence goes on from CP020563.1 coordinate 4,230,431, forward strand.
AGGCGGCCTTCCTCGCGGACGTGCCGGCCTCCGGCACGGGGGACCGGCTGCTGACCACCCGGGTCGGCTCCATGCGGCTGGCCGACTACCTGGTCACCCGGACCGTCGAACTCGTCGCCCACACGGACGACCTGAACGCGGCGCTCGGCCTGGAGATCCCGTACGACCGCCAGGCGCTGGCCGCCTGCACCCGGCTGCTGGCGGACACCCTCGCCGACCGGGCGCCCGGCGGTTCGGTCGAGGTGCGCGTCCCGCCGTTCGCGGTGGTCCAGTGCATCGGCGGCCCCAAGCACACCCGGGGCACCCCGCCCAACGTCGTGGAGACCGGCGCGCTGACCTGGGTCCGGCTCGCCACCGGGCGTACGGAGTGGGCGCGGGCCCTGGCGGACGCCGAGGTCAGCGCGAGCGGCGAGCGCGCCGACCTGGCGGAGCTGCTGCCGCTGATGGGGTGAGCCGCCCCCGTACGGAGCAGGCGCGGCGGAACGTACGGAACCGGATCGGGGCCCCGTTCCGTCAGATCGCCATGCGCACACAACGTATGGCTACCGGCGTCAGCGTCCTGGCCCTCCTCACCCTCGCCGCCTGCGGTACGGACGCGGGTTCCGGCCCGGGTTCCGGTTCCGGGGGCGGTGGTGGCGGCGACACCGCGCGGAGCGATGTGCCCGTCACGGGGGTGGCGTGGAGCGTCGACTCCCTGACCGTCGACGGGAAGAGGACCGCGGCCCCCGAGGGCTCCCGGCTGGAGATCGACCGCAAGGGCCGGGCCACGGCCTACTTCGGCTGCAACCACATCGGCGCCAAGGCCGAGGTGGACGGCGACCGGATCACCCTGAGCGAGCAGGCGCACACGGAGATGGCGTGCGGGGAGAGCGTCGACGCGTTCGAGAAGGCCGCCGTCGCCGCGCTCGGCTCCGAGCTCACCGCGAAGCTCTCCGGCGAGAAGCTCACCCTCACCACCGAGGGCGACGACACCCTCGCGCTCAGCGAGGAGAAGGCCGCCGACCTGGTCGGCACCCGGTGGGCGGTGGACACCCTGCTCGACGGCGAGAGCGCGACCTCCGTCCCCGCCGATCTGCCGGAGGACCGGGCGCCCCACCTGACCTTCGGCGAGGACGGCACGGTCCAGGGCAACTACGGCTGCAACTCCTACCGGGGCACCGCCGAGGTCAAGGGCTCCGCGATCACCTTCGGCCCGCCGGCCGGTACCAAGAAGCTGTGCCCGGACGCGGAGATGGAGACGGAGCGCGCGGTCCTCGCGGTCCTGGACGGCCCGGCGACGTACACGGTCAAGGGCCGTACGCTCACCATCACCGCGGACGACGGCAGGGGCATCGCCGCCACCGTCGCACCGGAGGAGGGCGAGGGCACCCGGGAACAGGGGTGAACCCCCTTCCCGGCGTGGACACCGGTGTGAGGCTCACCACGAAACGAGCGTTCGGCCGACGGCCGCGGCGGGTTCGGGGCGGGTTCACCGAGCGCCACGGCCGTCGGCCGCCGCCCGGCCGGAGACCCTCGGCCCTACTGGCTGGTAACCGGCCTCCCGGCCCGGCAGTGAGCCCCGCGTCCGTCCCCCGGGCCCCGTACCGCCTGCCTCGCGGTCACCCACCGTGACCGGCCGAAGTCCCGCGAATCACCCGCCCGGCGCCTGCCCGGCGCGGCGGGCGGAGCCGTTCCCCGTGTTCCGTACCGGCTTCGCCGACCGGTCCCCAATTCGGACCAGTGGTCGATCTCGCCTACACTCGGTGCCGTGCCCCGTGGTGATGGACGACTCAACCACGACCTGCTCCCCGGAGAGAAAGGCCCCCAGGACGCTTGTGGCGTCTTCGGTGTCTGGGCTCCGGGTGAAGAGGTCGCCAAGCTCACCTATTTCGGACTGTATGCCCTGCAGCACCGCGGACAGGAATCCGCGGGCATCGCAGTGAGCAACGGGTCCCAGATCCTGGTCTTCAAGGACATGGGACTGGTCTCGCAGGTCTTCGACGAAACGTCTCTGGGTTCCCTCCAGGGCCATATCGCGGTCGGTCATGCCCGCTACTCCACCACCGGTGCCTCGGTGTGGGAGAACGCGCAGCCGACGTTCCGTGCCACCGCGCACGGCTCGATCGCCCTCGGCCACAACGGGAACCTGGTCAACACGGCCCAGCTCGCGGAGATGGTCGCCGACCTCCCCCGCAAGGACGGCCGGGCGACCCAGGTCGCCGCGACCAACGACACCGACCTGGTGACCGCGCTGCTCGCCGGACAGCGCGACGAGAACGACAAGCCGCTGACCATCGAGGAAGCCGCCGCCAAGGTGCTCCCCGACGTCAAGGGCGCGTTCTCGCTCGTCTTCATGGACGAGCACACCCTCTACGCCGCCCGTGACCCGCAGGGCATCCGCCCGCTGGTCCTCGGCCGCCTGGAGCGCGGCTGGGTGGTCGCGTCGGAGTCCGCCGCACTCGACATCTGCGGCGCCAGCTATGTACGCGAGATCGAGCCGGGCGAGCTCATCGCCATCGACGAGAACGGTCTGCGCACCTCTCGATTCGCAGAAGCGAAGCCCAAGGGCTGTGTCTTCGAGTACGTCTACCTGGCCCGTCCGGACACCGACATCGCCGGCCGGAACGTGTACCTCTCCCGGGTGGAGATGGGCCGCAAGCTGGCCGAAGAGGCGCCCGTCGAGGCGGATCTGGTCATAGCGACCCCGGAATCCGGCACCCCCGCCGCGATCGGGTACGCGGAGGCCAGCGGCATCCCGTTCGGCGCCGGACTGGTGAAGAACGCCTATGTCGGCCGGACCTTCATCCAGCCCTCGCAGACCATCCGCCAGCTCGGTATCCGGCTCAAGCTGAACCCGCTGAAGGAAGTCATCAAGGGCAAGCGCCTGGTGGTCGTGGACGACTCGATCGTCCGCGGCAACACCCAGCGCGCGCTGGTCCGGATGCTCCGCGAGGCCGGGGCCGCCGAGATCCACATCCGGATCTCCTCGCCGCCGGTGAAGTGGCCCTGCTTCTTCGGGATCGACTTCGCCACCCGCGCCGAGCTGATCGCCAACGGCATGACCGTGGACGAGATCCGCACCTCGATGGGGGCGGACTCCCTCGCGTACATCTCGATCGACTCCATGATCGAGGCGACCACGATCGACAAGCCCAACCTGTGCCGCGCCTGCTTCGACGGTGAGTACCCGATGGAGCTCCCGGACCCGGAGCTGCTCGGGAAGCAGCTGCTGGAGACCGAGCTGGCGGCAGGGCCCGCGGCCACCGCTGCGGCCGACGCGCTGCGCCGTCCGTGACCCGGACGGGCCGCCGCCCCTCCCACCAGCCCCGTATCTCCACACGAAAGATCCCAGGCCATGTCTGAGACAACAGGTGCTTCCTACGCGGCCGCCGGCGTCGACATCGAAGCCGGTGACCGCGCCGTCGAGCTGATGAAGGAGTGGGTGAAGAAGACCCAGCGCCCCGAGGTCGCGGGCCTCGGCGGGCTCGGCGGCTTCGCCGGCCTCTTCGACGCCTCGGCGCTCAAGCGGTACGAGCGTCCGCTCCTCGCCTCGGCCACCGACGGTGTCGGGACCAAGGTGGACCTGGCGCGTCAGATGGGCGTGTACGACACCATCGGCCACGACCTCGTCGGCATGGTCGTGGACGACCTCGTCGTCTGCGGGGCCGAGCCGCTCTTCATGACCGACTACATCTGCGTCGGCAAGGTGCACCCCGAGCGTGTCGCGGCGATCGTGAAGGGCATCGCCGAGGGCTGCGTCCTCGCGGGCTGCGCCCTGGTCGGCGGCGAGACGGCCGAGCACCCCGGTCTGCTGGGCCCGGACGACTTCGACGTCGCCGGAGCCGGTACGGGCGTGGTCGAGGCCGACCGGCTGCTGGGCCCGGACCGTATCCGCACAGGTGACGCGGTCATCGCGATGGCGTCCTCCGGTCTTCACTCGAACGGGTACTCACTGGTCCGCCACGTGGTCTTCGACCGGGCCGGCTGGACGCTGGACCGCGAGATCGAGGAGTTCGGCCGGACGCTCGGCGAGGAGCTCCTGGAGCCGACCCGGATCTACTCGCTGGACTGCCTGGCGCTCACCCGGACGACCGAGGTGCACGGCTTCAGCCACGTCACCGGCGGCGGTCTGGCCAACAACCTGGCCCGGGTCATCCCGGACGGGCTGCACGCCACCGTGGACCGCTCCACCTGGACGCCGGGCGCGGTCTTCGACCTGGTCGGCAAGGCCGGGAACGTGGAGCAGCTGGAGCTGGAGAAGACGCTGAACATGGGCGTCGGCATGATCGCGATCGTCCCGGCCGACTCGGTGGACGCCGCGCTGACGACGCTGGCCGACCGCGGGGTCGACTCCTGGGTCGCCGGGGAGATCACCGAGCGCGGTGACCACGCCACGGGCGCCGAGCTGACCGGCAGCTACGCACGCTGAACCGTACGACGTACGCCGTGGTGCGCGGGGCTCCCCGCCCGGCGCACCACGGAGGCACCGGCACCGGCCGGGACATGGGCCGGGATACGGGTCGGGACACACAGAACCCGGCCCGGGGCAGGCCCGGACCGGGTTGATGTGTCAGCGCGAGGTCAAGCGCCGCGGCGCTGTGACGACGGACCGGACTGATCGTCCTGATCCTCGTCATCGTCCTTGTTGTAGCGATCCGCGTACTGTGCGTACGGGTCATCTTCCTCGTCGTCGTCCTCGAACGGCTCGGCGTTCGGTGGCTGACTCGAAGGCGATGCGCCCAGCTCATTGGCCAGACGCGACAGGTCCGTCCCGCCGCTGCTGTACTTCAGCTGGCGGGCGACCTTGGTCTGCTTGGCCTTTGCCCGGCCGCGCCCCATGGCTCGACCCCCTCGGTGACGGGGCTCGACGGCCCCAGAGTCTTGACACGCGTTCATGTTTCAGGACGGGCTCTCGACAGAGAGACCGTGCCCGTAGGGCTTTAACGGTACCTGCTTCCGTGGCCATACGGTACGCCGCCCGTGTCCTGCGCCCGGTGCAGGACCAGTGAGGAGCCCCGTCCCCGCTGGTCAACTGCGATTTTAACCTCTTCTGGGCGCACGACCCGCCGACCGGCGTGAGTCTTGTCTCCCGCCGGTCGGCGCGCCGCCCCTTCCGCGTCAGCGGCTGCGTGCCTCCGCCATCCGCTGCTCGGCGATCCGGTCGGCCGCCGCGGCGGGCGGAATCCCATCCGTCTTCGCACGTGCGAATATTTCCAGCGTGGTGTCGAAGATCTTCGCCGCCTTGGCCTTGCACCGCTCGAAGTCGAAGCCGTGCAGCTCGTCGGCGACCTGGATCACCCCGCCCGCGTTGACCACGTAGTCGGGGGCGTAGAGAACCGACCGGTCGGCCAGGTCCTTCTCGACGCCCGGGTGGGCCAGCTGGTTGTTGGCCGCGCCGCACACCACCTTCGCCGTGAGCACCGGGACGGTCTCGTCGTTCAGGGCGCCGCCGAGCGCGCAGGGCGCGTAGATGTCGAGGCCCTCGGTGCGGATGAGCGCCTCGGTGTCCGCGACCACGGTGACCTCGGGGTGCAGATCGGTGATGCGGCGCACCGACTCCTCGCGGACGTCGGTGATCACGACCTCGGCCCCGTCGGAGAGCAGGTGCTCGACCAGGTGGTGGCCCACCTTGCCGACCCCGGCGACGCCGACCTTGCGGCCGCGCAGCGTCGGGTCGCCCCACAGGTGCTGGGCCGAGGCCCGCATGCCCTGGAAGACACCGAAGGCGGTGAGCACGGAGGAGTCGCCCGCGCCGCCGTTCTCGGGGGAGCGGCCGGTGGTCCAGCGGCACTCCCGGGCCACGACGTCCATGTCGGCGACGTAGGTGCCGACATCGCAGGCCGTGACGTACCGGCCGCCGAGCGAGGCGACGAACCGGCCGTAGGCCAGGAGGAGTTCCTCGGTCTTGATCTTCTCGGGGTCGCCGATGATGACGGCCTTGCCGCCGCCGTGGTCGAGCCCGGCGAGGGCGTTCTTGTACGACATCCCGCGGGACAGGTTCAGCGCGTCGGCGACGGCCTCGGCCTCGGTGGCGTACGGGTAGAAGCGGGTGCCGCCGAGGCCGGGGCCGAGGGCGGTGGAGTGGAGGGCGATGACGGCCTTGAGGCCGGTGGCACGGTCCTGGCAGATGACGACTTGCTCGTGGCCACCCTGGTCCGAGTGGAACAGGGTGTGCAGTACATCAACGTGCGCGCTGGTCACATCGGTCACTGTGGTGACTCCCAAGTACGAAGCGGCGGAAGACCCTCCTAAGGGTGGGGAGGGCCACGGACCAGCCGGCACGACGGGTCCGATGGGCAAGAGCGTAAGTCCTCGGGCGGCGCGTATCTGCCCCCCTGCGGAGGATCACCCCCTGGGGGTGTACGGGCGTGGCACGATGCGCTGCATGTCGGTGGTGTCTTCAGTGCTCGTCCCTTACACGTCCTACCTCCGGGTGTACGAGCCGCTCGCCGCCTTCGCGGAGCCCGAGCGCAGTCACTGGGCCCGGTACGCCGAGCGCCCGGAGCTGCCCACGGCCCAGGACGAACTGCGCCGCTCGCTGGCCGACCTGCTGCCGACGCCGCCGGTCGGGGTGCCCGTGCACGAGAGCGGTGACGCGTTCGTGGCGGAGCTGTACGGGGTGGTGTGCGTCTGTCCGTGGCGGACCCGGCTGCGGGGGTGGCTCGCGCTGGAGGAGCTGGAGGGGTCCGGGGCGCAGGGGGGAATGTTTCCGGCCAACGTGCTGGACGCCCTGCTGCCCGAGGTGGTGCGGGGCCAGGCGCGGGCCGACCACGAGCGCTGGCGGCGCCGGAACCCGGACGCGCGGCCGTGGATCCGTACGACGGTGTGGCAGGTCCCGGTGCGCTGGTTCGTCCTCTTCCGCGACGAGGAGCGGGAGTACGTGGCGGCCGACGGCGAGGGGCGGTGTGCGGTGCTGCGCTACCGGACGCCGATGGTGGAGGCCCGGCGTCGGCTGGCCCGGGCGCTGCGGACGCTGCGCGAGAACGTCGCCGACGGCCCGCTGACCGAGGGCCTGGTCGATGTGGGGCGCTGGCTGGAGGAGTTCCATCCGCACTCGCTCGTGGAGCTGGACTACGGGGGCCTGGTGCACGCGCTCCCCGCCGAGCAGCTCGCCGGGGACCGGTCGGCGGCGGATGTGGCGGAGGGGCTCGCCGCGCTGGGGAACGGTGACGGCGAGGGAGCCGGTGAGGCGTACGCGCGGCTCGCGGAGCGCTGGCGGGCGGTCCGCGACCGCCGGTTCACCAACTGACCGGCCCCGTCGCGCGCCCTGTTCACCGCCCGTCCGGCCCACCCCGCCCGCCCTGCTCACCAATTGACGTGAAAAGACCCACAGCGGCATCAACGTGACGGAACCGGGGCATCCTTCATCCAGGACGGACCGGAAGGCCGATCGGGCGGGAAGGAGGAGGAGCGCGAGCCCGGCGAGGGAGTCGGCCGGATCGCCTGGGCGGAGACCGTGAAGGGAACTGACGGGCCGTGAACCCGTGTCCCGTGTGACGCGTGTGGTGGGTGGGGCGGAAGAGTACGCCGCCCGACCCAGGACCTACGTCCCGAACCGGGCCTTTGCCTCAAGCGTGATGGATAGCACTAACGGGTCCCTTGCGCCCATCCCTACTCCTCGTGCCAAAATAGGACAAGGAGTCCGGGGAGGGCTCCTTCCGTCCGAGTAAGGGCGGATTAGCTCAGCATTGCACTCTATGGGGGGTCTGACGACTCCTGATCGCTCTGTGACTGATCGTCACGGTGGTGTGACTGTCCGCTATGGCATGGTCCATCGGCTTTCCGTCGCTGATGAACACCTGGGAGGGCAATTCCATCGGTTTGGCCGACGCGGCTGGACGGATGGTGTAGTTGTAGTGCCGAGGACAAGCCGTTCGTCCTATAACCGACTCGGCCCGCGTCCGCCATTTCGGGCAACGCGGGTCAAGGTGCAGAATTTAGAGGAAAGAACCGAGAAGGTTCGGTTCTCCCGAGGAGGCCGCTCATGACCGCTCGCACCCCTGATGCCGAGCCGCTGCTGACCCCGGCTGAGGTTGCCACGATGTTCCGCGTGGACCCGAAGACGGTCACCCGTTGGGCCAAGGCTGGCAAGCTCACGTCCATCCGCACGCTCGGTGGACACCGCCGGTACCGCGAGGCAGAGGTCCGCGCACTGCTTGCGGGTATTCCGCAGCAGCGCAGCGAGGCCTGACACACCCCTGCCCCGCAGCGCAACAGCAGCACAGCATCACAACCGGGCAGCCGCCGGGTCCCCCAACCCCAGGCCGCCCACCCATAGCTCCACTTCGACGGACGCCTGCCCCAACGGGCGTCATACCTGTGTATCGGGTGCGTCGTCTTTGATCGCGCTGGACTCCGCCGGGTCCAGCGCGATCTTTTTGTGCCCGGGGCCGGGCGGGGCCGGTACGGCCTCCCCTCGGTCGGCACCGCCTCTCCGGCCGGGATCGCCCCTCCGGGCCCGGATCGCCCCTCCGGGGGCTTCGCGTGCCCCGTAAGCCCGTTCGTACACCCTCCGGGCCCCCTGGGCGCCCCTGGGCCCTCCGGGGGCGTGCTTCCCGCTTCCCTCCGGCCGGGTCGGTAAGGGGCGCCCCGTAACCGGGTGGTCGGTCGGCTTCCGTATCTCTTCCCCGAAGCGCCCGCAGTCCGTCCCGGCGCCGTTCGTGGGTCCTTGAGCGGGTCTGTGCGGGAGTGTGGGTGACCGTCCCGGACTCGGTGGGACAGCCCCGGACGGAACGGTCCGGGAGAGCGTTCACCCGAGTGCAATTGCACATATTAAATTCGCCAGTTGTAGGCGAGGCGTAAAGTACCCCGGTCTGAAAACTCTTTCGGTGACACCCGTCACACCGCCTGATGCTTGCCAACTACGAGCCTGCCACTGCGTGGACGCGGAGTCATCCGGCCGATGGTCATGTCGCGGCGGGTCTTTCGTCCTCGCCCCCGTCCGGCGGAGCGGCGGCGGAGGGGGGCCCGGCCGGGCTTCCGGCGCGACGAGAGGGGGCTGCCGGGCTTCCGGCGTCCCTGTCGCTCTCCCCGGACTCCCTGGACTCCCCGGATTCCCCGGGCTCCATGGCGAGGCGCAGCAGCCGGTGGCAGATCGGGCAGTGACGGGTGAGGTGCCCGAAGCCGGAAGCGGCCGCCAGATGGGCACGGAGCAGTGCGCGGGTCTCGTGTCGTGCTGTGGACGCGGACATACGAGCCACCTCCCGGTGAGCCCGGCCGTCCCCCGCCGTAGGAAGCGCCGAGGGAAACAGGGACAGCCTCTGCTCTACGGGGTACCGGCGGCGCGAGGAGCCGTCAAGGGTGCGAGGAGCTGTCAGGACGCGAGAAAGCCCGGATCGAAATGATCCGGGCTTTCTTCCACTGCGGTCCTGACGGGATTTGAACCCGCGGCCTCCACCTTGACAGGGTGGCGAGCACTCCAAACTGCTCCACAGGACCAGGTTTTCGCCGCTTGCCTTGCGGCTTGCTGCGAAACCAGACTGTACAGGAGGTGGGAGGTCCAGGTCGACTTCACTCCTGGTGGTGACACCGTCACCGCCTCACCGCGCCTGCCCTCAGGGTGCGAGGGCGTCGATCGCCTTCACGATCCGCTTGTCCGAGACGGGGAACGCGGTGCCCAGGGCGTGCGCGAAGTAGCTGACCCGCAGCTCCTCGATCATCCAGCGGACGTCCAGCACCTCCTGCGGCACCGGCCGCCCCTGCGGGAGCTGTTCGAGCAGCCACGCGTACTCGTCCTGCATCTCGTGGACCTTCGCCATCCGCGTGGTGTCCCGCTGCACGGCCGTCGGCATCTGCTGGAGCCGCCGGTCGGCCGCGACCAGGTAGCGCATCAGGTCGGGCAGCCGGCGCAGCCCCGTCGCCGTAACAAAACCGGGCGGTACGAGACGGGCCAGCTGCTCCCGTACGTCGGTGACGTTGGCGAGCAGCGTCGGGCTGGTGGTCGCCTTCAGCCGCCGCTCGCACGCCTGCCAGGCGGCCAGCACCTGCTGCACCTGGTCGATCGTGCGGACGGTCAGATCCACCAGATCGGCGCGGACCTTGTCGTACAGCGTCCGGAACGCCTTCTCGTCCCACGCCGGGCCCCCGTGCGCGGCGATCAGCCGGTCGGCGGCGGCGGTGGCGCAGTCCTCGAAGAGGGCCTGCACCGAGCCGTGCGGATTGCGGGACAGGGCCAGCTTCTGCTGGTTGGTGAGCCGGTCGGAGGCGAACTTCGCCGGGTTCACCGGGATGTTCAGCAGGATCAGCCGCCGCGTGCCGCGCCACATGGCCTGCTGCTGCTCGGCCGCGGTGTCGAAGAGGCGTACGGCGACGGTGTCGCCCTGGTCGACGAGGGCCGGGTACGCCTTCACCGGCTGCCCGGCCCGACGCGTCTCGAAGACCTGGTTCAGCGTGCCGATCGTCCAGTCCGTGAGGCCCGAACGCTCGATGGACTCGCCGGAGGGCCCCGCGGTCGCCGCGGCGGCCTTGGAGAGCGCCTGGCGGGCCTTCGGGCGCAGCCGGAGCTTCAGCGCCTCCAGGTCCTTGTCCTCGGCGACCTTGCGGCGCCGCTCGTCGACGATCCGGAACGTGATCTTCAGGTGGTCCGGGACCCGGGAGAGGTCGAAGTCGTCGGCGGTGACCGGCACCCCGACCATCCGCTGGAGCTCCCGGGCCAGGGTGACCGGCAGCGGCTCCTGGAGCGGGACCGCCCGGTCGAGGAACTTGTCCGCGTAGTTCGGTGCGGGGACGTAGTGCCGGCGGACCGGCTTCGGCAGCGAGCGGATCAGCTCGGTGACGACCTCCTCGCGCAGCCCCGGGATCTGCCAGTCGAAGCCCTCGGAGGTGACCTGGTTCAGCACCTGGAGCGGGATGTGGACGGTCACGCCGTCCGCGTCCGCGCCGGGCTCGAACTGGTACGTCACCTTGAACTTGAGCTTCCCCTGCCGCCAGGAGTCCGGATAGTCGTCCTTGGTGACGGCCCCGGCCTTCTCGTTGATCAGCATGGAGCGCTCGAAGTCGAGCGCGTCCGGCTCCTCGCGCTTCTTGTGCTTCCACCACGAGTCGAAGTGCGCCCCGGAGACGATGTGCTCGGGAATCCGCTGATCGTAGAAGTCGAAGAGCGTCTCGTCGTCCACGAGGATGTCGCGGCGCCGGGCGCGGTGCTCCAACTCCTCGACCTCGCCCAGGAGTTTGCGGTTGTCGTGGAAGAACTGGTGGTGGGTGCGCCAGTCGCCCTCGACCAGGGCGTTGCGGATGAACAGGTCCCGCGAGGCTTCCTGGTCGATACGGCCGAAATTGATCTTGCGCTGGGCGATGATCGGCACCCCGTAGAGCGTGACCCGTTCGTACGCCATCACCGCGGCCTGGTCCTTCTCCCAGTGCGGCTCGCTGTACGTGCGCTTCAGCAGGTGCTGGGCCAGCGGCTCGATCCACTCGGGCTCGACCCTGGCGTTGACCCGCGCCCAGAGCCGGGAGGTCTCCACCAGCTCCGCCGACATCACGAACCGGGGCTGCTTCTTGAAGAGCGCCGACCCGGGGAAGATCGCGAACTTGGCGCTGCGCGCGCCCAGGTACTCGTTCTTCTCGGTGTCCTTCAGCCCGATGTGCGACAGCAGCCCGGAGAGCAGCGAGACGTGCACCGCCTGCTCGGGGATCGACGCGTCGCCCTTGGGCTCTTCGACGGTGATGCCCATCTGCTTGGCGACCGTCCGCAGCTGCGCGTAGATGTCCTGCCATTCGCGGATGCGCAGGAAGTTCAGATACTCCTGCTTGCACATCCGGCGGAACGAGGACGAGCCACGCTCCTTCTGCTGCTCGCGGACGTAACGCCACAGGTTCAGGTACGCCAGGAAGTCGGACGTCTCGTCCTTGAACCGGGCGTGCTGCTGGTCGGCCTGCGTCTGCTTCTCCGAGGGCCGCTCGCGCGGGTCCTGGATGGAGAGGGCGGCGGCGATGACCATGACCTCGCGGGCGCAGCCGTTCTTGTCGGCCTCGATGACCATCCGGGCCAGGCGCGGGTCGACGGGCAGCTGGGAGAGCTTGCGGCCGAGGGGCGTGAGCCTCTTTTTCGGGTCCTTCTCGCCCGGGTCGAGCGCCCCCAGTTCCTGGAGCAGCTGCACACCGTCGCGGATGTTGCGGTGGTCCGGCGGATCGATGAACGGGAACTTCTCGATGTCGCCGAGCCCGGCGGCGGTCATCTGGAGGATGACGGAGGCCAGGTTGGTCCGCAGGATCTCCGGGTCGGTGAACTCCGGCCGGGTGACGAAGTCGTCCTCCGAGTAGAGCCGGATGCAGATGCCGTCCGACGTACGGCCGCAGCGGCCCTTGCGCTGGTTGGCGCTGGCCTGGGAGATCCGCTCGATCGGCAGCCGCTGGACCTTGGTGCGGTGGCTGTAGCGGGAGATCCGGGCGTTGCCCGGGTCGATCACGTACTTGATGCCGGGGACGGTCAGCGAGGTCTCGGCCACGTTCGTCGCGAGGACGATGCGGCGTCCCGTGTGGCGCTGGAACACGCGGTGCTGCTCGGCGTGCGAGAGGCGCGCGTAGAGGGGGAGCACCTCGGTGTGTCTGAGGTTCCGCTTGTTCAGCGCGTCCGCCGTGTCCCGGATCTCGCGCTCACCGGAGAGGAAGACGAGGACGTCACCGGGGGCCTCGTGGCTCAGCTCGTCGACGGCGTCGCAGATCGCGGTGATCTGGTCGCGGTCGGAGTCCTCGCTGTCCTCTTCGAGGAGAGGCCGGTAGCGGACCTCCACCGGGTACGTCCGCCCGCTGACCTCCACGATCGGCGCGTCCCCGAAGTGGCGGGCGAACCGCTCCGGATCGATCGTCGCGGAGGTGATGACGACCTTCAGATCGGGGCGGCGCGGCAGCAGCCGGGCCAGATAGCCGAGCAGGAAGTCGATGTTCAGCGACCGCTCGTGGGCCTCGTCGATGATGATCGTGTCGTACGCCAGCAACTCGCGGTCCGTCTGGATCTCGGCGAGCAGGATGCCGTCCGTCATCAGCTTCAGATACGTCGACTCCGGGTTCACCTGGTCGGTGAAGCGGACCTTCCAGCCGACGGTCTCGCCGAGCGGAGTCTTCAGCTCGTCCGCGACCCGCTCCGCGACCGTACGCGCCGCGATCCGGCGGGGCTGGGTGTGCCCGATCATGCCCCGGACCCCGCGCCCCAGCTCCATACAGATCTTGGGGATCTGCGTGGTCTTCCCGGACCCGGTCTCCCCGGCGACGATCACGACCTGGTGGTCGCGTATCGCCTCCAGGATCTCGTCCTTCTTCTGGCTGACCGGCAGCTCTTCCGGATACGACAGGGCGGGCAGCCGGGCCGCGCGCGACGCGAGCCGGTCGGCCGCCTTGCCCGCCTCGGCCGCGATCTCGTCCAGCACGGACTGGCGGGCCTCGGGCTTGCGGATGCGGCGCGCGCCTTCGAGGCGCCGGCCGAGCCGGTTCGCGTCACGGAGCGAGAGCTGTCCGAGCTGGGACTGGAGATCGGCAAAGGAAGTAGACATACGGCTCCCAGGATCTCACCCGGGCGTGAGGAGTGGCGACCCCATTTCGGGCGGACCGCGTCACGTGCCACGTACCATTTCGGGCAGTCGAACGCTCGGCCCCGTGCGAGCGCAGGTGAGAAAGGCCCGGTCCCGTGTCCCGTACGCAGTGGTGCTGTCTGACGGCGCTGCTCGCGATCGTCATGGGGCTGCTGGGCGGACCGGTGGGCGCGGCTTCTTCTTATGCGGCTCTTTCTCATCCGGTTCCTTCTTATGCTGACGCGTCAGCCTCCGAGGGCGTCGCGTTCGCGGTGGGGGAAGCCGTGACGGCGACGGTCACGGAGGTCGCTCCGGCCCCTGTCGCGGAGTCCGCCGTGGGAGCAGCCGCTCCGGCCCCCGTCGTGGAGGCCCTCGACGCGGACGCCCCGGTCCCCGGCTGCGGGCGGCCCGGCGACCATGACAGCGAGCCCGCCGTCCCGACCCGGGCCCGTACCGCGTACGACCAGGCCCCCGGCCTCGCGCCATGGGGGCTGCCCGCCGCGACGGGCGCCCTTCAGGCCGAGCCGCCGCCGGGGATACGGGTCCGGGCCCCGGTCCCCGCCACCCCTACCCCTGTCGAGCTCTCCGTGCTGAGGGTGTAGGCCGGCACCCGCCTGACCCGCACCTTTCTCTCCCGCTCACGTTCCGCACCACCAGCACGGAGTTCCGCATGCCCACGCCCAAGAAGTCCACGTCCGGTTCGAAGAAGCCCCTCGTCTACGGCGCCGTGATCGTCACCGCCGCAGCCCTCCTCGGCTTCGCCTCCTACAAGGCCACCGCCCCCGGCAACTCCGCCACCGACACCTCCACCACCAGCCCCGCCGCCGAGGTCTCCGCCGATCCGCAGGCGGGCGTCTACCCGGAGCTGGCGAAGCTGGCCCGCCGCGACGCGGGCGACAAGCTGGCCGTCGGCCGCACGGACGCCCCGGTCGTGCTGATCGAGTACGCCGACTTCAAGTGCGGTTACTGCGGCAAGTTCGCCCGCGACACCGAGCCCGAACTGATCGAGGAGTACGTCGAGGACGGCACTCTGCGCATCGAGTGGCGGAACTTCCCGATCTTCGGCGAGGAGTCCGAGAACGCGGCGCGCGGGTCCTGGGCGGCCGGGCAGCAGGGCCGCTTCTGGGAGTTCCACGCGGCGGCCTACGCCGAGGGAGCGAAGGAGAAGGGGTTCTCCAAGGACCGGGTCAAGGCGCTCGCGCAGGAGTCCGGGGTCAAGGACCTGGCCCGCTTCATGAAGGACCTGGACGGCGAGGCCGCCCGCGCGGCCGTCGCGAAGGACCAGGAGCAGGCGTACGGGATCGGCGCCACGTCCACCCCGTCGTTCCTGATCAACGGCCGCCCGATCGCGGGAGCGCAGCCGAAGGAGACGTTCACGCGGGCCATCGAGGCGGCGGCGGAGCAGGCGAGGACCGCGGCTGGGCCGGAAACCACCGAGGGCTCCGAGGACGCCGCCAACTCCACGGGCTCCCAGGACGCCGCCAAGTGACGGCGGACATCGGCTACTTCGCGGCCTTCCTGGGCGGACTGCTGGCCCTGGTCAGCCCGTGCAGCGCGCTGCTGCTCCCGGCCTTCTTCGCGTACTCCATCGACTCCACCTCCCGCCTGCTCGCCCGTACCGGCATCTTCTACGCCGGGCTCGCCACCACCCTCGTACCGCTCGGGGCGGCGGGCTCGTACGCGGGGAGGTTCTTCTACGGCCACCGGGACGCCCTGGTCACGGGTGCGGGCTGGCTGATCATCGGGCTCGGGGCCGCGCAGATCGTCGGCCTCGGCTTCGCGTCGAAGCGGCTCGCGGAGATCAGCGGCCGCATCCGCCCCACCACCGCCTTCTCCGTCTACGCCCTGGGCGCGGTCTACGGCCTCGCGGGCTTCTGCGCGGGCCCGATCCTCGGCAGCGTCCTGACCGTGGCGGCGGTCAGCGGCAGCCCGGTCTACGGGGGCCTGCTGCTGGCGGTCTACGCGCTGGGCATGGCCGTCCCCCTCTTCGTCCTCGCCCTGCTCTGGGAACGCTTCGACCTGGGCCGCCGCACCTGGCTGCGCGGCCGGACCGTCGAGCTCGGCCGGTTCCGGCTGCACACCACCTCGCTGCTGTCGGGCCTGTTCTTCATCGGCCTGGGCGCGCTGTTCCTCGTGTACGACGGAACGACCGCGCTCCCCGGCCTCCTCGGGGTCGACGCCTCGTTCGCGGTGGAGCAGTGGGCGCAGGGCCTGGGCGAGCGGGTGTCGGACGCGGTGCTGCTGGGAGCCGTGGTGCTGGTGGTGCTGCTGGTTCTCGGCGTACGGGCCTGGCGGCGGCGCGAGCCGGCGGTCGAGGAGGCCGGGAAGGGGTGAGAACGGCGAAGGCCCCGTCCACCGGACGGGGCCTTCGAGAAGTGGCTGGGGCCGGGATCGAACCGGCGACCTATCGCTTTTCAGGCGATCGCTCGTACCAACTGAGCTACCCAGCCACGCAGCCGCTGGGGCTGCAAGCGGTCCTGACGGGATTTGAACCCGCGGCCTCCACCTTGACAGGGTGGCGAGCACTCCAAACTGCTCCACAGGACCAAGCAATGTGCGAAACAAGTCTCGCACACGGTGAAACGTGCCCCCAACGGGATTCGAACCCGTGCTACCGCCTTGAAAGGGCGGCGTCCTGGGCCACTAGACGATGAGGGCTATTGGCCCGCCGGTTCGCTTTGCAGCGCGTCGGGGACGTGAGAAGCATATGGGATGGGTGGAGCTATCGCCAAAACGGTTTACGGCGAGGGGGCGGGCCGCACCGGAGAGCCGGTCGGAGACGGCGTGGGGGAGGGGGAGGCGGGGGCGTCCTTCTCCAGGTTCTCCTCCGGAAGATGGCGGCTGACCTCGGCCGTCGTCAGTCCGAGACCGCCGAGCGTGATCTCGTCCCACGCCTGGAGACGGCGGGTCGAGCGGTCCAGGTAGAGCACCGAGGCGCGCACCTTCTCCGGCTTCTCGTTCTGCACCGCGCGCAGCCCGCCGCCGCCCGTGGAGCCCTCCACCTTCAGCCGCGTACCGCCCTTCAGCTGTTCGTTGACCCGGTTGTGGAGGTGGCCCGCGAGGACCAGCGGGACCGTGCCGTCGGTCTGGCGGGCGGTGGCCGGGTCGTGGGCGACGGCGATGTCGACCGGGGTGCCCGCCTGCTCCTGGTCGCGCAGGGCGGAGGCCAGCCGCATCCCCTCCAGCTCGGCGGCCGCCTTCCCGCCGACCGGCCGGGTGCGGTCCGGGGTGAACGAGGCGTCCCCGGTCCCGGCGATCCGGAGCCCGGCCACGTTCACGGCCCGGCCGTTGTCGAGGACGCGTACGTTGCCGAACTTCTCCAGGTACGCCTGCGTGACCTTTGAGTCGTGGTTCCCGCGCACCCAGACGTACGGGGCGCCGAGGTCGCGGATCGGGTCGAGGAAGCCGTTCTCGGCGGCGGAGCCATGGTCCATCGTGTCGCCGGAGTCGATGATCACGTCGATCTCGTACTGCTCGACGAGCGAGGCGATGATGTGCCAGGCCGCCGGGTTCAGATGGATGTCGGAGACGTGCAGGGCGCGGATGGTGCCGGGGTCCGGCTGGTAGACGGGGAGCGTGGAGGTGGCGTCGTACAGCCGGGTGACGTTGGTGACCAGGCGGGCCAGCTCCTGCTGGTAGATGTCGAACTCGGTGACGATCGAGCGCGCGTCGCCGACCAGGGACGGGGCGCTGGAGAGCAGCCCGGAGAACTTGGGCTCCAGCACGGACTTCGGGTTCCAGGTGGCGTACGCGCTGACGCCCGACGCGGCCAGCAGGGTGAGCGCGAGCCCGCCTGCGGCCAGGGCGCGGCGCGGGCGGCGGTAGACGACGAGGCCGAGCGCGGTCGCCCCGGAGATCACGGCGACACAGGAACGTACGGCCAGCTCCCGGGTACCGGCGGCGACATCCCGGGTGACCTCGTCCTGGAGCCCGGAGAACCGTTCCGGCTGGTCCACCAGGGCCTGGGAGCGTGCGGGGTCGAGGCGGTCCACGTCCACGTCGAGGCGGAGCGGGGCGATGTGCGAGTCGAGTTCCAGGGCGCCGAGCGGGGACACGTTGATCTTGCTGCCGCCGGTGAGGGAGGGGCGCAGGGTCATGTTGGTGTCCATGGGGCCGACCGGCGTACGGATGGACCCCACGGCGAGCAGCCCGAGCCAGGCCCCGACCACGACGACGCCGAGCATGGAGAGGGCGCGGACGAACGGCCGGGGACGGCCGGATTCCGCCAGGTCGCCGGGGACGGGCTTGCGCGACGGGGACTTCGGGCGGGCGGACGGGCTGAGAAGGTGCCGGACGCGGTCGGCTGCGGCACGGAACGGGGCGCGGACCATTGGGCGCGTATGCCCCGGTACGGCCCCGCCCATGCGGGGAGGCGGGCGGGAAGTGGATCAGGCGGTGGTGGGCGCGCGGTGGAGGAGGACCGGCCGCCACCTGCCCGTACCGGGCCCCGGTACGTGACAATGGCGGGGTGCTGGAGATGACGCGGGAGCAGTTCGAAGAGCTGGTGAGCGAGGCACTCGACCGGATTCCGCCGGAGCTGATGCGGCTGATGGACAACGTGGCGGTCTTCGTCGAGGACGAACCGGAGCCCGGCGACCCCGACCTGCTCGGGCTCTACGAGGGCACCCCGCTGACCGACCGGGGCGAGTGGTACGCCGGGGTGCTGCCGGACCGGATCACCATCTACCGGGGCCCGACGCTGCGGATGTGCGAGACCCACGAGGACGTCGTGGCCGAGACCGAGATCACCGTCGTGCACGAGATCGCCCACCACTTCGGCATCGACGACGAGCGGCTGCACGCCCTGGGCTACGGGTGAGCGAGCAGGCACCGGACGAGCTCCCGGAACCGGGACCGCCCACCGCCCCGCAGGCCCGGGTGCTGGGCGCGGTCGCGGCGGGCGGGGCGCTGGGCGCCGTCGCCCGGTACGGGGCCCTGGTGCTCTGGCCGACGCCCGGGGGCGGCTTCCCGTGGACGGTGTTCGTCGTCAACGTGAGCGGCTGCGCCCTCATCGGCGTCCTGATGGTGCTGACCGTGGAGCGCGGCCGGGTGACCCACCCGCTGGTGCGCCCGTTCCTCGGGGTCGGCGTGCTCGGCGGGTTCACGACCTTCTCGACGTACGCGGCCGATGTCTCGGGCCTGCTGGTGCGTCAGGAACTGGTGGCGGCGGTGGCGTACATGGTGGCCACGGTCGTGGCGGCGCTGGCCGCGGTGTGGGCGGGCGCGGTGGTGACGCGGCGGCTGCTGGACGGTCCCG
Organism: Kitasatospora albolonga; assembly: GCA_002082585.1. NCBI lineage: Bacteria > Bacillati > Actinomycetota > Actinomycetes > Kitasatosporales > Streptomycetaceae > Kitasatospora > Kitasatospora albolonga. The sequence goes on from CP020563.1 coordinate 4,249,172, forward strand.
TACGGGACGAGGGGCGGGCCGCGTGAACGGGCACTGGCTGCTGGTGGTGATCGGCGGGGCGGTCGGCGCGCCGCTGCGCTATCTGACGGACCGGGCGGTGCAGGCGCACCAGGGCCCCGGGGTGGCGTACGTCTTCCCCTGGGGCACCTTCACGGCCAACGCGGCGGGCAGTCTGCTGCTCGGGGTGCTGACGGGGGCGGCGGTCTCCGCCCCGGCGCACGCCCTGCTGGCCACGGGGCTGTGCGGGGCGCTGACGACGTACTCGACGTTCTCGTACGAGACCCTGCGCCTGGCCGAGACTGGCCGCGCCTTCCTGGCCACCGCCAACGTCCTGGCGTCCCTGCTGGTGGGGCTGGGGGCGGTGTTCCTGGGGGCGGAGCTGGCGGGCGGGTTCGGGGGGTAGGCGGGGCCGGGGGCGGGGCGACGGGGGTGTGGGGCGTTCCGGGGGTGTTGGGGCCTGGGTCCGAGGCGGGCCGCGGGCGGTTGCGGGGGGCGTTGTGCCCCGGGGCCGAGGCGGGCCGCGGGAAGGGCTGGCCGGGCCGGCGGCGCTTCGGGCGTGTCTCCGGCGGGGTCCGGGGAGTTGGGCACGGCACCGCACCATTCGCGTACGGCGCGCTCGTGCCCGTACGGCAAGCTCCGCCGCTCCTCTCACCTCTCCGCTCCCGCTCCCTTTCCGTCCCCGCCCCCTCCCCATCCTCGCTCTCCTCGCCCCGGAGGTGCCGCCCGTGCGCCACTTGTCCGCCCCTGCCCGTTGGGCAGCCGTCACCGCGCTGACGATCGCCGCGTCCACCGGCTGTATGAGCGTCGGCGAAGACGCCGCCAGGCCGGGGCCCTCCGCCTCCTCCGACCCGAAGGGCCGGGCCGTCCAGCCGAACGGTGAGACGGCGCCCGCGTCCGGCGGGGCCGCGCACCGGGGCGGCGGCGACGCCCACACCCACTCCGACGGGGACTCCGACCGGAAGAAGAAGCCCAAGGACGGCAAGCCGAGCCCCGAGGCGTCCGGAGCCACGCCGTCGGACGCGCCGAAGGGCGCGCGCCCCGAACCCGGCGCCCCGCAGCCCTCGGCCCCCGGCCGTCCCCCGGCCCCGACGCCCTCCGCGCCGGGCCCGGGGGAGCCGCCGCCGGTCGCCCCGGAGCCGCCCGCTCCGCCCGCCCCCGACCCGGACCCGGAACCCGAGCCGGAGCCCACCGAGCCTCCCGAACCGCCTCCCTCCGCGTCGCCCGCCGCGCAGCTGCGGACGCAGGCGATGAGCGGTGCGGAGGAGGGCCGACCGTTGCGGACGCCGGAGGCATCACCGCAGGTGGGGCCGGTGTAGCGGGCGGCCCGAGGCGTGCGGGTTGCGCAATGTGGGTGAGAGTGCGTATGGTGGTAGATCGTTTGATCCCATTGCCCGGCGCCGACACAGAAGAGCGCCGTGTGGCGCGTACTCTCCCTTGCCGTGGCTGGACCGCATTGAGGCGGTCGAAATTGCGAATCACGGAGTTATGGGCGCGTGCCGAGACTCCGGAAGGTTTCGCATTTCGCATGTCAATTTCCAGTTCTGACCGCACCGTCATGCCCGAGAACATCGACACCGACGCGCTCACCGAGCTCGTCGAGTCCGCTGTGACCGAGGCCCCCGCCGGTGCCGCCGCCGCGGCCGAAGCCGAGAACACCCCGGCCGCTCCGGCCGCCGAGAAGTCGGTCGCCGACTTCCTCGAGGACACCAAGGCCGAGGACACCGAGACCGCCGCCTCCACCACGGAGGACAAGCAGGCCGAGGCGTCCGCCGAGACCGACACGGCCCCCGAGGCCGACGCCGAGTCCGACGCCGACGCCGAGCCGACCATCACCTTCGGCGACCTGGGTCTGCCCGAGGGCATCGTCCGCAAGCTCGCGCAGAACGGGGTGACCACCCCCTTCCCGATCCAGGCGGCGACCATCCCGGACGCCCTGGCGGGCAAGGACATCCTGGGCCGCGGCCGTACGGGCTCCGGCAAGACGCTCTCCTTCGGTCTGCCGACCCTGGCGGCGCTCGCCGGTGGCCGTACCGACAAGAAGAAGCCCCGCGCGGTCATCCTCACCCCGACCCGCGAGCTGGCGATGCAGGTCGCGGACGCGCTCCAGCCGTACGGTGACGTGCTCGGCCTCAAGATGAAGGTCGTCTGCGGCGGTACGTCGATGGGCAACCAGATCTACGCCCTGGAGCGCGGCGTCGACATCCTCGTCGCCACCCCGGGCCGACTGCGCGACATCATCAACCGGGGCGCCTGCTCCCTGGAGGACGTCCAGGTGGCCGTCCTCGACGAGGCCGACCAGATGTCCGACCTGGGCTTCCTGCCCGAGGTCACCGAGCTGCTGGACCAGGTCCCCGCGGGCGGTCAGCGGATGCTCTTCTCCGCCACCATGGAGAACGAGATCAGCACGCTGGTCAAGCGCTACCTCACCGACCCGGTCACGCACGAGGTCGACAGCGCCCAGGGCAACGTCACGACCATGTCGCACCACGTCCTCGTCGTGAAGCCGAAGGACAAGGCGCCGGTCACGGCCGCCATCGCCGCCCGCAAGGGCCGCACCATCATCTTCGTCCGCACCCAGCTGGGCGCCGACCGCATCGCCGAGCAGCTCATCGAGTCCGGCGTGAAGGCCGACGCGCTGCACGGCGGCATGACCCAGGGCGCCCGTACGCGGGTCCTGGAGGACTTCAAGAAGGGTTACGTCAACGCGCTCGTCGCGACCGACGTGGCCGCCCGCGGTATCCACGTGGACGGCATCGACCTGGTCCTGAACGTGGACCCGGCCGGTGACCACAAGGACTACCTGCACCGCTCGGGCCGTACCGCCCGCGCCGGCCGCTCCGGTGTGGTCGTCTCGCTGGCGCTCCCGCACCAGCGCCGCCAGATCTTCCGCCTGATGGAGGACGCGGGCGTCGACGCCTCGCGCCACATCGTCCAGGGCGCGGGCGTCTTCGAGCCGGAGGTCGCCGAGATCACCGGCGCCCGTTCGCTCACCGAGGTCCAGGCGGACTCCGCGAACAACGCCGCCAAGCAGGCCGAGCGCGAGGCCGCCGACCTGACGAAGCAGCTGGAGCGCGTCCAGCGCCGCGCCGTCGAACTGCGCGAGGAGGCCGACCGCCTGGTCGCCCGTGCCGCGCGCGAGCGGGGCGACGACCCGGAGGCGGCGGTGGCCGAGGTCACCGCCGAGGCCGAGGCCGCCCTGGTGGCCGCCATCTCCGTCCCCGAGCAGCCGGCGGCCCGCGAGGAGCAGCGCCGCGACGAGCGGGGCAACTACGAGCGCCGCGACAACCGCGGTGGCGACCGTGGCGGCTACCGGGGCGGCAACGACCGCCGCGACGACCGCCCGTCCGGTGGCTTCCGCTCCGGTGGCGACCGTCGTGACGACCGTGGTGGCCGTCCGTTCGAGCGTCGGGACAACGACCGTCCGTCGTTCAACCGCGACCGCCGTGACGACCGCCCCTCGTTCAACCGCGACCGTCGTGACGACCGTGGTGGCCGTTCCTTCGAGCGTCGGGACAACGACCGTCCGTCGTTCAACCGTGACCGCCGTGACGACCGCCCCTCGGGCGGCTTCCGCTCCGGCGGCGGCGACCGCCCGTCGGGTGGTTACCGCTCCGGTGGTGACCGTCGTGACGACCGTGGTGGCCGTCCGTTCGAGCGTCGGGACAACGACCGTCCGTCGTTCAACCGCGACCGCCGTGACGACCGCCCTTCCGGTGGCTTCCGCTCCGGCGGCAGTGACCGCCCGTTCAACCGTGACCGTCGCGACGACCGCCCCTCGGGCGGCTTCCGCTCGGGCGGCGGCGACCGCCCGACCGGCCGTCGTGACGACCACCGCGGCGCCAACACCGGCACCAACACCGGCTCCTTCGGCCGCCGCGACGACAAGCCGCGCTGGAAGCGCAACGGCTGACCCCGCACCGGCCGACTCCCGGCCGGGCAGGTCCGCCTGACAGACCGGCAGGGCCCGTACGCCACCGAACCGACTCGGTGACGTACGGGCCCTGTTGCCGTTCCCAGGGGGCGCGAACCGGCGTGAAAGGGACGAGCAGGGGGCGCGACAGGGCCCGACACCGATACCGGATCGGCTGCTGGGATCGGGCGGGCTATGCTCGGGGGTGATGTTGCAGGGGCCGTTAGCTCAATTGGTCAGAGCAGCGGACTTTTAATCCGTTGGTTGTGGGTTCGAGTCCCACACGGCCTACTGACAGCAGGGGAGACCTTCCGCCCTGCGGTGGAGCGCCCCGATCGGTTGCGGCCGGTCGGGGCGCTCCGTTGTCCGGGGGTTCGTGCGTGAGCGGGTCGTCACCGGCCCTGCTAGCGATGTCAGGGCCGACTCACCTCGGAGCTGGCCCTGATGACCTGCTGAAATACCTGAAGGTTCACAGCGATGCCTCGACTCCGAGGCTTCCGGCCCTGATGGCTCCTCGTAGGACGTGGACGATGTCCTCGGGTTTGAGGTCGATACCGTCGATACCCGCCAGGGTCAGCGGGATCTCCTCCAGCGCGTACTCCCCGCGGCCCTCGGCGCTGAACTCGGGACCGGTGCGGTCGTCGAAGGACCAGGTCGCGATGCGGGCGAGGTAGAAGAGCTGACGCTCGTCGTCGGACTCCATCGTGTGGAGCAGACGGATGATGTCGGCCTTTCCGGCGATCTCCTCGTGGATCTCGCGGTGGAGGGCGGCCTCGCGTGACTCATCGGTGGGCTCGACGCCGCCGCCGGGCAGGACCCAGTACTCGGGGACGCCGGGCCTGGTGCGGCGGATGACCAGCATCGTGTGGTCGCGGGTGACGAGGACGGCACGGACTCGTTCGATCATTTCGTTGGGTCTCCTTGCCTGTTGACGTTCTCAGTGGAGCAGCCAGCCACCGTCGACGTGGACGGACTGCCCCGTAATGAACGAGGCGGAGGGACCTACGAGAAACGCCACCAGGGCGGCGACGTCCTCGGGGCGGCCACGGCGCGGGACGCACTGACGCTTGATCTGGTCCTCCGGCCGCGCATGGTGCCGGGCGGGGAGGGCGTTCTCGGCCTCTACCTGGATGGCGCCGGGCATGACGGTGTTGACGCAGATCCCGAACGGACCCAGTTCGCGGGCGAGGGAGCGGGTCAGTCCCAGCAGCCCGGCCTTCGCGGTGCTGTATGCGACGAGGTTCGTTCGGCCGGCGCGGGCGTTGACGCTGCCGATGTTCACGATCCGGCCCCAGCGGCGTTCGATCATGCCGGGGGTGAATGCGTGGCAGGTGCGGTAGTGGGCGGTGAGGTTCACGTCGAGGGAGTAGTCCCAGGCGGTCTCGTCGGTGTCCTGCCAGGCGACGCGGGGGTAGGAACCGGCGTTGTTCACCAGGATGTCGACGGGTCCGATCTCGGCGCGGACGAGGTCGGCCATGGTCCGAACGGAGCCCGGATCGGTCAGGTCGGCGTTCACCGCGATCCCAGGGCTGCCCGGGCGTTCGAAGGCGGCGAGGAGGGCGTGGGCGTCGGGGCCCTGGCCGAGGTGGTTGACCGCCACGGTTGCTCCGGCGGCCGCGAGCGCCCGTCCGATCTCGGCGCCGATGCCGGTGGCCCCGCCGGTGACGAGGGCGGTGCGGCCCTGGAGGGACCGGGTCCGGAGAGAGGGCTCAAGCAGGGGCAGGGACAGTGCCGCAACGGCTCGTCGGCCCTGTGGTGTGGGTCGGTAGCCTCACGTGTATGACCGACGGCGGTGCCACCTGGAACCGGTTGGCCGCCCTGCTGCCACCGGCCCAGGGCGAGGAGTTCAAGGACTGCTGGGCCATCGGCGAGCAGGAGGCCGGACTGGGCCTGCTCGTTTCCGGCATCCTGCGCGACGACGTGGCCATCAGCGAGACTGTCCGCGCGGAGATCTCGGTGCTCGCCGAGGTGTGGGGGGAGAGGGAAGCGCTCGCGCCCCGTCTCCGCCGGTGCCGCGGCGACGGCCGGCCGGCATCCGCCGCGTATCTGATCGAGCGGGACGACGTACTCGTCGGCGGGGACACGGTTGCGGCCGGGCTCTCCGGCTCCGGACTCGTTCCGGTGCCGTGGATCGGCTGTGCCCGCTGCGGTCGGGCCCTCGTGCGTGTTCACATCCGCGAGCCGTGGGGAGATCTCTCCTACGCCGCCGAGCAGTACGCGATCACCACGCCGGACCGCACCGCCGTGGCCCGGCTGTTCCCCGCGGGTACCGCGGGCGCCGCTGAGCAGGCGTTCGGCGGCCTTCTTGAGACGTGCGACCCGGCTGCCGGGCAGGTGCTCTGACTCCCTGCCTCCCTCGTGGGAGCCGGGAGCCGGGAGCCGGCAGTCAGGAGTCGGCAGCCGGCAGCCGCGTGAGGAAGCACGCCGACCGGGTCAGCTCATCGTCTGTGCCCCTATGACCGACAGCAGCCGCAGCCGGTCGTAGCTGTCGCTCCCGGGGGCCGCCGTGTAGACGAGCAGGCTGTGGGACTGGTCGGGGTCCAGCAGCCGTTGGCAGTTCAGCTCCAGTACCCCCACCTCGGGGTGGATGAAGCGCTTCACCTCGTGCGGGCGGATGCCGACCTCGTGCTGTTCCCAGAGGCGGCGGAACTCGTCGCTCCGGCCGAGGAGCAACTCGGCGCAGTGGGCGGCGCGGGAGCCCGGCCCCCGGAGCGTGGCCAGCTCCCGCAGGCCGGACGCGAACATACGGGAGAGGAAGCCGTGGTCCTCGGCCACGTAGAGCGAGCGGGTGGCGGGGTCGGTGAACCAGCGGTAGCCGATGGAGCGGGCCAGGCCCGTGTAGCGGGTCGTGTCGCCGGTGAGGGCGACGCCGAGCGGGCTCTGCCGCAGGGTCTCCCCCAGTTCGGTGACGATCTCGGCGGGGGTGTCGTCGAGGCGGTCGAGGATGCGGAGCAGGCCGGGGCTGATGTGCTCGCCGGTCGTCCCCCGGACCGGCGGGGTGTGGCCGGCGAGACGGAACAGATGGTCGCGCTCCTCCAGGGAGAGATGCAGGCCCTGCGCCATCGAGGCGATCATCTGCTCCGACGGCTGGGGGCCGCGTTCGCGCTCCAGCCGGGCGTAGTAGTCGGTCGACATGTGGCAGAGCACGGCCACCTCCTCGCGGCGCAGCCCGCCGGTCCGGCGGCGCTGCCCGCGGGGGAGCCCGACGTCCTCGGGCTGGAGCAGCTCCCGACGGTTCCGGAGGAACGCGGCCAGGCCGCCGCGGTCGATCTCCATGCGTTCTCCTCCGCCGCTCGCTTTCAGGTGGCCCGCTTCCGGCGCCTCTTCCCGGCGCTTCTGCTCCGGCTTCCAGCGCCTCTTCTCACGTGCCTCTTCTCACGCGCCTCTTCTTCGGGGCTTCTTCTTCGGGGCCTTCTCCGTGTTCTGCGCCCCCATCCCTTTGTATCGCCCGGCGGCCGTCGCAACCACGGATCGTCGGTCCCCCCATACGGCCGGGCGCGCCGCCGGAATACGGCCCCCGCCCGCCGTAACGTCGACTCGCCGGCCGGAAACCGCCTCGCCGATCAGGGGATCGGCGGGCCCTGGATGGGGCGGGAGGACGGCGTCACCGTGGAAGCGACCGGACCGCACCGACCTCACGAGGAGTGGACCCCATGACCCGCAGGACCCCCGACATCACCCTCCCCGACCTGTCGGGCAAGCGCGCCGTCGTCACCGGTGCCAGCGACGGGATCGGGCTCGGTATCGCGACCCGCCTCGCCGCCGCCGGTGCCGAGGTCGTCCTGCCCGTACGCAATCCGCGCAAGGGCGAGGACGCGCTCGCCGCGATCCGGCGGCAGGCTCCCGGGGCGGAGGTGTCGCTGCGCTCGCTCGACCTGTCCTCGCTGGACTCCGTCGCGGCGCTCGGCGGCTCCCTGGCCGAGGAGGGGCGGCCCATCCATCTCCTGGTGAACAACGCGGGCGTCATGACCCCGCCCGACCGGCAGACCACCGCCGACGGGTTCGAGCTGCAGTTCGGCACCAACCACCTCGGGCACTTCGCCCTCGTCGGCCGCCTGCTGCCCCTCCTCCAGGCCGGACAGGCCCGGGTGACCTCGCAGATCAGCGTCTCCGCGGACCGGAACGCGATCAACTGGGACGACCTGAACTGGGAGCGCTCCTACAACGGCATGGGGGCCTACAGCCAGTCGAAGATCGCTTTCGGCCTCTTCGGCCTCGAACTCGACCGGCGAGGCCGGGCCGAGGGCTGGGGCCTCACGAGCAACCTGTCCCATCCGGGCGTCGCCCCGACGAGCCTGCTCGCCGCCCGGCCGGAGATGGGCCGCGCCAAGGACACCATGGGCGTGCGGCTGATCCGTTTCCTGTCGGCCCGGGGCATCGTGGTCGGCACGGTGGAGAGCGCCAAGCTGCCCGCGCTGTACGCGGCGACCTCGCCCGACTCCCGGGGCGGCGCCCTCTACGGGCCGAAGGGCCCCGGCCACATGGGCGGCCCGCCCGCGGAGCAGAGGCTCTACAGCCGGCTCACCGGCACCGAGGAGGCCCGTCGCGTGTGGGAGATCTCCGAGGAGCTGACCGGCGTGCGGTTCGCGGAGCGGGCGGTCCGCACGTGATGTCCGGCCGTGGACTCCCCCGGTCCTGGTGAGCCCGCGGGCCGGGTCCCCAGCCACTCGGCCAGGATGCCGCCTGCCGCCTGCCGCCTGCCGCCCTGCCGCCTGCCGCCTGCCGCCTGCCACCGGCCGTCGGCCCCGCTGGCCTGCGGAGACGGTGTCTCGGAAAAGTGGTCGGGGACCTCGCTCCCATGGCGTAGAGTGGTGTTCACCGACGCGGGGTGGAGCAGCTCGGTAGCTCGCTGGGCTCATAACCCAGAGGTCGCAGGTTCAAATCCTGTCCCCGCTACTGAAGATCCAGGCCCGGTACGCAGATCAGATAATTGATCGCGTACCGGGCCTGAGTCGTTTCCCGGGCCTCCGGAGCTCCGGGCCTCCCCGCCACCTTGACCTTGACGCAGCGTAAAGATCTAGCGTTTCCGGCATGGAGTGGTCCATCCAGGAAATCGCCAGAAAGGCCGGCACCACGAGCCGCACGCTCCGGCACTACGGAGACCTCGGTCTCCTCACGCCGAGCCGGATCGGGAGCAACGGCTACCGCTACTACGACCAGGACGCCCTCGTCCGGTTGCAGCGCATCCTGCTGCTGCGTGAGCTCGGGCTGTCGCTGCCCGCCATCAGGGACGTACTGGAGGGGCAGCGGGACACGGCCGTGGCGCTGCGGGCGCATCTGCGGCTGCTCGAACAGGAGCAGGCGCGCATCGGGCGGCAGATCGCCTCGGTGCGGACCACTCTCCACAAGACGGAGGAGGGGAAGGAACTCATGGCCGAGGAAGTGTTCGACGGGTTCGACCACACCGCTCATGAGCGGGAGGTGACCGAGCGCTGGGGGCGGTCGGCGTACGAGGAGGGCGACCGGTGGTGGCGTTCGCTCGGGGAGGAGGGGAAGAAGGCGTTCCTGGACGAGCACGAGGCCATCGCCCGTGACTGGGGGCGGGCCAGGGAGGCCGGGGCCGGTCCTGGCAGTGAGCGGGCGCAGGACATCGCCCGGCGGCACTGCGCGTGGCTGTCCACGACGGCCGCTCCGAGCCGCTCGTACGTCATCGGGCTCGGTGAGATGTACGCCGCCGACCCGCGCTTCGGAAAGAACTACGATCGCTACGGGGACGGCACCGCCGCCTTCGTACGGGATGCGCTGACGGTCTACGCGGAACACCGGCTCTCCGACTGACCACGGGAGTCTCCGCGCAAGGCTCCGCTTTTCCCCCTATTTGGCCGATGACGAGTCGCCGCACGGCGCGGCTCCGGGAAGCCTGGACGGGGCGCGGTACCGTCCGCAGCCGTGGCCGGACCGGGCAGGAGTGCACAGGTGGGGATGGCGGAGAAGGGGCGCGGACGCGTGACGGGGGGCTTCGGCCTCCTGGGGCGCGGTCGCGGAGTGCCCGGAGCCTCGGGGCGGGGCAGGCCCGTGGTGGCCCAGAGCCCCGGTACCCGGCGGTTCGTCCGGCTGCTGCCGGTGCTGCTCATCGGCGGCGGGCTCCTCTTCGACTCGCTCGCGCCGCCCAACTTCACCGCCGTACCCCTGTTCGTGGCCGCGCCGCTGATCGCCGCGCCCTTCTTCTCGCTCGCCAGCACCGTCCGTACGGGAGTGGCCTCGGTCCTCTCCGTCATCGCGATGCGGATCTCCGACGGCACCTCCACCCAGGTCGTCCCGGTCATCGAGATGATCACCGTGCTCACCGCCGCGGCCCTGGCACTCGTCATCAACGGGGTCGTACGCCGCAGCAACGAGCAGCTGGCCTCCGCCCGGGTCATCGCGGAGACCGCCATGCGGGCCGTGCTGCCGACCCCGGCGGACCGGATCGGCGGGCTCCAGGTGGCCGCGCGGTACGAGGCGGCGCAGGCGGACGAGTTCGTCGGCGGGGACCTGTTCGCGGTGGCCGACACCCCGTACGGCGTGCGCCTGGTCGTCGGGGACGTACGCGGCAAGGGGCTGGACGCCGTGGAGGCGGTGGCGGTGATCATCGGGGCGTTCCGGGAGGCCGCCGAGCAGGAACGGTCCCTGGAGGGGGTGGCGCAGCGGCTGGAGCGGGCGCTCGCGCGGGAGGGGACGCGGCGGTACGGGCTGGACGCCATGGAGGGGTTCATCACCGCCGTACTGGCCGAGATCCCGCCCGGTTCGGCCTCGCTCCGGCTGGTCAACCGCGGCCACCCCGAGCCGATCCTGCTGTACGCGGACGGGGCCCTGGAGGTCCTCGCGCCGAGCGTGCCCGCGATGCCGCTGGGGATGGACCTGGGGGTGTGGCCGGACCGGTCCGACACGTGGGAGATGCCCCCGGGGTCGACGCTGCTCGCCTTCACCGACGGCCTCTCCGAGGCGCGGGACGCGAACGGGGCCTTCTACGACCCGGCGGCCCGGCTGCGCGGCCGGATCTTCCCCGGGCCCGAGGAGCTGCTCTCGGCGCTCACCGACGACGTACGGCTGCACACCGGCGGGCGGTCCACGGACGACATGGCGCTGCTCGCGGTGAGCCGGCCGGCGGAGGGCCAGCCCTCGCGGCGGACGACGGTGAAGATCGTGGGCCGGGGCGATGACACGGTGCGTGACTGAGGGACGCCGCTCCGCATAACAGTTGACACACCATCAGAAAAAGAGGTGTGGGCGAGGGATCGTCAAGTCGTCCGATTCGAGCCGCTTGTGGATGGTAAGTCCCCGTCGGAGCCGTTAATGATCAACAGGAACAGCTTGGAATCGTGCCCGGGTGTCTATTAACGTTCGATAACGCAGCGCGGTCGTCCCAGCCGTCGTCAGAGACGGCGCCGTGCGCGAGCGCCGAATTCCGCAAGGGAACCGGGGAACCACCTACATGGGGTGAATCGGACGCCTGCGTCTCGTAAGAGGCGGAGGGGCCCGTAGGAGACCTTCCTGCTCCGAACCCGTCAGCTAACCCGGTAGGCGAGAAGGAAGGAAAGGAGTGCGCCCACGTGGCGTCCAACCAGCCTGCCCCTGAGGCCCCGTCATCCCTGAGCGCCGACGCCTTCGGCGGCCCGGAGCGGACCTGGGAGGAGTGGAACCCCACCGCGGAGTCCGTCCGTCCCGTGCGCGGCAAGCACCGCGTGGCCAAGCAGCGAGGTCTCGCCCGTAGCTCCACCGTCCTCGGGGTCGGCGTCATAGCGGCGGTCGGTGCGGGTGGCATGGCCACCGCGCAGAGCAAGCCGCCGGTCTCCATCTCCCTTCCCGATTCCATCGTGGACAACCTCCCCGACGCCAAGTCCCTTCCCGGCGTCGGGGCCTTCATGTCCGAGGAACCCGCCGAGGCCGAGCCGGTCGCCGTGCCGCTCGCCTCCATGGGCCTCACCGCCGACGAGACCGAGGCGGGGGCGACCGACGCGGGCGAGGCCCTGCGCGCCCGGATTCTCCAGCAGGCCGAGCAGCAGCAGGCCAACGCCGACGCGGAGGCCAAGGCCGCCGCGGAGAAGGCCGCCGCCGAGAAGGCCGCGGCCGACGCGAAGAAGCAGCAGGACGAAGCGAAGAAGCAGCAGGACAAGGCGGAGGCCGAAGCCAAGGCCAAGGCCGCAGCCGAGAAGAAGGCGGCGGAGGAAGCGGCGGCGAAGAAGGCCGAGGAGGAACGCCTCGCCAAGCTCCGCGCCAGCTACGCCCTGCCCGCCTCCGGGTACACGATCACCTCGACCTACGGCCAGTCCGGCGCGATGTGGTCCTCCGGCCAGCACACCGGCACGGACTTCGCCGGGGCCGCTGGTTCGCCGCTCAAGGCCGTGCACAGCGGCACGATCACCTCGGCCGGCTGGTCGGGTTCGTACGGCTACCGCACGATCCTCCAGCTGGAGGACGGTACGGAGATCTGGTACGCCCACCAGTCCTCGATCGACGTCACGGTCGGCCAGAAGGTCAGCACCGGCGACACCATCGGCCGCATGGGCGCGACCGGCAACGTGACCGGCGTCCACCTCCACCTGGAGGTCCGCACCGCGGGCGGCTCCGCCATGGACCCGATCGCCTGGCTGAACAGCAAGGGCCTCAACGTCTGAGACCCGGCCCGCCGTTCGTCTCCGTACCACCCCATGGCCCGGTACGTCGTCCGTCCTCGTACCACCTCATGGCCCGGCTCGCCGTTCGTCCCCGTACCACCCCTGAACCCCGGCAGCCCTGACGCTCACCCCCCGACGTCAGGGCTGCCGGTCTGTCCGGCGCCTGAAGGAGTGCGCGAAGGCGGGAACGCGGGAACGAGGGAACGCGGGAACGCGGGCGTGGAATAGTCGGCTCCGGCCGCGCCGTTGAACACCCACATGACTTCTCTGCGACCGCTCGGCAGCTCCGACCTCCGGGTCTTCCCCCTCTCCCTCGGCGGCAACGTCTTCGGCTGGACGGCCGACGAGGACCAGTCCTTCGCCGTCCTCGACGCGTACGCCGCCGCGGGCGGCAACTTCATCGACACCGCCGACGCCTACACCGCCTGGATCGAGGGCAACCACGGCGGTGAGTCGGAGACCGTCATCGGCAAGTGGCTCGCCTCGCGAACCAACCGCTCCGACATCGTCGTGGCCACCAAGGTCGGCGCCCACCCCGACTACCAGGGGCTCTCCGCCGCCACCATCAAGGGCGCGGCCGAACAGTCGCTGCGCCGGCTCGGCACCGACCACATCGACCTGTACTACACGCACTTCGACGACGAGACCGTCCCGGTCGAGGAGATCATCACCGCCCTCGACCAGCTGGTGAAGGACGGCAAGGTCCGTCAGATCGCCGCCTCCAACATCAGCCCCGAGCGGCTCCAGGCATCCCTGGACTTCTCCGAACGCGAGGGCCTGGCCCGGTACATCGCGCTCCAGCCGCACTACAACCTGGTCTCCCGGGACACCTACGAGGGCCCGCTCCAGGAGACCGCCGCCCGGGCCGGTCTCGCCGCCGTCCCGTACTTCGCGCTGGCTTCCGGCTTCCTCACCGGCAAGTACCGCCCCGGTACGAACGTGGAGAGCGCCCGCTCGGCCAAGGCGGGCGAGCACCTGGAGTCGGAGCGCGGCCGCAAGGTCCTCGCCGCCCTCGACACGGTCGCCACGGAGCGGGGTGCGGAGATCGCCACGGTCGCCCTCGCCTGGCTCGCCGCCCGCCCGACGGTAGTGGCCCCCATCGCCTCGGCCCGCACGGTCGAACAGCTTCCCGCCCTGCTGGCCGTGGCGGATCTGGAGCTGACGGAGGACGAACTGACGGCCCTCACGGAGGCGTCCGCCTGAACCGGCCCGCCGCCGAACTCTTTTGGGGCTCGGGGAACGCTCCGTTAGCGTTTCGGTGATGAGCTGATAAGAACATCATGAGGGGGACGGTGTGGCGTTCGAGGACGAGTGGCAACAGAGCAAGGCGGCCGCCGCCGCCCGGCTCGGGGAGAGCATGCAGCTGAACGGGGTCCCCAACTATGACCCCGCAGATCCACGGAGGGGTGGCAATTCCCGTACGGACATGGGCGCCGGCCCTGGCACGGAGGACTACGTCGTCTTCGACGATCACCTCGGCCGGATCGGGCACGACGCGTTTCTGCTCTTCAACGACATGCGGGCGGCGGGCAAGCACGCCAGGAAGGAGACCGAGGCGGCCGCCACGAGCCTCAAGAGTGATGGCTTCACCATGGGCGGAGCCATCGCCGAGGTCAATGAAGTCTGGGAGCGGCAGGTCAAGACCCTGATGCAGGCATGCGCCCATATCTCGAACCACCTTGACTACACCCTTGAGTCCAACAAGGCGCAGGACGAGCTGATCGAGACGGACATGAAGGCCATCAAGGCTTCCAAGATCAACGACTACTTCACGTAGGGAAGCGGAAGCCCGGATGCCTTCGTTTGAAGAACTGCTCAATGTGAAGCTGACCCCCCTGAACGACGCGGTGACCAGCTGGACGCAGATGGTCAGCAGACTGGAGAAGTTGAAGCCGGGCGCGGATGCCATGAAAGGGCATGCGGAGAAGGCGGAGTGGCGTGGTGAGAACGCCTCCATCACCAAGCCGTTCGTCGGCAGGACGGCCAAGGAGTTTCATGATGCCGTCACCGAGGCGAGGAGCGTCCGTGATCTCCTCAAGGACGCGCTCGACAAGATCAGGGATGCCAAGTCCGATCTCAGGCGCGTTTACGAGAGCCCTCCCGCAGGCATCGTGATTCACGCGAACGGCGTCCTCAGCCACCGGGTGCACCCCGACCGCCGAAGTGCCGACAACACCGATCCGATGGCCACGCAGGCGGACTTCGACCATCTGCGTAAGAGGCTCGAAGCCATTCTCCAGCGGGCGGCGGACGCCGACGAGCTCTGCTCCTGGGGCCTGAAGAGCCTTGTCAAGGGGCACCCGAACGACTTCGGCAGCACGAGATACGACTCGCTGAAGGACGCCAGGAGGGCCCGGCAGGAAATCCAGGACCGCGAGGACGGCAAGGAAGCCGCGCAGCTCTACGGGCGTATCGACACGCTCGACGGCAAGGAGCGCGACCACCTTCTCCACCTCGTCGAGAGAGGAATGAACTCCCCCGCGTTCAGCGCGGAGTTGCTCACCCATCTCGACTACCGGGGGAGCGCCGACCAGGAAGCGCTGCTCAGGATCGCGCAGAACCTGGAGGGCGGCGGCCAGGCCGACCGGGTCAACACGAAGCTTCTGGCGGCCCTGTCCACGAGCGTCGCCACGGCGACCGCTCCCGGCTCTCCCCTGGGCCCGTCCGGGGGCGTCAGCTCCGACTGGACATTCAAGCTCATCGATCTGGCCCGCAACGGGAACGGACTTCCTGACCGGCACCCCGGCCGGATCAAGGGCGGGCTGTCGGGCTTCTCCGTGCTCACGGACCTGATGGCCGCGGGCACAGCCAAGTACGACGGACGGTTCCTCGGCTCTGTCGGTATCTCCATCCGCAACTGGGAGGAGAACACCGACGATCCGTACGCGGGAGTCATGGAGAGCTGGAAGGGCACGCGGGCAGACCCCATGGGCGGTCTGATGGAGGCGTTCACCCGGAACCCCGAGGCCGCCGAGGCGTTCTTCGACCCGTCGAAGAACGACAACCTCGACTACTTCCTCGACAAGAGGGAGTGGCCCGGTGGGGAGGTCGAGAACAAGATGCCCGAGGACGCGATCGCCCGATCGGCCCGGCGTTCCTTCGGGGAGGCGCTGGAGGCGGCGGTGACCGGGAACCCGCCCGGGGAGACTCTGCGGATTCCCGCAGAGCACAGCGAGGCCCAGTCGGCGATCTTCCAGAACACCGTGGAGGCGTACGGGAGAGGCATCGTGGGTGACCCGGCGGGCGAGATGCCGGCCGGTCTGCGCCGCCCCATGGCCGGAATGTTCGCGGACTTCGCGGGTGATGTTCACGAGCTGCTGGGCAAGAAGCAGAACCTGCCCTCCTCCATCAGCGGACTCACCATCGACCCGAAGGACATGGTTCCGACACTGCGGGCCGTTGCCGAGGACGGCAACGCGTTCGGCCGGGTTCAGGACGCGCTGGTGACGTACACCGCGCAGAGGGTCGACACGTACGACGGTTCGGCGTTTCTCCATGACGGGGGAGAAGGCTCGCCGAGCAGGGATCTCGCCGCCTTCGTCCAGCAGTCCAACCAGGCCGTGGGACACATGGACGCGATCCGCGCGGATGTCATCTACCAAGCGGGCGAGGACGAGAAGAGCATCAACAACTGGAACAAGTCGATCCAATACCACGTGATCGGAGCACCGGTCACCGGTATTCCCCTGGCCGGGGACACCTTGCAGCGCCTGGTCGACCTCGGGACGACCGAGTACATGAACAACCTCAACACGGAGGTGGACAAGGAGACCAGAAGGAACCTCGCGGGCAACTTCTCCGCCGGACACGATCAGATCGAGAAGATGATCGAGGTGGCGGTCAAGGACAAGGTTCCGAAGGAACAGTGGCCTCTGATGGACAAGGACCCCGGGCACTTCGAGAGCAACCTGCAGAACGAGGGACGCGTCCGCTACAACCTCGGGCTGACCGGCGGAGCGGGATACATGGGCAAGGTGACCGGGTGATTCGGGGACGTGGGCTGTCGGCTCTCGCGCTCGGCGTCACCGGGGCGTTGATCGCAGCCTTGGCCACCGGGTGCACATCGGGCGAGGGAACGGCCGGGCAGACCAGCTTCTGCTGGGGAACGCTCTCCGGAGGTGATGCGGCGAAGATGAGCGTGCGGCCTCTGGAGCGGTACGCCTCCGATGACGATGACCTCAAGAGCCCCTACCTGGTGCATTGCAAGGTGGGGGCAGGCATGAGCGACAAGGGCGCGATGCGCGACCTGGAGTTCACGTTGGTCCTGGGCTCGGTCACCGGGCAGTTCAGCGTGTGGCGGATGGCTGACGACATCGCCGGCTACTCCCCCTTCAGGGGTGCTGTCGACGGGGTCCCGGGCTGGGTCAACCGGAAGATGGCGGGGGTGCTTCTGCCCTCCGCCTGTGAAAAGTCGTTGCAGGTGGGCGGCCCGCCGTACCTCCGGATCGAGGCGAACAACGACCAGGAGGACACGTGGAAGGACGGGAAGCTCCAGGAGCGGATGGCGGCCGTCCTGATGAAGGCCGCCACGGGGGTGACCGAGAAGCTGCACTGCTCCGCGCCTTCGTTCACCGTGCCGAAGACGGTGCCCGAGCTCGTGGAGCCCCGGCCGCTCGACCCCGGTGCGGCCTGCGGTCTTCCCGGGTTCGCGCCGCTCCGGCCGTCCGCCCCCGCGTTCGAGGAGTACGTGACGCCAGGGGACGCCCGCCTCTGGAGCTGCGCGATCCGTTTCCCCGACGACCCGGACGGCGTGGTCAACTTCACGGTGACCCAGGACCCCCGGTTGACGTGGTTCTTCCCGGACGAGGGGCCCGGCCGGACGGTCCTCACCTGCTCCGGTCGGCGGACGCTTCTTCAGTCCGACAGGTTCGACCGCTCGGACGCCATGTCCGGTGCTGAGCACGTCCGGCCCCGTGAGGAGTTGTCCGCCGCTTTCGAGAAGGCGGTACGGGAGAGTTCTCTGTGCTGAGCGGCTACTGCTGAGGGTGGGTGGTCGGACCGGGGGCACCGCTGCTGGGCCGGCCGTAGGGGGACTGCTGCGGGGGCCGGCCGCTGTATCCGTATCCATGGCCGTATCCATGGCCGTATCCATGGTTGTAACCAGGGCCGCTTCCGTAGCTCTGGCCCGGGGCCTGGCCTTGCCCGTTCCCGTACTCCTGGCCGTGGCCGTATCCGTACCCCTGCGCCTGACCCTGCCCCTGGCCGTACGGCATCGGCGTGCGGGCGTACGGGTGGGGGCGCGGGCCTGCGCCCGTGATGCGGGCCGCGTGGGTGAGGGCCGGGGCGGCAATGTCGCGGCGCTGCCAGAGGTGGTGCAGCAGCTCGCGCTCCCGCTCGGCGAAGTCCGGGCCCACCGCGTCGTGCCGGGCCCGGCGGCGCAGGCCCGCCAGGGAGGTCGCGAACGACTCGTACTCGGCGACCGCCCGCGCCGCCGCCCGGCCCTGGGGCCTGCCCTGCCTCCCGTGCCAGTGGCGGGCCAGGTCGCGGGCCACGCCCCGGGCCCGCATCGAGGCGAGCGCCAGGGGCTCGGCCGGGGTCAGCCAGCCGGCCGTGGCGTACGCGGGCAGTTCGGCGGCGAGCGTACGCAGCTCCCGCTGGCGCGACCAGACCGCCAGCCAGGTCACCAGCCCGAACACCGGCACCATCACCATCGCGTACACCGCGTAGAAGCCGAGCCCGCCGAAGACCGCCGAACCGTTCCACAGGGCGTGCAGGCCCATCGCGAGCAGCAGGCCGAGCAGCGGCAGGCCGATCCGACGGACCCGGTGGTGACGGGCGCTGATGACCGCGAAGCCGAAGCCGAGGCCGGTGAGGACCGTGAACAGCGGATGCGCGAACGGTGACAGCACGATCCGTACGAAGAACGTCCCCACGGTCATCGAGGCCAGGCCCGAACTGCCCAGCTGCTGGTCCTCGCCGAAGGCGTTCCCCAGATAGAGGATGTTCTCGGTGAAGGCGAAGCCCGTACCGGTGAAGCCGGCGACCACGATGCCGTCGACCACGCCCCGGAATTCCCGCCTCCGGAAGATGAAGATCAGCAGGACGGAGAGTGCCTTGGCGCTCTCCTCCACGATCGGCGCGATCACCGTCGCGCCCAGGGCGTCGGCGCTCGCCGGGTCGGCGGTGGCGGTGGCTATCCAGCGCATCGCCAGCGAGTTGGCGATGATCGAGACGAGCGCGGCGGCGCACGCCCCCCAGGCGAAGGAGAAGATCAGGTTCCGCCAGGGGCCCGGTTCGACCCGGTCGAGCCAGCGGAAGGCCGCCATCAGGAGCGGCACCGGAAGCACCGCCAGGCCGAGGCCGACGAGGAACCCCTCCGGGCCCGTCTGCTCGCGGACCAGGGCGAGGATCACCAGCCCGCACAGGGCGAGCGCCACGATCACGGCCCCGGCACGGAACACCTTGCTGCGCCACACCATGCCGACGCGGCGCGGCCGGTACTTCCACCGGCCGCGCTCCGGCACGGCGCCCAGCACCTCGTCGAGCCGCTGCTCGTGGAGGACCGGGACCGCCGGCTGCCGCTGCTGGTACTGCACGGAACCGTCGGACACCCCTTGACCCTAACGAGGAGCACTGACAACCGGCGACGGTGCATCCGGCCAGGACCGTTCACCGCTCGGCCAGGACGGTTCGCGCTTCGGCCAGGATCGGCCAGGACGGTTCGCCGTTCGGCCAGGGCCGTTCGTGCTTCGGCCAGGACCGTTCGCCGTTCGGCCGGCGTGCGTCAGACGCGGGCGAACAGCAGGTCGTGGACGACGTGGCCCTTGTCCAGGCCCTGGCCCTCGAAGCGGGTGAGCGGCCGGAACGCCGGGCGGGGCGCGTAGCCGCCGTCGGCCGCCGTGTTCTCGAAGCGGGGGTGCGCGGTCAGTACCTCCAGCATCTGTTCCGCGTACGGCTCCCAGTCCGTCGCGCAGTGCACGATCGCGCCGGGCTTCAGCACCGGGGCCACCAGGTCCAGGAACTCGGGCTGGATCAGCCGCCGCTTGTGGTGGCGGGCCTTGGGCCACGGGTCGGGGAAGTAGACCCGCAGGCCGTCGAGCGACTCGGGGGCCAGCATCTCGCGGAGGAGGATCACCGCGTCACCGTTGGCCACCCGTACGTTGGTCGAGCCCGCCCTGTCCGCGAGGCCCAGCAGGTTGCCCTGGCCGGGGGTGTGGACGTCGACGGCGAGGATGCCGGTGCCCGGGTCCTCGGCGGCCATCTGCGCGGTCGCCTCGCCCATGCCGAAGCCGATCTCCAGGACGACCGGGAGGCCGTCGAAGAGCTCGCCCAGATCCAGGACCCGCTTCCCGTCGATGTCCAGGCCCCACTTCGGCCACAGCCGCTCCAGGGACTCCTGCTGGCCGGTGGTGACCCGGCTGCGGCGCGGCTGGAAGCTGCGGATGCGGCGCTCGTGGTGCGAGCCGGCCGGGTCGGCGGCCGGGCCGCCGGGGAAGCGGGGCTCCTGGCGCAGCCGGCGTGCGCGCTCGAAGGAGGCGGCCCGCAGCGCGGCGGCTTCGTCGGCCGTGAGGTCGGCGGCCGTCGAGCCGGTGGCGGTGGCGGTGGGGGCGATGGGAGCTTCGGCCGTCGTCGATCCGGCCGTGGCGAGGGCGTCGGCCGCCGTCGATCCGGTCGCCGACGCGTGGGCCGTCGTGGCGTCGGCGGCGGGCGGGGTGGGCTCCTCGGCCGCCCCGGCTTCGGGCGCCGGGACAGGGGCGGGGTTCAGGGGCTGCTCAGACACAATGCCCCGATTCTACGGCGGGCGGCCTCCACCCCGTCTCCTGAGCCCGGCGCAGCGCCCGCCGCGCCACCTCGCGCCCGATCGGCAGGGAGGCCGTCGCGGCGGGCGACGGCGCGTTGAGCACATGCACGGTGTGCGGGGCCTCGCGGATCAGGAAGTCGTCGACCAGCGTCCCGTCCTTCAGCACCGCCTGGGCCCGGACCCCCGAGGGCGACGGGCGCAGGTCCTCCTCGCGCACCCCGGGCAGCAGCCGCCGCACGGCCCGGGTGAAGGCGGACTTCGAGAGCGAGCGGTGCACCTCGCCCGCCCCGTACCGCCAGTGCCTGCGGGCGATCTGCCACGTGCCCGGCCAGCTCAGCGTGGACAGCAGTTCGCCGGGGCGCACCACCGGCCAGCCGTACCCCTCGCGGGCCAGGGCGGGGACCGCGTTCGGGCCGACGTGGACGGAGCCGTCGAACCCCCGGGTCAGGTGGACGCCGAGGAAGGGGAAGGCCGGGTCCGGCACCGGGTAGACCAGGCCGCGCACCAGCTCGGGGCGGGCCAGCTCGTAGTACTCGCCCCGGAACGGCACGATCCGCACCCCCGGGTCGTCGCCCGCCAGCCGGGCCACCCGGTCGCAGTGCAGCCCCGCGCAGTTGACCAGGGTCCGGGCGCGGACCACCAGGCCCTCCGCCGTCCGCACCGCCACACCCCAGGGGCGCCGGTCCACCGCGACGACCTCCGCCCCGTACCGCACGACGCCGCCCGCCGCCGTCACCTCGGCCGCGAGACGGGCGGCGACGGCCGTGAAGTCGCAGACGCCCGTCGTACCGACCCGGATCGCCGCGAGGCCCCGGACCTCGGGCTCGTACTCCGCGATCTGCGCCGGGCCCAGCTCCCGCACGGGCAGTCCGTGCTCCCGGCCGCGCTGGACCAGGCTGTGCAGCCGGGGCAGCTCGGAGCGGTCGGTGGCGACGATCAGCTTGCCGGTGGTGGCGTGGGCGATGGAGTGCTCGGCGCAGAAGTCGGCCAGTTCGGCGGAGCCGCGCAGCGCGTACCGCGCCTTGAGCGAACCGGGGCGGTAGTAGATCCCGCTGTGGATCACCCCGCTGTTGCGGCCGGTCTGGTGGCGGGCGGGGCCGCGCTCCTTCTCCAGGACCGTCACCCGGGTGCCGGGAGCGGCCCTCTGGAGGGCGTACGCGGTCGACAGACCGACGATCCCGCCGCCGATCACCAGCACATCGCAGTCGTACGCCGCGTGCGTCATCATCACGCCACCTCCCACCCCGATAGTGCACTGACCCACTGACAACGGGCTCAAACCCCGATCGGGCAGGGCGTGGCGCACACTCCACGCGGCAGACCCGGCATGCCCGGCGCGGGGCGGCCCGGACCTGCGCCGCCGCCGCGGACGACAGGGAGGCCGCAGCCGCCGCAGACGAGGGAGGCCGCCCGCCCCCTCCGCCCCCCCGCCTCAGACCTGCGTCACCAGCAGTGGCCGGGCCCGCTCGCGCAGCTCGGCCACCCGGGGCTCGTCCCCGTACGGCTCCAGCCGGTGCAGCAGGTCGCGCACGTACTCCGTGGTCCGCGCCGAGGAGATCCGTCCGGCGACCTCCACCGCCCGGGCGCCCGCCGCGCAGGCCGCGTCCAGGTTGCCCGACTCCAGCTCGGCGACGGCGGAGACGACGAGCCGCAGTCCATGGCTGCGGACGAACTCCTCGGTCGGCCGGGAGAGCGCCTGCTCGGTGAAGCGCCGCACCTGGCGCGGGGCCTTGAGGTCGCGGTAGCACTCGGCGGCGTCGGCGGCGAACCGGTCGTAGCTGTAGAAGCCGAGCCAGGGTGGGTCCGCGTCGCCCGTGCGGGACCGCTCCAGCCAGCCCTCGGCACCCTTGAGCGCGGCCCCCGCCGCCGGCGCGTCGCCCGCCTTCGCATGGGCGCGCGCCTCCACCAGCCGGAAGAAGCTCATGGTGCGGGCGGTCGCCAGGCCCCGGTTGCGCTCGACGGCGGCCTGGGCGAGGTCGACGCCCTCGTCGGCGAAGCCCCGGTAGGTCGCCTGGAGGGACATCGAGGCGAGGACGTAACCGCCCAGCGGTACGTCGGCGGCGGCGCGGGCCAGGCGCAGGGCCTGGATGTAGTAGCGCTGGGCGGCCTCCTGCTGGCCGGTGTCGAAGGCCATCCACCCCGCGAGCCGGGTCAGCTCGGCCGCCGCGCCGAACAGCGCCCGGCCCACCTCGTCGGTGTACGAGCCCAGCAGCAGGGGTGCCGCGTCGACCCGTAAACACTCCGGGACCATGGAGGAACGCCAGTCGCCGCCACCGTACTTGGAGTCCCAGCGCCGGGCGTCCTGTGCCGCCTCGCGCAGCTTCATCACATCGCTGTGGCCCACGCGCAGCGGCGAGGCGTCCGCGACGGACTCCGGACCGGGCTGCACGGGCACGGAGCCGGAGCCGCCCGGCGCGCTGTGCGGTGTGTGCGGGATGTGTGCGCCGCGCTGCTCCGGTGCGCCCTGCGGTCCGCGCGCTCCGCCGGGTCCGCGCGGGGCGGGCGGACCGTCCTGGCCGCCGCCCCGGGTGCCCAGGATCGCCGCCTGTGCCGCCGTCGTGTCGCGGGCGACCGACGGATCGGCGGGGGTTATCAGCCAGCGTGACGCGGGGGTCGCGTACGCGCTCACCGAGAACGAACCGGCCAGCGACTGCCAGATTCCGCCGCCGCCCCGCCGCCCGGCCAGATCCAGCCGGTACAGCTCGGTCGCCGACCTGACCGCCTCGCCCACGTCCCGGGGGAAGGCGAGGCCGACCTCCGGCGCGGGGTCCGCGTCGGCGAGACCGATCTCGTGCAGCGGGACCGGCCGGCCGAGCTTGGCCCCGATCGCCGCCGCGATCAGATGGGGCGCCGCACCCTGCGGCACCATCCCCTTGGCGACCCACCGGGCCACCGAGGTCTTGTCGTAGCGAAGTGTCAGACCGCGCTGTGCTCCGAGGTCGTTGACCCGCCGGGCGAGCCCGGCGTTACTGATTCCCGCGAGGGCGAGAACCGTGCCGAGCTTCTCGTTCGGCCCGCGTTGCTCCCTGGACATGCGCCACCCCTCGACACACAGACAGCCGCCGCGTCACCGAGGACGGCGCGCGGCATTCGTACCGATGCCTCCCCAGGTTCGAACCCTCGTACTCCCCCTGCACACGCACGTGGCCGAGCCCCGAGGAATATGCCCCCTGCTGAGAACACCGGTAAACACAGCGTAGTTCTCCCCATCCCTACCGTTAAGGGGCAGACGTCCGTATGGCGGGATTGTTGTCCGTCCGGGCGGCTCGCCCCGCGCTCCGGGGGTGCGCGGGCCGGGCGTCGGCGTGCTCCTGGTGTGTGGCCGTGCGCCCGGCCGTGCGCTCTGGCCCGGCCCGTGGGGGAGGGGCTTGGCTGGGTACCGCGTGGGTCGGCCCGCTGCACTGGACTCAGTGGGCTGGGGGATACCGCCGCTCCATTCCCCGCGGGCGGCGGACCGGTCCGGGAGGTGAGGCCCACCTCCCGGACTGTGCGTGGAGGCCCGCCGCGGGGGGCGCGGACGGGTGTGCGCGGGCGGCGGAGCCTCATGAGAATGGCTGAATAACGACTGTCCGGTGAGGGCTTGGCCAACGGTCCGGCTATGGCCGGATTTCGACCGCTCTTCCCGGCGGTGGTGCCCGCCCCCTCCGGGCGGTGGCGCCCCTTCCGCTTCCCGGGCGGAAGGGGCCGAGCGCTGTTCGGAATGGGGCCCGCGCCCGTGCCGTCGGCCCCAACACCCGGAATCGGGGCCTCCGTTGCCGGAGCCGAGGTGAAGACCCGGGCGGAGCGCGGTTCCGGGCCTTTGCCAGGGGCGCATGCTCTTCCGGCGTGCGCCGCCCGTACCCCCTCTCGTACGGCCCTGTCGTGGCAGCATGTCCCGCAGCGGCGATGCGACCCAGCACAGCGCGCCGCTTGTCCACAGCCTGTGGAGGCGGCGATGCGTTGGTTGGTGGGATGGAGCAGTATCGCCGCGAGCTTCGGCACCGTCGGGGCGGTCGGCAACAGCGGTGAGGGGCGCACGGTCCACCCCGTGGGCTCCCAACTCCTGTGGGGCGACCCCGATCCGCTCTGGGCGGTCGGCGACTGGCGCCCCGACGAGATCCGGATCATCGGCGTCGCCACCCCCGAAGGCGCCCCCACCGCCCGCCTCGCCGTCCTCGGCTGCTGCGGGGCCACCGACGAACAGCTGCGCGTCGGACTGCTCGCCGCGCGCGGCGGGGCGATGCGCCACCTCACCGCCTGGCCGGGCAGTTACACCGCCGTCGTCCAGATCGGCCGCCGTATCACCGTCGCGGGCGACCTCGCCGGAGCCCGGCCCGTCTTCCACACCCCCTGGGCGGGCGGCACCGCCTACGCCACCGCCGCCCTCCCGCTGGCCGACCTCATCGAGGCCCAGCTCGACATCGGCCACCTCGCCGCCCTGCTCGCCTGCCCGGAGACACCGGAGGCGCTCGGCGACGGCACCCCGTACGCCGGGGTGAAGCGGGTCCCGCCGGGCCACGCGCTGATCCTGCGGGAGGGCTCGCGGGAGATCACCGGGTACGAGGCCGTCGCCTCCCTCGCCGTCGCCGCGCCCCAGATCGACCCGGTGCACGCGGTGGAGGGCGTACGGGACGCGCTCGTCGAAGCCGTACGCGCCCGGCTCACGGCCCCCCGCCACGCCCCCGAGACCCTGCCGCAGGACCCGGGGCCCGTCCCCGGCATGGGCCCCGCCGACCGGCGCGCGGCCCGGGGCGCCCCCGTGGCGGGCATCGGCGCCGACCTCTCCGGAGGCAGCGCCTCCGCCACCCTCGCCCTGCTCGCCGCCGGGCTCCCCGGCCTCCCCGGCACCCTCCTCGGCCACGGCACCGGGGCGGGGGAGCGGCTGCTCGCGGTCACCTTCAACGACCTCACCACCCGCCGCCACGAGGACGAGCTGGAGCGCGCCCGCGCCATCGCCGCCAACCCGCGCCTGCACCACGTGGTCGTCGCGGCGGGCGAAGAGGCCCTCCCGTACGCCTCGTTGGGGACGGGACCGCTCACCGACGAACCGGGCCCCTCCCTCGTCGTCGCCGAACGCCACCGCCGCCGGCTCGCGGCGGGGAGCGCCGACCACCTGGTGGGGCACGGCGCCCGGCAGGTCCTGGACGCCCACCCGGCCCGCCTCGCCGACCTCCTGATGGACCGGCGCAGACGCCACCTCCTGCGCCCGGTCGCCGCCCTCACCAAGGCCGAAGGCCCCACCGCGCACTCGCTGTTCGTCCCGCTGACGGTCTACCGGGCCGCGCGCCGCCTGGCCCGTACGTCGTACCGCACCGGCCTGGAGACCGCCGCCGGACTCCTCCCCGACGCCAACCGGTACGCCCCCGACCTCGCCACCCCCGCCGACGCCTCGCTCGCCGCCCTCGCCTGGTCGCGCCCGGGCCCGGCGGCCCGCTGGCTGACCGGCGAGGCGCTGGCCGAAGTATCGGTTCGCCTCCAGGAGGCGGCGATCCGGCCCACCTCCGTCCAGCGCCCCGGCGAGGCCCGCGCCCGCGCCACCCTCGCCCGCGCCGCCGCCGACCACCGCATCCTGGAGCAGGCGGCCGAGATCCGCAGCCAGCGCCTGCACGCCCCGTTCCTGGACAACCAGGTCGTCCGGGCCGCCCGCGCGCTCCCCGAATCGCTCCGCGTCCAGCCGGGCGCCCGCGCCGCGATCCTGCGCCGGGTGCTGGCCGGGGCGGGCATCCACGACCTGCCGCCCGGCTGGGGCACCCCGTCCCAGGCCACCTCCACCGCCGTCACCCGCACCGGCCTGCGCACCGCGCTGCCGGAGCTGATGACCCTGTTCGACGCCCCGCTCCTCGCCGACGCGGGCCTGGTCGAGGCCCGCGTCGTCCGCAAGGCGCTGCGCGCTGCGTCCGAGGGGGAGCCGCTCCCGCTGGACGGCCTGGCGGAACTGGCCTCCACCGAGCTGTGGCTGCGCCGCCTGGTGACCCGCCGGGGCACCTGCTGGACGGGCACGGCGGCACCGCGCCAGCGCGCGGTGGCGGGCGGCGTGGTCCCTTCCCGGCGCACGCTCCAGCCGTGAGCGCCCTCCCGGAAGACCACCTTCCGCAGTCGCTCAGGTGCAGCAGACCCGCCCGGTACGGCCGATCTGCTCAGGCGCAACTGATCCGCCCGGTACAGCCGATCCGCTCGGATACGGCCGACCCGCTCAGGTGCAGCTGATCCGGGACTCCGCCCAGTCGGCCAGGGCCACCGCGCCGAGCGGTCCCTCGGGCTCCACCACGAGCCGGATCGACGACTGGCCGCCGATCCCCACGCTGACCGGAACGGCGGGCTCCCCGCCCTCCATCACGGGGGAGCGCCACAGCCGCGCCCCGTCCCCGTTGTAGACGGAGAAGCGGACCGCGCCGAGCCCCAGCGACAGGTCGTCCACGCCGACCATCGCCTCGTAGCGGGTGCAGGGGCGGTTCAGCTGGATGGTGACCGAGGACCGGCCGTGCACGGTCACCCCGTGCGCGTACCGCCTGCCGTCGATCGCCACGTTCGAGCGCTGCCAGATCCAGCTGCTCTGCCCCATCACCACCTCCGGCTCGGTGTGGTCCCCGAGCAGGGAGTACGAGAGCTCGCTGACCTGGTAGACGGTCGGAGCGGGCGGCGGCGGTGGCGGCTCCGGGCTCGGCGTGGGCTCCGGAGGCGGGGGCTCCGGGCTCGGCGCGGGCGGCGCGGGCTCCGGAGGCTCGGGGGAGGGGGTCGGCTCGGCACCCGGCGGAGTCGGTTCCGGTTCGGGCCGCGTCGGTACGGGCTCCGGATCGGCCGCGGGCGGCTCCGGCTCCGGCGATGCGGGCGGTACGGGGGCGGGCGCGGCCGGAGGTTCCGGTTCCGGCGAGGGCGGCTCGGGGGCGGGCGGCTCCGCCGACGGAACGGCGGGGGCCACCGCCGGGGGCTTCGCCACAGGCTGGGGCTCCGGCTTCGGCTGGTCGTCCCCGACGAGCGCCCACACCAGACCGGCGGCAGCGGCCACGGCGACGGCCGCCGCGATCCCCGCCTTTGCGGGCGCCCCGAGCCCTTCGGAGGCCGCGGCACCCCCTGCCGAGCCCGTGGAGGACCCCCCGGCGGCGCCTCCGGCAGCGGCCCCGGCGGAGCCCGGCCCGGTGGCCGCGGCCGCGGCTCCGGCCCCGGCCGCCCCGGCGGCACCGCCCGCCACGACGCCCGCCGCCTTGAGCGAGTACCCGGCGGCGAACCAGCCGATGACCGCGATCGGCAGCAGCGCCGGAATCCCGGCGTTCACATGCTCCAGCTCACCCGCGGCCACCCGGCACTTCGCGCACTCGTCGAGGTGCTTGCGCAGCCCACGCTCGGCCCGCATGCGCAGCCCGCCCCGGGCGTAGGCGCCGAGCCGGTCGGCGTACTGCGCGCAGTCCCCGCCGGTCGTGAGCGCCTGGCTCACATGGGCCTGGAGATACGCCTGCTTGAGCCCTTCACGGGCCCGGCTGGCCAGTACGGCGGTGGCGTTGGCGGTCAGTCCGAACAGCGGGGCGATCTCGCTGGGCGACTCCTCCTCCACGGTGGTGTGCCAGAGCACCGCCTGCCAGCGCTCGGGCAGGCTCCGGAACGCCTCCATCGCCATCGACTGCTCGGCCTCGTGCATCGCCAGCACATCGGCGCCGAGGTCGAGGGTGTCGTCGTCCGAGAGCTCCGACGTACGGGACGCCTGCGCGGCGAACACCGCGAAGTCGTCGACCAGCTGCTCCCGCTTGGCGCTCTTCGTCCAGGCGGCGGCGACATGGCGGACGGCGGTCATCAGATAGGCCCGGACGGCCTCCTGCGGCCCCTTCCCGCCCCGTACGGCCTGGAGCGTGCGCGCGAACACCTCGGCGGTCAGGTCGTCGGCGGTGTGCCCGTCCCGGCAGCACGTACGGGCGTACCGGCGGACCGCGCCCGAGTGGCGCCGGAACAGCTCCTCGTAGGCGAGGTTGTCCCCGTCGCGCATGCCCTCGATCAACTGGGCGTCGGACAGGCCGGGATCGGGCGCCCCGCCGCGCCCCTCGCGCTGGGGCGGCACCGCGTACGCGGCGGCCCCGTCGTCCTCCGCGAGGGCGGGCCACGGGCCGGGCAGCACCGTACCGCCCTCGGCGTCACCCTCCGGCGACCCGCCGCCCGACGATCCGCCGCGCCCGGTCTGGGCCGGCACCTGCGCGGAGGGGAGCCCGTCGGCCTTCGTGCCCCCGCCCGCCGCAGCGATCTCGTCGAGCGGCTCTTCCTGCTGCTGCTCGTTACCGCTCATCGCGGAAGCCCCCGTATACACCCTCGGACCCGAATACCGGCCAAGAGTGCCACATGGCTCAATCGCGTTGGACCCTCAGTCCTGGCAACCACTCATCCGGGGCGTTTTCTCGAATGCGAGTACTAGAGCCCACTCTTTCGGGGAATGAATACCTGCTGTTTCGTCACCGGTGCCCCGCTCACCCGTTCGCCGACCCGGACCACCGGACGCCCCGCCCGACGGAGTGACCTACGGCGGGGCCGACGGCGACGGCGTGACCGACGGCGACGGCGTGACCGACTAACGAGGCGGACGGCGACGGCGTGGCCGAACGAGTGGCCGACGGCGTGCCGAGTACGTCGTCACACCGCCACGCCGTCGAACCACCGTGCCGAGCAAGACGTCCTGCCGTCACGCCGTCGAACCACCGTGCCGAGCAAGACGTCCTGCCGTCACGCCGTCCTGCCGTCGAACCACCGTGCCGCCATGCCGCCACGCCGTCATACCGGCCGCGCAGCCATGGCCCCCCGGGTCCTCACCCGGCGGGCCGGGACCGCAGCCCCTCCAGCAGGATGTCCAGCAGCCGGGCCGAAGCCGCCGCCTGCTGGGCGGCGTCCGGCAGTGAAGGCGCGGCCGTGGCGATGACCAGCAGCACATCGGCCACCGTCACATCCCCGCGCAGCTCGCCCGACTCCCGGGCCCGGTCGACCAGCCGCCCCACGACCTCCAGCAGCTCGGCCGCGCCGGAGTCCTCGCTGAGCCCGTCGAGCCCCTCGCCGCCGCCGGACGGCCGGCCGGAGGCGCGGAGGTCGGCCTGGGCCACCCCCTGCCGCTGCTGCGGAACACGGGCCTCGTCCCCCGGGTCACCCGTCTCCGCCCCCGGCGCGGCCACCGCATCCGGCTCCTCCGCGTCCGCCCCGACCCGCAGCACCTGCGGCGGCAGCAGCCTGCCCGCCCCCGATGCCACCGAGGTCCGCAGGAAGCGGGAGAGCGCCGACCACGGCTCCTCCTCCTGCCCCAGAGCCGTACGCGCCTGCTCGGTCAGCCGGGAGGTCTCCTCCTCGGCTATCCGCCGCACCAGCACGTCCTTGCTGGGGAACCGCCGGTAGACGGTGCCTACCCCGACCCGGGCGCGGCGTGCCACGTCCTCCATCGGAGCGCCGTACCCCAGCTCACCGAAGACCTCGCGCGCGGCCCGCAGCACGTGCTCCAGGTTGCGCTGCGCGTCCACGCGCAGCGGAGCCGAGCGCGGAGCGACCGTGGACGAGGTACCCGTACCCGTGGCCGTCGGCCCGTTCGCGGCGGGACCGGCCGGAGCCGTTCCCGCCGCTGCCGCCCCGATCGCCGCCGCGCTCACGGCGGCGGCGGAACGGACGGCGTCGGCCGAGCTCATGACGCCGAGCGCCCCCACGGAACCCAGACGTCCGTGGTCCTTGGGCGTGTGCGCGAGCGCGGACTGACCATGCGAATCCTGAATATGCATAACTTTCCCCCGGTTATGACGTCTCCCCCCGGAGACTTCCCCGCCTTGTCGGTCGGGGAGCGAGCACAACGAAATCCGCACCCGGTACCCGACGGGTTACGAACATAGTTGAGCCCGCGTCAATTCAGAAGGGGGTTGTTCCGCATCGTGAGCCCCCCGATCGGAGCAGAAACGGGCATACCCCCTCCCGGAACCCGCCCAGGTGTTCCCCGTACCCCGCCTGACCTGCACGACTGTTGTTCCGCCCGCCCGACCGGCCGGGACCGCCCCGCCGGTCCCTCCGGTCACACAATTTGCCGGGCCTGTGGACAAACCACTGACTCCGTTGCGTCATGGGGTGGTGATGGCTCCAGATTCCCCGGGGACGACCCCCGGCACCCGGCCAGGTGTGCGCATTCTCGTCGTCGGCGGCGGCTACGTGGGCATGTACACGGCACTGCGTCTCCAGCGGAAGCTGAAGCAGAGACTCAGGAGCGGGGACGCCGAGATCGTGGTCGTCACGCCCGAGCCGTACATGACGTACCAGCCGTTCCTCCCCGAGGCCGCCGCCGGATCGATCTCGCCGCGCCACGTGGTCGTACCGCTGCGCCGCGTCCTGAACCACTGCACGATCGTCATCGGTGAGGCCGACCGCGTCGATCACGCCAAACGCACGGTGACCGTCACCACCCTGGCCACGGCGGAGGACGGCACCGGCGCCCTGGAGATCGGGTACGACGAGATCGTCATCGCCCCCGGCTCCGTGTCGCGCACCCTCCCCGTGCCCGGCCTCGCCGACTTCGGCATCGGGTTCAAGACGGTCGAGGAAGCCATCGGGCTCCGCAACCACGTCATCGAACAGATGGACATCGCGTCCGCCACCCGGGACCCCGCGATCCGCGACGCCGCCCTCACCTTCGTCTTCGTCGGCGGCGGCTACGCGGGTGTGGAGGCGCTCGCCGAGCTGGAGGACATGGCCCGCTACACCGCGCGGTACTACCACAACATCAAGGCCACGGACCTGAGATGGGTCCTGGTCGAGGCATCCGGCCGCATCCTCCCCGAGGTCGGCGAGGCCATGGGCCGGTACGCCGTCGGCGAGCTGCGCGGCCGCGGTGTCGACGTACGCCTGGAAACCCGCCTCACCACCTGCGAGGACCGCGTCGCCGTCCTGAGCGACGGCTCCCGCTTCCCCACCCGCACGCTCGTCTGGACGGCGGGCGTCAGACCGGCGCCGCTCCTGGCCGCCACCGACCTGCCCCTCACCGGACGCGGCCGGCTCCGCTGTACCGCCACCCTCGGTGTCGAGGGCGTGCCGCACGCCTGGGCCGCGGGCGACGCCGCCGCCGTCCCCGACCTGACCGCCGCCGAACCGGGCACGGAGACCGCCCCCAACGCCCAGCACGCCGTCCGCCAGGCCAGGACCCTCGCCGACAACGTCCTCGCGACCCTCGAGGGCCGCCCGCTGAAGGAGTACCGGCACAAGTACGCCGGATCGGTCGCCTCCCTGGGCCTGCACAAGGGCGTCGCCCACGTCTACGGCCGCAGGCTCAAGGGGTACCCCGCCTGGCTGATGCACCGTACGTACCACCTCAGCCGGGTGCCGACGTTCAACCGGAAGGCGCGCGTCCTTGCCGAATGGACCCTGGCCGGACTCTTCAAACGGGAGATCGTCTCCCTCGGCTCGCTCGAACACCCGCGCGCCGAGTTCGAACTCGCGGCCGGTGGCGGCGCGTCCCCCGCACCACGCCCCGGCACCCTGCCCCGCCCCGACCCCGACGAGAGGCCCGACGACCCGCCGGAAGCCCCACCGGAGGGCCTGCCACCTCAGGCTTCCCGCTGACGGGCCCTCGGCCGCGGAGGCCGGACGACGACCGAACGACGACCGGACGGCATCCGGAACCACCGTACGTACGCCGTCAGGACAGCGGCCGGACGGCGCCCGGACGGCGACTGTCAGTACGGTCGGTCACACTGGACGTGTGACCATAGGTGGGCCCACACCTGCACAGAGTGACCCGGCCGGCAGTGACCGACAGTGACGCACCCAGTGACCAGCAGCGACGCACCAACAGCACGACGAGGCCCGGCTGCGCCTTCCCGGGGGTACGGCCCCCGGTGCCTTCGACCCCGCAGCGGAACCGGCTGAGGAGCCGGCAGAAGAAGCAGCCCGCCCGAGCGGACCAGACCGACACACGAGGCCAGAAATTCCGTGAACTTCACGCGTTGGAGCGCCCGCCTTCCCGGAACGCAGCGCCGAGCCGCCGCGCGGGACGACCGCAGTCCCGTGCCCGCCGCCCGGGCCGAGTACGCCCAGGCGCAGACCGCGGCCACCCTGCCGGACGGCACACCCCCGGCCCCGCCCGGGACCGCCCCCGCGCAGGCCGTCCCCGGCCCCGCCCTGGACGACCTCTCGGCCCGCGAGATCCTCGGCCGGCTCCCCGTCGCCGTGGCGCTGCTGCACGGCCCGGACCACCGGGTCGCGTACGTCAACGACGCGTACGAGGCCGCGTTCGGCCCCCGCCCCTGCGGCGCCCCCGCCGCCGAGGCCCTGCCCGAGCTCGCCGAGCTGAGCGTGCTGCCCCTGCTGGACCAGGTCCTGCGCAGCGGCACCGCCCGTACGGTCAAGTCCCGCAGGACCGCCGGGGGCAGCTCGTACACCGTGACGTGCACCCCGGTCGCGGCCTGGGAGACGAACGCAAAGGAAGAAGACGCAAAGGGAGAGAGCAAGGAGAAGGGAGAGGGCGGCGTCCTCGTCTACGCGGCCGACGTCACCGACCACGCCGAGGCCGCCGAGCGCCTGCGCACCAGCGAGCGCCGCCACCGCGAGACGGCCGTCACCCTCCAGCGCTCCCTGCTCCCGCAGGAGCTGGAGCAGCCCGACGACCTCCGGATCGCCGCCACCTACCAGCCCGGCGGCACCGACGCGGCCGTCGGCGGCGACTGGTACGACGTCATCACCCTCGGCGCGGGCCGCACCGCCCTGGTGATCGGTGACGTGATGGGCCGGGGCGTCCGGGCCGCCGCCGTGATGGGCCAGCTCCGTACGGCGGTCCGCGCCTACGCCCGGCTCGACCTCCCGCCGCACGAGGTGATCCAGCTGCTGGACGGCCTCGCCTCCGAGATCGACGCCACCCAGATCGCCACCTGTGTCTACGCGGTCCACGACCCGAACGAGGGGCTGCTCGTCTACGCCTCGGCGGGCCACCTCCCGATCCTCGTCCGCGACGAGGACGGCACGGTCCAGCGCGCCGCCGAGCCCACGGGACCCCCGCTCGGCACCGGCGGCTGGGTCCACACCTCGGGCACGATCGCGCTGCCGCCCGGCTCCACCGCCGTCCTCTACACCGACGGCCTGGTCGAGCGCCGCAGCGAGGACATCGACGAGGGCGTCGCCTCCCTCGCCCGCGCCCTCTCCGGCGCCAAGGGCTCACCCCAGGTGGTCTGCGACCGGCTGATCCGCTCCCTCGGGGTGACCGCCGAGCACGACGACGACGTGGCGGTCCTGGTGGTCCAGCACCCCGCGCGTACGGGGGCGAGCGCGGAGCTGTTCCACAACGCCGCGCTCGACCTGCTCGGCGGAATCGAGGCCACACCGCGCGCCCGCGCCTTCGCCACCGGGGTCCTGACGTCGTGGCGCTTCCCGGTCGAGCTCCGCGACCTCGGCGTGCTCGCCGCCAGCGAGTTGGTCGCCAACTCACTCCAGCACGGCACTCCGCCGATGCGCCTGGGACTGCGCCGCACGGACCGCCGCCTGATCATCGAGGTGACCGACGGCGACGACCACCTGCCCCGCCGCCGCCAGGCCGAGCCGGCCGACGAGGCGGGACGCGGCATCGAGATCATCGCGTCGATCGCCACGTCCTGGGGCAGCCGCCGCACTCCGGGCGGCGGCAAGGCGGTCTGGTGCGAGTTCGCCCTGCCGCGCTGACGCCGAGCGCGCCGGGGCGGCAGGGCAGCCGCTGGTGGCGCGCCTTCAGCGACCGGCAGAGGCGGACGCGGACACCCCTGCGGGTACGGTTCCGGCCTCCCCGCTCCCGGGGCCCTCGGGCAGCGACACCGCGACCACCCGCGAGGGGACGTGCCCGAGGGAAGGCTGATCCTGTACGGGGGTGAGCCGGCGCCCCAGCCGCAGCGCGAGCACCGTGATGCCCAGCGAGAACAGCACGAACGTCACGATGTACGGGCCGTGCAGCGAGGCCCCCATCGGCCCCCCGACGGCCGGTCCGACCGCGAGCGCGAGCTGCTTGCAGAGCGCGAAGGCCGAGTTGTACTGCCCGACCATCGACTCCGGCGCCAGATCGGCGACCAGGGGCGCGACGGTCGGCGACAGCATCGCCTCGCCGAGCCCGAACAGCGCGTACGTCGAGATGAACGCGGCCGTCGCCATGGCCTGGCTGCCGTGCCCGAGCCCCGCGTACCCCGCGATGATCCAGGCGAAGGCCCAGATGAGGCCGACCGAGGCGATGACCCGGCTGCGCCGCCGCCGCTCCACGAGCCGCAGCACGACGAACTGCGCGATGACGATGACCGCGGTGTTGGCGGCCAGCGCGAAGCCGAGCGTCGAGGGCTGGATTCCGGCGGCCTCGGTGCCGTACGCGGCGAGGCCGGACTCGAACTGCCCGTAGCAGGCGAAGAACAGCACGAACCCCAGCACGCACAGCTGGACCATGGCCCGGTGGGAGAGCAGTGCCCGCATCCCGCCCTTCGCTCCGCCGTCACCCGGACGGGCGGCGGAGAGAGCGGAGTTACGGGGCATCCGCACAGTCACCGCGACGACGCCGAGGACCACGAACATCACGGCCTCGATCAGGAACAGCAGGGTGAAGCTCGCCGGACGGTCCACGTCCACGAGCTGCCCGCCGACCAGCCCGCCGAGGCCGAGCCCCAGGTTCTGGAGGAAGAACTGCATGGCGAAGGCGCGCGTACGGGTGGCGGTGCTGGAGCACCACACGAGCATCGTGGCCAGGGCCGGCTGCATGACGGCGGTGCCCGCACCGAGGAGCGCGGCCGACAGCACGGCGGCCGGCACGCTGCTGGCGTACCCCAGGGCCGCGGCACCCACGGCGGCGAGACCGGAGGCCACCACCAGCACGGGCAGCGGGCCCCGCCGGTCGATGGCCCGCCCGGTGAACGGCAGAACGGCCAGCGCCGCCATCGCGAAGACCGCCAGCACGACTCCCGCCGTACCGGCGCCCAGATCCCGTACCTGCGCCACATAGACGTACAGATACGGAACGGTGAACCCGAGCCCGAACGCGCTCAGCGCGCTGCCCAGCTGGATTCGCCGCAGCGCTGCGCCCATCTCCCTGGTCACACTCACCTACCTCAAGATCTCGAACAAACTCAGACTCGAAGACTTTAGCACTAAAGTTAGAAGGTGAAAACTACAGCCTGAAGAACTTCAAGGGTGGTGGGGGCGTGCCATACTGCCCGCCATGTCCGAGAGCACCGAGGAGCCCGGCCCCTCCGAGCCGAGCCTCGACGAACAGATCGCCGCCTACCAGCGCGAGTTCCGCGATCTCGACCCCCAGGTCGAACAGGTCGTCTCCGCGCTGGGCCGCCTGAACCGCCGGATGAACGTCGCGTACGGGAGACAGGTCGCCGCCCTCGGCATCAGCAACGCCGAGTGGGAGGTCCTCAAGACCCTCGTCCTGTCGGGCGCCCCCTACCGCCTGGGCCCCGGCGAACTCGCGAAGCGCCTCGGCCTCACCCCGGCCGCCATGACCCACCGCATCGACCGGATGGCCGGCGAGGGCCTGGTCACCCGGGACCGCGACGAGAACAACCGGGTCCGCGTCATCGTCGAGCTGACGGACGAGGGCCGCGCGAAGTGGCTCGAGGCGATGCGCATGGCGACCGACTTCGAGGAGGACCTCCTCCAGGACCTCTCCGGCGAGGAGCGCGGAGTCCTCGGCGAACTCCTGGTCCGCCTGCTGCGCCGCGTGGAACACGCCCAGCCGGACGCCGGCGGCCGCCTCACCGACCTGGACTGAGCGGGCCCCGGGGCGGGGTTGACACACCTCGACCCGATCCGTAAGGTTCTTCGGGTTGCCACGGAGCCGGAACGGTTCCGCGACAACCGATCCCGCCGCACACGCGGCAACCAAACTTCAGCACGACCTCCCAGCCGGGAGAATTTCGGCATGCCGGAATTCATCAGGAAGGCTCGATTATGAGCCGCCGGGAGAATCCGCTAGAGTTTGAGCGTCGGAACGGCCCAACGGCCGGGAGGACAAGCCCCGCTGACTGGGAGTCAGGCCCGAAAGGATCTGATAGAGTCGGACTCGCCGGAAAGGGAAAACGCGAAAGCGAAGAACCTCGAAAGCGCCCCGCTTCGACCGGGGGTCAGGCACTGAAAAGGGTCTGATAGAGTCGGAAACGCAAGACAGCAGGACAAAGAAAAAACTGAAGGGAAGCGCCCGGAGGGGCCCGGTGATACGGGACCGAAGGAAGCGTCCGTTCCTTGAGAACTCAACAGCGTGCCAAAAGTCAACGCCAGATATGTTGATACCCCGGCCTCCACACTCGTGGGGGTTGGTGGTTCCTTTGAAAAGTCCTGCACGGGTCGCCTTCGGGTGGCATCGGGCAGGCAATGAACACAGCGAGGACGCTGTGAACAACGGGTCTTATTCCGACCGGTTGTTCCGCTCTCGTGTGTGTGCACCCGATTACGGGTAAACATTCACGGAGAGTTTGATCCTGGCTCAGGACGAACGCTGGCGGCGTGCTTAACACATGCAAGTCGAACGATGAAGCCTTTCGGGGTGGATTAGTGGCGAACGGGTGAGTAACACGTGGGCAATCTGCCCTTCACTCTGGGACAAGCCCTGGAAACGGGGTCTAATACCGGATAACACTCCTGCCTGCATGGGTGGGGGTTGAAAGCTCCGGCGGTGAAGGATGAGCCCGCGGCCTATCAGCTTGTTGGTGGGGTAATGGCCTACCAAGGCGACGACGGGTAGCCGGCCTGAGAGGGCGACCGGCCACACTGGGACTGAGACACGGCCCAGACTCCTACGGGAGGCAGCAGTGGGGAATATTGCACAATGGGCGAAAGCCTGATGCAGCGACGCCGCGTGAGGGATGACGGCCTTCGGGTTGTAAACCTCTTTCAGCAGGGAAGAAGCGCAAGTGACGGTACCTGCAGAAGAAGCGCCGGCTAACTACGTGCCAGCAGCCGCGGTAATACGTAGGGCGCAAGCGTTGTCCGGAATTATTGGGCGTAAAGAGCTCGTAGGCGGCTTGTCACGTCGGATGTGAAAGCCCGGGGCTTAACCCCGGGTCTGCATTCGATACGGGCTAGCTAGAGTGTGGTAGGGGAGATCGGAATTCCTGGTGTAGCGGTGAAATGCGCAGATATCAGGAGGAACACCGGTGGCGAAGGCGGATCTCTGGGCCATTACTGACGCTGAGGAGCGAAAGCGTGGGGAGCGAACAGGATTAGATACCCTGGTAGTCCACGCCGTAAACGTTGGGAACTAGGTGTTGGCGACATTCCACGTCGTCGGTGCCGCAGCTAACGCATTAAGTTCCCCGCCTGGGGAGTACGGCCGCAAGGCTAAAACTCAAAGGAATTGACGGGGGCCCGCACAAGCAGCGGAGCATGTGGCTTAATTCGACGCAACGCGAAGAACCTTACCAAGGCTTGACATATACCGGAAAGCATCAGAGATGGTGCCCCCCTTGTGGTCGGTATACAGGTGGTGCATGGCTGTCGTCAGCTCGTGTCGTGAGATGTTGGGTTAAGTCCCGCAACGAGCGCAACCCTTGTTCTGTGTTGCCAGCATGCCCTTCGGGGTGATGGGGACTCACAGGAGACTGCCGGGGTCAACTCGGAGGAAGGTGGGGACGACGTCAAGTCATCATGCCCCTTATGTCTTGGGCTGCACACGTGCTACAATGGCCGGTACAATGAGCTGCGATGTCGTAAGGCGGAGCGAATCTCAAAAAGCCGGTCTCAGTTCGGATTGGGGTCTGCAACTCGACCCCATGAAGTCGGAGTTGCTAGTAATCGCAGATCAGCATTGCTGCGGTGAATACGTTCCCGGGCCTTGTACACACCGCCCGTCACGTCACGAAAGTCGGTAACACCCGAAGCCGGTGGCCCAACCCCCTTGTGGGGAGGGAGCTGTCGAAGGTGGGACTGGCGATTGGGACGAAGTCGTAACAAGGTAGCCGTACCGGAAGGTGCGGCTGGATCACCTCCTTTCTAAGGAGCATCTAGATTCCTTCGGGAATCCAGAGCCACTACGTCGGCAAATGTTCGACGGTGGTCAGCTCATGGGTGGAACGTTGACTATTCGGCACGATGGTTTGGTTGTCACTAGTACTGCTCTTCGGAGCGTGGAACGTGATGAGCGAAGTATCGTGTCGGGCACGTTGTTGGGTGTCTGAGGGTACGGCCGTAAGGTTGTTCCTTCGTTCCGGCCCCAGTGAACTCGTCCTCAGGACGGGGTGGTGGGTGGCTGGTCGTTGTTTGAGAACTGCACAGTGGACGCGAGCATCTGTGGCCAAGTTTTTAAGGGCGCACGGTGGATGCCTTGGCACCAGGAACCGATGAAGGACGTGGGAGGCCACGATAGTCCCCGGGGAGCTGTCAACCAAGCTTTGATCCGGGGGTTTCCGAATGGGGAAACCCGGCAGTCGTCATGGGCTGTCACCCGCTGCTGAACACATAGGCAGTGTGGAGGGAACGAGGGGAAGTGAAACATCTCAGTACCCTCAGGAAGAGAAAACAACCGTGATTCCGGGAGTAGTGGCGAGCGAAACTGGATGAGGCCAAACCGTATGCGTGTGATACCCGGCAGGGGTTGCGTATGCGGGGTTGTGGGAGTTCTCTTTCACAGTCTGCCGGCTGTGAGGCGAGTCAGAAACCGTTGATGTAGGCGAAGGACATGCGAAAGGTCCGGCGTAGAGGGTAAGACCCCCGTAGCTGAAACATTGACGGCTCGTTTGAGAACCACCCAAGTAGCACGGGGCCCGAGAAATCCCGTGTGAATCTGGCGGGACCACCCGCTAAGCCTAAATATTCCCTGGTGACCGATAGCGGATAGTACCGTGAGGGAATGGTGAAAAGTACCGCGGGAGCGGAGTGAAATAGTACCTGAAACCGTGTGCCTACAAGCCGTGGGAGCGTCGCACATCGAGCTTGCTCGGTGTGTCGTGACTGCGTGCCTTTTGAAGAATGAGCCTGCGAGTTAGCGGTGTGTAGCGAGGTTAACCCGTGTGGGGAAGCCGTAGCGAAAGCGAGTCCGAACAGGGCGTTTGAGTTGCACGCTCTAGACCCGAAGCGGAGTGATCTAGCCATGGGCAGGTTGAAGCGGAGGTAAGACTTCGTGGAGGACCGAACCCACCAGGGTTGAAAACCTGGGGGATGACCTGTGGTTAGGGGTGAAAGGCCAATCAAACTCCGTGATAGCTGGTTCTCCCCGAAATGCATTTAGGTGCAGCGTCGTGTGTTTCTTGCCGGAGGTAGAGCACTGGATAGGCGATGGGCCCTACCGGGTTACTGACCTTAGCCAAACTCCGAATGCCGGTAAGTGAGAGCGCGGCAGTGAGACTGTGGGGGATAAGCTCCATGGTCGAGAGGGAAACAGCCCAGAGCATCGACTAAGGCCCCTAAGCGTACGCTAAGTGGGAAAGGATGTGGAGTCGCAGAGACAACCAGGAGGTTGGCTTAGAAGCAGCCACCCTTGAAAGAGTGCGTAATAGCTCACTGGTCAAGTGATTCCGCGCCGACAATGTAGCGGGGCTCAAGCGTACCGCCGAAGTCGTGTCAATCCAACATATAGGGCCAACGCCTGTTGGGTTGGGTAGGGGAGCGTCGTGTGCCGGGTGAAGCAGCCGTGGAAGCGAGTTGTGGACGGTTCACGAGTGAGAATGCAGGCATGAGTAGCGATACACACGTGAGAAACGTGTGCGCCGATTGACTAAGGGTTCCTGGGTCAAGCTGATCTGCCCAGGGTAAGTCGGGACCTAAGGCGAGGCCGACAGGCGTAGTCGATGGACAACCGGTTGATATTCCGGTACCCGCTTTGAAACGCCCAGTACTGAATCAGGCGATGCTAAGTCCGTGAAGCCGGCCCGATCTCTTCGGAGTTGAGGGTAGTGGTGGAGCCGATGAACCAGACTTGTAGTAGGTAAGCGATGGGGTGACGCAGGAAGGTAGTCCAGCCCGGGCGGTGGTTGTCCCGGGGTAAGGGTGTAGGACGCACGGTAGGCAAATCCGTCGTGCACATAGTCTGAGACCTGATGCCGAGCCGATTGTGGTGAAGTGGATGATCCTATGCTGTCGAGAAAAGCCTCTAGCGAGTTTCATGGCGGCCCGTACCCTAAACCGACTCAGGTGGTCAGGTAGAGAATACCGAGGCGTTCGGGTGAACTATGGTTAAGGAACTCGGCAAAATGCCCCCGTAACTTCGGGAGAAGGGGGGCCATCACTGGTGATCGGACTTGCTCCGTGAGCTGGGGGTGGCCGCAGAGACCAGCGAGAAGCGACTGTTTACTAAAAACACAGGTCCGTGCGAAGCCGTAAGGCGATGTATACGGACTGACGCCTGCCCGGTGCTGGAACGTTAAGGGGACCGGTTAGCTGCTCTTCGGGGTGGCGAAGCTGAGAACTTAAGCGCCAGTAAACGGCGGTGGTAACTATAACCATCCTAAGGTAGCGAAATTCCTTGTCGGGTAAGTTCCGACCTGCACGAATGGCGTAACGACTTCTCGACTGTCTCAACCATAGGCCCGGTGAAATTGCACTACGAGTAAAGATGCTCGTTTCGCGCAGCAGGACGGAAAGACCCCGGGACCTTTACTATAGTTTGATATTGGTGTTCGGTTCGGCTTGTGTAGGATAGGTGGGAGACTGTGAAGCGGCCACGCCAGTGGTTGTGGAGTCGTCGTTGAAATACCACTCTGGTCGTGCTGGATGTCTAACCTGGGTCCGTGATCCGGATCAGGGACAGTGTCTGATGGGTAGTTTAACTGGGGCGGTTGCCTCCTAAAGAGTAACGGAGGCGCCCAAAGGTTCCCTCAGCCTGGTTGGCAATCAGGTGTTGAGTGTAAGTGCACAAGGGAGCTTGACTGTGAGACCGACGGGTCGAGCAGGGACGAAAGTCGGGACTAGTGATCCGGCAGTGGCTTGTGGAAGCGCTGTCGCTCAACGGATAAAAGGTACCCCGGGGATAACAGGCTGATCTTCCCCAAGAGTCCATATCGACGGGATGGTTTGGCACCTCGATGTCGGCTCGTCGCATCCTGGGGCTGGAGTCGGTCCCAAGGGTTGGGCTGTTCGCCCATTAAAGCGGTACGCGAGCTGGGTTTAGAACGTCGTGAGACAGTTCGGTCCCTATCCGCTGTGCGCGTAGGAATATTGAGAAGGGCTGTCCCTAGTACGAGAGGACCGGGACGGACGAACCTCTGGTGTGCCAGTTGTTCTGCCAAGGGCATGGCTGGTTGGCTACGTTCGGAAAGGATAACCGCTGAAAGCATCTAAGCGGGAAGCCTGCTTCGAGATGAGTATTCCCACCAACTAGATTGGTTAAGGCTCCCAGTAGACGACTGGGTTGATAGGCCAGATGTGGAAGCCCGGTAACGGGTGGAGCTGACTGGTACTAATAGGCCGAGGGCTTGTCCTCAGTTGCTCGCGTCCACTGTGTTAGTTCTGAAATAACGAACAGCCGTGACAACACCCGGTTTGTTCAAATTTTCATAGTGTTTCGGTGGTCATTGCGTTAGGGAAACGCCCGGTTACATTCCGAACCCGGAAGCTAAGCCTTTCAGCGCCGATGGTACTGCAGGGGGGACCCTGTGGGAGAGTAGGACGCCGCCGAACAATCTTTGTGGGAAAGCCCCGCACCCTTGTGGTGCGGGGCTTTCCTGCGTTCTGGACCTGTAGGAAGATCGGGCCATGGACTATGTGATGCGTGCTGTACGGGCCGAGGAGTGGCCGCTGGCCCGGCAGTTGCGGCTGGAGGCTCTGAAGGACCCGGCGGCGCCCGTGGCGTTCCTGGAGTCGTACGAGGACGCGGTGGCGCAGCCGGACGTCTTCTGGCAGGACCGTACGGAGGCGGCCGCCGAGAGCGACGACGTACGGCAGTTCGTCGCGGAGTCGCCCGAGGGGGAGTGGGTCGGAACGGTCACCGTGCTGGTCGAGCGCCCGGCGGACGACGTGCGTTTCGGGGAGGCTCCCGCGATGGACCAGGGGCACCTGGTCGGTGTCTTCGTGCGGCCGGAGGTGCGGGGGGCCGGGGTGACGGACGCGTTGTTCCGGGAGGCTGTCGACTGGGCCTGGTCGTTGCCGGCGCCCCGGCTGGAGCGGGTGCGCCTGTACGTCCACGAGAACAATCCGAGGGCCGCCGCCTTCTACCGGCGGTTCGGGTTCGTACCGTCAGGGCAGCGGATTCCCGCGCCGGGTGGGCGGGGCGAGTGGGAGTTGGAGTACGAGATTCAGCGGGGGACTGCGGGGGCTGCGGGCACTGCTCAGATCTAGTGCCGCCTCTTCTCAGACGGTGCCCGGGGTCGGGGCGTGGAGGTGTTGCTGCCAGCGGGCGCGGCCCTGTTCGCGGGAGCGGAGCAGGGCGAGGGCGGGTAGGCCGAGGTTCTGGCCCGTCGCCAGCAGCTCGGGAAGCTGGGGGAGCGGGGCCACGGCGGCCACATCGTCCAGGACCAGCGTCATTGGTGGGTCGAGCCGACCGTCGGATGACCGTGCGGCCATGCGGCGGCCGTGCTCGACCACGTGTGAGGCGAGCGCGGTGAGGAGGGGCATCGCGCCGGGCCGGGTACGGGGGTCCTCGATGGGTTCACCGACCACATAGAGCGTTCCCCCCTCGCGGCCAAAAGATTCCAGCGCGGCCGAATCCGATCGGTTTGCCGTGCAGGCTTCGCGGATGTGCACCGAGGAGAGGGCCGAGAAGGCCCGTACGTTCAACTCCTGCGCGACTTCCCGCCGTTCCGGGTAGGCCGTGAGCGCGGACTCCAGGAGCCCGGCGAGTCCTGAGGTGGCCTTGGGGTGCGTACGGAGGAGGCGTACGGGTTCGTGGGCGCCGGACCCCGAGGCCCAGCGGACGACCTGGCGGAAGGGGCGGCCGTCCACCGCCGCGGCGTGCAGCCAGCACTGGAGGAGCGTCTGCGCGGTGTCGGCCACCGCCGCGTCGATCCGGGCCTGCGGGCGGACCGGGGCGAGCAGGGCGGCGGCGCGTACGGCGGCGGTCTCGGGGTCCTCGCAGGCTGCGGTGGGCGGCCAGTGGAGGCGGGCCGGGGTGTCGCAGAGGTGGCCGGGGTCGTAGACGAGGACCGGGCCGAGCTTCGCGCGGGCGTCCTTCGTCTCGGCCCAGACCGTGGGGTCCGAGGTGACGACGAGCGCGGGGCCCTCCGCGTCCTGGATGGCCTGGACGACCGTGGGGCGCCTGGCGGGGGCGGGGGGCGTAGACGAGGAGCGGTGTGCGGGGGGAAGGGATGGCGGTGGCGGTGGGGGGTGTTCCGGGGGGCGCTTGGGGGGTCTTCGTCAGTGCGGGTGCGGCCGGTGTGGTCGGTGCGACTGGTGTGGCGGGGGGCTGAGGTCGTGGGGGAGCCGGTGCCTCGTGGGTGTTGTGGGGGTCGGGTGTTTCGTGGGATCGGTGGGGGGTGGTGGTGAGGGGGGTGCGTCTCTTGGGGCTCGTGTGTCTCGTAGGGCTCGTGTGTCTGCCCGTACATGCGGTCCGTGCGGCGTTGTTCCCGTACGGTCCGCCAGCGGGCCAGGACCCCGAGGGCGAACACCGTCAGGACCGCCAGCACCATCAGCTCGCCGATGAACAGGCCCCAGAACAGCCCGTAGCCGGAGAGCTGGGGTGCGGGGGTGTGGGGCCAGGCGGCGGCGAGGTCCTGGGGGGCCGTGGCCAGTTCGCGCAGGGCCAGGGGGGCCTGGGTGAACGTGACGCCGTCCGGCCAGGACCCGTGCGCGAAGAGACCGGCCAGGCCGGTGGCCGTCCAGGTGGTCAGGGTCGCGGCGAGGAGGAGGCCGAGCACCCCGATCAGCAGGCCGTCGGGGATGCCGCCGCTCCGGGAGTCCTCGTGGCGGCGGCCCTGCCGCGGTGCCGGTCCGTGCGCTGGCTGGCGTGCCATGTCATGCCAC
The DNA here is from genome assembly GCA_002082585.1 of Kitasatospora albolonga. Classification (NCBI taxonomy): domain Bacteria; kingdom Bacillati; phylum Actinomycetota; class Actinomycetes; order Kitasatosporales; family Streptomycetaceae; genus Kitasatospora; species Kitasatospora albolonga. The sequence continues at coordinate 4,293,219 of CP020563.1, forward strand.
CGTTGACCGCGACGACTCGTTCATACGCTGTTGGTTCTCGATCCGGGCCGCCCGTTGCTCCGCCTCCAGCTCCGCGGCGCGGATGTCCTCGGGGAGCAGGTCGTCCGCGTCCGGGGCCGATCCCTCGGTCATGGCGCGGTCGGTGAAGACGAGGGGGCGTTCGGCCTCGGTGATCAGGTGTTTGACGACCTGTACGTTGCCGTTGACGTCCCAGACCGCGATGCCGGGGGTGAGCGTCGGGATGATCTCGACGGCCCAGCGGGGCAGGCCGATGACCCGGCCGGTGGCCCGGGCCTCGTCGGTCTTCTGGGCGTAGATCGTGCGGGTGGAGGCCATCTTGAGGATGGCCGCCGCCTCCTTCGCCGCCGCTCCGTCGACCACGTCGCTGAGGTGGTGGACGACGGCGACGAAGGACAGGCCGAGCCGTCGTCCGAACTTCAGCAGGCGCTGGAAGAGCTGCGCGACGAAGGGGGAGTTGATGATGTGCCACGCCTCCTCGACCAGGAAGATGCGCTTCTTGCGGTCGGGCCTGATCCAGGTGTGCTCCAGCCAGACGCCGACGATGGCCATCAGGATCGGCATCGCGATCGAGTTGCGGTCGATGTGCGAGAGGTCGAAGACGATGAGGGGCGCGTCCAGGTCGATGCCGACGGTGGTGGGGCCGTCGAACATGCCGCGCAGGTCGCCGTCGACGAGCCGGTCCAGGACGAGGGCGACGTCCAGGCCCCAGGCCCGTACATCGTCTATGTCGACGTTCATCGCCTCGGCCGACTCCGGCTTGGGGTGGCGGAGTTGCTCCACGATGTCCATCAGGACCGGCTGGCGTTCGGTGATGGTCGCGGTGACGTAGGCGTGGGCGACCTTCAGGGCGAAGCCGGAGCGCTCGTCGAGCCCGTGGCCCATCGCGACTTCGATGATCGTACGGAGCAGGGCGAGCTGGCCGGTGGTGGTGATGGAGGGGTCGAGGGGGTTGAGGCGGATGCCGCCGTTGAGGGCTGCGGCCGGGTCCAGGCGGATGGGGGTTATGCCCAGCTCCTGGGCGATGAGGTTCCACTCGCCGACGCCGTCCTCGCCCTGGGCGTCCAGGACGACGACCTGGCGGTCGCGGAAGCGGAGCTGGCGCAGGACGTAGGTCTTCTCCAGCGCGGACTTGCCGTTGCCGGACTCGCCGAGGACCAGCCAGTGGGGGGCGGGGAGCTGCTGCCCGTACAGCTGGAAGGGGTCGTAGATGTAGCCCTTGCCGCTGTAGACCTCGCGGCCGATGATCACGCCGGAGTCGCCGAGGCCGGGGGCGGCGGTGGGGAGGTAGACGGCCTGGGCCTGGCCCGTCGACGTACGGACGGGGAGCCGGGTCGTCTCCACCTTGCCGAAGAGGAAGGAGGTGAAGGCATCCGACACTGCGGACAGGGGGTCTCGCATGGCGTGGGTGCCCTCTCGTGTCGCGGGTGGTGGTGTTGTTCGTGGGGGTGGCGGCTGTGTCGGTGTCGGGGGCGTGCCGGGGTCAGCGGCGGATGCCCGTGGCGAACGGGAGGGTGTTCACGAAGGCGCGGTGGTGCTCGCGGTCGCACCACTCCAGCTTGAGGTACGACTTGCCGGCCGAGGCGCGGATCGTGCGCTTGTCGCGGGCGAGGGCCTCGGGCGAACGGGACGACACCGTGATGTACCCCACCAGGTTGACCCCGGCAGCGCCGCTGGCGAGATCTTCACCCCGCTGGTCGAGCCGGCCGTGGGCGGCGATGTCGCGGGGGTCGACGGTGCGGTTCATCTTGGCCTGGCGGCTGGCCTCGGCGTCGTCGTTGGTCTTCTCGGTGAGCATGCGCTCGATGGCGACTTCGGTGGGTTCGAGGTCCATGCAGACGGCGACCGTACGGATGACGTCGGGGGTGTGGACGAGGAGCGGGGCGAGGAAGTTGACGCCGACGGGGGTCATCGGCCATTCCTTCACCCAGGCCGTGGCGTGGCACCAGGGGGCGCGGGTGGTGGACTCGCGGGTCTTGGCCTGGAGGAACGTGGGCTCGACCGCGTCCAGTTCGGCGGGCCAGGCGTTGCGCTTGGTCATGGCCTGGATGTGGTCGATGGGGTGGTCGGGGTCGTACATGGAGTGCACGAGGGAGGCGACGCGGCTCTGGCCGAGGGGCTGGCGGACCCGGATGTCGGCCTCGGCGAGGCGGGCGCAGATGTCGGTGAGCTCGCGGGCCATGACGACGGCGAGGCCGGCGTCGCGGTCGAGCTTGCGGCCGCCGTGGGGGCGGGCGGCGCGGGCCATGGCGTTGGCCTCGGCGGCGAGTTCGCGGCTGTAGTGCATGCAGGCGACGAGGTAGGCGCGGTGCTGCTCGCTGGAGGTGGAGACCATGGACTGGAGCTGGTCGTAGGAGTCCTGGAGCCAGGTGGGGGCCGTCTTGTCGCCGCGCTGGGCGACGTCCTTGGCGTGGGCGTCGGGGTCGGCGGGGAGGGTGCGGGCGAGCATCTGGAGGCGGGTGACGAAGCCGTCGCCGTTGGCCACGTGCTTGAGGAGGGTGCCGAACCGGTCGACCAGGGCTTCCTGGTCCTCGCTGTCGCGGAGGCCGACGCCGGGGCCCTCGATCTCGATGGCGGCGGTGACGGTGCGGCGGTCGGCGTGGAGGAGTACGGCGATCTCGTCGGGGCCGAAGGGGGCGGCGAGCCAGCTGATCCGGCCGATGCCGGGGGGCGGGCCGATCTCGACCTCGCGGCCGTCGATGCCGACGCCTGCCTCCATGGCGCCGGAGCGGTAGGCGGTGCCGCGGCGCAGGGAGCGCTTGAAGCTGCGGTTGATCTCGAACCACTTGTAGAAGGTGCGGCCCTTGTACGGGACGTAGACGACGGCGAGGGCCAGCATCGGGAAGCCCACGAGGCAGACGATGCGCAGGGAGAGGACGGGGACGAGGAGTCCGCTCATCATGCCGAGGAACGCGCCGGCGATGATCAGGGCGATCTCGCCGGTCTCGCGGTTCTTGCCGACGATCGCGTTCGGCCGGGCGCGGCCGATGAGATACGTACGGCGGGGCGTCATCGTGTGGGACTGGGTCGTCAACGCCCTCCACCTCCTGTGCTCGGGTTGCCTGTGCTGCCGAAGCCGCCTCCGCCTCGGGAGGAGCGGCTGCTGTGGGGGGTGGCGGAGGTGGGTCCGGAGCCGCCGCTGCGGGGCGGGGGTGCGGCGGAGGGGACAGATCCGCCGCCTGCCCCGCCCCCGGCCGCGCCGCCGCCTCCGCCGGAGGTGCGGGAGCTGTGGGCGGCGACGCCGCCGCCGACCGGGTTGGCGGGGCGGGCGCCTCCGCCGCCGCTGTTCTGGTCGGTGCGGCCGCTGTGGGTCTTGATGCCCTGGGAGACGAGGGCGGCCGGGGAGCTGATGAGGGCGGCGGCCTGGGCGCCGTCGGTGGCCTGCTTGCGGTTGGTGCGGGCGCCCTGGATCTCGTCGCCGAAGCCGGGGACGAAACGGTAGATCATGGCGGAGGCGAAGATGGCCAGGAGGATGATGGCGAGGCCGGAGACGACGGCGGAGAAGGCGTCGGGGCCGTCGCCCGCGGAGAGCGCTCCGGCGAGGCCGAGGACGATGACGATGACCGGTTTGACCATGATCACCGCGATCATGATGCCGGCCCAGCGGCGGACGTGGCCCCACATGTTCTTGTCGACGAGTCCGGCGTAGACGACGATGCCGAGCAGGGCGCCGACGTAGAGCAGGGCGGCGCGGATGACGAGCTCCAGCCACAGGATGCCGGCGGCGACGATCGAGACGAGCGAGACGACGATCAGCATGATCGGCCCGCCGCCGATGTCGGTGCCCTTCTTGAGGGCCTCGGCGAACGACCCGAAGAAGACGTCGGTCTGGCTTCCGGTGGAGGCGGCGATGACGTCGGTGACGCCGTCGGTGGCGGAGACGATCGTGTAGAGGATCAGCGGTGTGAAGGCCGAGGCGAGGACGGTGAGCCAGAGGAAGCCGACGGCCTCGGAGATCGCGGTGGTGAGGGGGACGCCGCGGATGGCGCGCTTGACCACGGCGAGGAGCCAGAGGACGAGGGTGAGGATGGTGGAGGCGGCGAAGATGACGGCGTACTGCTGGAGGAACTTCTGGTTGGTGAAGTCGACGTTGGCCGTGGATTCGACGGCCTCGCTGAGCTTGCCGACGATCCAGGCGGCGGCGTCGGCGCAGCCTTGGGCGAGGGAGGTGAGGGGGTCGAGGGCGTCGGGAGGGGGAACGGAACTGGTGCCCGCTCCCCTCTCGCCATCGACGCAGTACTCCTTGGCGGGGCCGATGAGCAGGTCGCAGGGGCTTTCGCTCGCGCTGGGCTCAGGAGTCGGTGTCGGTGCGGGCGCGGCGTTCGCTCCGGGGGCAAGGAGGAACGGACCGGTCAGCAGTGCAGTCAGTGCGGCGAGAACGGTGCTCGCGCCGCGCCGTGGGCTACCTGGCATAGGTGAAGCCTCCGAACTCCTCGACGGCCTTGCTGATGTCGTCGGAGCTGGAAGCCGGGACGTCGCCGGGGACGGGTGCAGGGCCGTCCTCCTGGCTGTCACTCTTGATCTTCCAGTCGCCGTCGGACCAGGTGAGGACCGCGGTCCACGTCTTCCACGAGGTGCTCACCGGGTCGGTGGACTCCTGGCCGGACATGCCGATGAGGCCCGTGTACCAGACCGCGACCGTCGCTGATTCGCCACGGTAGTCGAGGACGCTCGTGCCGATCGGGATGGTCCGTGAGACGAAGATGCTTCCCGACGGGGCTTCCCCGTCGGCGTCAAGCCCGAGCTTGGCCAGAAAATCCGCGGAGTAGGCGGCGTCTTGAGGTGCTTTCAGCTTGGCGGCTGCCTCAGTGGTGTAGATGGCCTCAACGATCGCGTGACGGCTTTCCTTCTTGAACATGCCGACGGACCCCAGCGCCACCGAGTAGTTCGCCGCCGCGCTCTGCGCCCCCTGCTCGTCCTGGGCGAAGCCGGCGGGGATGGTGCCGTTCTTGCCCTGGACCGGCTTGGTGCCGGTGGGGGCGGTCGGGGCGGAGCCTGCGGTTCCGGGGTTCTTCGGGCCCGGGGAGGCGTTGTCGTCGCTCGTTCCGCCCCGGTTGGCGAAGGCGATCGCGGCGATGAGGAGGACCACCACGCCGGTGATCGTGACGAGGGAGCGGGAGTTCCGGACGGGGCGGCGGGGGTGCGGGTGGCCCGCGTCGCCGTCGGGGAGGCGGGTACGGGTCTGCCGGGTGCCGCCGAGGGTGCTGTACGGGTCGTCCCCGCGCCCGCCCTGGTCCGTGCCGCGATAGTCGTGCTCGTCGCCGGGACTCATGCCGCGTTCGCTCCCTCGGTCGTGTGCGGTTCCGCGCATGACGACGGTAGCCGTGCTGGTTGCCGCGTGAGCGCGGTGGAGTGACTCGACATCAGGGAGACGCAACCTCAGCCGGTGGGCGCGACGGACGGATGGTGGGGAGCGGGCGGGGACGGCCCGGCAGGGGCTGGCCGACGGGCGGTCAGACAGCCATTCCGTACACGATGGTGAAGAGAGTGCCCAGGGAGCCGATGATGAAGACCCCGGTCAGGCCCGCCACGATCAGGCCCTTGCCCTGTTCCGCGCTGAACGTGTCGCGCAGTGCCGTCGCCCCGATCCGCTGCTTCGCCGCGCCCCAGATCGCGATGCCGAGGCAGAGCAGGATGGCGATCGCCATCACCACCTCGATCATGATGCGCGCCTCGTTGCCCAGCGTGCCGAACGGTCCCCAGTTGGGGGCGATTCCGCCGATGATGGTGGTGATGTCGCCCTTCTCTGCTGCCAGGATCATGTAAGTCACCGCCCCTGTTGGGTAGTTAGCTGCCTGTGCCGTGCGGCACGGGTTGCCTTCTATCTTCGCTGATGAAACCGCAGCCGCACGACGCCTTCCCGGTCTCTTTACCCGGATCTCGCACGTTCGACCGACCCGGCCGCCCTGACCTGCGGCTCGTCCCGATATCCACACGCATATGCCTAGTTACTCTGTGTATCACGCGATGTGACCGCGAGCAACGACGGTGGCCATGGGTTCTCGATGTGATAGCAGCGTTCGTGGGGCACGGCGTGTTCGTATGCGCCGTTCGGGAGCTGCCGGTGCGCCGGTGAGCCGGGCGACGCCCCGTCAGGGGGCGGGTCTGTCGGTGTCGGTGGGACGGGGCGCTTCGGGCCGCCGGATGCCGGGTGGGTCCTGGCCTTCGACTGTGCGGTACGGGAGTGGCTGACGGGGGCTCAACGCCCGCGTGTGCTCCGGGTGCGCCGGTGGTGTGCTGCGGATGACTCGTACACACCCTCGAAAAAAGCCCTGAAGCGTTCCCCGATGGGGGATGGTTGAGGGGTGCGGAAATTCTGGGTCCTCGGTGGCATCGGCGTGGGTGCGGCGGCGTGCTTCATGGCGCTGCTCCTCGTCGGTACGTACTCGGCCGCCGCCGGCCTCGCGGGGGCGGGCGGGGGCGGTGCCGTCGCGCTGGCCAAGGGGGCCGTCCCGGCGCGGTACCAGTCGCTCGTGCAGAAGTGGGGCAACCTCTGCCCGGCCATCAACCCCGCCCTGCTGGCCGCGCAGCTGTACCAGGAGAGCGGCTGGAACCCGCGGGCCCAGAGCCACGCGGCCGCGCAGGGCATCGCCCAGTTCATCCCGGGCACCTGGGCCACCCACGGGATCGACGCCAACGGCGACGGCAAGCGGGACGTCTGGGACCCGGCCGACGCGATCCCCTCGGCCGCTTCGTACGACTGTGAGCTCGCCGGGTACGTCAAGAAGGTGCCGGGCGATCCGACGAACAACATGCTGGCCGCGTACAACGCCGGTGCCTACGCTGTCATCAAGTACGGCGGCGTGCCCCCCTATAAGGAGACGCAGAACTACGTCAAGATCATCCGTTCGCTGGAGAAGAGCTTCGCCCGGCCCGTCGGCCGCGTCGAGCCCTCCCGGCAGGCGGCCGGGGCCATCTACTTCGCGCAGAAGAAGCTCGGTACGCCGTATCTGTGGGGCGGCAACGGGACGCCCGAGCAGCAGGGGCGGTTCGACTGTTCCGGGCTGACCCAGGCCGCGTACCGGACCGTCGGGATCGAGCTGCCCCGGGTGGCCAACGACCAGTACAACGCGGGGCCGCACCCCTCGCGGGACGAACTGCTCCCCGGCGATCTCGTGTTCTTCTCCGACGACCTCACCGACTCGCGCGCCATCCGCCACGTCGGTCTGTACGTCGGCGGCGGCTATATGATCAACGCCCCCTTCACGGGAGCGGTCATCCGGTTCGACAAGATCGATACCCCCGACTACTTCGGCGCGACGCGGGTCACCAAGGACGGTGCCGCGGCCCTGCCGACGAACCTGCCGCCGGACTCGTCGGAGGGCTGACCGGTGGACCGATCGGTCGGCTGGCGGGTCTGCTGACCGGTGGACTCGGCGGCGGGTGGCTGATCTCGCCTGTGGGGGGCGGTGGCAGGGCTGACGGGGAGTCGGCCGTGGCCGGAACTCTCCGTGAAGCCTGGGCCCTGAGCTGCGACGACCAATCACTCTTCGATAACGTCATGGTGATCATTCGGTGGAGAGCGGAACGCGTGCGGGCGCCGGGCCGTTCCCTGGACAGGGACAGCGGACAGCATGCGCACCGGCCATGCGTGCGCGGGAACGGGACCACACCGAATCACGGGGGTTCGACCACGGCGGTGCGCACGGACGCGCGTCGCCACAGATGAAGCAGACAAGGCAAGGGGCCGCAGCAGATGGCTGGACTCGAACTCGATGGGTCGAACCCGGACGTCAGTCTGCTCTACGACATCAACGGGCTGGCGAAGGCCGCTCCGACCTGGTTCGACCGGGTCATGGAGTTCGTCGGTGAGTACGGGACCATGTTCGGCCTCGTCCTGGTGGGCCTCTGGTGCTGGTGGAGCATGCGTAAGCGGGGGAGCGCCGAGGATTCGGTGACGACGGTCGCCGCGCTCGTCTGGGCACCGCTCGCCGCCGCGCTCGCGGTCGTGATCAACATCCCGATCCGTGGTTTCGTCGAACGGCCGCGCCCGTTCAACGACCATGAAGGGCTGGAGGTCCTGATCCAGGGCAAGACGGACTATTCGTTCGTCAGTGACCACTCCACCCTCGCGATGGGCCTTGCCGTCGGCATCTTCGTGGCCAACCGGAAGTTCGGCTTCGTGGCGCTCGGCCTCGCGTTCTTCGCGGGCGTCAGCCGTATCTACATGGGCGTCCACTACCCGACCGACGTGATCGGCGGATTCGCCCTCGGCACGGCCGTCGCCCTGCTGCTCGCGCCGCCCGCGATGGCTCTGCTGACCCCGCTGATGGCGACGATCTCCCGCTCCGACCGGGTCAGCTGGATCGTCCGGTCGAAGAAGGCGGACGCGGGCGCGGCGTACGTCGACGAGCGCGCGGACGCCCGGGGAATCCCCGAGCCCCGGCCCGGCGCCGGGCGCCGCCACCCAGGAGAGAAGGATCTCGCCGCTTGACCCCCTGGTCACCTGACCGGCTGACCGGGTTCCCGCACTGTCTGTTTCTTGTCCCGCTGTCCTGATCGTTCCGCCGATTTTCCCCGATCCCCCAGGTGCTCCCAGCGCCTGGGGGATCGGGCTGTTTCCGGCCATGTCCCTCGGGGTCAGGGCGGCGGTGCGGCGAGGTGCTCGGCGGCGTCGGTGCGCGCCCGGTCCCGGGACCGGCGGGCGGGCCCCACCCAGCCGCAGACACAGCGGGCCAGACAGAACGAGCCGCGCTCGGTCGTCGTGGCGCTGTGCCCCGCCGGGGGCGGAGAGGGGCACGAAGGGGGATGCGGGGCGGCGGTGCGGGCTGGGGCGGGGGGTTCCTCGTGCACCTGACCAACGGTACTGGGGGTGGGACGCGGGCGGGATGGGGGGAGGTGGGGGGAGAGGGGGAGGGGCGTGCGCCGGTTGTGCGGAGGGCCTGTGCGCCGTTGTGCCCGGGGCGGGTGTGCCGGGGTGGGCGGCCTTGCGGAGGGTCGGCCGCGGGGTGGAGCGGGGCGGGTGGCGTGACGGGGGGCGTCGGTGGTCGTTAAGCGGAGCGGGTGAGGGCTCGGTCGGGCGGCAGTCGTTGGGGGTTGGCAGGCGATGGTGGTGCAGCAGGACAGGTACGGAGGCGGGGCCCGCGCTGCCCGCGCCCTCGCCGTGGCCGGGGTGATCGCGGTCACCGCCGGGTGCGTCGGCGGGGACGGGCCGGGCGGTGGGGGCGACGGCTCCGGGCAGCGTGCCGTGGCCGCCGAGCGCCCGCTCGATGTGCTCGGCCAGGCCGCCGACGTACTCGCCGAGGCGGGTGGCGCGGAAGCCCGTACGTCGATGGAGACGGCGGCCGGCGGGACGCGGGTGACGATCCGGGGGCAGGGCACGTACGACTTCCGCACGCAGACGGGGCGGATCAAGGTGGTGCTGCCCCCGGACGCGGCGGGTGCGGACGACCACCGGCCGATCACCGAGCTGCTGGCGCCCGGCGCGCTCTACATGAAGAACCGCGGCGCGGGCGTCCCCGCCGACAAGTGGGTCAGGATCGACACAACCGCCCTCAAGGACGGCAACCTCGTCACCGGCGGGGTCACCGATCCGATGGCCGCCGCCGAACTGCTGCGCGGCGCCGACGATGTGACGTACGTGGGGAAGTCCGAGCTGGCCGGGGTGACGGTCCATCACTACCGGGGCGTTGCCGACCTGAACCGGGCGGCGCGCGCCGCGTCGCCGCAGTCGCGCGGGGCGCTGAGCGCGGCGGCGAAAGGGTTCAGCAGGGACGCGGTGCCGTTCGACGCCTACCTGGACGAGGAGGGGCGGCTGCGGAAGGTCCGGCACCGCTTCAGCTTCGCCTCGGAGCGGTCCGGGGGAGCAGGGGGGCCGGAGGGGGCCGAGGGGGCGGAAGTGCCCGAGGTGTCCGAGGTGTCGGTGGTCTCGACGCTGCTGCTGTACGGGTTCGGGGTGCCGGTCACGGTGACGCTGCCGGACGAGGACGACATCTACACGGGGGAGATCCGGCAGGGGTGAGGGAGCGGCCGGTTCTTCCTTGCCGACCGACTCTCCCCCACGGGAAGAGCGGGGCGGGAGGGGCCGGTTGGGAGGGGGGCGAAATGGTCCGTCCGTGCCATGCGCGGGGCGTGTCGCGCTCCCTACGCTAGGAGGTCGGCGCGCCAAGGGCCGGCGGAGGCCGGTGACGGCAGAGAGACGACGGCAGAGAAAGGTGACGCAGGTGGTGACGCTCAGCGCTCCGAACGCTCAGGACTGTGTGGCCCTCGCCGAGATCGAGCTGTGCGGCGAACTGATGATCGCGGCATCGGCGGCGGGGGAGGAACGCCTCAGTCCCGACCGTATCGACGAGGTGCTCAACGTCGGATGCGCGGAGGCGTGGACGACCGTTCCGCGGCAGGCCGCCCACCGGGGGTGACGCCCGCGCGGTGCCGGGTCCGGTAGGGATGCCGGGCCGCCGGTCCGGTAGGGGATGCCGGGCCGCCGGGGGCCGCGGTGCCCGGCGTAGCGACCCGGGGTGGGGGCCCCGTACCGCGTACCCCAGGTGGAGTCCCGTACCGCGCACCCACGCGGGGCGCCGGTACCCATCACGTACAGCGCCCCATCACGTACAGCACTCCATGCCCGCTCCTGCCCCCCGCCTCACGTCCGCAGCAGTCGGGCGATCGCCTTCGTGGCCTCCGCCACCTTCGCGTCGATCTCCTCGCCGCCCTTGACCGCCGCGTCCGCGACGCAGTGGCGCAGGTGCTCCTCCAGCAGCTGGAGGGCGAAGGACTGGAGGGCCTTGGTGGAGGCCGAGACCTGGGTGAGTATGTCGATGCAGTAGACGTCCTCGTCGACCATGCGCTGGAGGCCACGGATCTGGCCCTCGATCCGGCGCAGCCGTTTGAGGTGCTCGTCCTTCTGGTAGTGGTAGCCGTGGATGCCGCGGTCGTGGTCGGTGACGACCTCCTCGGCGGCGGAGGGAGCCGTCGGTTCGGCTCCGGTGCCCGTGGTCTCGGTGGTGGTCATCTGCGTCCTCCCGTTGTCCTGTCCTCGTACAGCGTGCTACAGGGTTTACAGCGTGCTACGGAGTGTTACCGCGGTGCTCGAGGCCGGTGGGGAACGGCCGTGGTCCGGTGTGCGGCTTGAAGTGCGGCTTGATGTGGCCGGTGCTGCCGCGCGGTACCGGCCGCCCTGTCGTTCCGCGCCTCTGCACTGTGATATACCCCGGCCGGGTATATCGTAACGAATCCGGCGGAAACGTGACCGGGGGCCCGTGCCGATCCCCGTTTCCGATGGGCGACACTGAAGAACGCCGGTTAGCCGTGGCCGGATGATGCGCCTAGCATCAGCCTGACCGAACCCAAAGCATCCCGAGGACCCCACGTGCGCTTTCGTCTGACCCCCAGGGAGACGAGCTTCTACGACATGTTCTCCGCGTCCGCGGACAACATTGTCACGGGCTCGAAACTCCTGATGGAACTGCTCGGGGCGGATGCTGCCTCCCGAGTCGAGATCGCGGAGCGTATGCGGGCAGCGGAGCACGCGGGGGACGACGCCACCCACGCGATCTTCCACCAGCTGAACTCCTCCTTCATCACGCCCTTCGACCGCGAGGACATCTACAAGCTGGCGTCCTCGCTCGACGACATCATGGACTTCATGGAGGAGGCCGTCGACCTGGTCGTCCTCTACCAGGTCCAGGAGCTTCCCAAGGGTGTCGAGCAGCAGATCGAGGTGCTGGCCCGGGCGGCGGAGCTGACCGCCGAGGCGATGCCGGGGCTGCGGACCATGGACAACCTCACCGAGTACTGGATCGAGGTCAACCGTCTGGAGAACCAGGCCGACCAGATCCACCGCAAGCTGCTGGCCCACCTCTTCAACGGCAAGTACGACGCCATGGAGGTGCTGAAGCTCAAGCAGATCGTGGATGTGCTGGAAGAGGCGGCTGACGCGTTCGAGCACGTCGCCAACACCGTGGAGACCATCGCGGTCAAGGAGTCCTGAACCTCGTGGACACCTTTGCGCTGATCGTGACCATCGGTGTCGCGCTCGGCTTCACCTATACGAACGGCTTCCACGACTCCGCGAACGCCATCGCCACCTCGGTCTCCACCCGGGCGCTGACCCCGCGTGCGGCTCTGGCGATGGCGGCGGTGATGAACCTCGCCGGTGCCTTCCTGGGCCAGGGGGTCGCCAAGACCGTCAGCGAAGGGCTCATCGCCACGCCCGTGGGGCAGAAGGGGATGGGCATCCTGTTCGCGGCGCTGGTCGGCGCGATCATCTGGAACCTCATCACCTGGTACTACGGTCTCCCCTCCTCGTCCTCGCACGCGCTGTTCGGCGGCATGGTCGGCGCGGCGCTGGCCGGTGGGACGGACGTCATCTGGTCCGGGGTGCTGGAGAAGATCGTCATCCCGATGTTCCTCTCCCCGATCATCGGCCTGGTCGTCGGCTATCTGGTGATGGTCGGCATCCTGTGGATGTTCCGGAACGCCAACCCGCACAAGGCCAAGCGCGGCTTCCGGATCGCGCAGACGGTCTCGGCGGCGGGCATGGCGCTCGGCCACGGCCTCCAGGACGCGCAGAAGACGATGGGCATCGTGGTGATGGCCCTGGTCATCGCCGATATCGAGGGCCCCAACGACGAGATCCCGGTCTGGGTCAAGGTCGCCTGTGCGGTGATGCTGTCGCTCGGGACGTACGCGGGTGGCTGGCGCATCATGCGGACGCTCGGCCGGAAGATCATCGAGCTGGACCCGCCGCAGGGGTTCGCGGCGGAGACGACCGGCGCGTCGATCATGTTCGGTTCGGCGTTCCTCTTCCACGCGCCGATCTCCACGACCCATGTCATCACCTCCGCGATCATGGGCGTCGGCGCCACGAAGCGGGTGAACGCCGTGCGCTGGGGCGTCGCGAAGAACATCATCCTCGGCTGGTTCATCACCATGCCTGCCGCCGCTCTCGTCGCGGCGCTCAGCTATGGCGCGGTGCTGCTGCTCTTCGGCTGAGGTCCCGCAGGACACAGGACATGGGTCCGCCCCCGCTCTCCGTACCAGGGAGAGCGGGGGCGGACCCTTTCGCCTTGTGGTGGCACCGCCATGCAGCACCGCAAGGCCGTATAGGGGAGTCGGCGGAGGCGTACGGCTCAGCCGAAGCGGCCCGAGATGTAGTCCTCCGTGGCCTGGACCGACGGGTTGGAGAAGATCCGCTCCGTCTCGTCTATCTCGATGAGCCGGCCGGGCTTGCCGACCGCCGCGAGGTTGAAGAACGCGGTGCGGTCCGAGACACGGGCGGCCTGCTGCATGTTGTGCGTCACGATGACGATCGTGAAGCGCTCCTTCAGCTCACCGATCAGGTCCTCGATGGCGAGGGTCGAGATCGGGTCGAGCGCCGAGCACGGCTCGTCCATCAGCAGGACCTGCGGCTCGACCGCGATGGCGCGGGCGATGCACAGACGCTGCTGCTGGCCGCCGGAGAGGCCGGAGCCGGGCTTGTTGAGCCGGTCCTTGACCTCGTTCCAGAGGTTCGCGCCGCGCAGGGACTTCTCGACGATGTCGTTGAGCTCGCTCTTGCGGTAGCTGCCGTTGAGCCGCAGGCCCGCCGCCACGTTGTCGAAGATCGACATGGTGGGGAAGGGGTTGGGGCGCTGGAAGACCATGCCGACCGTGCGGCGCACGGTGACCGGGTCGACGTTGGAGCCGTACAGGTTCTCGTCGTCCAGCAGCACCTTGCCCTCGACGCGGCCGCCGGGGGTGACCTCGTGCATCCGGTTCAGGGTGCGCAGGAAGGTGGACTTACCGCAGCCGGAGGGGCCGATGAAGGCGGTCACGGAGCGGGGCTCCACGGTCATCGAGATGTCCTCGATGGCCTTGTGGCTGCCGTAGTAGGCGGTGAGGCCGCTGATGTCGATGCGCTTGGCCATGGGAATCACTGCTTCTTTCGGGAGGTCGCTGATGGCCGCGTCAGCGACCGGTCTTCGGGGCCTTCCAGCGGGCGATTCCGCGGGCCACGAGGTTGAGGATCATGACGAAGGCGATCAGTACCAGGGCTGCCGCCCAGGCGCGGTCGTACGAGGCGGCCTCGCCGATCTTGTACTGCTCGTAGATGTAGAACGGCAGTGAGGACTGGGCTCCGTCGAAGGGGTTCGTGTTGATCAGCTGGCTGCCGAAGACCAGCAGGATGATCGGGGCGGTCTCACCGGCGATACGGGCGATGGCCAGCATGACACCGGTCGTGATCCCGCCGATCGCGGTCGGCAGGACCACCTTCAGGATAGTGCGCCACTTCGGGATGCCCAGGGCGAGCGAGGCTTCGCGCAGCTCGTTGGGGACGAGCTTGAGCATCTCCTCGGTGGAGCGCACCACGACCGGGATCATCAGGATCGTCAGGGCGAGCGCGCCCATCAGGCCGGACGGCTCCAGGTTGGCGATCAGCATGATCGACAGGATGAAGAGACCGGCGACGATGGACGGGATGCCCGTCATCACGTCGACGAAGAACGTCACGGCCCTGGCCAGCGCGCCCTTGCCGTACTCGACCAGGTAGACGGCGGTCAGCAGGCCGAGCGGGGCGGAGATCACCGTGGCGATGCCGACCTGCTGGAGGGTGCCGACCATCGCGTGGTAGACACCGCCGCTGGCCTCCGAGCCGAGCACACCGGCCATGGAGTGGGTGAGGAAGTAGCCGTCGAGGCGCTCGGCGCCGCGCGCGATCGTCGTCCACAGCAGGGAGGCCAGCGGGACGACCGCGAGCAGGAAGCAGACCCAGACGATGCTGGTGGCCAGGCGGTCCTTGGCCTGGCGCTTGTTCTCCACGGCTGTGGTGACGGCGTAGGAGATGGCCAGGAAGAACAGCGCGGCGAGCATGCCCCACTGCACCTTGCTGTGCCAGCCCGCGGCGAGGCCGAGGCCGACGGCGAGCGCGATCGACACGGCGGCGAAGCCGACGGGGGCCAGGCGGGGCAGCGAACGGCTGCTCAGACCGGACTTCGGCGCGGGCCCGGTGGGCGGCGTCGGACGGTCCTGTACGGCGGTTGCGTGGCTCATGCGTTGGCCCCCGAGTACTCCTTGCGGCGGGCGATGATGAGCCGGGCCGCGCCGTTGACCAGCAGGGTGAGGACGAAGAGGACGAGGCCCGAGGCGATCAGGGCGTCCCGCCCGAACTCGTCGGCCTCGCCGAACTTGGCCGCGATGTTCTGCGCGAACGTTCCGCCGCCCGGGTTGAGCACGTGCAGCGAGATGATGAAGCTCGGGGAGAGGACCGTGGCGACGGCCATCGTCTCGCCGAGCGCGCGGCCGAGGCCGAGCATCGAGGCGGAGATGATGCCGGAGCGGCCGAACGGCAGCACCGAGAGGCGGATGACCTCCCAGCGGGTGGCGCCCAGCGCGAGGGCGGCCTCCTCGTTCATCTTCGGGACCTGGAGGAAGACCTCGCGGCTGACGCTGGTCACGATCGGCAGGATCATGATCGCCAGCAGCACGCCGACGGTGAAGAGCGAGCGGGCGACGCCGACCTCGGTCTTGTCGAAGATGTACGTCCAGCCGAAGAACTGGTCGAGCCAGAGGTTCAGGCCCTCCAGGTACGGCACCAGGACGAGAGCGCCCCAGATGCCGTAGACGATGCTGGGGACGGCGGCGAGCAGGTCGACGACGTACGCGATCGGGGCGGCCAGCTTGCGCGGCGCGTAGTGCGAGATGAACAGCGCGATGCCGACAGCGACCGGGACCGCGATGACCATCGCGATGATCGAGCTGACGACCGTGCCGAAGAGCAGGACGGCGATGCCGAAGACCGGCGGGTTGCCGGCCGGGTTCCAGTCGAAGGTGGTGAGGAAGTTGCCCTCGTTCTTCGAGATGGCGATGACGGCCCGGTAGGTGAGGAACACGGCGATCGACGCCATGATCGCGAGCAGCAGGATGCCCGAGCCGCGGGAGAGGGCCAGGAAGATCTTGTCGCCCGCGCGCCCGGTGGACCGGGGGCGCTCGGCCTGTTCCGGTGGGGCCGGCGGGGCCGGTGGTGTGTCTATCGGTGTGGTGGAAGCCATGGTCTTTCCGGTCTGTGTGGGGGAGCCGTGGGCTCCCCTGGCGGCGGTGCACCGGATGGTTGGGGCTGGGACGGGGTGGTACGGGGCGGAGCCCGGGTCGGCGGGCCGGTCCGGAGGGGTGCGCCGGGCCGGCCTGCCGGGGTGGCGCGGAGCGCGGAGTGTGCAGCGTGTGGTGTGGCCTCCGCGCTCCGGGCCGTTGTTACGAGAGGCCGTTGATGGTCTCGCGGACCTTCGCGTTGATCTCGGCCGGGATCGGGGCGTAGCCCGCCTCGGTCAGGATCTTCTGGCCGTCGTCGGAGGCGGCGTAGGAGAGGAAGGACTTGACGGTGTCGAGCGTCTCGGGCTTGTTGCCGGTGTCGCAGACGACCTCGTAGGTGACCAGGACCAGCGGGTAGGCGCCGTCGGCCTTGGTGGCGTAGTCCAGCTCCAGGGCCAGGTCCTTGCCGGTGCCGACGACCTTGGCGGCGGCGATGGCCTTGGAGGCGTTCTCCGAGGTGGCCTCGGCCGGGGCGGAGCCGCCGTTGTCGATGGCGACCGTGGAGATGCCCTGGGACTTGGCGTAGGAGAGCTCGAAGTAGCCGATCGCGCCGTCGACCTGCTTCACCTGGGCGGCGATGCCGGACGAGTTGGACGCAGCCTGGCCGCCGGGGGCCGGCCACTTCTTCTCGGCCTCGTACTTCCACTCCTTCGGAGCGGCGGCGCCGAGGTACTTGCCGAGGTTCTGCGTGGTGCCGGAGTCCTCGGAGCGGTGGAACGCCTGGATGGCCTTGTCCGGCAGGTCGACGCCCTCGTTGAGCTTGGCGATCGCCGGGTCGTTCCACTTCTTGATCTTCGTGTCGAAGATCTTGGCGAGGGTCGGGGCGTCCAGCGTGAGCTTGTCGACACCCTCCAGGTGGTAGCCGATCGCGACCGGGCCGCCGACCATCGGGAGGTTGATGCCCTGGCCGGTCTTGCAGGACTTCTTCGACTCGGCGACCTCTTCCGGCTTCAGCGCGGAGTCGGAACCGGCGAAGCCCACGGTGCCCTGGTTGAAGGCGACGATGCCCTCGCCGGAGGAGGAGGAGTTGTAGTTGATCTCCACACCGGAACAGGCGGCCATGTAGTTCTTGACCCAGAGGTCCATGGCGTTCTTCTGCGCACTGGAGCCCGAGGCGCGGAGCTGGCCCTTGGCCTTGCCGCAGTCGATGCTCGACGCCGCGGTGGTCTTGCCGCTGTTGCCGGGCGTGTCGCCGCCGCCGGTGTTGTCGTCCGAACCGCACGCCGTGAGGACCAGGGCGCCGGAGACGGCGAGGGCACCGAGCGCGGTGGCACGAAGCCGGTTCTTGCGCTGAAGCTTCACTTTCGGGTGTTCCTTCCAGGAGCCGCCGTGGTCTGTTTCGTTCTACGACGGCGTGCGATGAGGAGGGGTGCTGTGGCTTGGCGCCGCGCACCTTGTGCGTCCGAAATTAGGCAGAACAGGTGAAGCCGCCTACGGGGGAGAGTGAACGGGAGGTGAACCTTGACGAACGGTGGAGTTCCGCCCCGCCGCCATCGTGTGCGCCCTGTGCGCCGGGGCCCGGTGGGCGCCCCGTCCGGGCGCTTCGGCCGCGTGGTGCGGGGCGGGGCATCCGGAATCGCGGGAGCGTCGCAGGAGGGGCGGGCGGGGCTTGGGGGGAGGGAAAGGACGAAGTCTTTCCGGTGCCGAAGCGGAAGGAGGCGAGGTGGATGGAGGGGTTATCCGATGGCTGAAAAGTGGGGGCGAATAATCGACGTGCGAGGTATTGCCGAAGCGGATTGTCGGATGCGCCGCGGCGTTTTTATTTTTCTTGACATGGTCGCGATCGGGGGTGAAGCTCTGTCGTGCTCGACGCCTTTTGGAAAACTTTTCGAGGAAAGAGGTAGGGGAATGATGAAGCGAGCCCTGGTCGTGCTCACGAGTCTTGCGGCAATCTCCGGTGGCGCGTTGGTCGCCGCTCCCGCCGCGAGTGCCGCGGGGCACGGGTGTGCCGGCAGCCAGATAAACGTCTATCCCGTGACGGAGCGCAACACGGGTGCCGTGATCAGCAACATCTTCCTGTACTACGACGCTTCGACCGGCAGGAACTGTGCGTCCAACGTCCGGACCGCCGCCGGCGGGGCGGGGACGGCCGCGCGGATCTCGGTCTCGATCTGGGCGGACGGCGGCAGCGCGGTCACGGACGACGGCAACTACGCCCAGTACGCCGGGCCCGTCTCGGCCTACGCGCGCGGGAAGTGCATCAACGTCAAGGGTGTCACCTACGCGTCCGGCGGCCGATACGGGTCGGTGCAGCGCAGTGGCCACTGCGGCTGATTCCGGTTCTCGCGATGACGGGTGAGATGGCTGTGTGAGATCTGAGCTGTGTGAGATCTCGATGGGTGAGATCTGATCGTGCGCGGCATTCGGCGGGGCAGAAGTCGTCGCTGAATGCTGCGCACGGCTGTTTCTCTTTTCCGGCGCCTGTGGGCGTCGGTGAGCTGTTTATGCTTATTCCGTCGGCTGTTCCCTTTCCGGCTTCCCGGCCTCGGGCGTGCTGTTCGGTGAGGAACTCGGTCGCCGGTTTTCCGGTCGGACGGTGCCGGGGAGACGTTCCGTTCCCAGGAGAGCTGTTACCAGCCACTTGTCTCTCTCCCAGGTGAGCTGCTCCCGTGCGTCGGCGGGCGGCAGCCACCGGACCGCGGTCACCTCGCGGTTCGGGCTGAACGAGCCGCCCGTCGCCTCGGCGGCCCAGTACCGGACCTCCTTGGGGCGGCCCTCGGTGACATAGCGGGTGGTCGGCAGCTCCGAGCCCGGATCACAGGTCATGCCCGTCTCCTCCAGGACTTCGCGGACGGCAGCCTCGCGAGCGGTCTCCCCCCGCTTCAATTTGCCCTTCGGATGGGACCAGTCATCCCATTTGGGCCGGTAGACGATGGCCAGCTCCACCCCGCCGCCCTCCGCCGCACGGCGCCACAGGACGCACCCCGCCGCCAGGACGGTGTCGTCCTCCGTGCGGTGGTGCGCGCGGCCGCTCATGGGGCCGTCACGGCGGGCTCGTACGGCCAGGTCTCCCGGAACACCGCCCGCGCCGCCTCCACCTCGTGCCGCTGGTCCGCGTGGAGCACCCCCAGCGCGTACGCCGTGGCCGGGGCGATCCGGGGCGTGCGGGCCGCCGCCGCTGCCGCCGCTGCCGCCTCCGCCGCGTCCCGGTGCAGGTCCAGGGCGTGCCCGGCGCCGGTGAGGACCGGGTCGGGGGCGCCGAGGACGACCTCGTGGGCGTACCGGTGGAGCCGCAGCAGCAGACGGGCCTGGTGCCACGCCGCGTCCTGCGCCTCGTTGTACGGCTCCGCCGACGCGTCCGGCGGGAGGGCCGTCACCGCGGCGATCAGCCGCTGCTCGGCACGTTCGGCGGGTTCGAGGAGCGCCTCGGTGTCCCGGCCCGTGGTGCCGGGGGCCAGCGGGACCTCGGAGGCGAGCAGCGCCACGGCGTCGGCGACCGCGTGGAAGCGGGAGGAGCCGAGGGCCTGGAGCGAGGCGGAGTGGGCCCGGGTCCGGGCCAGGGTGAGCTGGCGCTCCAGCAGCGCCCCGGCCCGCGCCGCCCCGACGCCGAGCACGGCCCGGTCCCGGTCGTCCGGGGCGGTGGCGGTCTTCGCGGTCTTCGCGGCGGGCTTCGCTCCGCGCGCCGCCGGGAGGGCGGCCCCGGAGAGCTGGTGCAGGGCGTCGACGAGGCGGGTGAGCCGGCCCGCGTAGGCGTGTTCGCGGGCCAGGGTGCCGGAGAGCCAGGCCAGTTCCGTACGGAGGTGGTCGGCCCAGACCGGGTCGAGCACGGTGCGGAAGGTGTGGAGGGAGCCGCTGATGCGCCGGGCCGAGCGGCGCAGCGCGCGGGCGGCGGCCTCCGCGCCCTGGCCGCCCGCGTCGGAGGGGGCGCTGTGCTCGCGGTGCAGGCGCAGGCTCCGCAGGAAGTCGGCGGCCTGCCCCCGCAGGTAGGGCGCGAGGACGGCTTCGGCGCTCACGCCGTCGGCGGGCCGTCTCCCGGAGGCGTACGGGAACGGGTCCCCGCCCTCGGGGGGCTCCGGGAGTTCCTGGCCCGGGGAGCCCCCGTTCACCGTGGTGGCGCCGGTCGTCGTCTGGTGGTCAGGGCGTCGCACGCCTGCGCCTCCGGGCATCGATGAGCATTTCCTGGACGTGCCGCAGCGGCTGCCCCTCGGCGTCCGTGGCGTGCCGGGTCCAGTTGCCGTCGGGGCCCAGGTGCCAGGAAGCGGTGGTGTCGGCCATACCGGTCTCCAGGAGTCGGCTGAGTGCGGCGCGGTGGGCGGGGTCGGTGACCCGGACGAGGGCTTCGATCCGGCGGTCGAGGTTGCGGTGCATCATGTCGGCGCTGCCGAACCAGACCTCGGGTTCGCCGCCGTTGCCGAACGAGAAGACCCGGGAGTGTTCGAGGAAGCGCCCGAGTATGGAGCGGACCCGGATGTTCTCCGAGAGCCCGGCGACCCCGGGGCGGATGGCGCAGATCCCGCGCACCCAGATGTCGACGGGCACGCCCGCCCGGGCCGCCCGGTAGCAGGCGTCGATGATCGCTTCGTCGACCATCGAGTTGACCTTGATGCGTACGTAGGCGGGGCGCCCGGCCCTGTGGTGGGCGATCTCCTTGTTGATCCGGGCGATCAGCCCGTCGCGCAGGGACTTCGGGGCGACCAGGAGGCGGCGGTAGGTCTCGCGGCGGGAGTAACCGGAGAGCCGGTTGAACAGGTCGGAGAGATCCGCCCCGACCTGCGGGTCCGCCGTGAGCAGGCCGAGGTCCTCGTACAGCCGGGCCGTCTTGGGGTGGTAGTTGCCGGTGCCCACGTGGGAGTAGCGGCGCAGGGTGTCGCCCTCCTGGCGGACGACGAGCGAGAGCTTGCAGTGGGTCTTCAGCCCGACGAGCCCGTACACGACATGGCAGCCCGCCTCCTCCAGCTTGCGGGCCCACTTGATGTTGGCCTGCTCGTCGAAGCGGGCCTTGATCTCGACGAGGACGAGGACCTGCTTGCCGGACTCGGCCGCGTCGATGAGGGCGTCCACTATCGGGGAGTCGCCGGAGGTGCGGTACAGCGTCTGCTTGATGGCCAGCACGTCCGGGTCGCCCGCCGCCTGCTCCAGGAACGCCTGGACGGAGGTGGAGAACGAGTCGTACGGGTGGTGGAGCAGCACGTCCCGTTCGCGCAGGGCCGCGAAGATGTCGGGCGCGGAGGCGGACTCCACCTCGGCCAGGTCCCGGTGGGTGCCAGCGACGAACTTCGGGTACTTCAGCTCCGGGCGGTCCAGCGAGGCGATGGCGAAGAGGCCGGTCAGGTCCAGGGGGCCGGGCAGCGGGTAGACCTCCGCGTCGGACACCTTCAGCTCGCGGACCAGCAGATCGAGGACGTACGGGTCGATGGACTCCTCGACCTCCAGCCGCACGGGCGGACCGAACCGGCGCCGCATGAGCTCCTTCTCCAGCGCCTGGAGCAGGTTCTCCGCGTCGTCCTCCTCGACCTCCAGGTCCTCGTTCCTGGTGACCCGGAACATGTGGTGCGCGAGCACCTCCATCCCCGGGAACAGCTCCTCCAGGTGGGCCGCGATGACGTCCTCGATGGGGACGTACCGCTGCGGGGACGCCTCCAGGAAGCGGGTCAGCAGCGGCGGGACCTTGACCCGGGCGAAGTGGCGGTGGCCGCTGACCGGGTTGCGGACGACGACGGCCAGGTTGAGGGAGAGCCCGGAGATGTACGGGAAGGGGTGCGCGGGGTCGACGGCCAGCGGGGTCAGCACGGGGAAGACGCGCTGCCGGAAGAAGGTGAAGAGGCGGGCCTGTTCCTTCTCGGTCAGATCCGGCCACCGGATGAGCTGGATCGACTCGTCGGAGAGGGCCGGGGCGATGTCCTGCTGGAAGCAGGCGGCGTGCCGGGCCATGAGCTCGCGCGAGCGGGTCCAGATGAGGTCGAGCACCTCGCGGGGCTGGAGGCCGGAGGCGGAGCGGGTGGCGACTCCGGTGGCGATGCGGCGCTTGAGCCCGGCCACCCGGACCATGAAGAACTCGTCCAGGTTCGAGGCGAAGATCGCGAGGAAGTTGGCCCGCTCCAGGATCGGCGTCGTCGGGTCCTCGGCCAGCTCCAGGACGCGTTCGTTGAAGGCGAGCCAGGAGCGCTCGCGGTCGAGGAAGCGGCCCTGGGGCAGCTCGTCGCCGTCCCGGTCGGGCTCGTACGCGTCCGCGTCGGCGTCGAGATCGGGGTCCAGGGCGGCGGCGGTGGAGAAGCCGCCGTTGCCGGAGGAGGAGTGCGCGACGGCGTGCGGCCGGTGCGCGGCGAGAGCGCCGACGGACGGCTGGGCCGGGCCGGCCGTCCGAGCGGGGCCGGTGGACGGCTGGGTGGGCTGGACCGGGACCTCGGAGCTGGGCTGCTGGCTCATGAACCCATTGTTCCGCGTGGAGGGCGAAGCAGGCGCGTCGGAGCCGGGAAAGATCGCGGAAGGCCCGGGAAACCCGGGGTCACGGCCGGGGGAGCCGGTCGGGGCGGTACCCCGGGCTCTCCCGTTGCGGCGGGGGGCTGGCAGAGCTGGCTGCATCCCGTGAGGGTCGCAAGGGTGTCTGAATGGCCGGTAACGGCGACATGACGTCCAGGAAGCGGTGTGCCTGCGGGTCGGTCGCTCGGTGACTGTACGTGACGACTGCCGGATACGTGTTCGCCGCGTACGGGCCTCCGCGCGGTGCCGTACGTGATCGCTGTCGGCGGGCGTTCGCCGTCCGGGCCCACCCCTCGTAGGGCCCGGACGGCGAAGTCGTGGCTCCCGGGTCAGCCGTGCAGGCTGCGCAGGACCCGGAAGGCGGCGAACAGGGCGAGCGCGGCGAGGGCGAGCAGGATGCCGGTCTCGACGAGTTGCAGGGGCCAGTAGTGGGAGGCGGGGTGGTAGTGCACGTAGCTCTGCACGTCGTGTCCGGCCAGGCACTCCCGGAAGTTCGGGGAGAAGGCGGAGCAGGTGCCGTCGGGAAGCGGGTCGCCCCCGGCCGTCACATAACCCTCCTCGACGACGTACGACCACTTCGGGGCGGGGGAGGTGCCCTCCAGGGGGTAGGTGGCCTTCACCATCGGCCAGAAGTGGAAGCGCACCGTGCTGAGCACGAGTGCCACCAGCCCGGATGCGGCCAGGGCCGCCACCAGCGCCGGGACCGTGCGGCGCAGCAGCAGTCCGGCGAGGGCGCCCAGCGCGAGGGCCAGCAGCGCACTGGCGACCGGGACCGTGCCCGTCGCGCCGAAGGCCGTCGCCTCCTCCCAGATGGCCGGGAACGGGTAGTCGAGATGGGTCCTGGACCAGGAGAGGGCGGCGGACAGCACCATGATCCCGCCGACCACCGGCACGGCGAAGGTGACGAGCCGCGCGGCCAGCCAGGCTGCGGGCGAGGCCGACTGGCTCCAGGACAGCTTGATGGTGCCGGTCTCCCACTCCCTGGCGATCAGCGGGCCCGCGACGAAGGCCGCGACGACGGCGGGGAGCACGATAAGGGCGAAGCCCGCGTACATGAGCGACTGGTCGATACGGATCATCCGTTCGACGAAGTCGCGTGCCGGAGCGAAGCAGGAGCTGGTGTCGCTGGACAGGGTGCAGCCGGCGCTCGCGAGGTCCGCGGCGGCCCGCTTGGCCAGGAGGGCCACCGCGACCAGGCCGGCGATCCCCACGGCGACGGCCGCTCCGGCCGCCCACAGGGTTCTCCGGTGCAGGCGCAGCACGACGCGGGCGGGCCCGCGCAAGGAGGTCACAGGAGTGCTCATACGGACGCCACCGCCTGGAGGGTGCGGTCGGGGCCCGCGCTCGGCGTGAGCAGCGGCGGGGCCTCCGGGGAGCGGAGGTGGGCGAGGAGGAGCTCCTCCAGGGAGGGGTCCGTGACGGCCCAGAGCGACTCGTCCACCGGGCCCTCCTTCCGTATGAGAGCGGTGAGCTGACGTCCCGTCGTACGGGATTCGACCACCGTGTGCGGGGCCAGGTCGCGGTCGGCCCGGCCGGTGACCAGGGCGTGGGCGGAGACGATGTCCTCGGCCTCGCCGCCGAGCCGGACGCGCCCGCCGTCGACGAGGAGCAGGAAGTCGCAGGCGCCCTCCAGCTCGGTGAGGATGTGCGAGGACATCACGATGGTGGTGCCGTGCTCGGCGGTCTCGGCCATCAGCACGCCCATCAGCTCGTGCCGGGCGAGCGGGTCGAGGTCGGCCATCGGCTCGTCCAGCAGCATCAGTTCGGGCCGCTTGCCCAGCGCGAGGGCCAGGGCGAGCCGGGTCCGCTGCCCGCCGGAGAGCGTACGGACGCGGGCCTTCGGCGGGAGCGGGGCGGCGATCCGCCGGGCGGTGGCGGCGTCCCACCGCGCCGGGTTGAGCTCGCCCCCGGCCCACAGCGTGTCGGCCACGGTGAGCTGCGGGTACAGGGGCTTGTCCTGGGCGACGTACGCGATCCGCCCGCGTACGGCGGCGGGTTCGGCGGAGCCGAGGACGGCCAGGGTTCCGGCGCCCGGCCGGGCGAGCCCCGCCGCCAGGTTCAACAGGGTGGACTTCCCGGCCCCGTTGGGCCCGACGAGAGCGCAGACGCGCCCGGCGGGGAGGCCGAAGGAGCAGCCGTCCAGGGCCGTGTGCGCACGCCTCCCGTGCCCGTAGGTCATGGTGAGGCCGTGCGCCTCGATCGCGGCACCTGTCATCGGTCCTGGTCCCCCTTGTGCGTGCTGTCGGGCTTCTGCGTGCTGCCGCCGGGCCCGTCCGGGCGGTACGTGCTGTCCAGTACGGCGGTGAAGAGCGCGCCGACGTCGTCCTTCTCCAGCCCGGCCGCCCGGGCCCGGCGGGCCCAGTCGGCGAGTTCGGTGCGCAGCGGTGAGTCGGCGGCGGATGCCCCGGCCGCGCCGCCGAGCGTCCGGCGGACGAAGGTGCCGAGCCCGCGCCGCGCCTCGACGAGCCCTTCGCGCTCCAGCTCCCGGTACGCCTTGAGGACGGTGTTCGGGTTGATGGCGGTGGCCTCGACGACCTCGCGGGCGGTGGGCAGCCGGTCCCCGGGCTCCAGAACGCCCAGGCGCAGGGCCTGTTTCGTCTGCTGGACGATCTGGAGGTAGGTGGCGACGCCACTGCGCCGGTCGATACGGAACTCGACCGCTGCGGATTCTGCCATGCTCACCACCCTTTCACTAATTGAGTAGTGAAAGGGTGTCCCAAAGAAGGGGCGGCGTCAAACCGGACACTGCTGGTGTCCGGTTGACGCCGCCCCTTCCGGGTGTCTGTGGGAGGTCTACCGCGTCCGTGCGGAGCGCAGTTCCTCGTTGATGCGCCGGGCCTCTTCGAGCTGGTCCTCGAGGATGACGATGCGGCAGGCGTCCTCGATCTTGGTGCCCTGGTCCACGAGCTCGCGGGCGCGGGCGGCGATGCGCAGCTGGTAGCGGGAGTAGCGGCGGTGGCCGCCTTCGGAGCGCAGGGGGGTGATCAGGCGGTTCTCGCCGAGTGCGCGGAGGAAGGCGGGGGTGGTGGAGAGCATCTCGGCGGCCCGGCCCATGGTGAAGGCGGGGTAGTCGTCGTCGTCCAGGTTGTCGGTGGCGCGGGTACTGCTAGGGGGCATAGCACCTCTTCTTTCGGGGCCGCGCCGGGTTTCGGCACGGGGACACGTCGGGGGGCCCGAGTGCCATCCGGCACTCGGGCCCCGAGCTTCAACACCATCTGCCGACGTGAGTTACGTCGGCCCTCTTTTTCCGCCGGTCCGCCGGTGAGGGCGGGTGAGCGGGGATCGCGGATGCGTGACCGGGGACCACCTTCCGATCTGGGGCCTGCGGTACCCGAGCGGTGTGTGCCTCGCCCGGGCGATCCTGATGGCGTCTGCTCCTTACCTCGTTCGGTTCGGTTCACTGACGCGGACAGGTCGGAGTACCGCTCCGCGGCCCCTGAAGGCCGCCCGGCCCGGCAATCAGCGGAGGAACCCACCGTTTCCGGCTCCACCACTCCACTGCCGTGCCGTCCTCACTGTCCGGCTACGGGAAAAACACTAGACCCGTCACCGAGGGGATGTCTACTCCCGCCATGACAGATTTTCTTCCTGCCGGAGGTGCGGGGTTCAGGACTCGGTGCGGTACATCAGGTCCACCTCGTGGGTGGCGAACCCCATCCGCTCGTACACTGTGACGGCCGCCGTGTTGTCCGCGTCGACGTAGAGCATCGCGGTGGGCAGCCCCTCGGCGGCCAGGCGGTGCAGGCCGATCGAGGTCAGCGCCTTGCCGAGGCCGCCGCCCTGGGCCTCGGGCAGCACGCCGACGACGTACACCTCGCCCAGCTGCTCCTCCGCGTGCACCTTCGTCCAGTGGAAGCCCACGATCTCCCCGTCCCGCTCGGCCAGGAAGAACCCCTTCGGGTCGAACCAGGGCTCCGCCTTGCGGTCGTCCAGGTCCTGCTGGGTCAGGGAGCCCTGCTCGGGGTGGTGGGCGAAGGCGGCGCGGTTCACGGCGAGCCAGGCGGCGTCGTCCCGGCCCGGCTCGAAGGTCCGTACGGTGACGCCTTCGGGCAGTACGGGCTCGGCGAGGTCGAGGGGGACCAGGCTCCGACGGAGCTGGCGCAGCTCGCGGAAGAGGGAGAGCCCGAGCACCTGGGCCAGATGCCGGGCCGCCGAGCTGCCGCCGTGCGCCCAGACCCGCAGCCGCTTGCCGGTCGCGGCGAGGAGCGCGGCGCCCAGGGCCCGCCCGTGGCCGGTGCCGCGCCGCTCGGGGTGGACGACGAGCTCGGCCGCCGGGGCCTCGACCGGGTCGGTGTCCTCCAACTGCGCGTAACCGGCGAGGGTCCCGCCACTGGTGAGCAGGAAGTGGCGTACACCGACGCGGTGTCCGCCCCGGATACGGAGCCTCCCCTGCTCCGAGACCGCCTGCCTGCCGTCGAACCGGGCCGCCTCGCCGAGGAGTTCGAGGACGGCGTCGGCCTGGGCGGGGTCGAGCGCGTCGAGGGCCTGAATCTCGCGTCCGGGGGAGGGGAGGGGTGCGTCAGTCGTCATGGGACGAGCGTACGGGGACGGGGGGCGCGGGCGGGGGTATGCCGGGGCGCCCGGCGCACGGAAGCCCTTCCCCCTCGTACGGCCTCATAGCGCGAGGAGATGCAGGGCCGCGATCACCAGGAAGGGCAGGGGCGTCCAGGCGATGTACGGGAGACCGCGGGTACGGGGGCCCGCCTTCCCGGTGGGGCGGAGCCCGGGGTGGCGGGCCAGGACCGTGAGGTGGTCGGCCACCTCCTCCACGGCCACCGGCCGCCGCAGCAGGCGGGCCAGTACCGGCGGCGTGAACGCCCCGGCTGTCCGGTGCCCCACGGAGACGAAGCCGTACCGGCGGGGTACGGCTTCGCCCACGTCGGCCCAGGGGATGCGCGCGACCGTGAAGAAGCCGGGAACCGACACCCCGTCACGGTCCGCGGTGATCCTCCACATCCCCAGCCGCCCGAGTATCCACAGGGCCACGGCCACCGCCCACACCCGGAAGAACCAGTCCACCGGCCGGAACGCCGCGAGGTCCTGGCCGTCCTGGCCGTAGAAGAAGGGGGTGAACAGCACCAGCACGCCGAACCACACGGCCGCGAGCACCCGGCAGCCCCACCCCGGCCTCCACACCAGGGGCGCGGAGGCCGGGGTGATCGTCCCGGCGAGTGCCTCGTGACGCAACCGGCGCTCACGGGCCTGCTCGCGGGCCTGTTCGCGGTGCCGGTCACGACGTCTGCTCTGCGGCTGCCCCATGAAGTCCGCCCCCTTCGGTTCGGTTGTGCGCCAGGTGGCCATCGGCCAGGGGAAGGGTGTGCCTTCCGCGCGGCGCTCTCTCCCTCCCCTGTACCCCACGTCGGTGTCCACAGCATGGCTGGGCGCGGTGGACGGAGTTCACGCGGTGAGAGGACGCGGCCGGTGCCGGGTCCGGTGGTGCCGCACGCGCGGGCGGACGCACACGCGGGGTGCGTCCGGCAGGGCGCCTCGAACCGTGCCGGTGGGCCCATTTGGCCGGATGGCAACCAGGTCGTAACCCCGGACACCTGTTGCGCTACGCGCGTTGACCCTAGGCTGCGGCACGCAGGATTCCGGAAGTGACACCACTGACTGACACACAAGGGGACCGATGTCAGCGACTCCGCAGAAGAAACGTGCCTCCCGGCGGGTGCTCGCCGCCGCGGCCGGTCTGGCCACCGTGGGCGCGCTCGTCGCCGCGCTGCCGGCCGGGGCCCATGACCGGGGCCAGGGGCACGGACACGGTCATGGCCACGGGCACGGCCACAAGCCCCGTACCGTCGATGTGCAGTTGCTGTCCTTCAACGACCTGCACGGCAACCTGGAGCCCCCGGCCGGTTCGGCGGGGAACGTCACCAAGACGCACCCGGACGGCACGGTGGAGGCCATCCCTGCGGGTGGCGTCGAGTACCTGGCGACCTCGCTGCGCACCGCGCGGAAGGGCAACCCGTACTCCGTCACGGCGGCCGCCGGTGACATGGTCGGCGCGAGTCCGCTGCTGTCGGGCCTCTTCCACGACGAGCCGACGATCGAGGCGCTCAACAAGCTGAAGCTCGACGTCTCGGCGGTCGGCAACCACGAGTTCGACGAGGGCGCGAAGGAGCTGGCCCGCCTCCAGAACGGCGGCTG
This sequence comes from Kitasatospora albolonga, assembly GCA_002082585.1. Lineage (NCBI taxonomy): Bacteria > Bacillati > Actinomycetota > Actinomycetes > Kitasatosporales > Streptomycetaceae > Kitasatospora > Kitasatospora albolonga. The sequence goes on from CP020563.1 coordinate 4,321,809, forward strand.
TCACCCGGTCGAGGGCTGTTACGAGAAGGGCAAGAAGTTCAAGGGCGCGGACTTCCCCTACCTGGCGGCCAACGTCACCAAGGAGAAGACCGGCAAGCCGCTGCTGAAGCCGTACACGATCTGGAAGAAGAACGGCGTCAAGATCGGCTTCATCGGGGTGACCCTGGAGGGCACGCCGGACATCGTCACCGCCGAGGGCGTCAAGGGCCTCAAGTTCCACGACGAGATCAAGACGATCAACAAGTACGCCAAGGAGCTGGACCGCAAGGGCGTCAAGTCCATCGTCGCCCTGATCCACGAGGGCGGGGCCCCGGCCTCGACGTCGTACAACTACGACTGCGACAGCCCCGGCGCGGGCGACGGCATCTCCGGCCCGATCGTCGACATCGCCAAGGGCATCACGCCGAAGGTGGACGCCCTGGTCACGGGTCACACCCACCAGGCGTACGTGTGCACGGTCCCGGACCCGGCGGGCAAGCCGCGCATGGTCACCTCGGCCGCGTCGTTCGGCAAGCTCTACACGGACACCACGCTCACCTACGACCTGCGCACCAAGGACATCGTCCGTACGTCGGTGAAGTCCGCGAACCACGTCGTGACCCGGGACCAGCCCAAGGCCGGCGACATGACCCGCCTCATCGAGCGCTGGAACCGCCTCGCGGCCCCGATCGCCAACGCGCCCCAGGGCTGGATCAGCGCCGACATCAACGGCCGCGGCTCCACGGCCCCCGAGAAGCCGCTCGGCAACGTCATCGCCGACGCCCAGCTCGAAGGGCTCGCCCCGGCCGACAAGGGCGGCGCGCAGGTCGCGTTCATGAACCCGGGCGGCATCCGCGCGGACCTGGTGTACAAGGCGTCCGGCAGTGAGGGCGACGGGGTCGTCACGTACGGCGAGGCGTTCACCGTGCAGCCGTTCACCAACATGATGAACGTCGTCGACCTGACCGGCGCCCAGCTGGTCACCGCGCTCCAGCAGCAGGTCAGCGGGCCCAACGAGGCCGCCCCGAAGATCCTCCAGGTCTCCAAGGGCCTCACCTACACCCTGGACCTGACGAAGACCGGCGCGGCCCGCGTGGTCACCGACTCCATCAGGCTGAACGGCGAGGCGATCGACCCGGCGCGCACCTACCGCGTCGCGATGAACGAGTTCCTCGCGGGCGGCGGCGACGGTTTCCCGGCCTTCGCCCAGGGCACGAACAAGCTGGTCGGCGCCTCCGACCTGGACCTGTTCAACGCCTACCTGGCGGCCCACTCCTCGGCCGCCTCCCCGCTGGCCCCGCCCGCGACGGACCGGATCACGGTCATCCAGTGATGTCCGTCCCGTCCCGGAGGGTGATCGGTCCGTCCGCCCGCTGAGGGGCGGACACGAGGGCGAGGGCCCGGACTCGGTGGTGCCGAGTCCGGGCCCTCGTTTTTTTGGTCCTGCCGTCAGCGCGTGGTGGTCGGAAGGGTGACGGACGAGGCGGCGGGGTCCAGGGTGACCTTCGTTCCGGCCGGGAAGCGGAGGGTGTGGTCCCGGTCGGTGGTGGCGAGCACGATGCCGATGCGGTGGCCCGCGGGGACGATGTGGTCGAGGGGTTCGAGGTCGAAGCGGAAGGTGTAGGTGCGCTTCGGGTCGACGGGGGTCTGGTGACGGGGGGTCAGCCGGTTGCGGGTGTCCATCCAGCCACGCGTGATGATCTTGAAGTCCTTCTGTTCGGTCGTGAACTCCTTCAGCGGGCGGCAGCCGGTGTTGCCCGGCGCGCTGTCGCCGAAGCACCAGGATTCGGCCGTGGTCCGCATGCTCGTCGGATAGCTGGCCGGATAGGTGGCCGGTCCGTAGTCGACCAGGAAGGCGGAGAGGTACGGGGAGGGGCCGGAGACCTTGGCGCGCACGGTGACGGACGGGGTGCCCGAGATCCGGGTGGGGCCGGTGACCGGCGGGAAGAGGCGGGCGGAGCGGCCGGGGGCGTACGACTCCGGGGAGGAGACCAGGGTCTCGGCGGTCCGGGACGGGTCGTCGGTCCAGCCGGTCTCGCGGGCGCCGGAGAGCTGGGCGAGGCGCGTGGTGCGCGGGACGGCCCCGGGGGCGGGCCAGGTGTTCGCGGTGGACCAGGTGAGGTCGGGGCGCTGGATCTGTACGGACGGTTCCCTGTCGGCGCCGTTCCTGATGCCCTTCAGCTCCTGGTCGAACCAGGCCCCGACGGAGTCCAGCCACTCCTGGCGGCGGACGTCGAGGGGGTCGTCGTGCTGGCCCTGGGTCAGCCACAGGCGGGACTTGACGCCGTTGGCGCGCAGGGCGCGGAAGAGGTCGAGGGACTGCTTGGGGCGTACGTTCCAGTCGTTCTGGCCGGCGATCACGAAGACGGAGGCGCGGATGCGGTGCGCGCGGTCGGCGAAGTCCCGTTCCGCCCAGAAGGCGTTGTGGTCGCCGGTGACGTGGTCCTGGCGGGCGATCATCCGGTCGATCGCTCCGGAGCAGATCCCCGGGTCGGAGCGGGTGAGGACCCTCTTGATGTGCATGTCGGCGTCGTTGCCCGGGTATCCCTTGGGGCCGACGTTCCCGCCGTTGGCGCGGTAGTAGTCGTACCAGCGGGAGACGGGGAGCATGGGGACGACGGTGGTGAGGCCGCGTACGCCGGTCGTGGCGGTGGCCAGGGCGAGCGTGCCCTTGTAGCTGGTGCCCGCCATGGCGGAGCGGCCGGTCGACCAGGGCTGGTCGCGGACCCACTCCACGACCTTGGTCATGGCCTTGATCTCCTCGGGGGAGACGGTGCCGGGGCATCCGGTGGAGCCCCCGGTGCCGAGGGTGGACACGGCCAGGGAGGCGTAGCCGCGGGACACGAAGTGGTTGTCCCAGTAGGGCGGGTACTGGTCGATGTCCTCGGCGGCCTGGCCCGGGGTCCAGGGGGCGAGTTCAGGCCGGGTTCCGGTCACATCGGCCGGATGATGCTGTGCCTCGCCGAAACCTCCGTGATAGGGAGATGCCTCGATGATGGCTGGAACTCGTTGGGTGGTGGCGGGGCGGATGATCTGGACACGGACGCGGTCCTCGACCCCGTCGCTGTCGGAGTCGGTCCCGGTCGGAATGAAGACCGTTTCCTTGATGGCCTGGGCGAAGTCGTGCCGCGAACCGGTAGGAGCGGTTCCGGCGTGGACGACGGACGGAGTGGTGGACACGGCGAGTAGTGCGGCGCCGAGGACGGCTATTCGTCTCGCATTACGCATGGCGTGAAACACTACAAGGAGCCGGATCGGATGGGGCGCCTGATCAGGACGAACCGGTGGCGTGATTTCGTCGGTCCTGCAGCATGAATTGCGCACCGCGGCCGTATTCACGCATAAGGATGCGGCGCGGTGAAGGGGGCGGGTCGTACGGAAAAGTCGGTCATGGTCTGCGGAGAGCAAGCCGAGAGATCCAGAAGAGAACCGCCACCTAGGGTGTTTCCCGGCCATCCGCAGGGTGCGCGGGCCACTCCGCCCCGGAAGTCCGGCTCGCCGTATTCCGCTGCGGGGCACCTTTTGATAAGCGACGACCGACGGTGCGTGAACGGGCCGGGCGCGCGCCGTACCGCCGTGCCGGGGGCGCGGCGGCGGAAGTCGCGGACGCAGGCCGATCAGCGACAGGATGACCTAAACTCATGGCCATGTCTCACTACAGCAACTCCCGGACCCGGCCGGGCAGTAGCCGGATGAAGCCGATAGTCGGCACGTTCGTGGTGCTCTCGGTGCTGGGCGGCTTAGGGTACTGGGGATACACGTCGCTGGCGGCGCCCGGAGAGCCCGACAAAGACGTCCAGGAAGCCACCGAACGGGTTCAGGAGTTCTTGGATGCGTGGGCCGGGAGCAAGGCCGCGGAGGCGGGCAGTCTGACGGATTCGCCAGAGAACGCCGAATCCCTGGTGAAATCGGTCATGACGAACCTGAAGCCGAAAAAGGCGCTGATCAAGGCGTCCTCGTCCGAGGCGAAGAAGATCGACGGCGGAAAAGTTCAGGTGCCGTTCACCGTCGAGATGGATATCGCGTCGGCCGGAAAGCTGACGTATGAGTCGACGGCGAAAGTCCTGAAGAAGGGGGAATGGCAGGTGGAGTTCTCCACGCCGGTCATCTACCCCGAGATGGAGCCGGGCCAGACGCTCGCGCTGAAGACCAACGAGACCCGCGGCACCGTCCTCGACACACACGGCCGCGAGCTGACCGCCCCCTCGCTCGTCGGGGACGTGAACGAGGACGGCAAGGGCATTTCCGGGCTCCAGGCCCGCTACGACAAGGTGCTGTCCGGCGGCGCCGCGCACCCCCGCTCCGTCGTGGTGGTCGACCGCACGTCCGGGCAGCAGGTCAAGGCGGTCACCAAGGCGGGCGCCAAGCCCGGCGAGGACGTACGCACGACGATCGACCCGAAGGTCCAGGCGGCCGCCGCCGAGGCCCTCCAGGGCACGGACAAGAACATCTCCCTCGTCGCCGTCGACCCGAGGAACGGCCATATCCTCGCCGCCGCGAACCGCCCCGGGGGTATGAACCGGGCCCTGGAGGGGCGCTATCCCCCGGGCTCCACCTTCAAGGCCGTGACCGCGACCGCCCTGCTGCTGAAGGGCGTGAAGCCCGGGGACGAGGCGGCCTGCCCGAAGTTCCAGTCCGTCAACGGCCAGCAGTTCGAGAACCAGAAGCAGTTCGTGCTGCCCGCGGGCTCGACCTTCCGTGACTCCTTCGCCAAGTCCTGCAACACCTTCTTCGTCGGCGAGCGGGCCAAGGTGTCCGGCTCCGCCCTCAAGGACGCCGCCCGTTACTACGGCATGGGGGAGGACTGGGACATCGGCACGGCCTCGTACGACGGCTCGGTGCCCGTCCCCGAGTCGGACAACGAGCTGGCCGCCTCCACCATCGGCCAGGGCAAGGTGCTCGCCTCCCCCCTGGGCATGGCCGCCGTGGCGGCGACGATCAAGGAGGGCGAGTTCAAGCAGCCCGTCCTGGTCCCCGACCAGGTGAAGAAGAAGGCCACCGCGCCGAAGCTGCCCGGCGATGTCGTCGAGGCGCTGCGCGACATGTCCCGCGCCACCGTGACGTACGGCGCGGGCTGGGCGCTCAAGGACATCCCCGGCAGCCCGCACGCCAAGACGGGCACGGCCGAGTACGGTGCGGCGACCCCGCCGCAGACACATGCCTGGATGATCGGCTACCAGGGCGAACTGGACGTCGCCTGGGCCGTGATCATTGAAGACGGCGGGTCGGGCGGCCAGGACGCCGGACCCGTGGCTGCCCGGTTCCTGAGAAGCCTCCACTCCTAGGACAGGACAATCCGTGTCGTTCAACGCCGTAGTGAAAGAAGGAACGTTCAACCCCTCCACCCGTCGGGGCGGCACTCTGCGCCTCGCCCGTACCGACGACTTCGACTCCCTCGACCCGGCCGACACCTACTACGCCTACACCTGGAACTTCATCCGCCTGCTCGGCCGTTCGCTGGTCGGCTATGTCAACGGGAGATCCGGCGTCCCCGAACTCGTCCCCGATCTCGCCGAGTCGCTGGGCGAGGCGTCGGACGACGGCCGGACCTGGACCTACCGGCTCCGCCGCGGGGTGCTCTTCGACGACGGCACGCCCGTCACCTCCGAAGACGTCCGTTACGCGGTGCTGCGGTCCAACTTCCCCGGCTCGGTGTACGGGCCGGAGCCGGAGGTGGTCCGCGGCGGCCCCCAGTACCTGGCCCAGTACCTCACCGGCCCCGACGGCGTCGAGGCGCCCGACCCCCACACGGTCGTGTTCCGGCTGAAGGAGCCGTTCGCGGGGTTCGACTACCTCGCGGCCCTGCCGACCACCATCCCCGTACGAGCCGACCGGGACACCTACCCCGAGGAGCGCCCCGGCCCCGACGCCTGCGGGCCCTACCGCACGGCCGAGTACGTCCGGGGCAAGCTGCTGCGGCTGGAGCGCAATCCGCACTGGGACGCGGCGACCGACCCGATCCGCACCGCGCTGCCGGACGAGATCACGGTCGCGCTCGGCGTCTCCGGCGAGGAGGTCGACCGGCTGCTCCGGAGCGGGGAGGCCGATATCGACCTGGCCGGCGTCGGGGTGCAGCCCGAGACCCAGGACCAGCTGCTCGCCGACGCCGGGCTCCGGGAGCGGGTCGACAACCCGCACACCGGGTTCGTCTGGCTGTACTGCATCAATTCCCGGATCGGACCGCTCGCGGACGTGCACGCCCGCCGCGCGGTGCAGTACGCCACGGACAAGCTGGCGATGCGGGAGGCGTACGGCGGCGAGCCGGCCGGGGACATCGCGACCACCCTCCTCCCGCCCGGCATCCACGGCTACGCCCCGTACGACCGCTACCCCGTCGGCCCGGACGCCACCGGGGACGTGGAGGCGGCCCGGCGGGAGCTGCGCCTCGCCGGTCTCCCGGACGGCTTCGAGACGAAGATCGCCGCCCGCCGGGACCGCCGCAAGGAGTACAACGCGGCGCTCGCCCTCTCCGCCGCCCTGGCCAGGGTCGGCATCCGGGCGGAGGTGCTGCCCTTCAGTTCGGGGGAGTACTTCAACAAGGTCGCGGGCGTCCCGGCGTATCTCCGCGAACACGGCATCGGCATCGTGATGTTCGGGTGGGCGGCGGACTTCCCCGACGGCTTCGGCTACCTCCAGCAGATCTGCGACTCGCGGGCCATCAAGTCCGCGGGTAACCAGAACCTCGGCGAACTGAGGTCGACGCGGGTAGACACCCTGCTCGACAGCGGCTCCCGGGTGACGGACGCGGATGTGCGGGCCGGTATCTGGGCCTCGGTCGACCGGGCCGCCATGGACGAGGCGGTCATGTGCCCGTACATGTACGTCAAGTCCGTCATCTACCGGGGTTCCCGGGTGACGAACGTCCGCATGTCCCAGGCTTATGGGATGTATGACTATGCGGTGATGGGCGTCGAGGACGCCTCTTCGGAAGACTGAACCCGTTCCAGCGAGACGAGCACTTTGATCATCACTGAGTGGACCGCATCCGCGCATTCGATCGATCGCTTCGTTCCCGACGTGCGTAGGGATGCCTTCCTGAGGGGGAGTAGGTATGGCAACAGGTGTGACTGTCGGACTGCTGGGGCCTGTCACCCTGCGGAGTGACGGAAGAAGGGTGCTCATCCAGGGGCAGCGCCAGGTGAGACTTCTCGCCACGCTGGCCCTGCAGCCCGGCCAGGTGGTCTCCAAGAGCGCGATCATCGAGGATTCGTGGGGACCCGATTCCCCGAAGACGGTGACCGGGCAGATACAGAACAGCGTCTGGATGATCCGTTCGGCGCTGAAGGAAGCAGGGGTGGACCGCGACATCCTCGCCTCCCACCACAACGGCTACCAGCTCGACGTCCTTCCGCACCGGATCGACCTCTTCGTCTTCCGCACCATGATCCGCGAGGTGCGGGAGCTGATGAAGCGCGGGACCTACGACGAGGCCGCGCTCCACCTGGACACCGCCCTGGAGCTGTGGAAGGGGCCGGCGCTCTCGGACGTCGTCGCGCCGGTCCTGCGCAACCGGGCGGCGGTCCTGGACGGCGAGCGGGCGGCCGCCCAGGAGATCCAGGCCCAGCTGGGCGTCCTTCTCGGGCGGTACGACGAGGCCATCTCCCAGCTGGAGGACCTCATCGAGCGCGAGCCGCTCCGGGAGGACCTGCGGGTGTCGCTGATGCACGCGTACTACGGAGTGGGGCGGCAGGCCGACGCGCTCGACGTGTACCACCGGGCGAAGGAGGTGCTGATCGAGCAGATCGGCATCCGGCCCGGCAGGCAGCTGCGCGAGGCCATGCACGCCGTGCTCCACCAGAACCTGGTCGTCGCCGGGTCGCGGGAGAAGGAGGGCGCGTTCGGCGGCCGGAGCGCGGGCCGCTGACGACGTCCCCCGCGGGGCGGGGCCGGTCCGGGGGAAGCTTCCCACTTCCCCCGGACCGGCCCCGCCCTTACTCTGGACCTAGCTGCATACCTATTCGCACTACGGAAGGTTCTTCCATGTCGCCCGCAGTCCCGAACCCCGCAGCTCCGCACTCCGCGGTCCCCGAAGGCTTCACCGTCCACACCGCCCATGTGGGCGTCCTGGACGACGGCCGGGACGACCTCTGCCTGATCACCTCCGACGTGCCCGCCCGCGTGGCGGCCGTCTTCACCCGGTCCCGGTTCGCGGGCCCCTCCGTGCACCTCTCCCGGGACGCGGCGGCCGACGGCCGGGCCCGCGGCGTGGTGGTCGTCGCCCGGAACGCGAACGTGGCGACGGGACCCCAGGGAGCGGCCAACGCCGCCGCGGTCCAGGAGCTGGCGGCGCGCGCCTGCGGCGCCGAGCCGGGGGACCTGCTCATCGCCTCCACGGGCGTGATCGGGCGGCAGTACCCGATGGACTCCATCACCGCGCACCTCACCGGCCTCTCCTGGCCGCCGCCCTCGGGACCGGACGGACCGGCCGACATGGCGGCCGCCGCCCGGGCGATCATGACGACCGACACCCTGCCGAAGCACGTCTCGGTCAAGGTCGGCGACGCCACCCTCACCGGCATCGCGAAGGGGGTGGGGATGCTGGAGCCGGACATGGCGACGCTCCTCGTCTTCTTCGTCACCGACGCCGAGGTCGAGCAGGACGTCCTGCGGGACGTCTTCAAGCGGGTCATGGACGTCACCTTCAACGCGGTGTCGATCGACACCGACACCTCGACCTCCGACACGGCCGTGCTCTTCGCCAACGGCCTGGCGGGCCCGGTCGACACGGAGGAGTTCACCGGGGCGCTGTACGAGGCGGCCCTGCGGCTGGTGAAGATGATCGCCTCCGACGGCGAGGGCGCGTCGAAGCTGATCCAGGTGGAGGTGACCGGCGCCCGCGACAGCGCGCAGGCCAAGCGGGTCGGCAAGACCGTCGTCAACTCGCCGCTGGTGAAGACGGCCGTGCACGGCGCCGACCCCAACTGGGGGCGGGTCGTGATGGCGATCGGCAAGTGCCAGTCGGACACCGACATCGAGCCGGAGCGGGTGGCGGTGCGGTTCGGCGAGGTCGAGGTCTACCCCCCGAAGGCGGACGAGGCCGAGCGGCGCCCGGTGGTCGCCGACTACCTGCGGGCCAACGACGAGGTGGTCATCGGCATCGACCTCGGGATCGCGGACGGCTCCTTCACGGTGTACGGCTGCGACCTGACCGAGGGGTACGTGAAGCTGAACTCCGAGTACACGACCTGACGGGGCCCGCACGGACGGGTCCGGCCTCCGGCGGACGGGTTCCGCCGGAGGCCGGGCGCGTTTCGGGGCCCCAGGCTGTTCCGGGTCCCGGGCCGTTTCCGGGCTCCCGGCCGTGAGCGGCCGGGCGCCCGCCGGGTCCGAAAGGCCCTAGCCGTTCCCCGCCCCGCGTCCCCCGTCCCGCGCGGCTCCGGCCCCGCCGAGCAGGGCGCCCGCCGCCACGAACAGCACCAGGGCCAGGACCGGCATGTGTCCGGACGGCCGGTCGACGTCGTCGACGTACAGCAGGACCAGCAGGACCCACAGGGCCCCGCAGCCGAGGAACAGAGGGAAGGTGCGGCGCTCACCGAGGAGCCTCATACCGGCCCAGAGGAGCAGGGGCATGAGGGCGCAGGAGAGCAGGAAACCGGCGGCCATGCCGGGCAGCGCCGCCCAGGAGCTCTCCGCGGTCTCCTGGGCGCGGGCCCGGGAGAAGCCGGTGGCGAGGACGGTGTGACAGGCCGCGGTGGCGAGGGCCGTGATGACGGCGGCTTTGACGTGGCGTAAGGGTCGCAAGGTGATGTCCCGGTACGAGGGGGTGGGCCCCCGCCGAGGTGAAGCACCTTGGCGGGGGCCCGGTTTCGGGTATCGCTCGTTCAGCTGTGCGGCGGAGATTCTACGGTTGGTTCAGGACCCGCTGGAGGGCGTTCGCGTAGAGCCGGGCGCCCGAGGTCTTCGGGTGGAAGGACTTCATCGACGGGAGGATGCCGCCGTTGTCGTACTCCGCCTTGCCCCCGAGGACGATGCCGTTGATGGTCTCCGGGTCACCGCAGATCGCCTTGCCCTCGAACTCGGCGGCCGGGTTGACGAACCGCGCTCCGGCGGCCGTCGCGGCGTTGCCCATCTCCGTGGCGAGGTGCGGGGCGAGGACGTCGTTGAGCCACGGCGCCTCTCCCGTACCGATGCCGGGGACGCACTGGCCGTTGGCGCTGAGGAGCTTCGGGTAGCCGACCAGAACGACCTTGGCGTTCGGCGCGCGCGTCTTGATCTCGTTCAGGACCCGGGTGACGCGCGGTTTGACCTGGTTGGTGATCCAGCCGGGCATGAAGTCCTTGAGCGGACCGGTCTTCTCTCCGGTCTTCTCACCCGTGTCCGGGTCGACCTTGTCGATCTCCGCGTCCTGGCAGAGCTTCAGGCCGGCGGCGTAGATGCACTCCTCGATCACCGGGGTGAAGAGCGAGTCGTTGCCCCCGATGGCGACGGTGACCAGGCTGGTGTTCTGGTCGAGGTAGCCGAGGTCCATCTGGGCGAGCGCGTTGCCGTACTGGGTGCGTCCGCCCGCCCAGAGGTTGTACGTCCGGGCCCCGGAACAGGCGACGAAGGACAGATCGACGTTGGTGCCGTAGCGGTCGACGATCGAGCCGACCGATTCGGAGAAGCCGGGCAGGGTCGCCTGGCGGACCCAGGCGTGCTTGGAGCGGTGGCAGCCGTTGCCGATCTCGCTGCTGCCGGTGGTCTCCTTGTAGTCGGTCTCCTTGTAGTAGTCGACGCCGTCGCCGGAGTCCGCGCCCTCACCGGAGGCGAAGGAGTCGCCCATGCCGACGATGTGGTTGGGCTTGGAGCCGACCGGCTGGAAGGCCACGGCGTCCCACGAGATGTCGCGGCCGTCCTCCTGCGTGATGTTGTCCAGGGAGACCTGGGCCTGACCGGTGAACCTGAACGTGCCCAGGGACCGCCACTCGTTGGAGCGGATGCGCTGCGGCGCGACGCGGTTCCTGCTGGTGGAGTCGGAGCCGGAGACCACGTACTTCGCCTGCTGGGAGCGGGCGGCGATGCTCGGCATGTGGACCAGGACGCGGTACCAGCCCTGGACCGAGGCGGGAGCGGTCCACGTCCCGGTGACCTTCATCCGGTTCGCGTCCGCGGAGCCCGCCTTGCGGGTGCTGCTGAACCAGAGGTGGTTACCGTATCCGCCGCTCAGCTGATGAGTGTCCATCCGGCCGGACGCGGTGGCGAAGGTGAAGTCGAACGAGCCGCCGCTGACCGCGCTGGACGAACAGCGTCTGTTGTCACTTCCGGCCAGTGGGGTCCCGGTGTTGACGTTGTCGACGACGACGGTGCCGGAGGGGAGCCCGGAGCTGCACCGGGGCAGGTGCGGGTTGCCGTCGGCCTCCTCGGGATAGGTGTTGTTGAACCGGAAGAGCTCGTTGCCGCACTGGTCGAGCTGGCACTGCTTCCACGTCACCGAGGCGTTCCACCAGCAGCGGAAGTCGGTGCGCTGGCAGGGCCCGGTGGCCGGGGTGTCGTTGCTGGCACCGTCCCTGATCTTGGTGGCGTCGCACTCGTTGGCGGAGGTGCAGAAGAGGTCGGCCGGCGGCTTGACCGACGTCCGGTTCATGGTGGTGGTCCACCAGGCGGCACGGTAGCCGTGGACCATCTTGCCCGGCTCCTCCAGGGCCTCCAGCGGGCGGGCGGCCCAGCCGAGGACCTTCTCCTGGTAGGGCCAGAACTGCGGCCGCGCCGCGTGGGTGTAGTCGTCGCCGCCCGCCGCGTTCTCCAGGAACGGGGTGCGGTTCGCCTTGTACGTCGGGTTGGCGGGGTTGTTGGCCCAGCCGACGCCCCACTTGCCCGCGTTGCTTCCGGCGGACGACTGCGGGTAGAAGCCGGAGTTGTAGGCCCAGAGGGCGAAGAACCAGTTCTCCAGGCCCCTCGGGTCACCGTTGTTGACGGTCATCCCGGCGGCGCGGGTCTGGTTCCACTTCTCCGCGAGGATGTTGACGCCTGCCGCCACGTTCACGGTGTAGTCCAGCGCCACGCCCTCCTGGTAGGCGCGCGGCTTCGAGGGGCGGACCGATCCGTCCTCGTACGGCTTGTTCGGCAGGCGCATCCCGTCGGTGACCTGCGTGATGCCGTAACCGCAGTCGGCGGCCCTCCAGTTGATCAGCCACGGGTCGTTGACCCCGCCGTGCGCGTCGTGCTTGATCCCGTAGTAGTTGCCGATGAGGCTGTTGGCGGTGGTGCCGGGCGCGGCGAAGCGGGTCGCCTGCCACATGTTGGATTCCTGGGCGGTGATGCCGAGGAACACCTGGGCCGGGATGCGGCCGCCGCCGTTCAGCGAGGTGAGGCCACCGGCCAGGGCCTGGGGCGAGTAGGCGCCCATGCCCATGTTCTTCCAGTTGGCGGCCCGCCGGACGTGCTGGTCGAGGGTGCCCTCGATCGAGCGGTTGACGGCCCACTCGATCTGGCGGGGCTTGGGCTGGAACGCCTGCTTCTGCGGGTTGCCGCGCTCGACGGAGCAGGTGCGGACGGACTCCGGCTCGGCGATGGAGGTCGATGCCACGGAGACCCCGCCCGCCTTGGCCTTCGGGGCGGCCCCGGCCTTGCCCTCCTGCGCGGACGAGGCGCCGGAGCGGTCGAGGGCCGGTGAGCTCGCGGAGCCCTGGGCCGGGTCGCCGAGGCCGCCGTCCGGGGCGGCCTCCATCACCGGCTTGCTGCCCGTGGGCAGGTGGTGCAGCCGGATCTTGGCGGTGCGGGCGGTGTCGTACTCCTCGGCGCGGATGCGGTGGTTCTTGCCGTCCGCCCAGCCCGAGTTGACCGCGGCGCGGCCGGTGGTGGAGAGGGTGGCGTCCTTGTCGATGCCACCGGGGTTGCGGATGGCCGAGGGCAGGGCGGCGACGGTCTTCGCCTTGCCGGTGACGAAGGCGGTGCCGTCGGCCGTACGGGCGAGGTCGAAGTCGGTGAGCCCGCCCTCGGCGAGGGTGGTGGCCCTGCCGCCGGAGGGGGCCAGGTACTTCACCTTCGCGGTCGACACGTTGCCGGACCGCTGCCGGTCGAGGTAGGCGAGGCCGCCGTCCCGGGTGACCGACAGGCTGAAGGGCACGTTGTCCGTGGCGGCCAGGTGCTCGGTGGTGCCGTTCGTCCGCACCCGGACGATCGAGTTGCCCGCCGCCGCGGCGATGCCCTGCCGGGTGGGCACGGCGGAGGTGATCTGGCCCTTGAGCTTGACCGGGGCCGAGGTCCGGCCCGTCCGTACGTCGACGGAGATCAGCCGGGTCTCGTTCGTGCCGGGCGAGGTCTTCTCGTCGGAGAACTGCGAGAGGACAGCCTTCTCGCCCTCACCGCAGCCCGGCGAGAAGTAGGCGAGGCTCGCCTGGTGGGGGAGTTTGACGACCTTGCCCGTGGTGAGGTCGACGGTCGCCGTGAAGGCGCCGCGGGCCATCAGGTCCGGCTTGTTGGTGAAAGTACGGGGGGCGTAGGCGACCAGCGCGCGGTCACCGGACTCGGTGACACAGGCGTTGCCGATCCAGGTGTCGGTGTCCGGGAAGCCCGGTTCCCGGAGGGTGGCGGCGGTCTTCCACGCGTAACCGGCGGACTCGTCGGCGATCAGCAGGTGGAAACCGGTGGCGTCACCGGTGGTGGTCCAGGCCGTGTCCCGGGACGTGGCGTGGCCGGAGCCGAGGACCTTGGCCCGCTGTTCGGCGGGGACGCGGTCCTTGTTCCCCGCGTCGTCCTCGGGCGCGGCGGGCTGCGGGGGGCTGGTCCAGCCGGAGGCACGGGCCTCGGCGGGATCGGGGGGAGTGGTTGCCGTGGCCTGCGTGACGGTGCCGAATACCACCGCCGAGGCGATGGCACAGGACACCGGGACACGCGCGGCCCGGAGAACGCGACGTAGGCGCATGAAGAACTTTCCTTGTCGTGGTCAACAGAGGGAGTCCGCCGGACGGGACGCCGCAAGGAACGCGCCTCTGGTCCACGGACGGCCCCACGGTAAAATCGCGCGCTCTTTGCCCGGTCTCCGCACGCTCTTGCGCCGCCGGGCGCGGTGGGCCCCCGCCGCGACGGCCCCGTGCGGGGCCGGGGCGGGAAGAGGTCCACGCAGGTGATGGAGTGTCAGGGAGGTTTCAGGCGGGCGGTGTTCGGGTGGACACCCCGCCCGGCCGGGTCCGGGTCCCCGCGCCACCCGGCCCGTCGTCCGGCCCCTCGTCCGGTCCGCCGCCGGGTCCGTCGTCCGCCTTGAGGCGTACGAGGACGAGCCAGACGAACGCGCACGCCGTACCGGCCAGGACGGTCACCGTCATGGGCCCCACCGTGCGGGCCCCGGCCGAGGCCAGGGCCGCGCCGAGCGGGATCATGCCCCACACCAGGAAGCGCATGGTCGCGTTGACCCGGCCCAGGAGCGCGGGAGGGGTGATCTCCTGACGCAGCGACAGCTGGGTGACGTTGTACATGACGGCGGAGGCGCCCACCCCGAAGAGGGCGACCCCGGTGACCCAGAGCGGTACCCGCCCGGTGAGCCCGGCGAGCACGGTGAAGGGCGCCGGTACGGCCAGGGCCGTGGTGATCGCCCGGGACCGCCCGAGCCGGACGGCGAACCGCTTGACGACGGTCGCCCCGAACACCCCGCCCGCGCCGAAGCAGGCGATCACGACGCCCGCCGCGGCCTCCCCGGCCCCGCGGCTGAGCATGATCGCGAGGAGCAGGGAGACGGTCGCCGACCAGGCGAGGTTGAACAGGCCGGTGGCGACGCCGATACGGAGCAGCACCCGGCGGCCCGCGATGAACCGGACGCCCTCGGCCACATCGGCGTACACCCCGCGTCCCGGTGCCCGGGGCATGCGCACCCGGACGCCGAGGAGGCAGACCGCGGAGACGACGAACGCCCCGCCCGCGAGCCAGAACCCGACGGGCGCGGCCACGATCGCGAGGGCGCCCGCGATCACCGGCCCGGCGACGGTGGCGGCCGATTCGACGCCCATCATCCAGGCGTTGCCGGACACCACCTTTTCCTTGGCGACGAGGGAGGGGAGAACGGTCTGGGCGGAGACGTCGAAGAAGACGGAGGTGACCCCGGCGACGAGCGCCGCCGCGTAGAGGTGCTCCATCCGCAGCGTCCCCAGGGCCCACACGAGTGCGAGGCCGAGGAAGACGGCGGCCCGTACGGCGTCGGCGGTGACCATGACGAGCGTCTTGTGCCACCGGTCCACCCAGGCCCCGGCGGGCAGCCCGACCAGCAGGAAGCCGGCGGTCTGGAGGCCCATGAGGAGGGCCGCGTCCGCCGCCGACGCGCCCACGACGGTGAGGGCGGTCAGCGGGAAGACGGTATGGGCGACGCGGAACCCGAGGTGGGAGCAGAGATGGGAGACGACGAGCCGGACGAAGGAACCGTTCACCGAACGGAGGTTTCCCACATATGGCGGGCGCCTGCCTCGCGGAACCCGAAGTCGGCGTTGACGCGCCGCATGTGGACGTTGGCCTCCGCGTTCCAGCTGTCGACGTGCGTGAGTCCGGGTTCGGCGGCGCGGCAGTGGGCGAGGTTCAGCGCCTTCACGAGCCGTCCGAGGTCACGGCCCCGGTAGGCGGGGTCGACGACGGTGACGGCCTGGAGGGCGTTGTCCGGGTTGGCCGTCGTCATCGAGAGCGCGGTCCAGGCGACCATCCGGCCGGTGGCGCCGTCGAGGATGCCGCACTGGTGGGCGCGGCGGCCGCGGGCGATCCGCATCCGCTCGAAGTCCCGGATACGGGAGATGTGTGCGGGCTGCGGCTCCCAGCCCAGGTCCCCGGTGGGGGCGTCCTGGCTGAGGGTGGACTCCAGGCGCGCGGCCTCGTGGACGAGGTCGTCGGGGACCGTGGAGCCCCAGTGACGGACGGTCAGCCCGTCGGGCGCGGGCCACGGGGCGGGCGCGTCCGTGACGGCCAGGCGGAGGTGGGTGAGGCGCATGATCTCGCGGGCGCCGAGGGCGGCCGCGATGGCGGAGGCCGCACCGCCGTCCCCGGAGCCGCCGACTCCGGAACTGCCGGTTCCGCTGCCCCCGGAGCCGTCCTCGGAGCCGTCCCCGCCTTCCCCTGAGCCGTCGGACCCGGAGGACCCGGCCCCCCCGGAGTCGCTGACCAGGACGAGCCGCGAGCGTCCCCGGGCGGCGGCCCGTTCCCGGGCGAAGGCGACCGCGTGGCGGCCATGGCCGCGTCGGCGGAAGGCGGGGTGGACGACGAGGACGGGTGCCATGCAGGTGTCGAGGTTCTCCTCGACGGGGAACTCCAGCCGGATCGAGACGACGCAGCGCAGCTCCTCGTCGTACCCGGCCCACTCCTCGGTGACCGTGGCGGGCGGCGCGACCCGTACGGAACCGTCGAAGTCCGCCCGGCACGGTGGCGGGAGCTGCGGGGCGTCCGTCTTGTGCGCGAGGACGCGCAGGTCGAACACGTCGTCCCCGGCCCGCACGTCGTCGGGTCCCACGGGGGTGAAGGTCGGGCTCACTCGGCAACTCCCATCGCCTGGATGTCGTACAGACCGAAGGCCGGGTGGACGTACACGTTCGTGACGTCCGGGCTCCGGTAGTGCAGGGTGCGGTCGTGGGCCATCGGCAGGATCACGGCGCGGTCCATCACGGTCTCCTCCACCCGCCGCCAGAGCCGGGCGCGGTGGCCGGGGTCGCGGGCCGAGGTGGCCTCGTCGATCAGCTCGCGGACGACCGGGTCGTCGAGCTCGGCGAAGTTGAAGTTCCCCCCGGCCTCCTTGATCTGGCGGCCGTCGACCAGCGGGGCGAGGAAGCCGTACTCGGTGGGGTAGTCGGCGCCCCAGTCGGTGATGCCGAGACCGAGGCCGAGCTTGCGGACGGTGGCCGGGCTGCCGAGGCCCTCGCGGTAGTACGAGGCGGTGTCGAGGACCTCGACGGCGGCGTCGATCCCGACCCGGGCGAGGCTCGTGGCGAGGGTGCGGGCGACAAGTTCGAACTTCCCCGGCTGGGTGCCGATGACGGTGGAGAAGCCGTCGGGCAGCCCGGCGGCGGCGAGTTCGGCGCGGGCCGCGTCGAGGTCGCCGGTCAGACCGGGCCCGGAGGGGTAGCGGTCGGAGCCGGTGTACGCGGTGAGGTTGGGCGGGAAGAGCGAGGTGGCGAGGGTACCGCCGACACCGTCGCCGCCCCGGGCCTCCAGCAGGGCCGCCTTGTCGGCCGCGAGGAAGACGGCCCGCCGGGCGTGCACGTTGTCGAAGGGCGGGACGGCGGTCTGCACGGTGACGTACTGGAGGAAGCCGGTGGCCGGGTTGTCGGCGCGGGCCCGGAGCGTCTCGTCGGCGAGGATGCGGTCCCGGCCGGTGTGCTGGATGCCCCGGCCCTCGGCGTCCACGTGGAACTCGCCCGCCAGCAGCCGCCGGTCCAGCTCGTCGACCTCCACCCCGAAGTCGACCGTCAGCTCGTCGAAGAGGGCGGGCCGCACCGGGTCGGAGTCCCGGTCCCACCAGCGGCTGCGGGTGAGGTGCAGCCGGGTGCCGGGCTCGTAGCGGGCGATGCGGTACGGCCCCGAGCAGACCGGCCCCTGCCCGTACCGCCCCCGCCGGTCCTGGTGGGCCGGGACCGGCGCGGTGTTCGGCTGGGCCATCAGGAAGTCGAAGTCGGCGAAGGGGCGCCTCAGCCGGAACACGAGGGTGTGGTCGTCCGGGCAGCTGATGGCCGGGCAGCGTCCGCCGCCGTCGTACGGGCCCTGGTAGCCGCCGTGGTCGAGGAGGTCCAGGAGGTAGGTGGGGCCGCCGGGCAACTCGGCCTGGGCGAAGACCCGTTCGATGCCGTAGGCGATGTCCCGGGCGAAGATCTCCACACCCGTCTCGTACCGTACGCCGGGACGGATGCGGTACGTCCAGGTGAGCCCGGAGTCGGACACCTCCCCCGGGCCCGTCGCCAGGTCCGGTACGACGCGCGCCTCGGCGGGGTCGCTCGCGAACGCCATCAGGGTGCGGTGCATGGCGCGTTGCAGCAGCCAGGACCACACGTAGTAGGTGCGTGCCGGGTCCAGGGAGTCCACGTCGGCCGAGGCGACCGTGCGCAGCCGTCCGCCCCGTACGGCCGAGGGGTTCCACACACGGCCGACCGCTGCGTTCCACACCACTAGAGCTCCTTGACGTAGAGGTACTGACGGGACAGGACGCAGCCGCGCGAGACCTTGGCCTCGGTCGACCCGATCCCGTAGTGCACCCTGCTCACTCCGTGCGCGGGGGCTTCGTCGGCGAGGGTGTAGTAGAGCAGTTCGTAGTAGAGGGGCAGCTTGCCCTGGGCCTCGTAGTCGAAGCCCGCCCGGTGCGCGAACCAGTCCGACCCGTGGGAGAGGACGAGACCGAAGCCGATGATCCGGCCCTCCAGCACGGCCCTGGAGACCAGGGCCTTCTCGCCGAGGTGGTGGAAGGCGGCGTCCAGGACGGCCTCCGACCTCTTCGGGTCCCAGCCCGTCATGCCGTACTTGCCGAACAGCTCGGTCTCCAGGGCGGCCAGGCGCGGCACGTCCTCAAGGCGCAGGGGGGCCAGGTCGATCTCGACGGGGGACGCCTCGATGTGCCTGCGCTCGGAGCGCACCCGCCGCGAGCGGCGGGACGGCAGGCTCATGGCGTACTCCGTGAACCCCTTGCCGGGATGGGTGAGGGTGGCGAACTCGCCGGAGACGCACCGGCGGTAGCCGCGCTCCTCCAGGACCCCGCGCACCAGGGTGTCGGAAGCGTCGACGTACGGCAGGGCCGCCGAGCGGCAGCCCTCGGCGACCGCCTGCTCCTCGACGCGGGCCAGCAGCGCGTGCACGGTTCCGGGTCCGGCCCCGGGGCCGGTGAGGAGCCGGGTGCGGCCCAGGTGCCGGCCGCCCGCCATCATCGAGGGCATCAGCGCGTCCAGGGCGGCATCGCCGCCGAGCTCCTCGGTCAGCCCGGCCGCGCCGTCCATGCTCTCCCCGGCGGCGTGCCGCAGCAGCAGGTCCGTGCGGCCGAGGGCCCAGGGCGAGCGGTCGGTGGCCAGGACCACCGGCACGGCCGCGAGCGGCCGTTCGCCGTCGTGGGCCGTGAAGTACCGCATCCACGCGCCGGCGGAATCGTGGAGCACCCGCATCCAGGGCGGCGTGAGGAAGAAGTCCTCCGGCCCCAGCAGAGTGTCCCAGCCGGCCGACCGGGCTTCTTCCGGTGTGTTCCAGCGTTCGATCTCCACAGTCACGGCGGCCATCCTTCGCGCCCCCGCTCTCCGGTCACTCTCCGCCCACTCTCCGGTCGCTCTCCGATAGCGGCCGGAGAGCGGCCGGAGAGAACGCCCCTCCAAGGTGGTCCTGTCCGCCGGCCCGTCCGAACAGGAGACACCCCACCCCATGTCCCGTGTATCCACTGCAGGCGTAGCCACCAGCACGACGACCGCCCACCTCCTCCTCAAGCGGCTCAAGGAGCACGGCATCGACACGGTGTTCGGTGTCGTGGGCCGTGAGGCCGCGTCGATCCTCTTCGACGAGGAGGAGGGCATCGACTTCGTCCTGACCCGCCACGAGTTCACGGCCGGTGTCGCCGCCGACGTCCTCGCCCGCATATCCGGCAGACCAGCCGCGTGCTGGGCCACCCTCGGCCCCGGTATGACGAACCTGGCGACCGGCATGGCCACCAGCGTCCTGGACCGCTCCCCGGTCATCGCGATGGCGGCCCAGTCCGAGTCGCACGACATCTTCCCGAACGACACCCACCAGTGCCTCGACCTGGTGAAGATCGCGGAGCCGGTCTCGAAGTACGCGGTCGAGCTGGAGCGCCCGAAGGAGATCGTCGACCTCGTCGACTCGGCCATCGCCAACGCCATGAGCGAGCCGGTCGGCCCGTCCTTCATCTCGCTGCCCGTGGACCTCCTCGGCTCCGCCGAAGGCATCGACCCCGACGCCTCCTACGCTCCCGCCCGCACCCCGAAACGTCCGGTCGGCGCCACCCAGCCCGGCTGGGAGGAGTACGCGGACGAGGCCGCCGCCCTGGTCCGGGAGGCGAGCAACCCGGTCTTCGTGGTCGGTGCCGCCGCCATCCGCGCCGGTGCCGTCGAGCCGATCCGCCTCCTCGCGGAGCGCCTCAACATCCCCGTCATCACCACGTACATCGCCAAGGGCGTCCTGCCGCAGGACCACGAGCTCAACTACGGTGCCGTCACCGGCTACATGGACGGCATCCTGGGCTTCCCCGCCCTGGAGACCCTCTTCGGCAGCGCCGATGTCATCCTCACCCTCGGCTACGACTACGCCGAGGACCTGCGTCCCTCGATGTGGAACCGCGGCATCGAGAAGAAGACGGTCCGCGTCTCGCCGACCTTCAACCCGGTGCCCCGCATCTACGCGCCGACGGTCGACGTCGTCACCGACGTCCGCGCCTTCGTCGACCACCTCGACGCGGCCACCCAGGAGGTCCCGGCCAAGGACCGGCACGACATCACCCCGCTGCGCGAGCGGATCAAGGAGTTCCTCGCGGACCCGGAGTCGTACGAGGACGGCATGCGCGTCCACCAGGTGATGGACTCCATGAACACCGTCATGGAGGAGGCCGCCGGTTCCGGCCGGGGCACGATCGTCTCCGACATCGGCTTCTTCCGGCACTACGGAGTCCTCTTCGCCCGGGCCGACCAGCCCTTCGGCTTCCTCACCTCCGCCGGGTGCTCCAGCTTCGGCTACGGCATCCCGGCCGCGATCGGCGCCCAGCTCGCCCGCCCGGAGGAGCCGACCTTCCTGATCGCGGGTGACGGGGGCTTCCACTCCAACTCCTCGGACCTGGAGACCATCGCCCGGCTGAACCTGCCGATCGTCACGGTCGTCGTCAACAACGACACCAACGGCCTGATCGAGCTGTACCAGAACATCGGGCACTCCCGGTCCCACGACCCGGCCATCAAGTTCGGCCAGGGCAACTCCGGCAAGGGCGCCGTGGACTTCGTCCTGCTGGCCCAGGCCAACGGGGTCGAGGCGGAGCGCGTCAGCACCCGGGAGGGCCTCCTCGCCGCGCTGCGCAAGGGCGCCTCGCTCGGCCGCCCGTACCTCATCGAGGTGCCGATCAGCTACGACTTCAGCTCCGCCGGTTTCGGGGCGCTGAAGGTCTGATATGTCCGAGCAGCCCTTCCCGGCTGCCTACGGCTTCCTGGCCTCCGCCCGCACGGGCGGGGGCCAGGACCCGGAGGCACCGCGATTCGCCACGCGCGGCCGGTACAGCGAGCTCTCCGAGCGGCTGCGCGCCCAGTCCGTCCGCTTCACCCTCGTCCATCCCGGCGACGACACGTCGGGGGCGTACGCGACGGGCGCGGACACCCTTGTCGTCCTCGCCGGGGAAATCTACAACCGCGCCGAGATCGACACGGTCCTCGACCGTGCGGCGGCCTCGGACGCCGAGCGGGTCCTCGGCCTGGTCGAGCGGTACGGACTGCACGCCTTCCGCCTCGTCAACGGCCGCTTCGCCGCGTTTGTCGCCGAGGGCGAGCGCGTCCTGCTCGCCACCGACCACTCCGGGTCCGTCCCCCTCTACACCCGCAGGACCGCCGGGCAGGTCCTCGCCGCCACCGAGGCGAAGACCCTGGCGGCACCGCACCAGGGCGACCTGGGCTTCCCCGCGGGCGGCGCGCGGCGCGTCCGCAGGCTGCCCGGGCTCCACCAGGTGCCCGCCGGATCGGTCCTGGAGATCGACACCGGGCGCGGCACGGCCGAGACCCACCGCACCTGGGTGCCGCCGGTCTCCCGGCGGATCATGAGCGAGGAGGCGGCGGTCGACGCCGTCCGGCACGCGCTGGAGAAGGCGGTCGCCCGCAGGCTGGCTCCGGCGGCGCCCCCGCTGGTGGTCCTCTCCGGCGGCATCGACTCCTCCGGTGTCGCGGCGCTCGCCGACGCGGCCGTGCTCGGCCCGATCGACACCCTGTCCATGGGGACGGACCGTTCGGACGAGTTCCCGCAGGCCCGGGTCGTCGCCGACCACCTGGGCTCCCGGCACCGCGAGATCACCATCCCCACCTCGGAGCTGCTCGCCCAGCTGCCGCACACTCTTCACGCGGCGGAGTCCCTGGACGCCGAGGTCATCGAGTACCTGCTGCCGCTCACCGCCCTCTACCGGCGGCTGGAGGGCCCGGCCCGCCGGGTGCTCACGGGGTACGGGGCGGACATCCCGCTCGGCGGGATGCACCGGGAGGACCGGCTGCCGCAGCTCGACACCGCGGTCGCCTTCGACATGGACACCTTCGACGGCCTCAACGAGATGAGCCCGGTCCTGTCGACGGCCTCCGGCCACTGGTCGACCCACCCCTACTGGGACCGCGAGGTCCTGGAACTGCTCACCGTGCTGGAGGCCGGTCTCAAACGCCGTTACGGGCGGGACAAGTGGGTCCTGCGCGCGGCGATGGGCGACGTCCTCCCGCAGGAGACCGTCGTCCGGCCGAAGCTCGGCGTCCACGAGGGGTCAGGCACGACCTCCGGGTTCACCCTCCTCGTCCGTGAGGCGGGGGTCCCCGAGGCGGGCGTCGCCGCCGCCAAGACGGCGGTGGTGGAGGAGCTCTTCGACCGGATCGTGGTGGGCGGCGAGGAGCCGGACCGGGTGGACCTGCCGGAAGTGGTCGAGAAGGTGGCGAAGGCGGTGAAGGGATGAGCGACCTCGGGGGCTTCGCGGGCAAGCGGCTCGCGCTCGTCGAGTCGATGCTGCACGACGCCTTCTACGACGGCATCCACGCCGCCCGCGACCAGGGCTGCGAGATCTGGCTGCTCGTCAAGGGCGAGGAGTGGTACACCTCCGGGCGCCCCCTCGCGGAACACCCGCTGGGCCGGGTCGACAAGGTCCTGCACGTCGACACCCACGACTGGCGGGCCGTCGCCGACGCCCTCAGCGACGGGGACGGCAAGCCGCTCGTCGACGGCATCCTGTCGTTCTCCGACTACCACACCGAGGCCACCGCACGGGCCGCCGACCACCTCGGCCTGCCCTCGCAGGGCCTCGGGGCGGTCCGGGCGGCGAACCACAAGCACCTGCTGCGCGCGGCCCTCGGCGACGACCCGGCCAACGTCCGCTGGCGGCTGGTCACCGTTCTGGAGGAGCTGGACGAGGCCATCCACCACGTGGGGCTGCCGTGCATCGCCAAACCGCCCTCGGAGGCCATCAGTTACGGGGTGCGCAAGTGCCGCACCCGGGACGAGGCGATGGCGGCCTGGCGGGAGCTGAACGCCGTACGGTCCTCGCTGCGCGGCCAGCCCCGGCCCGGCCATGTGCTCTTCGAGGAGTACGCGGAGGGGGTCGAGGTATCGGTGGAGTCGATGACCGTCGAGGGCCGCACCCACTTCTTCGGCGTCACCTCCAAGGAGCTGCACGGGACGACGATGCTGGAGGAGGCGCACTCCTTCCCCGTCGCCCTCGAACCGGCCGTCCACCAGGAGCTGCTCGCCTGTGTGGACCGTGTCCTCACCGCGATCGGCTACCGGCAGGGCCCGGCCCACACCGAGGTCATGCTCACCGCCGACGGGCCGAGGGTCGTCGAGGTCAACCCGCGGCTCCCGGCGCACATGATCTCCACCATGGTCGCCGACGTGTGCGGGACCAACCCGCACCTGGACGCCAAACTCCTCGCCCTCGGCATGCCGGTCGCCCCGGGCACACCCGGTCAGGGGCGGACCGGCGGCGCCGCCGTCGTCGTCCTCTTCCCGGACGAGCCCGGCGAACTCACCGCCATCCACGGGATACCGGAGGCCGAGGCGCTGGGGGTCCGGGTGATCCCGCACGCGGCGCCCGGCGACACCGTCGCCACCCGCCTCGACAACTCGGCCTCCGTCGGCTTTGCCTACGCCCACGCCGCCACCGCCGAGGAAGCCCTCGGCACGGCCCGGGAAGCCGCGGCCCGTATCCGTATCGACACCCGTGAGGAGGGCCGGTGAACGGTCAGATCAACTCGTCGTTCTCCCCTCGCTACGCCCAGATCCCGACGTTCATGCGCCTGGCCCACGACCCGCACCCGAAGGGGTACGACGTGGTGGTCATCGGGGCCCCGTACGACGGCGGGACCAGCTACCGGCCGGGGGCGCGGTTCGGTCCGCAGGCGATCCGCTGCGAGTCGGGGCTCATCCACGGCGTGGGCATCGACCGGGGTCCGGGCGTCTTCGACCTGATCAGGTGCGCGGACGCCGGGGACATCGACCTGACCCCGTTCAACCAGCAGGTGGCCATGGCCACCGCGCAGGGACGGCTGGCGGGCATCCTCGCCGACAACGCCGCCTTCCTCATGCTGGGCGGGGACCACTCGCTCACCCTCGCGGGGCTCCGGGCCGTCGCGGCGCAGCACGGCCCGGTCGCCGTGCTGCACCTGGACGCGCACTCGGACACCAACCCGGCGATGATCGGCGGGGAGTACCACCACGGCACCCCCTTCCGGCACGCGATCGACGAGGGGATCGTCGCGGCGGACCACATGGTCCAGCTCGGCATCCGGGGCCACAACCCCCGGCCGGACTCGCTGGACTACCCCCGATCGCACGGCGTCCGCATCGTGACGTCCGACGACTTCGCCGACCTCGGGGTGACCGCCACGGCCGCCCTGATCCGGCGGACGATCGGTGACCACCCGGTCTATGTGTCGGTGGACATCGACGTCTTCGACCCGGCGTTCGCCCCCGGCACCGGGACACCCGCCCCCGGCGGGCCCACGTCCCGCGAGATCCTCGCGCTCCTGCGCAGCGTGGGCGACCTCAACCTGGTCGCCATGGACGTGATGGAGGTGTCACCGCTCTACGACCACGGGGGAATCACCTCGGTCCTGGCGACCGAGGTGGGTGCGGAACTGCTCTACCAGTACGCCCGACTGCACGTGAAGGACAAGGAGAACAACTGATGGCGATCATCGACGCCACGGCGCACGCCGACCGGCTCCGTGCTCTCGTCCAGCGGCTGCCGGAGGTACCCCGCCGCGACCTGTACACGTACCTGGAGACGGCCGGAGAACTGGCGGCCGAGCTCCCCGAGGAGATAGCGGCGGCGCTCGACGGGTTCAACGGCGCGGGCAACGAGGACGGCTACCTCATCTTCCGCGGCCTGCCCGCCGAGCCCGACTTCGACCTGCCGGCCACCCCGACCAGCACCCCTGCCCCGGTCGACCGGAGACGGCTGGCCATGGAGGGCCTGCTCGCGGTCTTCGGCCGTCGGCTCGGTCTGCACACCGGGTACGCGGAGCTCCGCAACGGCACCGTCTACCACGACGTCTACCCGTCGCCCGGCGCCCACCACCTCTCCTCGGAGACCAGCGAGACGCTCCTGGAGTTCCACACGGAGATGGCCTACCACGTCCTCCAGCCGAACTACGTGATGCTCGCGTGCTCCCGCCAGGACCACGAGGGCAAGGCGCAGACGCTGGTGGGTTCCGTCCGCAAGGCGCTGAAGCTCCTGGACGCGGAGACGATCGCGCACCTCCACGAGCGCCCGATGCCCTGCTCGGTGGACGTGGCCTTCCGCGGCGGCGTGGAGGACCCGGGCGACATCGCCCGCGTCAGCCCGCTGTACGGCCCGGCGGACGACCCGCTGCTCGGGTACGACCGGGAGCTGCTGCATCCGCAGGAGCCGGCCGACCAGGAGGCGGTGGCCAAGCTGTCGAAGGCCCTGGACGATGTGACCGAGGCGGTCACGCTGACCCCGGGCGATCTGCTGATCATCGACAACTTCCGTACGACGCACGCGCGTACGCCGTTCACGCCGAGGTGGGACGGGCACGACCGCTGGCTGCACCGCGTGTACATCCGTACCGACTCCTACGGCCAGCTCCCCACGGGCGCCGAGCGCGCCGGGGACGTCATCACCTTCACCCCGCGCGGGTGAGGACACGCGGGGCCGGCCGGGCCCGGCCCCGCGTCTCCGTCCCGCTCCCCGGTCCTCAGGAGAGGGTGAGCGTCCGCAGGTGCTGCGGGCCGACGACCCGTGAGCCGGGCGCGGCGGCCCTGGACAGCTCCTCCGCGGCCGAGGCGCTGACGGAGGCGGCCAGCAGCGAGGGCGTCTCCGTCAGCGCCGTGGCCATGTCGTCGTGGTGGCAGGGGATGAGCAGCGGCGGGTTCCCCAGGGCGTCCAGAAGCCGCCCCAGATACCGGTGGACCGCGGCGTGCGAGGTCATCGGGATCAGCGCGACGTCCGGCCGGATTCCGGTCAGTTCGCGTTCCACGAAGTTGGTGGCTCCCATGAGCAGG
Organism: Kitasatospora albolonga; assembly: GCA_002082585.1. Classification (NCBI taxonomy): domain Bacteria; kingdom Bacillati; phylum Actinomycetota; class Actinomycetes; order Kitasatosporales; family Streptomycetaceae; genus Kitasatospora; species Kitasatospora albolonga. The sequence continues at coordinate 4,347,897 of CP020563.1, forward strand.
ATCGACGGACCGCCGTCGACCGACACCTGGTAGGCGAGGGTCTCCCCCTCGACGAGCTCCCCGATGGTGAAGGGCCGCGACGGCGTCGCGCAGTGGTGCCCGGGAGCGAAGTAGCCGTGGTCGGCCGTCTGGCTGTGCAGGCTCCGGAAGACCTCCACGGTGTACCCGTCGAACTGGAGGAACTCCCCGCCCTTGACCTGGATGACGTCCTCGACGCGGTCGCCCGGCGTCTCCATGGCGGTGAGCAGGTGCCGGACCGTTTCGTCGCACACGGTCCTGATCCGCGCGGACGCCCAGCCCGGCCGCGCGAGCAGCTGGGGCACGTCCGTGACGTGGTCGAAGTGCCCGTGGCTGACCATGATCAGCTCTGGCGCCCCGGCGAGGTGCCGCTCCGCCACCCGCTCCACGACGTCCCGGTCGGGCCGCAGGGGCATGCCCGGATCGAGCGCCCCCGCCGGGTCCGTACAGGGCACCCGGCTGATGTAGGGGTCGAAGAGCAGACTGCGCCGCCCGTCGATGACGATCTCGAACCCGGACACCCCGAGCCACCGCAGCTCCACCCGCGTGGTGTACGCCTTCGGGCGCGCCGCCGCCCACCCGGGAGCCGCGGCCCCCGCCCCCGCCCCGACCGCGACACCGGATACCGCCAGAGCCCCTTTGAGAACCGCCCGCCGCCTGGCCAATGCGTCACCCGTTCACGTCCGTATCGATCACCAAGAGTGAAAGTGATGATACGTGAAGCGACGAAAGGGGTGATGTTTTCAGGCTGTTAGGGGGGAAATAGGGCTTCTGTGGATCTGTTCGACGGGTGACCCCGGGGGCGAAGATCCGGTCGGGCACTTCAGACGTTTCAGGCGCGGGCGCTGTACCAGGAGGTGCAGCCGTGGCTCTTGCCGGCCTTCATGACGCAGCCGCGTATCTGGACCTTGGTGCCTTCCTTGAGGTTCTTCGTCTTCTTGACCTGGGCGGGGGCGGTCTTCCCCGCCGTGCCGATGTCGATGATGATCTCGCCCGTGGAGACCTGCTTGACCTGGCCGCGGATGGAGTAGCCGTCGCTCGCCAGGTCGTTCACATACAGCGTGTCGCCGAGGTGACTGGCCACGATGGGGTCGGCGGACCAGTGAATGTTGCCGATGTGCTTGCCGGGGTGCCACATTTCGAGGAACCGGCTGTCCGGGTTCTTCATACCCGAGTCGTTCCAGTGGAGCTCGGGGGCCGCGTGGGCGGCGGGAGCGGTCAGGACGGCCCCCGACAGCGCCGCGACGACGACAGCGGCCACCGCGGTGACGCGCCGGGCGGACGTGATGATGGACATGATGTGCCTCCTTGCTCTGAACTCCGTGGGCCGACCCGGCAGATGCGCCCAGCGCTTCCCCCAGCCGCATAGCTGCAGGTGAGACGGCGCGGATCGACCGGAAACAACTCTAGGCAGACGTGGTGCCGGACGAATTGACCATCAGCGCCACGTGCTTGACGCTCCGCGCCGACATCGCTCACCGCTCTCGTCCTGGCCGGAGAGCGGCCGTGCGGGACCATGTGGCGTACTGCTCAAGGGAGTCTGAGCCGCCCACGGAGCTCGCTGACGTAGGCGCCGATATCGCGCTGTACGGGGAGCCCGTCGTCCCGGGTGCGCTGCCGGGGCCCGTCGGCGCCGGACCGGCACGGCCGGCAGAGCCCGTCGGGGAGGGCTTCGGACGGTCCGGGGGTGCGGCACTCCGTGCACTCGACGAGGAGGCGGCGGCCGGGCGGGGCTCCGCCGGGCGCGGTGCTCTCGGCTGGCAGCGGCGGCGGGACCTTGGTGGTGAGGCGGTGGCGGAGGAGGGCCACGGGGGAGTCGACCTCGGCCGGGAGCCCTGCCGTGAGAGCCGCGGTCAGGTAGTCGACGCCCACGCCCCGGTCCAGCCACTGTGCCGCTCGGGCTTCCAGGGCCGCGCAGTCGTTCGCGGAGAGGGCGAGCCGGGGGTCCTGGCGACCGAGGCGGGCCAGGGCGAGGTAGGCGGGGGAAGGAGTGGGTACGTCGGTGGGGTCCGGGGGCGCCTGTTCCGTACGGGGAGTCTGCGGGACTTGGGCGGCTTGGGGGGCCTCGGGGGCTCCGGCGGCTTCGAGGGCCTCGGGAGCCTCGGAGGCTTCGGCGGCCTCTGCGGCGGTTTCGGTGGCGAGGTAGGTGTTCCACCACTCGTTGTCGCGTGGGGTGCGGGACCAGAAGGTGCGGAAGACCCAGCGCGTTTCGTCGCCCGCGCCGACGGAGCACCGTACGCGTCGCAGGTGTCCGGCGACGGAGAGGGCGTTGAGGGCGGTGGAGATGGCCTGCTGCCCGTAGAGGGGGAGCTGTTTGGCGAGCTGCTTGACGCTCATGGCCGCGCCGTCGGGGAGGTGGTCGACGAACCCGGCGACGTACCGCTCGCGGGTAGGGAGGAGCGCGAAGTCCTGGCGCGTACGGGGTTGTTGGCCGGGGGTGGAGCGTTTGCCGTAACCGGGCTTGGCCATCGGGTACGGGGCGGCGGGTGCGGGGTCAGGCAGGGCGGAGCTAGGCTGCTGTGTAGCCACGGGATCGTCCTTTAGGTTGTGCGCGATCTTGCGGTCAGACCCCGGCCTGGTGCGCCAAACACCTGCCGGGGTCGCTTAGTTCTCGAACCGTAAGCACTCGTGACGCTCCGCCGCAAGCTGTCACGATTAGTCATACTTCCCCGGTTGCGACCAGGGAGGGAGGTGGGGGAGGTTTTCCCAACCCCCTTCTTCTACCCCCCGGTTACAGAAGGCGCTCGAACCTCGAAGCTCGCGTCCCGACGCCCGTGGCCCGGGTCCCGAGCTTCGGGGCGGGGACCCGTCCTCGTACCCCCGAAGGCGTGAACAGACCGGCCCGGGGCTCGAACCCCGGAACCCGGGAACCGGGCTTCGAGTCTCGGGCCCCGGGCCTCGGGATTCGGCGCAGGTCACCGCGCGGGGCGCCCTGTCCCGCCCTCCAGGAGGGGGCCGGTCAGGGGCTTCAGGCGCGGCCGCTGTACCAGGACGTGCAGCCGTAGCTCTTGCCTGCCTTCATCACGCAGCCGCGTACCTGGACCTTCGTGCCTTCCTTGAGGTTTTTCGTCTTCTGCACACCGGCGGGCGCCGTCTTCCCCGCCGTGCCGATGTCGATGACGATCTTGCCCGTGGAGACCTGCTTGACCTGGCCGCGTATGGAGTAGCCGTCGCTCTGGAGGTCGGTCACGTACAGCGTGTCGCCGAGGCTACTGCCCGCGACGGGGTCGGCGGACCAGTAGACGTTGCCGATGTGCTTGCCGGGGTGCCACATGGAAATGAACCGGCTGTCCGGGTTCTTCATCGCCGTCGTGTCCCAGGTGAGCTTGGGGGCCGCGTGGGCGGCGGGGGCGGTCAGGACGGCGCCTGACAGCGCAGCGACGACCACGGCGGCCACTGCGGTGGCGCGCCGGGCGGACTTGATCATGGACATGGTGTCTCCTTGCTCTGTACGTCGGACGGGCTTCATCTGCCGCACGGGCCCTTGCCCGGACGGTCCGTCAAGTGCCGTTCTGGAGGCGGCTTCACTGGCTGGATTCCGCCAGCCGGCGCGGCAGGTAAGCCCAGCACTCTGCGCCCTCCCCAGTCACATAGGCCCAGGTGGGACGCTCGGGTTGGCCAGAAGTAACCATAGGCAGGCGTTATGCGGGACGGATTGACCATCAGCGCCAAGTACTTGACGCTCCGTGCCAAGCGGCTGGTGCGGGGGACCTGCGACAGCCCTCTTCCCTGCCGCCCGAGAGCCGACGACGCCACCAGAGGTCGGAGCGCCACTGCCGACGGCCGGCAAACGGATCGGGAAGAGTGCGCGCGAGGTACGCGGTGTCCAGAGGGGCCACGAGGCGCTTCAGCTCGGACCGGGCCCGGACCGGGAGCTGCTCCAGGACCAGTTCGAGCACGTCGCGTGCGTGCCTCACGTCGTCGAAGGAACAACCGCGGCACGGGCACTCCGCGTCCTGCGGAGAGAGAGGCCGACGCCCGGGCGGTTGCAGAAACGCCCGGTAACGCCGCAGCGCACGGTTCGTGGCACCGGGGTAGACGTAGTAGTCGGACGTGAGCCTCTCCGCGCGATGGATCGCGAGGCTGGTGCGGGCGGAGAGCCCGTGGAGCCGGTCCGGCGGCGGGTCCTCCCAGACGCGAGGACCATGCTGTTCGGCGCGCAGAGCACCGGGCCGTCTACGCGGCATCGGCCTTTCGGTATGCGGTCATGAACCCCATCATGTCAGCCATCCCTCCATGCCCCCGCGGCCAGGAGCAACGGGACACCCCTGAAGCCCGCAGGGGGACGGGGGCCCACCGTACGTCCGGTCTCTTGGCGTGAGGCACGGCTGCCGCGCCAAGGACGGCGAGCCGGAGTCTCCGACGCGAACAGGACCGATGAGGTCAGATACCGGCGCATTCGTCGACGATGGCGCAGGCGCTGCGAATGCCGCGCAGATAGGTGTCGATGCCGTCATCGCCGCGCATGTGGGGCGCGTCCCGGAACCACTGCCGCCACAGGCCGTCCTCCTGGAGGAGACGACCGGCCCGGTCGCTGTGCAGGACGGAGTCCGTGTACGCCAGGGCGCCCATGGCTGTCGGCTGGTCGTAGGCGAGGTCGGGCCGACGCAGGTAGCGATCCAGGTAAGCGGCCAGCAGGTCGGCGTCCTGTGCGGTGCCGAAACTCGACAGCGCCACGCAGTAGGCCCCACCCGCGCAGCAGACCTCGCTCTCCAGCAACAGCCCTCCCAGCCGCCCGCGGAAGTGGTCACGGCGCGAGACGGCGGCGAGCCAGGCTGCGGTGCGCCGCTCGCGCCAGCTTCCCTGGAAGAGGAGGGTGAGTTCGGCGTCCGAAACGGCCCTCGCGTCACGGGCCAGGGCATGAACGAACGGCTCGTACGTCTCGCGCGGCATCCGAAGCACCGCTCCGCCGAGCTTCAGGTAGCGGCGTCCCGGGAGGCAGTAGCGGCGGTACAGAGCCTGTATCTCGGAGTCGTGGCGGATCACCAGCCCATCCTCTCGCGACGTGCACGCGGCTGATGGGGCGGGTGCTGTGCGTCCGCGCGTCAGAACGGCGGATCTTCGGAGCCGCCTCCTGTCCCGTTGTCTGCCGACGCGTGGCCGAGATCGGCCAGGCGAGCCTGCCGTGCACGGGATGCGATGTCGTCCGCGTTCTCCAGGTCACGGGTGTCGTGTCCCCAGGTGTTGAGCGCGGTCAGGCACCGTCACTCACCGTGCGCAGACCGCGGAGGTCGAGCCGGAACCCGAGAGGTGACGGCGCTTCGCCCCGGAGGGGGCGGCATATTGCCGTGCGGACGCAGGGGGCCTGACCTCATAGTGCGGGGATGGATGAAGTCAGCGTTCCTGGGGCCGTGACGTTTTCGGAGCGGTCGAGCGAGCGGCTGGGGTATCCGCGTGATGCCCGGTTGCTGATCATCAACTGCGACGACTTCGGGATGTATCCGGAGATCAACGCGGCGGTGGTCGAGGCGGTGGAGGAGGGCATCGCCAGTTCGTGCAGCCTGATGGTTCCTTGTCCGGGGGCGGCGGAGGCTATGAAGATGCTGGGTCTCCGGCCGTGGATTCCGTTCGGGATTCACCTCACTTTGGTGTGCGAGATGCCGGACATCCGGTGGGGCCCACTGACTGCGAGAGAACGAGTGCCCTCACTGCTGGACCCTGCGGGCGAGTTGTTCCCGCCGACTCCCGACGGCCGGGCGGCCCTGCTCGGCCAGGCCCGTCCTGAGGAGGTCGAGCGTGAGTTCCGTGCCCAGATCGATGCCGTGGCCCGCGCCGGGCTCACGCCGACCCACCTGGACTTCCACTGCCTGGCCGATGGCGGCCGGGACGACGTCCTCGACCTGACCGTCGCGCTGGCGGCGGAGTACGGGCTCGCGGTTCGGGTCTGGCTCGACCCCGGGCGCCGGGCGATGCGGAGACGGGGGTTGCCGGTCACCGACAACGGCTTCCTGGACAGCTTCGCCCTGGACATCGAGGGCAAAGCGGCCCGCTATGTTCAGCTCCTGCGTGACCTGCCCGCCGGACTCAACGAATGGGCGGTGCATCCCGGTCTGGGCGGCAGCGGGTCGCGGGCCGTCGACGGTGGCTGGGACGTGCGGCGGACGGATTACGAGTTTCTGACATCGCCGCAGGCCCGTGAGGCTCTTGAGCGGGAGAACATCACCGTGATCGACTATCGGGGAATTCAGCGAGCCTGGTCCCGGCTCGTGGGTCCTCGGCAACCGACCGGCTTCCGCTCCGTGGACGACGACCGACCGCTGAGCTGAAGGCGTTCAGCCTGCGGCGGCCGGTCGTCCGGCCCGGGTTCGGGCGTTGGCGAGACGGCGAGACGGCGAGACGGCGAACCAGGGACCCCGTCCGCGAGGGCGGGCCCCTTCCGGTCGGGCTCACGCGCCGCGACCACCGGTCAAGGGCGACTCCTCTGCCGGTGCCTGCCCCGGCCGGATCGTGACGATGACCGGCCAGATGAGGCTGTAGATCAGGATCTTGGTCAGCGGGTTCAACCACGCGAGCAGGAGCGCCCCGCGTTCCGTGCCGCCGACGAACCACGTCATGCCGACGAGGAGGGCGCAACTCACCCCGTAGGCAAGGAGAAACCGCAGCCATGACCGCCATTCCCGCAGGACGCGGGCCCGCCCGTACAGGACCGGACGCGGCCTTTCGGGAACTCCCCCGAAGCGCCGCCCGAACTTCTCGTCCGCCCACCGCAGGGTGTCGTGCCCGAAAGCGACGGTGAATCCGAGATAGGCGGCGGACAGCCCGTGCCAGATGGTGACTTCGGCACCGTCCCTGAGGCTGATGACCGTGGCGGCCAGCAGGACGATGTCCAGCAGGGGAACGCAGAGCAGGACGCCGCCGCCGAGCCGCTTCCAGCCCTTGATGTAGCGAGCACTCAGTCCGGCCGCCAACAGGACCCAGAAGAGAACATCACAAGCGATGATCAGGTACAGGATGACTTGTTCACCTCGTGGCGACTTCTTTCCCCGCTCAACCAGGGGAGTTGAGATTCTCCGGCGACAGAGCCAGCCGGCCGCTTGTGACTGGCGCGCGTACGGGGTGGGTCATGATCGGCAGGTCATACAGTTTTCCACGAGCAGCACCTCGTACGGGTGGTGCTCCCGCGCATCTTCCAAAAGTGGCCGGAAACCTAGGCCGTTGTGGAGACTGCCGAAGCCGACCAGGCTGTACGTGTCCCTTCATGGGCACGCGGGGAGGACGAGGGATGGCCCACTTCCGCCTTCTCACTGCTCACGGAGACCTCTCAAGCGCGTGGGCGTCGTGTCCCGCCGAGGCGACTCAGCCTTCGTTGAGCCTGCGCCATCTTGACGTCGCTGGTGAGCGGGGTGGTGTGATCGTTGAGGGCCGTACTCACCCAGGTCGTGGGCGGCTGTCTGCGGTCTGAGGCATCGGGCAGCGGTTTCGGGCGGTCTGTCCGTTTCCAGGTCACGGGGCCGGGCGGGTTCGCAGGCTCGCCGGGTGACGGAGATCAGCGAAGTCGCCGAACGCGTCGCCGCCCGCCGGACGGAACTCAACGAGGAGGAGAAACTCCTTCTCGAGCAGCTCGAGAAGGTCCGCGCCGAGCGCGAAGACCTTGCCGCGAAGACCTTGCCGCGGTGATACGTGCAGGGGGAACGCATGCATGCCCAGCCGGAAGCCGAGAAGGCGACGACCCGGGCCGTACCGGTGCAGGCCGGCGGCCGGGGCGTGCTACCGGTCCCGAAGCGCGAGGCGGGCATGAGCGAGGACGCGTCGCCGCCGGACTACCAGCAGATCATGAGCATCGTGCGCCGCTGGCGTGATGAGCTGATATCCCTGCTCGCCGCCCGCGCTCCGCGCCTGGACCACGCCCTGAAGAAGATCGCGAAACGGGGCGGCGAGGTCGTCCTGACCGACGGCACCCTCATCCCCACCGTCCGCCGCACCGAACGCGACAATCGGCCCGGCTACGGCGAAGGCCGGCCACCGCGGGTCCGTCGCCTTCCCCACCGGCGCGGGAAGCCCGTAAGCGCGGGCCTGGCCGACCTTTATAATCCCACGGTGCACGACATTGAATACATTCCGGCTCAGCAGCGTACATGGTGGATATGGTCAGGAGTGGCCACAATCCTGGCGCTCTACACGCTCTACGCCTCGACCGTGGGGCGGCAGCCGGACACCAGCATCGGGTCACTGCTCGTCGCACTCGGCTGGATGGCCATACCGGCCGCCCCCTGGCTGGCCTGGATGGCCCTCGGACGCACCCGCATCAACACCGACGGCATACAGGTGGTGCGGCCTCTGCGGTCCCGCACCGCCCGCTGGCACGAGATCTCCGCGATCGACGTGGACCAGGTCGGCGGCTACAGAGGGCGTTACGACTACTGGATCAGGATCAGCTGCCACAGCGGCACGTCGTTCCGGCTGCCCGCACCCATGACCTCCGATGCGGGGCGGGACCCGCTGTTCGACGAGCGGCTGCAAGAGATCAGACACCGGTGGAGCGAAGCCCACGGGCCCACTGCCCGAGAGCCTGAATGAACGCGCGCGGCCACTCACCGGCAGTGGCCCTGGCTGGACCCCGTGGGCCTCGTACGCGCCCGGCCCCGTGACCTGGAAACGGACAGACCGCCCGAAACCGCTGCCCGACGCCTCAGACCGCAGACAGCCGCCCACGACCTGGGTGAGTACGGCCCTCAACGATCACACCACCCCGCTCACCAGCAACGTCAAGATGGCGCAGGCTCGTTGAGCACGTCCCTGGCCGCGTAGTAGGCGTGCAGTGCGGCCTCGCTGCCTGATCCGAGGGCGGTCATGATGCGTTGGAAGCGGGAAGACCGGAGGTCACCGGCGACGATGACGCGGGGGTGCTGGCCGGTCGGCGGGCAGTACCCGTCCAGACCGCGAGTCAGATCGCCGGACGGGGCAGTCGGTGCGCTGCCGATGCTGAGGTGGGCGGCATCCGCCGTGATCGTCTGCCGACTGCCGTCCTGTCCCACCGTTTCCGCTGACACCGAGGTGCCCTCCGTGGGCGCCAGCGTCAGGTGCTCGACGGGGAAGAGCACGACACGGGGGTCCTCGCGGACTTCTTCGACCTTGTACGCGTCGGCCGCCGGGTACGCCACGAGCAGGCGGGTTTCGGTGGTCGGGTGGGCGCGCAGGAAGGTGCCGATCGGACGGTCACCGCCGAGGACGAGGAGGGTGCGCCCCTCGGCGTTGTCGGCTTCAGCCTCCCAGAGCGGAGTCAGGGCCAGGCCGCTGGGGGCGGTGATCCAGGTGACGTCGTGGGGCTGGAGGGGGCCGACGCCGGTGGCGACGACTGCGTAAGGGGCCGTGAAGCGGGCGCCGGTCCCGACCGTGACGGTCACGTGGGCTTCGTCGGCGCGAAGTTCGGTGACGCGCCGACCGAGTTCGAGGCGGCACAGCTCCGTGCTCTTCAGCTCAGCGACGATGGCATCGGCCAACTGGGGGCCGTCGGTGTAGCCACCAAGGACGTTGTTCAGGGCCGGGATGCGGTAGAGGTTGCGGCACAACTGGTCCGGCTCGATCAGGATCGAGCGCATGCCGACGCTGGCGGACATGCGGGCGGCAGCGCAACCGGCCGGGCCTCCGCCGATGATGATCAGGTCGGTCGCGAAGGGGATGTCGGCCATGGAAGCTATTCCAGCACCGGAGACGCCGCGTGTGCGGTGAGTTGGCCCATCACATGGCGTGTGCTGACGAGTTGGCCGGTCCCGATCAGACGCCGGGCGACGGTGAGACCGGCGTCGTGCACGTCCGGCCCGGCGTCGCTGGCACAGGCGTCCGTGACGATCCAGGGCGCGTACCCGTGCTCGAAGGCGTCAGCGGCGGACTTCAGGACGCAGCTCTCGGTAGCGATTCCGCAGAAGACGAGGTCGGTCCAGCCGGCCCGGCGCATCAGCTCTGCGGCCTCGGGCGTGAACAGCGTGTATCCGGTCTTGTCGACGACCGCGTGCGCGTGCCCCGCCGCTTCGGCGAGCTCGGGAACGATGTCGGTCTCCGGCGGTCCCTGGAGCCGACGCCACTGGAAAGAGCGCTCGTAAGGGCTGTCGGGATAGTTGAAGTACCGGGTGAAGACGACAGGGCGCCCGGCGGCGGACCATCTGGCGACGAGGTCGGCGACTGCGGGTACGACGTGGCGACTGTGGTGGTTCACGAAGCCGTTCTGCATGTCGATCACGACCAGTGCGGCACTGCTGATGTCCATTCGCGGTCTCTCCCGCCTGTTCTCGGCCGACGCTCTCGCGTAGAGCGTCCTGCGCGGTGCACAAGAAGCGCCAGCTGTACTGCTCGGGCATGGAGGGGTCCTGGCCACTCTCGACCACCTGCTGGAGGTGGCAGGTGAAGCACCACAGGGCCTGGATGGTCAACTCGCAGGTGAACCAGTTCGGCCAGGCTGTACGCGCCTCTTCGAGGGCGCACGGGGAGGGCGAGGGATGGCCCACTTCCGCCTTCCGGCGACTTTCGGTGTCCAGGAAGATGCTCAACGTAACCTTCACGAGCGGCGCGAGGAGAGACGCGATGGGGCAGCACGGGGACGGCAAAGGCGGCTCCGAGGGCGACAGGAAGCAGTCGCCGAAGGAGTCGGACGGTCGGTGGAGCGGGCCGGTGAGCAATCCGCCGAAGAAGAAGTGACCGGGACCGGGGCCGGGACCGGGGCGGGGCTGTGAGCTCCCCCGCAGATCTGCTGGCGATCCTCCGCGAGAAGGGAGCGGCACTCGGGCCGTGGGAAGACGCCGTGTCCTCCGTACGGCGGGAGCTGTTCCTGCCCGACGAGATCGAGGTCGGGGACGAACTCGTCTCCCGCGCCACCGCCCCGGCGAGGTGGCTGGAGGTGGCCTACAGCGATGTATCGGTGACCACCCAGGTCAACGACGGCCGCCCCACGGGACCGGACGAGTACCGGTTGCCGACGTCATCGAGCTCGCAGCCGTCCGTCATGCTGGAGATGCTGTCGCTGCTCGACGTACGGGCCACCGACCGCGTCCTCGAACTGGGCTCCGGTACCGGCCTCAACGCGGCGTGGCTCGCCCACTGCGTCGGTTCCCATCGTGTCGTCTCCGTCGAGATCGATCCCGTAATCGCCGAGCAGGCGGCCAAGAACACCCTGGCAGCGGGTCTTTCCCCGCTCATCGTCCAGGGCGACGGTGAACAGGGCCGGCCGACCGGCGCCCCTTACCAGCGCGTCATCGCCACCTACGCGGTCGCGTCGATCCCGTACGCCTGGGTGGAACAGACGGCGGCCCCGCACGGCCGGATCGTCGCCCCTTGGGGCGGGTCCTTCTTCCCCTACTCCTACGCGGTCCTCGATGTCCGGAACGGCCACGCGGAGGGGCGGTTCACCGGCTACCCGGCCTTCATGCGGTCCCGCAACCCGCGCCCGGCCCGGGGCTTCCTCGACGACTTCCTGCACCATCGCGAGGCCGCCGACTCCACCACGACCGGTATCTCTCCCCTGCGGATCGCCCAGGACCCCGACGCCCTGTTCTACGTCGGTCTCGCTCTGCCCGACGCCTGGCACCTGCCCGTCCCGGCGGACGACGGCAGCGGCGAGATGACCCTCTGGATTCTCGCGGACGACCAGACGTCCTGGGCCTCCGCCGACTACACCCCCGGCCGCCGCGAGTACGCCGTCGCCCAGTACGGCCCCCGCCGACTCTGGGACGAAGCCGAAGCGGCCTACCGGACCTGGGACACCCTCGGCCGCCCGTCCCGCGACCGGGCCGGTCTGTCCGTCACCGCCCACGGACAGTGGGTCTGGCTCGACACCCCGGAAAACGGCCTCTCCGCACTCACCGATCCACCGGGCCGCCGCCGGTAGCCGCCAGGGGCTGAAGACGGCCCTCGGCGGCTACCGGCTCCGGTTCAACTCCTCGCGCCCGAAGGGGTCTTGGCGGTGTTTCGTACGGGGATGGGGGCGTGGTGAGTACGTCGTGCGGCCGGGTCTGGCGCCGGACCCGAGCGTCATCCCGGCGGCGAGGTCTCCCTTGTCTCTCTGGACGCTTGAGGTGGTTCCGCAGAGGCGGAGTTGGGTAGTTGCTGGGATGTCAGCCGCCGAGGAGACCGAGGACGGCCCGCTCGTAGACCGCGTAGACCTGTGGCAACTCGGCCAGTCGGGCGCGCTCGTCGATGCCGTGCAGCCCCTCGTACGGCACCCCGAAGCCGGCTGTGGCGGGGATGCCGTTCCCGGCGAGCAGGTTGCCGATGTTCGACGGCCCCGCCGTCTTCGCCCTGACCGTGAGACCCACTTCGGCGGCGGCGGCCAGCAGGGCGGCGGCGGGCTGCTCGTCCTCGGCCAGGCGAAACGGCGGCCAGGCCGCGACCTGGACGACCTCCGTGGGTGCCGGGCCGGGCAGCTCCGCGTCGAGCTCGGCGACGGCCTTGCGGACCAGCGCCCCGGCGTCGTGGGCGTCGAAGACCGGGGTCGTACGTACGTCGACGTTGATGTCGACCCGGTCCGGGGTGACGGAGAAGCCCTGCCCGCCGTGGAAGGCGGTCACCGACAGCTTCGGCGGCAGCGGGAACCTCGGATCTCCTTCGGTGCAAGGGAGTTCGGCCGCGTCGAGGAGCCGTACGAGGTGGGCGGCCCGGGAGATGGCGCCGATGACGGTCCTGCTGGAGCCGGAGTGCCCGGAAGGGGCGTGCACGGTGATCGACGCCCGCCACAGGCCCCGGCCGCCGACCACCACCTCGTCCATGCCGGGATAGCCGATCATCACCCCGGCGGGGCGGGCCGCGTGCGGGTCGGTGAGGTAGGCGCGGGCGCCGCCGAAGCCACCGGTGTGCTCATCGACGTCCAGGAGTACGGCGAGCCCACCGTGCAGCTCGGCGGCGCGGGGAGCGAGGTCGGCGGCGATGTGGCAGAACAGCGCGGCGGCCAGTTTGGAGTCGGCCGCACCCCGGCCGCGCAGCCAGCCGTCCACGACATCGCCGACAGCCGGAGGGAAGGACCAGGCGGTCTCATCGCCGTACGGGGCGGTGTCCACGCACGCGTCCAGCGTCCACCAGGAGCCCGGCCTCCCACCGGGAATCTCGACCAGCAGCCCCACCAGGGCGCCCGCGCCGTCATGCAGGCGGCGGTGCGGCAGCTCGCGGGAGGTGAGCCAGTCCTCCAGCACGCCGAGGACGGGCCCGTAGTCGTCGATCCCGCCTCGGCTCGGCCGCCGGATCAGCTCGCCCGCCAGCTCGACCACGGAGGCCATGCGATCCTGGGCCACCTGCGACAAGTCCTCGATCACGCTTCTCCCTTGCGCCTGGTTGTGCCGCACCGGCAGCGCGCGAACGGCCTCGATCGTCTCCAGCGGCCGCGCCGAGGCACAAGCCTCCCGCCCCTGGTGGACCAGGCCCACCGCCGCCTCGCGGCCGAGCGTCATCCCGGCGGCGAGTGCCCCGATGGCCAGGGCGGCCACCGGGAGCCCCCACGCCGCGAGGTTCACGTGGTCAACTCCGGTCGCCCCAGCGTGAACCAGACGACCGTACGCCCCGGATAGCGGGGGCCGCCGCTGCCCGTCCCCCAGGCCAGCGCCAGGCTCTCCACGAGGGCGAGCCCGCGACCGTGCTCCTCCTCCGGACCAGCCGTCGGCGCACCGAGGGCGCCGAACGCCCCGTTGACCGGCCCGCCGTCATCCGTAACGGCGACAGTGACCCGCTTCCGGTTGACGGCCACGTGGACCCGGATGAGCGGCGTGCGAGTGTGGCAGTGGGCGTTGGTGACCAGCTCGGTGACGCAGAGCCGGGCGTCGTCGACCAGCCCCGGGTGTCGGCTGACGCCCAGCAGCGAGGAGAGGAAGTCCCTGGCGATCCTGGGGGCGTTGGCGGTGTTGGGCAGGGTGAGGCGGTAGCTCTCGCCGCCGAGTGGGTTCGGCTGTACGGGAGTTGGGGTGGCAGCGGTCATGTTGTTCTCCCCATGCGGTCCGGTGCTGCGAACGGATGTGCTGTTCCTCGCCCGTGGCGATGGCTGTACGGGCGCACGCCCCAACGCGCGCCTGTGCAGCTGCACTTCGGGGTGGCCGAGGTGTTGAGGGAGACCATAGCGTCGAGTCGCACTTGTCGTACCTAGATGGATTATTAAGTAGCCGAATGGATTACGGTGGTGGTGCTGGTCACACTGTGAGGCGACAAGAGGAGAGGCCGATGCCACCAAGGAAGGCGCCCACCGCACGGCAGTGTCGCGTAGGTGCTGAGCTGCGCAAGATGCGGCAGAGCGCGGGACTGGCGCTCGCCGATGCTGCCGCCCTGCTCAGGGTGGAGCGCACCACCATCAGCAACACGGAGTCGGGGCGCTTCGGAGTGAGCGGCGAGCGGGTCCGTAACTGGGCGGGCGGCTACGCGTGCCCCGATGAGGCGTACGTGGAAGCGCTCGCCGCGATGGCGGAGGAGCGGGGCCGGGGCTGGTGGGAGGACTACCGCAACGACCTGACCAGCGAGGCGCTGGATCTGGCCGAGCTGGAGCATCATGCGGTGGGTATCAGGGCGGTGCAGATCATGCATATGCCTGGGCTGCTTCAGACCGAGGACTACGCCCGCGCGGTGCTCGCGGAGACCGTTCCGCCCCCGGCCCCAGCCCGACAGAGGCGCCATCTCTCCCATCGGCTCAAGCGCCGGGATGTCCTCGATCGGGAGAACTCGCCGACCTGCACGTTCCTCATCCATGAGGCGGCGCTGCGGATGAGGTACGGCGCCTCCAGCGTCGCGCGTGGCCAGTTGGAGTACCTGTTGCGTGAGTCGGAACGCGACAACGTCACCGTTCGGGTGGTCCCCTTCGCTGTCGGCGGCTTCCCGGAGGCCGGAAGCTCGACGCAGTATGTCTACGGACCCGTTCCGCAGTTGGATACCGTGCTGACGGACACGGCCACCGGGTCTGCGTTCCTGGACGCCGAGACGCGTCTGGTGAACTATCGGGCGGCGATGGACCGGATCGAGGGGCTCTCTCTTGATCCGCGCAAGTCAAGAGACTTCATTCGTGAGGTCGCACAACAAGTGTGAGGCGTGAAGTACGTGGAAATTCAGTGGCGCAAGTCGTCGAAGTCGTCGAACGCCGAGGGTAGCGCCTGCCTGGAGCTTGCCGAGCATGACGGCGAGATCCTGCTGCGTGAGAGCGACAACCCCGACGTGATCGTCCGTACGACGCGCACCAAGCTCCGGGCGTTCCTGGGCGGTGCGAAGGAAGGCGAGTTTGACGACTTCGCCTGAGCCTTCCCGGCCTGGCATCGAGCGGTCCCCATCGGCGCAGATGGGGGCCGCTCGCTGTTTGTATAACTTGTTTATTCGCCAAGAATCACTCGTTAGACGTCAAACACTTGATACTCGCCCGCACGACACGCTAGCTTCCAGACGTGCCGCCCCGTCATGCGGCGGCCAACTCCCCTTTCGCCTGCGCCCGTTGGGGGAGGTTCAACCGGGGCGCCCCCTTCCCTCAGCTCGTCACGCCGGCCGTGGGCAGGGGGCGTTCCTGGCGTCACGTCAGGAGGCTGCGTCATGCTCGATCACGTCCCCGACCCCGTCGAACCCGTCCCGTTCGCGTACTGGTGCGAGCGGTCCACGTACGGTTCGGCGGACGCGGATCTCGATGAGCCCGACTGCTTCGTGCGGTACTCCGCCGCCACGCCCGACCTGGCGATCCGGCGGATTCGGGAGGAGGCGCGGAACCTGCTCAGCGGGTTACCGGAGGGCGAGCGGCCGGTTCTGGGGTGGGCCGAGGGGCCGGGGCGGGTGCGGGCCATCGGGGCGTTGCATCGCGGGCGTGCCTGCGGGTTCACGTTGCGGCACGGGGACGGGTGGAGCGAGTGGATCGTGCGCCCGTATCCCGTGTTTCCGGTGGATGCGGCGGCCCTGCTGCCCGTTCTGCCCCTGGAGCCCGAGCCGTGCGGGAGGTGCGCGCACTGCGCGTAGGGGGCTGGCCGATACTGGTTCGGCGGGACCGTGGGGGCTCGTGCCGATCTGCCGGGTGGCTTCCGGCGGGCGGCGGGCGGCAGTCGGCAGTCGGTTTCTGTGCGTGGAGAAGGGCCTCATGGTGGATCGGGACCGCATACTTCGGCTCTGCCAGGGTGCCGTCTGGTTGGCAATGTTTTTCCTCTGCGTTCATGTTCTGCAATCGATGTGGATGGTCGTCCTCGTCAGCCTGGCGGCGGGAAGCATCAGCGGCATCCTTCTGCCCCATCTGTTCCATCGGAAGGGCTCCAGCGGGCAGGGCGAGCGGTCCGTCGGTGCTCAGGGCTGACCCTGGCCGGAAGCAGGTGCGGGTGCGGGCGCGGGCTAGATGAATGAGTCCAAGGGCTCGTAGCCGTAGACCGTCGGCGAACGGGGTGGCACACGTCGCTGCCATGGCTGCCCCGCGAGTGCACGGCGTGCCGGTCGTTCTGGCGGTCAGCGGAAACCACGTGGCGCGTGCTCGGCAACTCGGAGGCTGTCTCGGTCGGCGCCCCAGATGGGCAATAGCCTTGAGTCTCCAGTGACTGGAGACAGCAGAGTTGGGGACATGGACGTTACGACCCTCTACTCGATCGGGGAGCTTTCCCGGCGGACCGGCTTGTCCGTGAGGACCATCCGGTTCTACTCCGATTCGGGGGTGGTAGCGCCGACCACCCGAAGTCCCGCCGGTTACCGGCTCTACGACCTCAACGCACTGCTTCGTCTGGAACTCCTGCGCACACTGCGCGAGCTGGGCATGGACCTGGCCACGATTCAACGGGTACTGGACCGCGAGCTCTCAGTGGCGGAAGTCGCCGCGTCGCACGCCGACGCCATGGACGTCCAGATCCGGGTGCTGCAACTGCGTCGGAGTGTCCTGAGAGTCGTGGCCGGACGCAGGTCCGATCCCGAGGAGATCAAGCTCATGCACAGGCTCACGCAGTTGTCCGGCGAGGAACGCCGACGTCTGATCGAGGAATTCATAGACGGCACCTTCGGCACAGTGGATGCCGATCCTGCCGCGACGGCCATGGTTCGCGCTGCCGCTCCCGACCTCCCCGAGGATCCGTCCGGCGAGCAGATCGCCGCGTGGGTGGAGCTCGCCGGGCTGGTCGGCGATGAAGACTTCCGGGCCAGGATGCGCCGCATGGCCATATGGCAGGCCGCTGGGCGCCCGCTCGACATCGAGAGCGAAGCGGGCGAGGAACTGATGGATTTCACCCGTCAGAAAGTGGCCGACGCCATGGAGTCGGGCATCGACCCGCTCAGCAACAGGGCCGTACCCGTCATGGACGACCTCGTGCACCGCTTCGCCGAGGTGTTCGCGCGCACCCCGGACACGGAATTCCGGGACTGGATGGCCCAGCAGTTCGAAGAGGCACACGATTCCAGGGTGGAGCGGTACTGGCGGCTGGTGTGGATCGTCAACGGCTGGCAGGTAGTACCGAACCTGATTCCGGTGTACCCCTGGCTCATCCAGGCCCTGCGAAATGACCGCGCCGCATAGGCACCGCAGTGCAGACCGCTCTCGATTCCTGAACGGGTCCACGGAGTGGTCTGCGTACGTGGCGCGGGGGGCATCCGATGTCGGTGTGTGATGACAGACTTGCAAGAGCCCGGCCGGTGTCGTTGCGCGGATCCTGTGCCGGATTTTCGCCCTCACAGCGGTGATCTGGCACAACGACCACACCGAACAGCCGGTCAAAAGGTCGCTGATCGCTTACGACCACTGATCGTGAGACACCCCTTGGACTCATTCATCTAGGGCAGTGATGCGGGCCCACCGTTACGACCCGGCGCCCGAGCCTCGCCGAAGACGCGCCGGTACGCGCCCGGCGTCGTGCCCAGTGCCGTACGGAACCGGCGTCGGAGGTTGACGGCGGAGGACAGTCCGACCCGGGCCGCGATCGTCTCGACGGGCAGGTCCGTCCGCTCCAGCAGGGCCCGTGCGGCGTCGATGCGCTGCTGGAGCAGCCACTGTCCGGGGCTGGTGCCGAGCTGCCGGACGAACCGGCGGGCGAAAGTGCGCGGCGAGAGCCCCGCGCGGTCGGCCAGCCGGTCGACGGAGAGGTCCGTGTGGTCCAGCCGGGTCAGGGCCCACTCCAGGACCGGTGCCAGCGACTCGTCCGTACCGGAGAGGGCCGGTCCGGCCGCGTACTGGAGCTGGCCTCCCTCCCGGTGCGGCGGCAGGACCATGCTGCGGGCCACCTGGGCGGCGTAGGCGGTGCCGTGGTCGGTCCGTACGAGGTGGAGGCAGAGGTCGATGCCCGCGCCGCTGCCCGCGCTGGTCGCCACGTCGCCGTGGTCGACGTAGAGCACGTCCGCGACGACGTCCACCTCGGGGAATTCCGCCGCCAGTTGGGCCGTGCGCCGCCAGTGCGTGACCGCGCTGCGGCCCGCCAGCAGCCCGGCCCGGGCGAGCACGAACGCCCCCGCGCAGATCGACACGACCCGCGCCCCGCGCCCGTGCGCGGCGCGGAGCGCGGCGAGCGCGTTCTCCGGTACGGGGCCGCCCGGCGGCTCCCAGCCCGGGACGATCACCGTGTCCGCCCGCTCCAGGGCTTCCAGACCCGCTTCGACGAAGAGGGAGGGGCCGGTCGTGGTGCGCAGCCGGCCCGGCCGGGCCGTGCAGACCTCGAAGTCGTAGGCGGCGGGAAGGTCCGGTCGGGCGCCTGCGAACACTTCGGCCGCGCAGGCGAGCTCGAAGGGCGACTGCGGCTCGTTGAGCAGGGCGACCACCTGATGCCGGGATGAGGCCGATGAGGTCATGGCATAAAAGTACCCAACAATGTCATGGCAGACACTCGTCCCGGTGGAGCGTGCCGGGTGAGGGTGGGGCCATGAGTGAAGAGACCCAGACGGTCACCCTGCTGAAGACCGTCGTCAACGTCGATGACGTGGACCCGCACGAGGTGGTCCCGGGAATCCTGCGCCGTCGGCTGCCGGGCACGGAGTACGCCCGGGGCTGGCTGATCGATTTCGCCGCCGGTACGGAGTGGCCCGAGGTCGACGAACACCTCACCGAGGAACGGTACTTCGTCCTGAGCGGCGAGGTGATCGACGGCGGCGAGCGCCATGGGCCGGGCTCGTACGTGGTGTTCGCGCCGGGCAGTGCGCACCGCCCGCGTACGGAGACCGGGGCGCGGATGCTCGGTATCTCCCTGATGGCCGCCTGAGCCGACGGCCGCTCGACGGCGGTTCGGCGGGGCGGGTGCCCCGGCGGCCAGGTGCCCCTGCGGCCGTCCGCCCGGCAACGGGGGTTCGGGCGGGCGGCGGGGGGTGCCGGTGGGGGAGGGGGAGGGAAATGCCGTGCGGGGGGCGCCGCGTCCTTGGCAGACTCGGGCGCATGACGGAGAAGATCACCCGCATCAACCCCGAGCAGTTGCACGACACACCCGGCTACCACCACATCACCGTCGTGGAGGCCGGTCGTACGGCCTATCTGGCGGGTCAGTGCCCGCTCGGCCCGGACGGCGAACTCGTCGGTTCCGGCTCCCACGAGGAACAGGCGGACCAGGTCGCCGCCAACGCGCTCACCGCCCTGGCGGCCGTGAACGCCGAGCCGCACCACGTGGTGCGGTCGGTGATCTACGTGAAGAGTGATGACGGGCCGGTGCTCGCCTCGGTGTGGACCCGGCTCAACGCCTCCGGTCTCGGATCGGCGTTCACCACCGCGAGCACCCTGCTGGGCGTCGCACAGCTCGGCTACCCCGGGCAGCTCGTCGAGGTCGATCTCACGGTGGCGCTGCCGGAGTGAGGCCCGGGGGCGCCCCTGCGCGGGAGGCCGGGGAGTGCCTCTATGCGGTCGGTCACGGTTCAAGGCCGGTGGGTTCGTTCGGTCAGGGGCGGGGCGCGCCCGGGCTTGTTGGCGGAGGTGTGTTCCGTAAGGCCGTGGTCCGCCCTCTTCCCGGTGTGACGTGTGCGCGTCAGAATCCTAGGGCCTGCCCCCCATGGCCCCTGGAGGCGTTCCCATGTCCGTCGTTCCCCCGAAGTACCCTGCCGAATCAAGCCTGTTGAGCACCCGGAGAGGGTTCCTGGCCGGTGCCCTCGCCGTCTCCGCCACCGCTGTCGTCGGGGCCGCCCCCGCCGTCGCCGCCACCCGGAGCACGGGCCGGGCGGCCCGCGCGGTCCGGGGGACGCAGGACTGGATGGGCGCTCTGCCCGACACCACCGCGCTCCAGCGGCTCACGATCCCCGGTACGCACGACTCGGGCGCGCGGTTCGGCGGTCCCTGGTCGGAGTGTCAGAACACCACGATCGCGCAGCAGTTGCAGAGCGGCATCCGCTTCCTCGACGTACGGTGCCGGATCACCGGGGGGTCGTTCGCGATCCACCACGGGGCCGCGTTCCAGAACATGATGTTCGGCGATGTCCTCATCGCCTGCCGGGACTTCCTGGCCGCGCGGCCGAGCGAGACCGTGCTGATGCGGGTCAAGCAGGAGTACTCCTCCGAGAGCGACGCCGCGTTCCGGGCGGTCTTCGACGACTACCTCGACGGGCGGGGGTGGCGGTCGCTGTTCCGGCTGGACCCGGCGCTGCCCTCGCTCGGCGGGGCGCGGGGCAAGGTGGTGCTGCTGGCCGACAACGGCGGTCTGCCCGGGGTGCGTTACGGTGATCCGGCCGTCTTCGACATCCAGGACGACTACATGGCCGAGCCGTTCGCCAAGTACCGCAAGATCGAAGCCCAGTTCCGCAAGGCGGCCCAGCAGCCGGGCAAGTTCTACATGAACTACGTCTCCACCGCCGCCCTGATGCCGCCCCGCTGGAACGCCGACCGGCTCAACCCGCAGGTGCACTCCTTCCTCGGGCGTTCCGAGACCACCGGATGGACCGGGCTCGGCATCATCCCGCTCGACTACCCGAACAACCGGTCCGGGCTGGTGGAGTCGCTGATCCGGCACAACCCCGTGTGACCGGCTCCCGCGGCTCAGGGCGCGTACACGGAGAGCACCGTACCGTCGGCGAAGGTGGCGAACAGGGCCCCGCCGGACAGCATCACGGTGGTGGGGCGTTCGGCGGTGTCGGTCCGCCCCCGGGGCCAGCCGTTGTACGACTGGGAGCGCGTCTCCTTGCCGGTGTCGAGGGCGAGGAGGCGCGCGCCCGACCCCTTCAGCGTCAGTACGGTCTCTCCGGCCACCAGCACCGGATCACCGGGCGTCCACGGCGTCCACCACTTCGCCCGGCCGGTCCGCAGGTCCACCGCCTCCAGGTAGGGGGAGCCCTCCCGGAGCCCCTCGCCCCGGTGCAGGGCGAGGCCGTCGGCGCTCACGGCGGACGGTGAGCCCACCCGCGCGCCGCTGACCTCCTTCAGGGTGGCCGCCTCCCGTACTCCGTCGGGACACAGGGCATGGCGCGCGCCCCGGGCCGGGAGCCGGCAGTGGTCCGGCACCTCGGCCAGGGACTTCCCGGTCCTCCGGTCCAGGGCGTGGCTCCCTGTCGGGCCGTCCACCCAGACGCGGTCCCCCACGATGTCCAGGGACTGCGGGAAGACCCCCGCGATCTCGCGTTCCCACTGCTGCTCGCGGTCCCCGTCCCGGAGCGTGTGGGCCCGGAGCAGTACCCGGGTCGATGACCCCTCGCCGTCCGTCTCCACGTACGAGGTGAAGACCTGCCCTTCGTGGACCCGGGCGCGCGTGGGGAGATAGCCGCTCCGGCCGGGCAGCTCCGCCACCTGCTTGCCGTCGTCGAGGCTCAGCACGGCGAAGCCCTCCCCGTCCGCCGCCGAGACGTAGGCGTACCGCCCGTCGAGATCGAGGCCGCCCACCGAGGCGTTCCCGGTCTCCGCCCCCTTCGCCGGGTAGCGCCACAGGGCGCTGCCGTCGGACGCGTCCCGCGCCTCCAGCCACAGCAGCCGCCGGTCCTCGTCGTGCAGTCGGCAGACGAGGGCTTTGCCGCCGAGCGCGCACTCCAGCGGCTCGCCCGCGTCCTCGAAGGAGGAGGACCACGGAGACCAGCCCTCCGGGAGGCGGTTGCGGTCCCGGGCGCCGGGGCCGAAGTCGGTCATCGCGCTGGTGACGACCGGGGCGGCGGGCTGGGCGGGGTCCGGTTCGGTGGGAGCGGTGTTACGGGGGGACGCGCTTCCCGGGGCCGCCCCCGTCGCCGCTCCTGCCCCGGGGCTCGCGCCCGCGCCGTTGCCCGTGTCACCCGCGCCGGGCAGCAGCGGCGGTACCAGTACGGCGGCCAGGGCGGCGGTCAGCAGGCCCGCGCCGATGCCCAGGGCCCACCGCAGGCGCCGGGAGCGCCGAGGGCCGGGCGCCGCCGGGGCGGTCTCCGGGGGAGCGGAGGGCGGTGGAGCGGGCGTGGGCGGTGCGGAAGGCGGCGGGGGCGCGATCAGGGCCCGGCCGACGGCGAGTTCGTACTCCCCGATCACGGTCCGCACCCCGTCCGGCCAGCCGAAGGGTCCGGTGGGCGGTGGCGGAGAGGCGCCGGGGCGGGGTGCTCCCGCCGCCGGGTCGAGGGCCCGGATCAGCTCGCCGGTGGTCGGCCGCCGCGCCGGGTCCCGGTGCAGACAGGCGCCGACCACCTCCGCCAACTCATCGGGCAGCAGCGAGAGATCAGCCTTTCCCTGCGCGATACGGTGCACGACGGCGGCCAACTCGCTGTCCTGGAAGGGGCCTTGTCCGGTCGCGGCGAAGCAGAGGACGGCCCCGAGGCAGAACACGTCCGACGCGGCGGTCACCGAACGGTCCCCCGCCACATGTTCGGGCGACATGAAGCCCGGCGAGCCCACCATGATGCCGGTCGCGGTGAGCGCGGTCGCGTCGTACGCCTGGGCGATGCCGAAGTCGATGAGGCGCGGGCCGTGCGCCCCGAGCACCACGTTGGCGGGCTTCAGGTCCCGGTGCACCAGCCGCGCGCCGTGGACGGCGGCCAGCCCCCGGGCGAGGGCCACGCCGAGCTTCCGTACGACCGGTACGGGCAGCGCGCCCGCCCGGGCCACCGCCTCGTCGAGCGCGGGGCCGACGACGTACTCCGTTGCCAGCCACGGTCGTTGGGCGTCCGGGTCGGCGGCGACGAGCGCCGAGACGTACGGGCTCCGCACCGCGCGGGCCGCCTGCGCCTCGCGCCGGAAGCGGAGCCGGAAGTCGCCCTCCAGCTCCAGGTCCGCGCGGACCGTCTTCAGGGCCACGAGGTCGGCGGGGCCGCCGCCGGGCGGAAGGGCGAGGTGGACCGTGCCCATACCGCCGGAGCCGAGACCGGCGAGCAGCCGGTAGGGGCCGACGTCGTACGGGGCATGGGCGTCGAGCGGGCGCAGCACGGTGAGCGGCTCCAAGTCGGGCGCGAATGGCGGGACTTCGGTGGGGCGGAGGACGTGTACGGCGGTGGGGACGGTTCCCGGTAGGGCAGCGGGGGGTGGGGTACGGCGGTGGGGCGGAGGACGATGGTCAGGAGGGGCGGAGAACGGTCAGCGGGGCGGAGGCCGACCGGATGGACGGGTGCTGCGGTGGGCGGGCCGGTGGGGGCAGCACCAGCCCCCCGGCCCCCGCCCCGCTCAGCCGGGGATCTCGATCGAGCGGAGAGTCCCGTCGTGGAAGGCGATGAAGAGCACCCCGCCGACCGACAGCACCTGCGTCTCCCACGTGTGCCCGTTGATGTTGTCGAAGTCGTCGGCGGCGTCGGGGCCGGGGTCGGGGGTGGAATCGCCCGGCGCCCCCTCGATCGCGGTCCGCTTCCGCTCGCTGCCACCCTCGACCGGCAGCGTGTACAGGTAGCGGTTGTCGGCGAACACCGCCGTGGACCCGGCGATCGTCGCCTCGGACCTTCCCCCGGTGGGGGTGCCGACGCTGCGCGGCCTGCCCTCGGAGGGCGGGACGCCCAGGGCGGTGAGGTTCACCTCGGAGGCGTACCTCTCCGTTCCGAGCCGGTACTGACCGGAACCGGTGGAGATCGCGTCCCGGGCCGGAGCCGCGGCGTCGCCGACCTTCCGCTGCGCGATGGGCACCTGCTTCAGGGTCTTGGCGTCGAGCACCTTGGTGCCGTCCCCCTCGACGTCGCACAGCACCCGGCCGTCGTGTTCACGGACCGCCGTGCAGTCGGCGCCGCCGGGCAGGGACAGATAGGTCGGCTTCCCGGTCCGCGCGTCGAAGGCGGTCAGGCCGCCCTCGGTCCGGGCGATGAGCCGTCCGGCCACGAACGAGTCGGCCGCGTAGATCCCCTGGGCGGCGAGCGGGCCGTCGGCCGAGGCCAGTGAACGCGTCCAGAGCTCCTTGCCGGTGACGGCGTCGTAGGCGGCGACCACCTGGGCGCCCACGCTGAGACTGCTGAAGAAGGCGACGCCGTCGCCCAGGAAGACGTCCGCCGCGAAGCCCGTGTCCTCCTGCTGCGGTACGTTCTTCAGGTCCTTCTCCCAGCGGACCGTGCCGTCCAGCACGTTCCTGCCCCGCAGGACTGTTCCCTCGGCGGAGACGACCGTGTCGGCGTGGATCACCGGGTGGGTGGGGCGGCCGGGCAGGACCAGACCGCGGGCCGACATCCCCGGCTTCGCGCCGGGAGAGGACGAGGGCGCGGTCCAGAGCGGCTTCCCGTCGGACGCGCTCACCGCCTCCAGGCCGCCGTAGAAGGTCCGGCAGACCAGGGCCTTGCTGTTGAGCGCGCAGGACCAGGGGCGGCCCTTCATCGTGGTGCCCCACGGCTTCCAGCCGTCGGGGCGGGCGGCCTCGTCGGCGGGGAAGTACCGGGTGCGCTCGACGCCGTGCTGGTCCACGCCCGCCAGGGGCGCGGGGGCCCGGGAGGGCGAGGGGGACGGTCCGGCGGCGGGCGGGGCGGCGTCCGAACCGGCCCGGTCCTCCCGGCCGTCCTGCCAGGACCGCAGGCCGACCGCGGCGAGCACGCCGACCACGAGGGCCCCGGCGACGACGGCCGCGACCGTACGGCGGCTGAAGCGGCGGCGATCGGCGGGCGGCCCCGGCGGTCCTGGTGGGGCGGCCGGGGGCGGCGGCGGGCCCGTGACGGTCTGCGCGCTGTGGACCGGGGCGGCGCCCGGCATCGTCGGGACGACGGGTCCGGCGAGCGGGCCCGCATCGGCGACGACCCGCGCCAGTTCGTCCTCGTACCGTGTGATCAGCGCCGCGACCTCCGGCGGCCAGGCAAGGGCGTTCCCCTCCGCCGTGGCCGCGGCCTCCTCCGCCGCGCGGAACCGGGACTCCAGGACGGCCGCGTCCGGGCGGGACGACGGGTCGGGGCTCAGGCAGTCCTCGATCAGCTCACGCAACTCGGCCGGTACGTCGGTGAGTTCGGCCTCCGCCTGCGAGATCCGGTACAGCACCGCACCCACCGGCCCGCTCCCGAAGGGGCTCTGCCCGGTGGCCGCGAAGCAGAGCACGGAGGCGAGGCAGAAGACGTCCGACGAGGCGACCACGTGCTGTCCGCCGAGGACGTGCTCCGGGGACATGTA
Source organism: Kitasatospora albolonga (assembly GCA_002082585.1). Lineage (NCBI taxonomy): Bacteria > Bacillati > Actinomycetota > Actinomycetes > Kitasatosporales > Streptomycetaceae > Kitasatospora > Kitasatospora albolonga. The sequence goes on from CP020563.1 coordinate 4,373,215, forward strand.
GCCCGGCGAGCCGATCATCGCGCCCGTCGCCGTCATCGTGGTGGCGCCGAACGCGCGGGCGATGCCGAAGTCGATGACCTTGGGGCCGTCGGCGCCGAGGAGGACGTTCGCCGGTTTCAGGTCGCGGTGCTGGACGCGGGCGTGGTGGATGGAGCGCAGGGCGCGGGCGAGCCGCAGGCCGAGGCCCCGGACCGTCGCGAGGGGCAGCGGGCCCGCCACGCGCACCGCCCGCTCCAGCGTCGGGCCCGCCACGTACTCGGTGGCCAGCCAGGGCACCGCCGCGTCCGCGTCACCGGCCAGCAGCCGGGCGGTGGAGCGGCTGTCGACGGAGCGGGCCGTCCCGATCTCGCGGCGGAAGCGGTCACGGAACGCGGGGTCCCCGGCCAGCTCCGCCCGGATCGTCTTCACGGCGGCGAGCTGAGGCGCGCCGCCACCCGGACCGCCGGGCCGCAGGTCGGCGCCGAGGTGGACCTCGCCCATGCCGCCCGACCCCAGCCGCGCGAGGACGCGGTACGGGCCGACCTGGCGCGGGGAGCGGTCGCCGAGCTCACCGAGCATGCCGACACGCTCCCTGGTTGTCTCGGTCGGCATGGGCGTCTCGGTCGACCCGGGCGTCCCGGTCGGCCCGGGCGTTCCGGTCGTCTCGGTCGGCCCGGTCGCACACGGCGTCCCGGTCGGCCCGGCCGTCCCGGTCGCGCACGGAGAGACCGGTGGCCGTTCCGGCCCCGGTGGAACGGACGCGCATACGACATCCCCCTGTTGACGATGTGTCCGGTGATCTACCTTCACATCCGTCGGGCGGATCGGTCCAGGCCATGGCCGAGAACGAGACCCCGGTCTCAGCCCCCGGGGCCCTACATCCCCGGCGGCGGCGTAGGCGCCCCCGGCAGTCTGATCGCCGCGACCGTGCCGGGCCCGTCGTCCGGGGCCGGGCGGAGCGTGATCTCGCCGCCCGCCTGCTGCACCGTACGGGCCACGATGGACAGGCCGAGACCCGAGCCGGGGAGCTGGCGGGCGGACGGGGAGCGCCAGAAGCGTTCGAAGACGTGCGGGAGTTCCTCGGCGGGGATGCCGGGGCCCCGGTCCCGTACCGTCAGCTCGCCCCGGTGCAGACGCACGTCGATCGTGGCGCGGGGCGGGCTGAACTTCACCGCGTTGTCCAGGACGTTGACGATCGCCCGCTCCAGGGCCGCCGGTTCGGCCCGTACGTACCAGGGGGCCAGCTCGTCGGTGATCGTCAGCTCGGGGCCGCGCAGGCGGGCGCGTTGCAGAGCGGTACGGGTGATGTCGTGCAGGGCCACCACCTGGAGCGGGCCGGGCTGGGCGGCGTCGGGGCGGGCCAGCTCCTGGAGGTCGCCGATCAGGGCGGCCAGCTCCGTCATCTGGGCCTTGACCGAGGCCATCAGCGCCTTGCGGTCGTCCGGCGGGATCACCCGGCCCGTCTCGTCGCTGCGCGCCAGCAGCTCCACGTTGGTCCGCAGCGAGGTGAGCGGGGTGCGCAGCTCGTGGCCCGCGTCCGCGATCAGCTGGGCCTGGCGGTCGCGCGAGGAGGCGAGCTGCGCCGCCATGGAGTTGAAGGAGTTCGACAGGCGGGCGATCTCGTCCTCGCCGTCGACCGGGATGCGTACGGTCAAGTCCTCGGTGCGCGCCACGTGTTCGACGGCCTGGGTCAGCTCGTCCACCGGGCGCAGCCCCGCCCGCGCCACCCAGAGTCCGGCCGCTCCCGCGCCGACGGCGCCGACACCGCCGACGAGGGCCAGCACCCAGGCGAGGGTGGAGAGGGGTGCGTCGATCTCGCTCAGCGGGCGGGCCACCGAGACGGCGAGCTGGGTGTTCGCCTGGCCGGAGCTGACGACCGGCAGCTTGCGGGTATAGACCCGCATGTCCTTGCCCTCGTCGTTCTCCGTCGTGTGCAGGGCGTCGGTCTGCCGCCCGGCCGCCACGGCGACATCGGCGGGCCGGGCCGGTACGGGGGTGGTGTTCGGGGCCGTGCAGTAGCTGCCGTTCGCGGCGACGACCTGCACGGTGTACTGGCCGGGGAACTCCTCGGCCGGAAGCTGGCCGCCGCTCAGACAGGCGGCCAGCAGGTCGCGCATGGCCGAGTGGTCCATCTTCGCGCTGCGCAGGGAGTCGTCGAGCTGGTCCTCCAGCTGGTCCCGGGTCACGAACCAGCACGCCACCGCCACCGCCGCGACCGCCACCGCGACCGCCGTGGCCACGAGGATCGCGAGCCGGGAGCGCAGGGGCAGGGTGCGGAAGCGCCGTACGAGCCCCTTCCTGGCGGGAGCCGCCTCGCCCACCGGGGATTCCGCGGTGCTCACGCCTCGCCGCTCCCGTCCGTGCGGAGCGCGTAACCCACCCCGCGTACGGTGTGGACGAGGCGCGGTTCGCCGCCCGCCTCCGTCTTGCGGCGCAGGTACATCACGTACACGTCCAGGGAGTTGGAGCTCGGCTCGAAGTCGAAGCCCCAGACCGCCTTGAGGATCTGCTCCCGGGTCAGCACCTGGCGCGGGTGGGAGAGGAACATCTCCAGGAGCGTGAACTCCGTACGGGTCAGCTCCACCCGGCGTTCGCCCCGGGTGACCTCGCGGGTGGCCAGGTCCATCCGCAGGTCCGCGAAGGAGAGCACGTCGTCGTCGGGGGACTGCGCGCCCGCCGCCGCTGCCGACGCGTACGAGCTGCGGCGCAGCAGGGCCCGGATACGGGCGAACAGCTCGTCCAGCTCGAACGGCTTGACCAGGTAGTCGTCCGCGCCCGCGTCGAGGCCGGTGACCCGGTCGCCGACGGTGTCGCGGGCGGTGAGCATGAGGATGGGCGTGGTGGAGCCGGTGGCGCGGATGCGGCGGGCGGCGGTGAGGCCGTCCATCCGGGGCATCTGGATGTCCAGGACGATGAGGTCGGGGCCGTACGCCTCGGCCATCGCCAGGGCGTCGTACCCGTCGACCGCCACCTGGGTGCCGTACCCCTCGAAGGCGAGGCTGCGCTGCAACGCCTCGCGTACGGCCGGTTCGTCGTCGACGATCAGGATGCGCTGGGGATCGTCTTCGGCGGGGCTCATCGCGGTGTCGTCCTCTTCTCGTTCCGGCCGGTGGGAGTGTCTCAGCCTCGCACGGTCAGGAGGTGTTCCCCGCGCGCAGGGTGTCCAGGTCGGCCTTGAGCGTGTCCACCGGGATCGCGAAGCCGAGGCCCACGCTGCCCGCCGTCGAACCGCTGCCGGACGCCGACGAACTGGGCGAGTACATCGCGGAGTTGATGCCGATGATCTCGCCGTCCATGTTGATCAGCGCACCGCCGGAGTTGCCGGGGTTGAGGGAGGCGTCGGTCTGGAGCGCCTTGTACGTGGTCGTCCGCTCGCCGGTGTCGCCGTTGAACTGCTGTCCGCCGAACTCGAACGGCCACCGGTCGGTGCCCCGGCCCTGCCCCGAGCTGCCGGAGTCGTCCCTGGCGATGGTCACGTCCCGGTCCAGCGCGGAGATGATCCCGCTGGTGACCGTGCCCGTCAGACCCTCCGGCGAGCCGATCGCCACGACCTGGTCGCCCACCTTGACCTGCGAGGAGTCGCCGAGGGTGGCCGTCTTCAGCCCGCTCGCGCCGCGCAGCTTGATCAGCGCGAGGTCCTTGTCGGGGTCGGTGCCCACGACATCGGCGGTGTAGGTCTTCCCGGTGGAGAGGGTGACCTCGATCTGCTGGGCGCCGGAGATCACGTGGTTGTTGGTGACGATCTCGCCGTCCTCGGTGATCACCACCCCGGACCCGGTGGACCTCCCCGCCGAGGAGGCCGCGCCGATCTCGACGATGGCGGGCGAGACCGCCTCCGCGACGCCCGCGACCGTGCCCTTGCTGCTCTGCGAGACGGTGGTGCCCCGGACCGCGCCGGACGAGCCGGTGGCCCCGTCGGAGCCACTGTTCAGCTGGCCGACGAGGGTCGCCGTACCGCCGCCGACCAGCGCCGCCACGAGGGCGACCGCCGTCAGCAGCACCGCGGGCCGCTTCGCCGGGCGCTCACGGCGGCCGGGGGCGTACGGGGGCGGCGGCGGGTAGCCGTCGTACGAAGTGCTGCCGTACGTCGTGCCGTCGTACGGGTACGAGGTCGGGTCCTGGTCCGTCGTGTATGCGCCGCTCGGGCGGGGGCTCTCCGTCATGTGCATCAGCGTCGCGAGCGAAGATGAGAGGAGCCTGAGTACGTCCTGAGAAGCCCGGAAGAACAGCGTATGCCCGCTGTAAAGACCGACGGTCCCGGGGTTACGCCGTCGGCTCCCCGCACCCGCACGAGCGCCGGATCACCAGCGCCGAGGGGAACTGCTTCAGCCGCTCCCGCCGCGAGCCCACGACCCGGAGCGCGTCGTCCAGCACCAGGTCCACCGCCGCCCGCGCCATCGCCGGGCGGTCCGAGAAGACCGTGGTCAGCGGCGGATCGGTGAGCCCGGCCTCCTTCACGTCGTCGAAGCCCGCCACCGCCAGCTCACCCGGCACGTCGATGCGCAGCTCGCGCGCCGCCCGCAGCACCCCGATGGCCTGGTCGTCCGTGGCGCAGAAGATCGCCGGGGGGCGGTCCGGGCCGGAGAGCAGGCCGAGGGCCACCTGATAGGCGTCGTACCGGTTGTACGGGGCCTGGAACAGCCGGCCCTCCGTCGAGCGGCCGGACTCCTGCATCGCCCGGCGCCACCCCTCGACGTGGTCCGCGACCGGGTCACCGACCGCCGGGGTCTCCTCGGTGCCGCCGAGGCACGCCACGTACGGGTGGCCGTGCTCCAGCAGATGGCGGGTGGCGAGCTGGGCGCCGCCGACGTCGTCCGTGACCACCGCCACGTCGTCGATCGCCTCCGGGCGCTCGTGCAGCAGCACGACCCGGGCGTCCCACGCCTCGATCTCCGCCGCCGCCCGCTCGCTGGGGCCCTGGCTGACCAGGATCAGCCCGGAGACGCGCATCCCGAGGAAGGCGCGGAGGTAGTGGACCTCGCGCTCGTCGCGGTAGTCGGAGTTGCCGACGAGCACCATTTTCCCGCGCTCGGCGGCGGCCTGTTCGACCGCGTGCGCCATCTCCGCGAAGAACGGCTGCCGGGCGTCGGGGACGATCATGCCTATGAGATCGGTCCGCCGCGAGGCCATGGCCTGGGCGACCCGGTCGGGCCGGTACCCCAGCTGCTTGATCGCGGCGAGCACCCGCTCGCGCGTGGCCGGGGCGACCGGCCGGGGTCCGTTGTTGATGACGTAACTGACCACCGCGGTCGACGTACCCGCCAGTCTCGCCACATCGTCCCGCGTCACCTTGGCCACGCGCGGCAGTCTACGCGGATGGACCTATCCCTTGGCAGCCCGGACCGGGGCTTCTTCCGTTTCGGTGGCCGAGGACGACTGCTCCGAACGGGCGACGGGCCCGTCCGCCTTCTGCCGTCCGGCGGCCCGCTCCTTCGCCTCCTCAGCGGCGCGCTCGACCTTCTCCGGTACGACGAAGCGGTAGCCGACGTTGCGGACGGTCCCGATCAGCGACTCGTGCTCGGGGCCGAGCTTGGCGCGCAGCCGCCGGACGTGGACGTCGACCGTCCGCGTACCGCCGAAGTAGTCGTATCCCCAGACCTCCTGGAGGAGCTGGGCACGGGTGAATACCCGGCCCGGATGCTGGGCCAGGTATTTCAGCAGTTCGAATTCCTTGAAGGTCAGGTCCAGGACCCGGCCCTTGAGTTTCGCGCTGTAGGTGGCCTCGTCCACCGAGAGATCACCGTTGCGGATCTCCATCGGGGAGTCGTCGGAGGTGATCTGCTGCCGGCCGGTGGCCAGCCGCAGCCGGGCCTCGACCTCGGCCGGTCCCGCCGTGTCCAGCAGGACGTCGTCAATGCCCCAGTCGGCGGTGACGGCCGCGAGACCGCCCTCGGTGACGACGAGGATCAGCGGACAGCCGGGCCCGGTGGAGCGCAGCAGCTGGCAGAGCGAGCGGACCTGGGGGAGGTCGCGGCGCCCGTCGACAAGGATCACGTCGGCGCCCGGGGTGTCCACCAGGGCCGGGCCCTCGGCGGGGGCCACCCGCACGCTGTGGAGCAGGAGCCCGAGGGCGGGGAGCACCTCCGTCGACGGCTGGAGTGCGTTCGTCAGAAGCAGCAGTGAACTCATCGCCGCCCACCTGCCTGGTTCGGTCGATCGTGTTGCACGGTTCGCTCGCCCATTACGTCGGTCCTCCTCGTTTCCCTGCGAGAGGGGCACTCCCGGGCCGGACCCGGGGGAGTATGCGGCACTGCTTCGTACGTCATGCGGGTGTTGCCGTTATTACGCGCGATCCCGCGCCCCGGGGACCGCTGAGCTTCTCGAAACGTCTCCGTAACAACGCCCGAAAAGCACAAAAGGACCCGGGGGCTGCATTGCCCAGGTCCTCTTCGCAGCAGAATAGCCCACATGAGTTCCGCGTCCGAGGGCCCGATCCGGGGTTCTTCTGTTCCCTTGCTCACGCGGGTACCGCGTTTCGCCACATTGCTGACGGATGACGGCGTACCGGTCGAGGCGGTGTACGAACCGTGTACGGCGGGTTCCGGAGCCCGTACGGAACCGGTGGCCGAGGTCCCCGCGATCGTCGTCGCGCACGGCTTCACCGGCTCGGCCGACCGCCCCGCCGTACGCCGGGCCGCGCGGGTGTTCTCCCAGCGTGCGGCCGTGATCACGTTCTCGTTCCGGGGCCACGGGCGGTCCGGCGGGCGCTCCACGGTGGGCGACCGCGAGGTGCTGGATCTGGCCGCCGCCGTGACCTGGGCGCGGACGCTGGGGCACTCCCGGGTCGTGACGGTCGGGTTCTCCATGGGCGGGTCCGTGGTGCTGCGGCACGGCGCTCTGTATACGGACGGCTCCGAGGGGGATTTCGATGCGCGGGGGGCGTCCGTTCGTGTACCGGTGCGCGAACGGCGCGCGGAGGAGCGCTCGGGGGCGCACTCCGGAGCCCACGCCGACGCGGTGGTCTCGGTCAGCTCTCCGGCCCGCTGGTACTACCGGGGTACGGCCCCGATGCGCCGCCTGCACTGGGTGGTCACCCGGCCCTCGGGGCGGCTTGTCGGGCGGTACGGATTCCGGACCCGGATCGCCACCGACGACTGGGACCCCGTCCCGCTCTCCCCGGTCGCGGCGGTCCCGCTCATCGCCCCGGCCCCGCTGCTGCTCGTGCACGGCGACCGGGACCCGTACTTCCCGCTGGACCACCCGAGGATGCTGGCCGGGGCGGCGGGGCCGGGCGGGGCGGAACTGTGGCTGGAGCGGGGGATGGGGCACGCGGAGAACGCGGCGGACGAGGCCCTCCTCTCCCGTATCGCCGCCTGGGCGACGGCCGCACCGCCCGCGTGACCCATCATGGGGAGCTGACGTACGACATCGACCCACGAACCGACCGAAGGAGTGGCGCCATGGCAGCGGGGACGATCCGCTACTGGGCCGCGGCCAAGGCCGCGGCGGGCACGGCGGAGGAGCCGTACACGGCGGCGACCCTCGCCGAGGCGCTCGACGCGGTGCGCGAGAGGCACCCCGGCGAGCTGAGCCAGGTGCTCCGGCGGTGCTCGTTCCTGGTCGACGGCGATCCCGTCGGCACCCGTGGGCATGAGACCGTACGCCTTGCCGAGGGCGGCACGGTCGAGGTGCTCCCGCCGTTCGCAGGAGGGTGAGCCGCAGGCCATGAGCAGCAACGATCAGCAGTACCCGTATCCGTACGACCCCGAGCGGGCCCAGCAGCCGCCGCAGCCCTACTGGCCCGACGGGACGGCCGGGCAGTCCGCCGTGCCCCAGGAGCCGGGCGCCTTCGACCAGGGCGCGACGCAGACGTGGCAGGCGCCGACCTGGGACACGCAGTACCAGCCGACGATCCGGCGGACCCCGGAGCCGTACGCGGGGCAGGGGCCGGATACGTACGGGGCTCAGGGGCAGGGACAGGTCCAGGGGTACGGGCAGCCGCAGCCGTACGCGACTGGGCAGCAGACGGGTCAGCAGCAGTCCGGCCCGTACGGGGTGCCCGACGCGTACGGGACGCCCCAGCCGCACTCCTCGTACCAGCAGCCGTACCAGGAGCCCCAGCCGCAGCAGCCGTATCAGCAGCCCCAGCCGTACCGGCCCGCCGCCGATACCGCCTACCTGCCCCCGCAGGGTGCCTCCGGCTCCCTCCCGCTCCCGCCCGAGGTCCCGGCCGTCCCCGTACCCGCGGTGGAACCCCCGGCTCCGCAGCAGGCACCGCACGACGGGGACCCGCAGGCGCACCGGACCGGACCCGACACCTCCGGTTACAGCGCGCCCACCACCCTCGGCAACGCCCGGATCACCGACGCCCAGCGGGCCCGGGCCGAGGGCCGGTCGCCGATCATCGCGCCCGGGATGCAGCCCGCCGCGATCACCGCCGGGCTCGGCCTGCTCCTCGCGGGCGGCGCCGCCATCGGCCCGTACGCCCTGCTCGTCCCGCTCGTCCTCCTCCAGGCGGTGACGGCCGCCGGGTGGTTCCGGCTCAACGGCATGTGGCCGGCCCGCCAGGGCATCGCGCTGGCCTTCGCGGGCGGTCTCGCCGCCGATGTCGCCCTCCTCGCGGCGGGCCGGGAGCACGGGCCCGCCGCGCTCCTGGGCGCCCTGGGGATCTGGGTGCTGCTCACCGTGGTCCTCCAGCTCCGCAGCCAGGCGGACGCCGACGACCGGCTGAACGGGCTGATGGCGACGGTCGTCTCGGCGGCCCTCGCGGTGCTGGCCGCCGGGCACCTCGCGGCGGCGGGGGACGCGGTGGTGGTCGGCGGGACCGCGGTCGCGGCGGCCGTCCTCGCCCGGGCGCTGCCGCTCCCGGGCACCGCCTCCGTCGCGGTGGCGCTGCTCGCGGGCGCGGGCGCCGGTATCGCGGCGGGCGGCCTCACGGAGTACGGCACCGGGGGCGCCCTCCTCGGCCTCGCGGCGGCCGGCTGCGCCCTGATCGGGCTGCGGGTGGCGAGCTACGACTACCCGTCCCGCTTCGTCCACATGACGGCGGGCGTGGCGCTGCCGCTCACGGCGGCGGCCCCGGCGGTGTACCTGATCGGCCGCGCGCTGGTCTGACCCGTACGGCCGTGTCACGTACGCGACACGGCCGTACGGGCCTGACGTGCCCTCAACCGGGGTACCCGCCCGGGGAACCGATCGGGTGGCGCCGTACGTCGATCACCCGGGGGCACTGACCGTACGGCCGAGGCGGGGAACGACACACATGCGCGCACTGCGAACACTGCTGGTCCTTCTGGTGGTGGTCGGCGGTCTCTTCGTCGCCGCCGACCGGGCGGCGCTGTACTTCGCCGAGTCCGAGGCCGAGGACCGGGTCAGCATCAGCGGTGGCGTCTCGGGAAGGACCGAGATCTCGATCAAGGGGTTCCCCTTCCTGACCCAGCTCGCCGCGTCGGAGCTCGACCGGGTCGACGTCACCCTCACCGATATGAAGACCGAGGCGGCGGGCCGCGCGATACGGGTCAGTGAGGTACGGGCGCGGCTCCACGACGTGAAGCTCGGCTCCGGCTACTCCACCGCCACGGCGGCCCGCGCCACCGGCACCGCCGTCGTCTCGTACGAGGACCTGACGGCGGCGGCGGAGGACGGCGTCACCGTCGCGTACGGCGGCGACGGCAAGGTGAAGGTCACCGGCACGGTCGAGGTCCTCGGCCGCCCGATCGCCCGCAGCGTGGTCTCCACGGTGACCCGGGTCGACGGCGACACGATCAAGGTGCGCGCGGACAAGGTGCCGGGAGAGGGCATCCCGGGGATCGAGCAACTGGTGCGGTCGCGGACGGACTTCGAGGGCCAGGTCGACGGTCTGCCGAAGGGCCTGGAGCTCCAGGAGGTCCAGGTGACCGGGAACGGCCTGGAGATCGCGCTGAACGGCTCGGACGTCTCACTGACGGGCTGAGCCCCGCGCCGGTCACGCCCATATCCGGATGGTGAGACGCCGATGTCCGGTCCGTAGATGGGCGGCGAGCGAAACGCGGCACGGGACCGGCCGCGCACCGCGCCTCCCCGCTCCACGTCTCGCATCATGGATGATCGCGTCTCACCATGCGACACGACGGTGACATCTCCGCCCGTACCTCCCTACGATCGGACCCATGAAGCGACAGGCGGATCTCACGAAGCGGCGGGCAGTAGACCTGTGCCGCGTCGCCGCCATGCTCTGTCGCACCTCCTGAGCGGGGCGTTCGTTCCGTCCCGCTGCTCCCGGCCCTTCGACCACCAGCGTCAGGGCCGCCCCCGTGCCCCGTACGCGCCGCGCTCCGTCCGTCGGCGTGTATACCCGCACACCCGCACCGCGCACACCCCGCACCCCGTATCACCCCGCCGCAGACTGCCCCGGAGGAGAAGAACATGAGCCGCAGCGACGTCCTGGTAGACGCCGACTGGGTCGAGGCCCACCTCGACGACCCGCAGGTCGCCATCGTCGAGGTCGACGAGGACACCTCGGCGTACGAGAAGAACCACATCAAGAACGCGATCCGGATCGACTGGACCAAGGACCTCCAGGACCCGGTCCGCCGTGACTTCGTGGACCAGGCCGGCTTCGAGAAGCTGCTCAGCGAGAAGGGCATCGGCAACGACACGCTGGTCGTCCTCTACGGCGGCAACAACAACTGGTTCGCGTCCTACGCCTACTGGTACTTCAAGCTCTACGGCCACGAGAACGTCAAGCTCCTCGACGGCGGCCGCAAGAAGTGGGAGCTGGACTCCCGCGACCTGACCGACGCCGTCCCCACGCGCCCGGCCACCGAGTACAAGGCCAAGCCGCAGGACGAGTCGATCCGCGCCTACCGCGACGACGTCGTGAAGGCCATCGGCAGCCAGAACCTGGTCGACGTGCGCTCGCCCGACGAGTTCAGCGGCAAGCTGCTCGCCCCGGCGCACCTCCCGCAGGAGCAGTCGCAGCGCCCCGGCCACGTGCCGAGCGCCCGCAACATCCCGTGGTCGAAGAACGCCAACGACGACGGCACCTTCAAGTCGGACGACGAGCTCAAGGCCCTCTACGAGGACGAGCAGGTCGACCTGTCGAAGGACACCATCGCGTACTGCCGCATCGGTGAGCGCTCGGCGCTCACCTGGTTCGTCCTGCACGAGCTGCTGGGCCAGGAGAACGTCAAGAACTACGACGGCTCCTGGACCGAGTACGGCTCCCTCGTCGGCGTGCCGATCGAGCTCGGCCCCGCCAAGTAACCGACCAGCACCACTTCGACCAGAAGGACAGAACACCATGTGTGGAGCACAGGCCGGCGGCCCCGACGCTTCGACGATCAAGCCCGGTGAGACCACCATCCAGGGCAGCGTGACCCGCGACGGCGAGCCCGTCACCGGTTACGTGCGTCTGCTGGACTCGACCGGCGAGTTCACCGCCGAGGTCCCGACCTCGGCGACCGGACAGTTCCGCTTCTACGCGGCCGAGGGCACCTGGACGCTCCGCGCCCTGGTCCCGGGCGGCAGCGCCGACCGCACGGTCGTCGCGCGGACCGGCGGGCTCTCCGAGGTCGCGATCGCCGTCTGATCCACGGCATGGCCGCCCGACCGGCGGCACCGATACGGCCGAAGGGCCGCACCCCAGGGGGTTGGACGCCACCTGACGCGGGGTGCGGCCCTTCGCGCCGTTCCGTGCAGGCAGTGCGGGGCCGTTCCGCGCCGTTCTGTCACGGAGGCCCGGCGACCTGTTACGGAGGCCCGGCGACCGTCCTACGCTGGAGGTATGTACGCCCGACGCAGGCGGAACTACTTCCTGATGATGGGCGGATGCGTGGCCCTCTTCGTCTCCGCCTGGGCCGTCGTCCGCCTGTGGTCGACGCCCGCCGCCATCGCGATGTGCCTGGTCGCGATGGTGATCCCGCCCGTCGCCGCGGTGCTCGCCAACCGGCGGGGGCCGGAGGACCGGTGGTGGGACGATCCCTCCGGCGACCCGAAGTCCGACGAGTGGTGGGACGAGCTGGACGGCAGGAAGCGGTACTGACAACCCGTACGGGCCCGGGGCACGGGCCCGACGGCCGTACGCGGCGGACGGTCCCGGGGCGGGCTCAGTAGACGAGCGCCTGCGCCCCGTCCGCCATGGCCTCCTGTACGAAGACCTGCGCGCCCGCGATCCGTACGCCCTCCAGCACGTCCTTCTCGGTGATCTCACGCCGCGCCGCGCACTGCGTGCAGAGGGTGACCCGCCCGCCCGCGAGGATCGAGTCCAGCAGATCCGGCAGCGGGGCGGCGTGCGGCAGCTCGAACTCGGCGGCCCGGCCCGGCAGCGCGAACCACGAGGACTCCCCGGTCAGCCAGAGCGAGACCTCCACCCCACTGGCGACGGCCACCGCCGCGACGGTGAACGCCTGCGAGCAGCGCTCGGCGGCCTCGGGCCCGGCGGTCACCTTGATCACAAGCTTCTTCGGCATATGCCGAACTGTAATCGGCCGGGAGGCAACCTCCTTGCCGCCCCGGGGGTCACTTGTGCGCGCAGGTGAGGGAAACCCGCGCCTCAGGTCATTCAGGGGGACCCCTTTGGAACCGAACGACACCATGTCCGCCGCCCCGGTGGAATCCGCGCCGCCCGCCGCGCCCGCTCCTGCCGCGCCCGCGCCGCCCGCGGAGCCGCCGACGGGAGCACCCGCGCCGTCCGTCGCGGCCGCAGCGCCCATGCGCCGCAGGCCACGCGGCCGTACCGCGCTGATCATCACCGCGGCCGCGCTGCTCGGGATCTCGGGCGGCGTCGCCGTGGGCTACGGCATCCAGGCCGAGCGACCGCCGACACCGCTGCCCGCCCTGTCCCAGCCGGGTCTCGGCTACCCGGCGAAGCCGCTGCCCTCGGCCCCGGCCCCGCTGCCCGCCGCCCAGGACCGCCAGGTCACGGCCGACGGCGACCTGCGCGAGCTGCTCGTCGACCGGCCCAAGGGGGCGAAGAAGCTGGGTGGCGGCGACGGCTGGGAGACCCTCTCCGAGTACACCCAGGGGTTCTACTTCGAACCGAACTACATGTTCGAGACGCTCGCCGGGAGCGACTTCCGGCGGGTGGCCTCGGTCGAGTGGCGGCGGGGGCAGTTCGGCAAGGCCGGGGTCGAGCTGATCCAGTTCCGGTCCGGTGACATGCTCGCCGCGTCCGACCACTTCGCCGGCCAGCTGGAGTACATGGACGAGGAGGAGGACGGCGCGGGCAACCCGGGCCATCCGATCAAGGGCAGCGGTGAGGGCCGGTACTTCCTGTACCCGGTCGAGCGGAAGGCCGGCTACCTCCCGTCGTACCGGGCCCGCGCCCTGGCCGTACGCGGAGACATCGTGATGGACATCAACGTCTTCGACACCGCCCCGATCAAGGCGAAGGACATCCGGACGCTGGCCGAACGACAGCTGGAGCGGCTGTGAACGACGAGACGAACCGCACCACGGAGCCCACGGCCACCTCCTCGGCCGCCGCTTCGGCCGCCCCGGCGAGCCGGGTCCGCCGCGTCCTGCTGACCGCGCTGCCCGTCGGCCTGGTGCTCGCGGTGGTCGGCGGTGCGGCCGGCTACACCAACGCCACCGTGGGAACCGCCGAGCGGAAGGTCACGACGACGGTCTGGGACAAGGACCACGCACCGGCCGGAAAGGACCCGGCGGGCAACCCGTCCCGGGGCCGCCACGACACCGAGCTGTCCCAGCACCTGCTGCCGGTGCCCAAGGGCTACCGGCTCGGCCCGGACATCGGCGAGCACGGCAACGACAACGAGATCAGCGGCGCGAAGGCCGCCGCCGCGGTGAAGGAGACGGGCCGCGGCCTGGCGGGCAAGGACCGCCGGAAGCTGGCCGAGCTCGTCGACCGGCTCCGCATCCAGGGCCTCGCGCAGCGCTCGTACACCTCGGAGGACAACAACCTCGTCGCGAACATCCAGATCGTGAAGATGGGGGACAGGTCGGCGGTGCGGGAGTCGTTCACGGAACGCAAGGCGCTGTTGGACTCCTTCGGCGTCCTCCGCAAGGGGCCGAGGATCGAGGGCCACAAGAACGCCGTGTGCTACCGCCTGCCCAAGGGCGACAAGAACACCCTCGACGGCGTCGTCTGCTTCGCGTACGAGGGCGAGATCTCGGTCTCCTTCGAGGCGCAGGGCAGCAAGCCCTTCAGCCCGTCCGGCGCCGGGGACCTGCTGAAGGACCAGCTCGACCACATCACGTCCCCGGGGGAGTACATATGAACGAGCAGACCGTGACGCCCGGGACGGCGACGGCGCCCGAGGTGGCTGAGGTGACCAGGACGCCCGAGGCGCCTGAGGTGGCCGGGACGCCCGAGCCGCGAGAGGTGCCCGAAACCCCCGAAACAGCCGAGACGACCGAGACGGCCGTGCCGCCTGTGCCTCCTGCGCCGCCCCGGCGGGTGCTGCGGGCCGTCGGCCGGTGGACGGCCGCCGTGCTGGCGTTCGGGGTGCTCGGTACCGGTACCGCCTTCGGGATCGCCTCCCTGGAGCGGACCGACGTGCCCGGGCTCGCCACCGAGGGCGACGGCCGCTGGGCGTACCCGAAGCTGTCCCTGCCCGCGCTCCCGGCCGGGTCGCCGCGCCCGTTCAGTACCGGCAACCCGGCCGAGATCCACCACGCCGATCTGCGCGACCTGCTGCTGCCCGCTCCGGCCGGGGCGGTGCCGGACAAGAAGCTGACCGGCGGCTGGATCTCCACGGAGACCTTCGTCGCCGCCTACCGGCCGCAGAACCGGGCGTCGGTCGCCCAGCTCCTGAAGGACGCCGCCCCGCGCCATATCGCGGCACGCGGCTGGACCATGCCGGACGGCACGGTGTCCCGGATCTATCTGGTGCGGTTCAACTCGACGGCGTTCGCGACCCGCCTGATCGACGACCTGTACGTCGGCTCCTCGGCCGGTACGCCGCTGGACCGTACGGAAGCGATGGAGTTCGACGGCTCCTGGGGCTCGGCCAACGACATCGAGAACCTCTCGTCGTTCGTGTTCACCGAGCAGGCCCCCTTCGGAGCCGAGCACGTCCGGCAGGCGTACACCCTGGCGGGCGACACGGTCGCGCTGATCGTGCACGAGCGCCCGGGGAAGCGGGAGACGGAGCGCATCCCCTTCCAGCAGACGGTGATCCTCCAGAACCAGCTGCTCGCCTGAGTACGGCCCCGGGCCGCGCCCGCAGCCGCCACCTGGACGAGAAGGCCGGGCCCCCACCCATTAGGCTGGGGCCCCGGCCATGTCACCGCCGCCACCCGCTCGTCACGAGGAGCCCCCTGTGCTTGAGGCATTCTTCTCCGCCCTGCTGATCCTGGTCTGCGTGGGCGTCATGGCCTTCACGGTGGTCGCCGTGAAGAAGCTGTACCAGGGCCAGCGCTGACCCTCGCCCCGCCCGACCGTTCCGCCCCTCCCTCACAGATCGTCTGAGCCGCTCATGATCGAGATTCCGTCCGACCTCCACCCGGACCTCGTCCCGCTGGCCTTCCTCATCGGCAAGTGGGCGGGCGCGGGCGTGTCCGACTTCCCCGGCGCCGAGAAGTGCAACTTCGGGCAGGAGGTCACGTTCAGCCACGACGGCCGTGACTTCCTGGAGTACGTCTCCCACACCTGGGTCCTGGACGGCGAGGGCAACCAGGTCCGCCCGCTGGAGTCGGAGTCCGGCTACTGGCGCGTCGACAAGGACCGCAAGGTCGAGGTCGTCATGGTCCGTGACCAGGGTGTCGTGGAGATCTGGTACGGCGAGCTGGCGCACCAGAAGCCGCAGATCGACCTGGTCACCGACGCGGTGGCCCGGACGGCGGCCTCCGGCCCGTACAGCGGGGGCAAGCGCCTGTACGGGTACGTCAACAGCGACCTGATGTGGGTCGGCGAGAAGTCGACCCCCGACGTCGAGCTGCGGCCGTACATGTCGGCGCACCTGAAGAAGGTCGTCACCCCCGAGGAGGTCGCCGAGATGGCGAGGAACCTCCCGGACATGCCGGACGACGGCATCGCGTTCTTCAAGTAGACGATCTCGACGGGCTTCGAACAGAGGATCTGGACGAGCCCTCTGGACGGTGCTCACCCGCCCTACACTGGGCCTGTGGTGAGCACCGACTGGAAGACCGACCTTCGGCGGCGTGGCTACCGGCTGACGCCTCAGCGCCAGCTCGTCCTGGAGGCCGTGGACGCCCTGGAGCACGCGACTCCGGACGACATCCTGTGCGAGGTGCGCAGGACGGCGTCCGGGGTGAACATCTCCACGGTGTACCGGACCCTGGAGCTCCTGGAGGAGCTCGGGCTCGTCAGCCACGCCCATCTGGGCCACGGCGCCCCGACGTACCACCTGGCCGACCGGCACCACCACATCCACCTGGTCTGCCGCGACTGCAAGGACGTCATCGAGGCGGACCTCTCCGTCGTCACCGAGTTCACCGAGAAGCTGCGCGGCGACTTCGGGTTCGAGACCGACATGAAGCACTTCGCGATCTTCGGCCGCTGCGAGGGCTGTACGGAGGCGAAGCAGGCGGCGGAAGCGGGTACGGGCGCGGGTGCGGAAGCAAGCACGGGCGCCGATCCGAACACGGCAGCGGAGGACGCCTCCGCCAAGTCGTAGGCTGGGCGCATGAAGAGCCCCCTGCTGTCCCTGCCCGGCGCGGTCGCCGCCGAGGGCCGCGACGAAGGTGTCGCCGCGCACTACGGAGACCTGTTCCGCGAGCAACGCGCCCTCGCCGACGGCACCGGCCTCGTCGACCTCTCCCACCGGGGCGTCGTCACCGTCACCGGCGACGACCGGCTGAGCTGGCTGCACCTGCTGCTCACCCAGCACGTCAGCGACCTCGCCCCGCACCGGGCCACCGAGGCCCTGATCCTCTCCGCCAACGGGCACATCGAGCACGCCATGTATCTCGTCGACGACGGGACGACGGTGTGGATGCACGTCGAGCCCGGCACCCAGGGCGACCTGATCGCCTACCTGGAGTCGATGAAGTTCTTCTACCGGGTCGAGGTCGCCGACCGCACCGAGGACACCGCCGTCGTGCACCTCCCGGCCGGTTCCATCGCCGAGGTCCCCGAAGGCGTCACCGTACGGGAGACCCCGCAGGGCCGGGACCTGTTCCTGCCGCGCGCCGACCTGGAGGCGTACGCCGCCGCCAACGGCCCGGCCGCAGGCATCCTGGCGTACGAGGCCCTGCGCGTCGAGGCGCACCGCCCGCGCGTCGGCTTCGAGACCGACCACCGGACCATCCCGCACGAGCTGGGCTGGATCGGCACCGCCGTCCACCTCCAGAAGGGGTGCTACCGGGGTCAGGAGACCGTCGCCCGCGTCCACAACCTGGGGAAGCCGCCGCGCAGGCTCGTCTTCCTGCACCTGGACGGCAGCGAGGTACACCTGCCCGGCCACGGCACGCCCGTACGGCTGGCCGCCGACGGCGAGGAGGGCCGCCAGCTCGGCTTCATCACCACCTCGGCCCGCCACCACGAGCTGGGCCCGATCGCCCTGGCCCTGGTCAAGCGGAACGTGGCGGTGGACGCGGAGCTGCTCGCGGGGGACACGGCGGCGGCCCAGGAGACGGTCGTCGAGCCGTAGCGGCCGGAGCCCGTCACACCTCGATGATCACTGTGAACGGGCCGTGGTTCGTGAGCGAGACCCGCATGTCCGCTCCGAACCGGCCCGTCGCCACCTGCGCGCCCAGTGCCCGCAGCTGGGCCACCACCTCGTCCACCAGCGGTTCGGCGACCTCGCCGGGGGCGGCGGCGTTCCAGGTGGGGCGGCGGCCCTTGCGGGCGTCCCCGTAGAGGGTGAACTGCGAAATCACCAGGAGGGGGGCATTCACATCCGAACAGGACTTCTCGCCCTCCAGGATGCGGACGGACCAGAGCTTGCGGGCCAGCTGGGCCGCCTTCTCCGGGGTGTCGTCATGGGTGACTCCGACCAGCACACACAGGCCCTCGCCGATGATCTCGCCGACCACTCCGGGCGCCGCGGGGTCCTCGCCCGTTCCGGCCACCGAGACGCTCGCGCCGTCCACTCTCTGTACCACTGCACGCATACAGACCAACCTATCTTGGGCTGAACGGGTACAGAGTGTCTGCGGGGGCACCTTGCAGGGTGGCACCATGCACGATGTCGGTGTGCCGACGCACCGGTCGAGGGGACGGAACAGTATGAGCACCTATGGAGCCGGACAATCTCCCGGGCCCGCACCGGGCGCACACCCGGGCGCCGGTACCGGCGCCCGCACCGACATCCTGCACTCACCCGTACGGCCTGTTCTGCCCGGGCTCGCGTCCGTGCCGGAGCAGGGCGGCGGGGAGGGCGGGTTCGGCGGGCTGCGGCTGCCGGAGCTGCGGACGCTGCGGCGGGAGGCGCAGCGGGACGAGGCCGACCTCAGTTACGTACGGCGGCTGGTCCAGGGCCGGATCGACATCCTCCGCGCCGAACTGGCCCGCAGGCGGGACCCGCAGGCGCCCGTGCCGGAGGCCCCGGTGGTGGACCGGCTCTCGGAGATCCTGGCCGACGCCCCGTCCCGGCACCGCACCTCCGCCCGGCACGTCACGCTGACGACGCCGCGCGGGGACGAGTTCCGGCAGCTGGCCGCCGAGACCCTCGCCGAGGTCGAGCTCTCCGATCTGGCCGCCCGGACGGACGAGGAGCTGCACGACGCGATGGGCCGCCTCGTCCGCTACGAGCAGCAGGTCTCCCGGCGCCGCAGCGAGCTCCAGCGTACGACCGACGATTGCAGCGCGGAGATCGCCCGCAGGTACCGTGACGGGGAAGCCCAAGTGGACGACCTGCTCGCCTGAAGCGATCCTTCCGGACGGCGGGTCCCGCACCCCGCCCGTCCGGCCGATCCCTCCGGACGGCGGGTCCGTACCGACCCGACCGCGTACCGAACGTACCGACCGTCTCCGGAAGGCCACCATGACGTCGACCGACGCCCCCGCCGCGATATCCGCCGCCCCGCCCGTCCTGGCGGAGGTCGTACGGTCCGGGTTCACCGAGGGCCACCACCGGGGCTCGCTGGTCCTGCTGGCCGCCGACGGCAGCGTGGAGTACGCGCTCGGCGACCCCGCCGCCCCGGTCTTCCCCCGGTCCTCCAACAAGCCCATGCAGGCCGCCGCGATCCTCCGGGCGGGCCTGGAGCTCTCCGGGGAGCGGCTCGCCCTGGCCGCCGCCAGCCACTCCGGGGAGCCCTTCCACCGCGAACTCGCGGCGAAGATGCTCGCCGAGCACGGGCTGAGCGCCGCCGACCTCCAGACCCCGCCCGACCTGCCGCTGGACCCGGTCGAGGCGGAGGCGTATCTCGCCGCCGGGAACGTACGCGAGCGCATCACCATGAACTGCTCCGGCAAGCACGCCGCCATGCTCGCCGTCTGCGTCCGCAACGGCTGGGACACCGCGAGCTACCTGGACCCCGCCCACCCCCTCCAGCAGCTGGTGGGCCAGGTCGTGGCCGAGGCGGCGGGCGAGCCGGTCGCCGCTCTCGGCACCGACGGCTGCGGGGCCCCGCTGATGGCGATCGGGCTGACCGGCCTCGCCCGCGCCTTCCGGTCCTTCGTGCTGGCCGGGCCGGGCAGCGCCGAACGCCGGGTCGCGGACGCGATGCGGGCCCACCCGGAGTACGTGGCGGGCACCCGCCGCCCCGACACCTGGCTGATGCGCGAGGTGCCGGGGACCCTCTCGAAAATGGGCGCCGAGGCCGTGCAGGCGGTGGCCCTGGCCGACGGGCGCGCCCTCGCCTTCAAGATCGACGACGGGGCCACGCGGGCGCTCGGGCCGGTGCTGGCCCGCGCGCTGGAGCTGCTCGGGGTGGACGCCCCGGTGGTGGCCCGGATCGGGCGTTCGCCGCTGCTCGGCGGGGCGGCGGAGGTCGGGGAAATTCGCGCGACATTCTGAGACGTGCCTGCTTAGCGTGGGGGAATGAGCCTTGATGTCCGTACCGTCACCGCGTCCGAGTACCCCGACTGGATGCGGGCGGTGCAGAACGGTTTCCTGACGCCCGGTTCCCCGTCCGACGAGGCGGTCGCGGAGCGGCTGGAGGACACCGACCTCTCCCGGGTCCTGGGCGTGTTCGACGGCGGGCGGTGCGTGGGGACGTTCAGCTCGTTCCCCCAGCGGCTGACCCTGCCCGGCGGCTCCACCGTGGTGGCCGACGCGGTCAGCGCGGTGACGATGGCGCCCACCCACCGCAGGCGCGGCCTGCTCCGCCGGATGATGACGGACGACCTGGCCGCCGCCAGGGAGCGTGGGGAGGCCGTCGCCACGCTGGTCGCCGCCGAGTACCCGATCTACGGGCGGTACGGCTTCGGCCCCGCTACCTGGTCCACCGAATGGGAGGTCTCCGTCCACCGCGCCGGGCTCGACCCGCGCCGGTCGGGGCAGCCCGCGGACGGCGGCCGGGTCGAGCTGGTGGACGGCGCCGACATCCGGACGTACGGCCCCGGCGTGCACGCCCGGCTGGCGGCGGTCCGGCCCGGCATCGTCAGCCGGGACGAGCGCTGGTGGAAGAAGCACACGGGCGTGGCGGCCCGCTCGCCCTACGAGAAGTGGGACGAGCCCTTCTACGCCGTCCACCGCGACGCGGACGGCACGGTCGACGGTCTGATGATCTACAGCGCCGACGACAAGTGGAACGACGGCGGCCAGCCCGTGAACACCGCGACCGTACGGGAGTTGATCGCCGCCACCCCGGCCGCCGAGCGGGCCCTGTGGCTCTTCCTCTGCTCCGTCGACTGGATCTCCACCGTCCGCTCGGGCACCCGCGCCCCCGACGACCTCCTCCCCCTCCTGCTCCCGGACCCGCGTGCGGCCCGGCCGGTCACGCACACGGACTGGCTCTGGCTGCGGATGCTGGATGTGGAACGGGCGCTGGAGGCACGGGCGTACGAGAGGGAGGCGTCGCTCGTGCTCGACGTCCGGGACACGTCGGGGCCGGCCGCGGGGCGCTTCCTGCTGGATGCCTCGCCCGACGGGGCGCGCTGCGCACCGACCACCCGGAGCGCCGATCTGGTGCTGGGGGCGGCGGAGTTGGCGACCCTGTATCTGGGCGACGAGTCGGCGCGGCGGCTGGTGGACCTGGGGCGGGCCGACGAACTGCGGCCCGGTGCGGCGGAGTTGGCGGACGCCGTCTTCCGTACGGGGCGGCGGCCTTGGTGCCCGGACGTCTTCTGATCCGGCCGCATCCTCTGCCCCGGACGACTTCTGATCCGGCACTCCGCCATTTTGCTTACGGGGGCGGTCAGCGTGTCCGTACGCGGAACAGCGCCCCCGACGCGGCGACGGCCACGGCGAGCATCCCCCCGGCCCAAGTCAGCGCGATCCAGGGCGTGTTGCCGACCTCCTGGCCCAGCAGCAGCCCGCGCAGGGACTCGATGGCCGGGGTGATCGGCTGGTGCTCGGCGAAGCCGTGCAGCCAGCTCGGCATCGAGTCGACCTGGACGAACGCGCTGCTCGGGTAGGGCAGGAACGACATGAAGAACGTGAACCCGCTCGCCGCCTCCGGGCTTCTCGCCAGCAGACCGATCGCCGCCGAGAGCCAGGACAGCGCCACGATGTAGGCGACCAGGACCGTGGCCGCGAGGAGCCAGCCGTCCCAGGAGGCCGCCGGGCGGAAGCCGATGAGGAGGGCGACGCCGAAGACCACGAGGGTGGCGACCAGGTTGCGGACGGTGCTCGCCGCCACGTGCCCGGCCAGGACCGGCGTACCGCCCACGTCCAGAGAACGGAAGCGGTCGATGATGCCGCCCTTCATGTCCTCGCTGACGGCGGTGGCGGTGGTCGCGGCGCCGAACCCGGCGCACAGGAGGATGACGCCCGGGACGACGTACATGACGTACGAGTCGTAGAGCGCCGAAGTCTTGATCGCGCCGCCGAAGAAGTAGACGAAGATCAGCATCAGCATGATCGGCAGGGCCAGCGACATGATCAGCGCGTCGCTGTTGCGGCGGCTGACGCGCAGGCTGCGTCCGGCCAGGACGGCCGCGTGGGTGAGGGCGCCCGGTGCCCTCACCCGGTGGACGGGTGGCGCCGGTGCCGGGCGGAGGGTGGCCGTGTCAGACATGGGCGGGTACCTCCGAGGTGAGGGCCAGGAAGACGTCGTCGAGGGTCGCGCTGTGCAGGGTGAAGCGGTCGATCTCGGTGCCCGCCGGGTCGATCTCGTGGAGCAGGGCGCGGACGTGGGCGGCGCTGCCGTCCGTGGGCAGCCCGAGCGTGAGCGTCTCGGGGGAGTGGTGGACCGCCCGCCCGGCGAGGCGGAGGTAGCCCTCGCGGCTGGTGAGGACCAGGTCGAGGCGGTGTCCGGCGACCCGGCCCTTGAGGTCGGCGGCGGTGCCCTCGGCGGCGATCCGGCCCTTGTCGAGCAGCGCGATCCGGTCGGCGAGCCGGTCGGCCTCCTCCAGGTACTGCGTGGTGAGCAGCACGCTCGCCCCGCGCCCGGCCAGTTCGCGCACCACCTGCCAGAGCTCCTGGCGGCTGCGCGGGTCGAGCCCGGTCGTCGGCTCGTCCAGGAAGAAGACGCCGGGCTCCGGTGAGCCGGTGAGCCCGGCGGCCAGGTCCAGGCGGCGGCGCATGCCCCCGGAGTACGTGGAGACGGTGCGCCGGGCCGCCCTGGTGAGGTCGAAGCGCTCCAGCAGCTCCTGGGCCCGGCGGCGGGCGGCGGTACGGGAGAGCCCGGTCAGCCGGGCCATCATCCGCAGGTTCTCCTCGCCGGTCTGCGTCTCGTCCACGGCGGCGAACTGGCCGGTGAGGCTGATCGCCCGCCGCACCGCGCTCCGCTCGGCGACCACGTCGTGTCCCGCCACGCGGGCGGTGCCGGAGTCGGCGGTGGTGAGCGTCGCGAGGATGCGTACGCAGGTGGTCTTGCCCGCCCCGTTCGGCCCGAGCAGGGCGAAGACGCTGCCGCGCTCGACGCGGAGGTCGAGGCCGTCCAGGACGCGGGCGGGCGGTTTTCCGTAGGACTTGGTGAGGCCGTACGCCTCGATGGCGTAGCTGTCCCCTGCGGACGGGTTCTGTGCGGATGGGCTGGGCATGGCTGTCGGACCCCCTTCTGCGTATGACATACGCGTTATTGCGTAAGCATTACGCATCTCTAGGATGGGGTCAAGGCGCACGGGGGCACGGAACGCGGGCAAGGGGATGCGATGGCAGGGAAGAGCGGTGCGGGCGGCGGCGACCTGCCTGCCTCCATCGAGGCCGCCTGGGGGCTGCGGGAGCGCCCGGCCAAGGGGCCGAAGCCCGGGCTGAGCCTGGAGCGGATCGTGGCGGCGGCGGTGTCCGTGGCGGCGGCCGAGGGGCTCGCCGCCGTGTCGATGGGCCGGGTCGCGAAGGAGGTCGGCGCCTCCACGATGTCGCTCTACCGGTATGTCTCCGCCAAGGACGAGCTTTACGTCCTGATGCAGGAGGCGGTCATCGGCCCGCCGTCCCCGCTGCCCGCGCTGGAGGCCGGGGCGGGCTGGCGTGCGGCGCTCACCGAGTGGGCGGCCGGGCAGCGCGAGCAGTTCCTGGCCAACCTCTGGGTGCTCCGGATTCCGATCGGCGGCCCGCCCGCCACCCCGAACTCGCTCGCCTGGTGGGAGCAGGGGCTCCAGGCGCTGGAGGGCAGCGGGCTCGGCGAGGGCGACAAGATCTCGGTGATTCTGCTCGTCTCCAACTTCGTGCGCAGCGAGGCCCTGTTGATGAGCGACCTGGCCGCCGCCGTCACCGCGCGAGGGGTCTCCCCCGAGGAGGTGGTCGCGGGCCACGAACGCACCCTGCGGCGGCTGGTCGACCCGGCGCGCCACCCCGCGATCCACCGGCTGCTGGACTCCGGCGTGATGAGCGAACCGGACGACCCCGACTACGAGTTCACCTTCGGTCTGACGGCCCTGCTGGACGGGGTCGAGGCGCTGATCCGGAGAACGGCCGAAGGCGGGTAGCCGGGCCCCTCTGTCGTGCCCGCGACAGCAAGTCCGTTCCAGGTCAAGGGCGTACGCTTCATGGTCATGAGCGGAGAGAAGGCCGGCGGCGGGAACGGAAACGGAAGCGCCGCCGGGGCGGTGGAGGAAGAGGGGCGGGAGCGGTCGGGTGCCCCGGCCCCGGAGCCGGTCCGGGTCAGTCTGCGGGAGCGGAAGAAGCAGCTGACGTACCGGGCGATCTCCGACGCGGCCATCGCGATGTTCCTGGAGCGCGGCTTCGACAAGGTCTCCGTGGCGGAGGTGGCGGCCGCGGCGGACATCTCGAAGCCGACGCTGTTCCGGTACTTCCCCGCCAAGGAGGACCTCGCGCTGCACCGGTTCGCCGACCACGAGGACGAGGCGGCCCGGGTGGTCGGCGGCCGGGACCCCGGCGAGAGCCCGCTGGACGCGCTGCGCCGCCACTTCCTGGCCGGGCTGGACCGCCGCGACCCGGCGACCGGCCTCAGCGACGCCCCCCAAGTGCTGGCTTTCCACCGCCTGTTGTACGGGACCCCGGCGCTGGTGGCCCGCCTGTACGCGTACCAGGGCCGCTCCGAGGCCGCCCTCGCCCGCGCCCTGGGCGGCGGGACCGCGGAACGGCTCGCGGCCGGGCAGATCATCGCCGTCCTGCGCATCCTGGCCGAGGAGAACTGGCGCCGGATCGACGCGGGGGAGAGCGCGGACCAGGTGCACGGGGGCGCGGTACGGGCGGCCGAGCTGGCGTTCGTCCAGCTGAGGACGGGGCTGGAGGGGGCCCGGGGCGTGTCCGGAGGGCGTTAGTCAGCCCTGTCGGCAAACTGCCTTCTGCCGACAGGACCTAGGACCGACACGACCTAGGAATCGCCCTCCGGGACCGCCCCCACGGCCGCCTCGGCGATCTTCATGGCTTCCTCTTCGCAGTCGGCGGCCGGGTGCCGCTCCCCGGCGAGGCCGACGTACACGACGAGGTTCGCCGTACGGACGGAGAGCGCGCAGCTCCTCCAGTCGTCGGCGGCCAGGGGTTCCCAGAACGCCTCGTCGGCGAAGGCGAGTCCGGTCGCGGGCCGTCCGGCCCGGGCGTCGTCCGCGAAGGTCTTTTCCTGGAGCCTCGTGGCGTTCCCGGAGTAGCCGCCGGAGCGGCGCAGGTGCCAGCGGACATCGGCGTGGGAGACGGGGTCCCAGCCGCTCGCCAGGTGCTCGTTCCTCTCGTGCCAGGAGCAGCGGGTCTCGGCCATGGAGGTGTGGTCGCTGGAGTTGTCGCTGCCCTCCCGCCGTTCCGGCAGGGGGAGCCGGGGCGCCGCCTCGGCGCAGGTCGGCACGGTCGCATAGCGGTCGGGCGGCCCGGAGTCGCCGTCCCCGCCGTCGTTCTGTACGTACCACCAGGCCCCGACGCCCAGCAGGCACAGGGCGACCGCGGCCGAGACCGCGGCCGTGACCCGGCCCCTCCGTCGGCGCGGGGCCGGGGTGCTCAGCTCGGTGACGGCGGCGGTGGCGGGCGCGACGACGGCGGTGACGGGGGCGGTGGCGCCGCCCGGTGGCGGCAGGGCCACGGTCCGCTCGGGGTCGGGGCCCCCGGCCAGGAGCCCGTCGACGCCCGCCCGCTGTTCGGCGATCGCCGCGTGGACGGCGGGCGGCCACGGCCGGGCGGCGGGCTCCGCCGGTCCCAGGGCGGCGAGGAGCTGCGCGGGGCTGGGGCGGGCCGCCGGGTCCTTGGCCAGGCAGGCGGCGACCAGGGGGCGCAGTCCGGCCGGTACGGCGTCGAGCGCGGGCTCGGCGTGCACGACGGCGTAGAGCTCCTGGAGCGTCGAGGGCCCGGCGAACGGGCTCCTCCCCGTAGCGGCCAGGACCAGGACCGAACCGAGCGAGAACACATCGCTCGCCGGGGTGAGCTGACGGCCCTCCGCCTGTTCGGGCGACATGAACGCGGGGGAGCCGACGACCAGCCCGGTCCCGGTCAGCTCGGTGAGGTTCCCGCTCTCGGCGGCCCGCGCGATCCCGAAGTCGATGACCCGCACGCCCTCCTCCGACAGCAGGACGTTCTCCGGCTTCAGGTCGCGGTGGATCAGCCCGGCCCGGTGGATCTCGGCCAGCGCCGTCGCCAGGCCCACGGCGAGCCGCCGCACGGCCCCGGTGGGCAGCGAGCCCGAGCGCCCGACGGCCGCGCCGAGCGAGGGACCGGCGACGAACACGGAGGCCAGCCAAGGGGTTTCGGCCTCCGTGTCGGCGTCCAGGACGGCCGCCGTACAGGCCCCGGAGACCCGCCCCGACGCCTCGGCCTCGCGCCGGAACCGGGCGCGGAAGCCCTCGTCCGCCGCGAACCGGGCGTGCACCTGCTTCACGGCGGCGAGCCGCCCGTCCGGCGCGACGCCGAGGAACACCCGGCCCATGCCGCCCCGGCCCAGTTCGGCGAGGAGCCGGTACGGTCCGGCGCGGTGCGGGTCCCCGGGACCGAGCGGGCGGGTCACCGGGCCTTCACCGCCGCCATGGCCTGCCGCCCGGTCTCCGTGATGACGCTCTCGCAGCGGCCCACCGGATGGTCGGGGCTCTCCACCTTGAGGAAGAGGGTCAGGTTCACGTCCCGGCCGTACAGCACGCAGTACTCGCCCTTCGGCTCGGTCCGCAGGGCCTCCTCGACGAAGCCGGGGGCGAGGTCGCGCCGGGTGGTGCCGCGCCGGTAGAACGCTTCGTGCCGTTCCTTCGCGAGCTCGGCACCGGTCCGCCCCCCGGCGCTGTCGTACCGGTTCCAGGAGACGGTGATGTCACCGCCGGAGCGGGTGGTCCATGTGCACTGCGCGGACACGCGTTCCTCGGGGGTCTCCGCGACGGGCCGCGGGACGAACCCGGCGGGCACCTCCACCCGCGTGAACACCTCGGCGCAGGTGGGCAGCGCTGCGGTGTACCGGTCGGCGACCCGGTCCAGCGGCACGTCCCCCGGTGTCGGTACGGGCTCCGGCACCACCAGGTAGTACGCGTCGGCGGCCCAGCCCGTCGCCCCGGGCACCGTCGCGGCGACCGCTCCGCCGACCGCGAGGGCCCCGGCGGTGACGATCGCGGCGATCCGCAGGCGGCGCCGGGGGCGGGGACGCCGGGGAGTCCGTACGGGAGCGGTTACGGGAGCAGGGGTGGCGGCGGGTGCGGACAGGGGTACGGGGGCGGGTGCGGGTACCGGAGCGGGCCCGGCGGGCGGTGCCGTGCGGACGAGCCGGTCCACCTCCGCCCGCTGCGCCGCGATCCGGGCGTGCACGGCCTCCGGCCAGGGGCGGGCGGCGGCGGCCACCGGCCCGAGGCGGTCCGACACCTCCTGCGGGGAGGGCCGCAGGGCCGGGTCCTTGGCGAGGCAGGCGCCGATGAGCCCGCGCAGGCCCGGCGGTACGGCGGTGAGGTCGGGCTCCTCGTGGACGACGGCGTACAGGACCGCGGGGACCGAGCCGCCGTCGAAGGGCGGCCTTCCCGCGCAGGCCACGGCCAGGGTGGCGCCGAGCGCGAACACGTCGGCGGCGGGCCCGGGGGCCCGGCCCTCGATCTGCTCGGGGGCCATGAAGGCGGGGGAGCCGATGAGGGCCCCGGTGTGGGTGATCCGGGTCGCGTGGTCGGCGGCCCGCGCGATGCCGAAGTCGATGACCCGGACGCCGTCCTCGGTGAGGAGGACGTTCGACGGCTTCAGGTCCCGGTGGACGAGCCCGGCCCGGTGGACGTCGGCCAGCGCCCGGGCGAGCCCGGCGGCGAGCCGCCGCCCCGTCTCCTCGGGCAGGACGCCTGCCTCCTCCAGGGCCTCGCTCAGGGTGGGGCCCGGCAGGAACAGGGAGGCGAGCCAGGGCGCCGGGGCGTCGGGGTCGGCGTCGACCACCGGGGCCGTGTACGCCCCGGAGACCCGGCGGGAGGCGTCCACCTCGCGCCGGAACCGGGCGCGGAAGCCCTCGTCGTCGGCGAGATCGGCGTGTACGCGTTTCACGGCGACGAGCCGCCCGTCCGGGGCCGCCCCCAGCAGGACCCGGCCCATACCGCCCTGGCCGAGCACGGCAACGGTCCTGAACGGGCCTATATGTGACGGATCGTCGGACCCCGCTGTCTGCATACCGCCGCCTCCCCCGAGAAGCTTCGCCGGACGGTACGCGATCCTATGCCTCCGCTCCCGTCCGCCCGGTGGCGGCGGCCGGGTGCGGCTGCCGGTGCCCGGCGGCGGCGGTCGGCTCCCGGCGCAGCGTCAGGAACGCGACGGCGAAGGCCGCGACGAGGAGCGCCGCGCCGACGGTGAACGCCAGCCGGTAGCCGCCGGTCAGCGCCTCGGCCGACGGGCTGCCGGCCGCGCGGAGCGCCTCGGTCCGTCCGGCGGCCAGGGTGGTCAGGACGGCGACGCCGAGCGCCATGCCGATCTGCTGGGTGGTGTTGAAGAGTCCTGAGGCGAGACCGGCGTCGTCCTTGCCCGCGCCCGACATGCCGAGCGAGGTCAGCGCCGGGAGCGCGAGCCCGAACCCGGCGGCCAGCAGCATCACCGGGAGCAGATCGGTGACGTAGTCCGCCCGTACGGGTATCCGGGCGAGGAGGCCGAGGGCCCCGATCAGCAGCGCGATCCCGGTCAGCAGGACGGTCCGCTCACCGAAGCGGGTGCAGAGCCGGGCGGAGAGACCGAGCGATACGGCTCCGATGACGACGGCGGCCGGGAGCATCGCGAGACCGGTCGCGGCGGCCCCGTAACCGAGGACCTTCTGCAGATGGAGGGCCACGATGATCTGGAACGAGAACAGCGCGGCCACCATCAGCATCTGGACCGCGTTGGCGCCGGACACCTTGCGCGAGCGCAGGACGCGCAGCGGCATCAGCGGGGTCCGGGCGGTGGCCTGGCGGAGGACGAACCCGGCCAGCAGGGCGAGGGCGAGCGCCCCGAGGCCCAGCGTGCGGGCCGAGGTCCACCCGTACGTCTCCACCTGGACGACGGTGTAGATCCCGAGCATCAGACCGGCGGTGACGAGCAGGGCGCCCGTCACGTCCGCTCCGGCGGCGAGGCCCCGGCCCCGGTCGGCGGGCAGGACGCGGACGCCGACCAGCAGGACGGCGAGGCCGATCGGCAGGTTGATGAAGAAGATCCAGTGCCAGCTCAGGGCGTCGGTGAGGACGCCGCCGAGGACCTGCCCGATGGAGGCTCCGGCGGCGCCGGTGAAGGAGAACACCCCGATGGCGCGGGCGCGTTCGGCCGGTTCGGTGAACAGGGTGACCAGGATGCCGAGCGCCACCGCGGCGCTCATCGCGCTGCCGACGCCCTGGGCGAACCGGGCGGCGACCAGCACGGCGGGCGAACCGGCCGCTCCGGCCGCCAGCGAGGCCGCGGTGAACAGCCCGATGCCGGAGAGGAACATCGGCCTGCGCCCGATCAGGTCGCCGAGCCGTCCGGCGAGCAGGAGCAGGCCGCCGAAGGCGATGAGGTAGGCGTTGACCACCCAGCTGAGCCCGGCGGGTGTGAAGCCCAGGTCGTCCTGGACGGCCGGCATCGCGACGGTCACGATCGAGCCGTCCAGAATGATCATGAGCATGCTCGTGGCGATCACCCCGAGGGCTGTCGTCCGGGTCCGGCGGGTGAGCCGGGGCGGCGAGGCGGTCGGTGTTGCGGGGGTGTGCGGCGTTGCGGTGGACATGGGTCCGCTCCTGTCGGTCGATGCGACAGGAGTGACCGTAGCAGATGGTTTTGTTGCAGACTATTTCTTTCGGTTCTTCTTTCTCTGGTGGTGCGGTGCGGTGGCCGTGAGGGCTCCGGGCGGGTTCACTTGCTGGCCTGGCGCGCCCGGCGGACCGGTCCCGGGCTCTCCGCCGGGGTCGCCAGATGCCCCCCGGCCAGGGCGTTCAGCGCCCGGACCAGGGCCTCGCGGTCGCGTGCGGGCAGGGAGCCCAGGGCCTCCTCGTGGACCCGGTCGACGATCTTCTGGCTCTGCCGGGCGAGCGCCGCGCCCTTCTCGGTGACCGAGATGATCCGGGCCCGCCGGTCCCGGCTGGAGGGGCGGCGCTCGGCGAGCCCGGCGCTCTCCAGGGCGTCCACCGTCACCACCATCGTGGTCTTGTCCATGCCCCCGATCTCGGCGAGCTGGATCTGGGTGCGCTCCTCCGCCAGGGCGTTGACCAGGACGCAGTGCATCCGGGGGGTCAGGCCGACCTCGCCGAGCGCTGCCGACATCCGGGTGCGCAGGGCGTGGCTGGTGTGGTCCAGGAGGAAGGAGAGGTCGGGTGAGGTGCGGGCGGGTGCGGTGGGGGTCATGGCGGCCAGCGTAATGGTTCGATCCGTGATGGATCATCTGGAAAGGGATGGCTGTCGCGTCTGGGGGGGCGTCCTGGATGTCGGGGCGCTCCTCGGGTGCCGGGCGCGCCCTCGGGTCTCGGGTCGCGTCTTGGGTGCCGGGCCGTGCCAGGTGCCGGGCCGCGTCCTGGGTGTCGGGTCGCCCTTCAGGTGCAGGGTCACCCCTCGGTTCGGGCGCCGGGTCGGCGCTCCCCTGCCCCGTACGCGTACGGGCCCAACGCTCGCCGCAGATCCGCCGGTTCGCGGTACAGGGCGCCCGTCATCCCGAGGGCGACGGCCGCGTCGATGTTCTCCTGCCGGTCGTCCACGAACAGGCACCGCTCCGGCGGTACGCCCGCCCGTCCGGCCGCGATGCGGTAGATGGCCGGGTCCGGCTTGGCCACCCCTTCCACCGCGCTGCTCACCACCGCGTCGGCCAGGTCGGTGAGACCCAACAGGGCGAGATCCTCGTCCAGTTGGAGGGTCGCGTTGGTGACGAGCACCAGCGGGACATGGGTGCGCGCCCGGCGCAGCAGCGCGACCACCTCCGCGTCGGCCCGGAACGGCGCCCCGGCGAGCGCGCGCCCGAGCGTGCGGGCCAGGTCCGTGTCCCCGCCGACCCGCCCGGCGAGCCCGGCGGCGATGGCCTCCACCCAGGCGTCCGGGGTGATCCGGCCGAGGAGGAGCGGGAGGTCGGTCTCGGGGGCGTAGGCGATCTCCGTCGTCACGCCCTCGGGCAGGCCCGCCTCCCGCTCCAGGGCGGCGAGGGGCGCGGTGTCGTAGAAGCGGATCACGTTGTCGAGGTCGCAGAGCACGGCGCCGTGGGGGCGGCCGTCGGGTGCCTTTTCCGGAATGGGGATCACCGATATTCGTTGTAGTTATGACGGTTGCTATCTTGATAGATAAGCAAGTTGACGATAGCTTCCTTCTGTACGGCCCGGCCGGGCGTGTGCGGGTGGAAGCGAAGGGCAACGGGGACAGATCATGCGCGACTTCAAGAACCTCGACATGACGATGATGTTCGCCCTCCACGACGCGCTCCGGCGCGAAGTGGAGCGCATCGCACGAATCACCGCCCGGGCGGACGAGGACCCGCGCCATGTGCTGAGCGCGGCGGTCGGCTGGGAGCTGTTCAAGAAGTTCCTGACGGCCCACCACACCGCCGAGGACCTCACCCTGTGGCCGGTGATGTACGCGGCGCTGGCCGACCGGGGTTCCGAGACCGCGCTCCTCGACGCGATGGAGGCCGAACACGCCCTCATCGACCCGCTGTTGACGGATATCGACACCGCGCTGGCCGACCGCGACACGGGGGCCGAACGGCTCGGCGGTCTCGTCGACGCGCTCCGTACCGGCCTCCGCGCCCACCTGGACCACGAGGAGCGGGAGGCGCTCGCGCTCATGGACCTGACCCTGAGCCAGGAGCAGTGGGCGGCCTTCGCCGCCGAGCAGCGGAACCGCATCGGGAGCGACGCCAACCGCTACCTCCCGTGGCTCCTCGACGACATGGACGCCGCCCGCGCCGCCTCCGTCCTCGCCCAGCTGCCCCCGCCCCTGCGCGCCGCGTACGAGACCGAGTGGCGGGCCTCCTACGAGGACCTGCGCATC
Organism: Kitasatospora albolonga; assembly: GCA_002082585.1. Classification (NCBI taxonomy): domain Bacteria; kingdom Bacillati; phylum Actinomycetota; class Actinomycetes; order Kitasatosporales; family Streptomycetaceae; genus Kitasatospora; species Kitasatospora albolonga. Next base: position 4,404,882 of record CP020563.1, read on the forward strand.
TGGCCCTCCGGCCCGGTCAGGGACGCCGCGGACCGCTGACCTCACCCGCCCGCCCGGCCCGGTCTCCTTCCGGACCGTCGCAGCCCACCTACGTAAACGTACGGAGACATCCATGCCGACGCAGGACAGAACCGAAGCCGCTCCACCGGGCCCCGCGGAGCCGCCGGGCTCCACCGCTCCGCCCGGTCCCGCCGAACCGCCGGGCTCCACCGCACCCGCTGCCCCGCCCCCCGCCGCTGACCGGCGGCCCGGTCTCGCGCTCGCGGTCATCGCGGCGGCCCAGCTCATGCTGGTCCTCGACAACACCATCGTGGCCGTCGCCCTGCCGAGCATGCGGAGCGCGCTGGGCCTCTCCGACGCCGGACTCGGCTGGGTCATCACCGCCTACGCCCTGGCCTTCGGCGGACTGCTGCTGGCGGGCGGCCGGGCAGGCGACCTCTTCGGCCGCCGCCGGGTGTTCCGTACGGGACTCGTCGTCTTCGCCCTCGCCTCGCTCCTCGGCGGCCTCGCGGGCAGCGGTGAAGTCCTGATCGCCGCCCGGGTCCTGCAAGGCGTGGGCGCCGCCATCGCGGCCCCCACCGCGCTCTCGCTGCTGGCCGCCACCTTCCCGGCGGGACCGGCGCGCAACAAGGCGCTGGGGGTGTACGGGGCGATGGGCGGGCTCGGCTCGGTCGTCGGGCTGCTCCTCGGCGGCGCGCTGACCGAATTCCTCAGCTGGCGCTGGGTCATGTACATCAACGTCCCCATCGCCGTCGCCGTACTGATCGGCACGGCGGTCCTGAAGGAAGGCGGGCGCGAACGCGGTTCGGTCGACGTGCCGGGCGCCCTGACCGCGACCTTCGGGTTCGGCTCCCTCGTGTACGCCGTCACCCGGGCGGGCGAGAAGGGCCTCGGCGACGGCGGCACCCTGATCGGCCTGGCCGCCGCTGTCGTCCTGATCACCGCCTTCGTCGTCATCCAGCGCACCGGCCGGGCGCCGATGGTGCCGGGCGCCGTTCTGGCGGACCGGGGCAGGGCCGGAGCCAACGCGGTCATGTTCCTGGTCGGGGCGGGCATGGTCGCCACCTTCTACTTCCTGACCCTCTACATGCAGCTCGTGAAGGGGTACGAGCCGATGGCCACGGGCCTCGCCTACCTGCCGTTCGCCGTCGGTATCGGCGTCGCGGCCGGTGGTGTCGGCCCGCAGCTGCTGGCCAGGGCGTCCGAGCGCTCGGTCATCTCCGCCGGGCTGGTCACCGGCAGCGCGGCCATGGTCTGGCTCAGCTTCCTGGCACCCGGTCAGCACGCCCTGGCCGTCCTCCTCCCCGCCCAGCTGGTCTGCGGGTTCGGTCTCGGGCTGGTCTTCGTCACGGTCACGGTCATCAGCGTGCGGGGCGTCTCCCCGCAGGACACCGGGATCGCGGCGGGTCTGATCAACACCGGCCAGCAGATCGGCGGCGCGGTCGGCCTCGCGGTCCTGGCCGCGACCGCCTCGGTCATCACCGGGGCCCGGCTGACCGGCGACGGACCCGGCGACCGGGCGGAGGCGCTCACTGCCGGTTACTCCGCCGGGCTCCTGATCGGCGCGGGCATCTACCTGGTGGCCCTGGCCGTCACCCTGTCCACCATCAGGGCCACGGACACCACGGCTCCTCGGGCCCGGCCGCCGCGCTAGTCGGCCTGGCAGCCTTGACCGCTCCGGTCGCTCCGGCTAACCGGAAACGGCCCCTCCTCGCCCCGCCCGGCCCCCACCGGGCGGGGTTCCGGTGTGTGGTGGGCGGGCGGCGGGCCGCTGCGGGTGGAGGCCCGGTCATCGGGGCCCTGGTCCTCCGGGGGCTTTGGGCCGTGATCGGGGCCCGGTCTGGCCGGGTTGCCCGCCGTATACTCGGTCACCCGGTTCCGAAGGGGAGTGACCAACGTGCGAGTCGAGCCCGACGCGGCGCGAGGCCCCGTTCCGGAGACGGCTCCGGCGGCCGGGGCGGAGGCCACGGCCGAGGTCTCCGGTGTTCTGCCGGAAGCGCTCACCGGGTTCATCGGCTATCTCCTGCGCCGGGTGTTCGCCCGGTTCGCGGCCCGCACCGACGGCCCGGAGGACGGCTCCCGGGAGTTCCTCGTCCTCGACGCCCTCACCGGCGGCGACTGGGTCTCCCAGCTCGACCTGGCCGAGCGCCTCGGCATCAACCGGACCATCATGGTGGGCGTCATCGACCGTCTGGAGGGCCGGGGCCAGGTGCTCCGCACCCGTAACCCGGACAACCGGCGTCAGTACATCCTCTCCCTGACCGACGAGGGCCGCTCCGCCGTGGAGACGGGCCGCCGCGCGGTCGCCGAGCGGAACGCGCGGCTCACCGCCGTCCTCAGCGCCGAGCAGGTGACCCGCCTCAACACCCTGCTGGCCCGGCTGCTCCCGCCGGGCACCCAGGACCTCGTGCAGAGCACCGAGCACCTTGTCGAGCAGGCCCACCACCGGCTGCGCAGGCTGGGCGACGAGAAGCTGGCCGGGACCGGTCTGCGGGTGCGCCACTACGGTCCGCTCTCCGTCCTGGCCGCCTCCGGCCCCTGCCCGCAGCAGCGGCTCGCCCAGGAACTGGCCATCACCGGGCCCGCGGCCTCGCAGCTGGTGGACGAGCTGGTCGACGGCGGGCTGGTCCACCGGGGGCGCGATCCGCACGACCGGCGCCGGCACGCCCTGGAGCTCACCGAGCTCGGGCACACCCGGCTGGCGACGGTCGCGGAGGCGGTCGGCCTGCTGGCGGCGGAGGTGGCGGAGCTGCTGGGCCCCGGCGGCGAGGACGAACTGCGGGCGCTGCTCGTCCAACTCCTCGAACCCGCCCACCCCGGGGTGAGTGAGGCGGCGGCCGGAAGGCACGGCTGAGCGAGGAGCGCGGGCCCGCGCCGGGTTCATACGGTACGGGCTTGCGCGCACCGGCTCCCGCACCAGACCGGGCCGTACGGGTTCACGCGCCGACCCGACCCGGCCCGCACCGCCTCCCGTACCGCCTCACGCCGCACGGCCTCACGCCGGAGCGGCCGTGACCCGTACGCGTCGGCTCTCCCCGTCCGAGAGGAACGCCGCCAGCTCCCGTCCCTCCTCCGCGACGGCGGTCCGGTCGGCGCGGGAGAACGGCCGCAGCGGCGCGACCGTCACGGTGCCCGTCCCCGCCTCCACGTCCCAGGTCGCGGCGGTCCGGCCGTCGACCAGGACCACGCGGGCCCCGGCGACCGACAGGCCCCGGTCGGCGTCGTCGACGATCCGGGTGCGGTCGTCGTAGCCGAGGAGCGCATTATCGAAAGCGGGGAGAAAACGGACGGGGGCGGGGGTGTCCGCGTCCGGGCGCGGCGCGTCGGGGAGATCCAGCAGCTCCCGGCCGCGCTCGTCGCGGAAGGTCACCAGCTCCCCGCGGAGCGCGGCGACCGCGCCCGGCAGCCCGGCCAGACCCGACCAGGCCCGTACGTCGGCGGTGGCGGCGGGCCCGAACGCGGCGAGGTACCGCCGTACCAGCGCCTGCCCCACCGGATCGGACCCGTCCGGCGACGGCGGATCGATCTCCCGCCCCAGCCAGGAGGAGACCAGTGCGTTGCGCACCCCCGCCTTTGTCCGCCACACCCCGCGCGGCGGCAGCTGCACCATTGCCAGGACGCCCGCGACCAGCATCTCGCCCAGGGGCCGGGTGCCCGCCTCCGGCCAGCGGTCGGCCACCGCGCGGGCGAGCTCGGCCATCGAACGGGGTTCGCCGTCGGCCAGCACCGCCCGCCCCGCCGCCGCGAGTTCGTCGAGGTCGACCCCTTCGAGTTCGCGGCGGTAGACCCCGAGGACACGTTGGCGCAGCATGGCGTTGTGGCGGGCCCGCCAGGCGAGGACGTCCTCGGCGGCGACGAGGTGGACGGTCCGGCGCATGAGATGGGTGCGTACGACATGACGTTCCGTCAGCAGCTCGGACAGCTCGCCCGGTTGGAATCCACGCAGCCGTGACCAGAGCCCGGTGAACGGCTCCTGCGGCTCCTGGGCCTGGAGTCCGCAGAGGTGCGCGACCGCGTCGAGGGCCGGTACGTCGGCCCGGTCGAGCAGCAACTGCCGTGCGAGGGTTGCCCGGTTGAGGGCCCGGGTGCTGAGGACGGGGGTGCGGCTCATGTCGAGGTCTGCCCGTCGATCGTCTCGCGCAGGATGTCCGCGTGCCCGGCGTGCTGGGCCGTCTCGGCGATGACGTGGAGCAGCACGCGGCGGGCGCTGCGGACGCCTCCGGGCTCGTGCCAGGGCGCTTCGGGCAGCGGGTGTGTCACGGACAGGTCGGGGAGGGCGGCGACGATCTCCGTGGTGCGGGCGGCGACCTCCTCGTACCGGGCGAGGATGCCGGCCAGGGTCTCGCCGGGCAGCACCTGGAACTCGGTCTGCCGGTCGATGGCCCACTGCGGGTACGTCTGCGCGGTACCGGCCTTGAAGTCCTCCCAGGTCACCCCTTCCGGCAGGTCGTAGCGCAGGGCGGAGGGGCCGTCGGCCACGAAGCGCAGCCAGCCCTCCTCGATGGAGGCGACGTGCTTGATCAGCCCGCCCAGGCGGAGCCCGCTGACGGTCGGCCGCTCGGCGATCCGCGCGTCGTCGAGCCCGCGCACCGTGGTGGTCAGGGCGGCTCGCGCCTCGGCCAGCTCGGCGAGGATGTCGGCGCGTTCGCCGTCGACGGCGGGTGACGGGGCGGGGGAGGAGGTCATGGTCATCGGGCCTTTCCGGTGGTACGCGTTCTCCGGCTTTCCGGGGCTGCCGCTTTCCGGTGCTCCGGTGCTTCGGTGCTTCGGCTTTCCGGGTGTGGGTCCACCATCCCAAGAGAAGAGGACAGGTTGTGTCCGCTACTCCGGGCACCATGGATGTCATGCCGAAAACTTCCGCGCGGCTGCTGTCGCTGCTCTCCCTCCTCCAGGCACGCCGGGACTGGCCGGGGGCGCTGCTGGCCGAACGGCTGGACGTCAGCCCGCGTACCGTACGCCGCGATGTGGACCGGCTGCGGGAGCTCGGCTACCCGGTCGTGGCGGCGAAGGGCCCGGACGGGGGGTACCGGCTGGAGGCGGGCACGGCGCTGCCGCCGCTCCTCTTCGACGACGAGCAGGCCGTCGCCCTCGCTGTGGCGCTCCAGAGCGCCACAGCCTCCGGCGCGGGCATCGAGGAGGCGGCGGCCCGCGCGCTGAACACGGTCCGCCAGGTCCTGCCCACCCGGCTGCGTCACCGGGTCGACAGCCTCCGGGTCACCGCGGTCGACCGCCCGGCGGCCCGCCCGGCACCCCAGGCGGACAGCGGTGTGCTCGTGGCGATCGGCGCGGCCGTCCACGCCCGTGAGGTGCTGCGCTTCGACTACAGCCCGGTGTCGGTGTCGGTGCCGGTATCCCCGACTCCGGCCTCACCGCTGACCTCGGCTCCGGCTCCGCCCCCACCGTCAGCTACGCCCCCGGCCCCGGTTCCGCCCCGCCGGGTGGAGCCGCACCATCTCGTCACCTGGGGCGGGCGCTGGTATCTCGTCGGCTGGGATCTGGACCGCGACGACTGGCGGACCTTCCGCGCCGACCGGATCACCCCGCGCACCCCCACCGGCCCCCGCTTCACCCCGCGTGAGCTGCCCGGCGGGGGTGTGGCGGCCTTCGTCACCGCCCGGTTCCGGGGCGGTGACGCCGCCGATACCGGAGGTGGCGTCGGCGGGTGGCCCTGCCGGGGCGAGGTCGTCCTCGGCCTCCCCGCCGCCGACGTGCTGCGCCACACCCACGACGGAGTCGTCGAGGAACTTGGCGCGGACCGCTGCCGACTCGTGCTGGGCTCGTGGTCCTGGCCCGGTCTGGCGGCCGCGATCGGCAGGTTCGACGCCGATATCGAGGTCATCGGACCATCTGAACTCCGGTACGCCTTCGCGCACTTGGCCCGCCGGTACGCCGCCGCCTCGACATCTCCGCTGCCCTGAGGGGCAGTTGTGCTGAGGGCTGGCCCGCCCGAGGTCAGCCGGCCAGCTCGCCGAGCAGCGCCCAGGTGCGGCGCCGGTCGGCGTCCCCGGCGACCTCCGTCCCCGCGAAGACCACTTCCGTGGCGCCCGCGTCCCGGTAGCGCCGCACCTCCGCCGCGACCGCCTTCTCGTCGCCGACCACCGCCACATCGAGGGCCCGTCGGCCGCCGGAGAGCCCGATGGCGCGGATGTAGGACGGGATCTTCTCGTAGAACGCCAGCCGTTCGGCGACCCGTTCCCGTACGGTCTCGACGTCGTCGGTCACCACGCCGTTGACCAGCGCGACGATCCGGGGCGCGGGCCGCCCGGCGGCCTCGGCCGCCGCGGTGACGGCCGGGACGATGTGGTCGGCCAGGGCGCGCGGCCCGGCCAGATAGGGCAGGATGCCGTCCGCCAGCTCCCCGCTGACCCGGAGCGCCTGGGGCCCCATCGCGGCGACGAGCAGCGGCACCCCGCCCTCGGCGCCCGGGACGCGGGCGGGGATCGGGGTGGTCGCGGTGAGCAGCTCGCCGTGGAAGTCGGCGGTGCCGGTCTCCGTCAACTGCCGCAGGGCGGTGAGGAATTCGCGCAGCCGGGCGATGGGCCGCTCGAAGGGAATCCCGAACCCGCCCTCGACGAGGTGCTGGGCGCCGAGCGCCAGCCCGAGGTGGTAGCGGCCGTGGGTGGCGGCCTGGGCGGTCTGGGCCTGGCTGGACACCAGCAGCGGGTGGCGGCCGAAGATCGGGACGGCGGAGGTGCCCACCTGGAGGCCGGGCACCTCCCGCCCGACGATTCCGGCGAGCGCGGGCGAGTCCACGCCGAAGCGCTGCCCGAACCACGCGGACCGCAGCCCGGCGTCGGCGGCCTCGCGGGCGAGTGCCACGGTGGCGTCGATCTCGTTGTCGGCATCGGATGCGTTGAGTGCTACTCCTATGGCCATACCGATGTCAACGGGCGGCGGGCGGAAGCGCATTCCGTACGGGTGTGACGTCTGCTTGTCAGTCGTGTGAACGGAAGCCTGGCGGGGCGGGCGGCGCTGGGCGGGGCCTGTGCCGTACGGCAGTTGTTGACCGGACCTGGACTGTCGCCCGGCCGGGTGCGACCGGGTCCGACCGGCTCCGCCCGGCCCCGCGCGCCCGCCCCGGCCGATCAACCCCCGTACCGCGTAAGCTCCTTCCTGCCCGCTCCCGTACAACGTGTGCTGTATCGCGCTCAGTTACGACCCAGCAGCTCCGCGACCCGGTGGAACCCTTCGGCGCCATGGCCGCGCCCGATGGCCCGGCGGGCGAGGCCCTCGGCCGCGCGCATCACGCTCGCGTCGATGCCGTGGGCCTCGGAGGTGTGGATGACATGGGCCATGGTCGACGCCGTGGAGGTCATCGGGCTGCCCTCGTCGGAGAAGTCCCCCCGGTCCACCTCCTCCGCGACCCCTTCGAAGACCGCCGGGAGAATGGCGCCGATCCCCGCGGCGAAGGGCGCCAGCTCCCCGGCGGTGATCCCTTCGGCCCGGGCCACCGCCAGGGCGTGGTTGAAGCCCGCCATCGCGGTCCAGAAGATGTCGAGCAGGGCGATGTCATAGGCCGCCGCCCGGCAGATCTTCTCGCCGAGGTGGGTATGGGTGCCGCTCAGCGTGTCCAGTACGGGCCGGTGCTCGCGGTAGAGGTCCTCGGGGCCGCTGTAGATGAAGACGCCGTTCGGAGTGCCGATGGTCACGGTCGGCGTCATGATCGCCCCGTCGAGGTAACGGACACCGTGCTCGCCCGCCCAGGCGGAGGCGTCCCGGGCCCGGTCCGGGGTGTCGGCCGTCAGGTTGACGACCGTGCGCCCCTTGAGCGCGCCGGTGACCGCGTCGCGCCGCAGGATGCTGTCCGCCGCGTCGTAGTTCACCACGCAGACCACGGTCAGCGGGCTCGCGGCCACGGCTTCCTCGGCCGTCGGGGCGCTGATCGCCCCGCGCTCGACCAGTTCCCGGTCCCGCCCCGGTGTCCGGTTCCAGACCGTGGTGCGCACCCCGGCAGCCAGGAACGCGCCCGCCAGGGCCCGGCCCATCGGTCCCAGCCCGATGACGGTGACGGCGGCGGACCGGGTGCTTTTTTCGTTCGGCAGAGACATGGCTCAACTCCGTAAAATGATCGGTGGCTTCTCAAGAAATGGGGCGACGATGACGCGCAGCCGGGCCCAGGACATGGATGTCTGCGGGGTGACCGCCGCGATCGCGGTGATCGACGGAAAGTGGAAGTCGGCCCTCATCTGGCAGCTGGCATCCGGCCCGTGCCGCCCCGGCGAGCTGCGCCGGGAGCTGCCGGGCCTCAGCGAGAAGGTGCTGACTCAGGCGCTCCGGGAGATGGAGGCCGACGGGCTGGTGCACCGGCAGGTGCACGACGTCCTGCCGCTGAAGACGACGTACTCCCTGACCGAGAACGGCCAGGAGCTCTCCCAGCTGCTGGACGCCCTCTCCGACTGGGGCCACCGCCGTCTGGAAGGACTGGCGAAGACGAGATCGGCCTCCTGACGCACCTTTCTCCTCTCGCCGCCCTTCTCCTCCCGCCCCTTTTCTTCCTGCCCTTTCTTTCCTGTCACTCAGGGCCCGAACGCCCTCCTCAAGGATCGTTTCGCCGCAGCCCACTGCCAAGTACCCACAAAAAAGTGGGTACGGCCGTACGGGGCTCCGGCCGCCGCGCTGTGCGGGCGAGCCGGTAGGCGTCCGCTTCGCGGATGAGTTCCCGGGAGCGGAAACGGTGCAGCTCGAAGTGCATACCGTTCGCTTCTATGCCCGGACCTCCACGACATCGGCGACCACGCAGCTGACATTGTCGGGGCCGCCGAAGTCGTTGGCGAGGGCGACGAGTTCGCGGACGGCCTGCTCGGGGTCCCCGGCCCCGGAGAGCACCCGGCGGATCTCCTCGGTGGTCACGACGGCAGGCAGACCGTCGGAGCAGAGCAGGTACCGGTCGCCCGCCCGGGCGTCGTGCAGGTGCAGGTCGGGGCTGCCGTCGGCTCCCCGGCCCAGGGCGCGCAGCAGCAGCGACCGCTGGGGGTGGGAGGCGGCCTCCTCCGGGGTGAGGCGTCCTTCGTCG